>NZ_RQFA01000037.1:237500-288700 GCF_004770155.1 Leptospira gomenensis | reverse complement strand
TCAGAAGAACCAAGGGAATCTGTTCTTGAACATCATGGACGGTTTGGGTTACAACTTGGGGGGTAGAGAGGGAGAACCTACGTTGTGGGACAATATTACCGGTGCTTTTTCTGGCGCTTGGAATACGGTGAAGGGAGCTGGGAATTGGATCGGGAACAAGGCTGCAGGTGCTTGGGACGGGATTACGGGGTTGTTTGGAGGGAAGGCTGCGAACAATGGTGTTGACAGGACTACAGCGAGAGGATTGGATGCAATTGCTCTTTATAATGCTGCGATGGATGAAGTAGCATGTTTTGTAAAAGGAACAAAGATTTTAACTCAGGATAATACGAAAACTATCGAGAATGTTGAGGTTGGAGATATTGTCTTTGCATTCAATGAGGTAACTCTTGAGTTGGGCTATAAAAAAGTCTTAGAAGTGTTTAGAAACAAAACGGACATACTAATTAAAATAAGTTTGGAAGATAATACAATTATTGAAACAACTGAAGGACACCCTTTCTATATTAAAGAAAAAGGTTTTGTTTTAGCAAAGGATCTAACTAAGAAAGATAGAGTTGTTAATTCCAATTTAAAAGAGATAACAATTAAAGAAATCAATCGCGTTGAAGTTGATAGCATTGATACTTATAACTTTCATGTAGAGGATTTCCATACATACTTTGTATCAAATTCTAATATTCTTGTGCATAATACGAGTGTTCCAGAGAATCCTATAGAAATTATGAAGCAGAAATTGAATAATTACTATGATAAGTTAAGTCGTGGAGTACAATTAACGAAGCAAGAATCTGACCAGTTAGATCGCTTAGAAGGAGCAATGGGAGCCGGTGTTTATGCACGACATCAAAATGAAAAGGGAGAATGGGTATGGACTCAGATCGGAGAAATGAAAACTCGTTCGACTTCTGATGAAGTTACTAATGGGGGTGTAGATGGCAGACCTAATGTTAGAGTATTAAAGGATGGCGATAAGATTCAAACACAATACGGTGAACTGACTGTTCGGGTCTTGGATTCAAAAAACGCACCTATTACTTGGATAGATCCGAAGACTGGAAACGCTATGATAGATGGATTAGGTCATAGGCAGTTTATCTATGGTCCGAATGGCGAAGAGTATTCTTATAAAGGAACCGTGAATGGCACTGAAGCTGTTAGGGCATCTGCTGAATATGCGGCTACTAAACCAAATCTTTGGAATCGGCTATTTAATTTTGGTAAATCTGAAAATAATACAGGCAGTTTGCCTTCTTCTACTGGGACAAGAGCATGGTGAAATACATTCTATTAGGTATTAGCATAGTATCATGCAATTATTATATTGATCCTAAATTGGAAGAGATATCGAATCAAAAGGAGAAGATTGTTTTGGTCGATATTGATGCAGAAAGTGATGAATATATGGGGGAGCGTAAGAAGTTTAGAGATAGTCTGATAAAAATGGTCGATAAAATTAAAAAATTACGACCATCTGTTATTTATTTAAATAATAGTTTTATCAACTCTTCTGGTGGCGAAAAGGAGTTTGCTACGGAATTAAATCGAAATATGGCAACAATTTCCGCATTCGAATTGAATGATAGTGGGGAAGAGATTAATTTTACAGAGGATATCAAGAATCAAATAGGAAAGACAATAAAAGGGAGATTTTACGGCCGTGCGGATAATTATGGATTTACCGGAATAAATTTTCCATCAATTGAAATAGTAAAAAAAAGTAAAGCTATCTGTTCTTCTAAATATTACATCAATGATTCGAATGAAGTTGAATTTGTATATTCATTGAATCGATATAAAAATTATGAATTTGAAAATTGTCCATTTACAGTAGTTAATGAATATCTAATTTCGTACGGACTTAAAATTGCATTAGATAAAATAGAGGGCAAGGTGGCGTTATATTCAATTAATAATGGGAAAATTAAAAAAATAAAAAATTTGAATCAAATATTTGAAAAGAAATATAACGCTATTCCAATTAAATTTAAGACATTTCGTAAATTTACGGGTAAAGAAATTCTTGAAAAAGAAGAAATTAAAATTGATCTGGGTTATATATATATAATTAATACATTAGATATTCCAGTTAAAGTAAAGTATAATAGGATGATATCCAATTCAGAAGTATTTGGTAGTATGGTATACACTTTATTAGATTCAATTACACGATGACTGCCCTAGTCCAAGAACTCGTCTTTCGATAATCTTGGAGGTAGGAGAAGTGAAGGTAACGACTCTCCTCAGCGCATTCCGGGTGAGATTTAGACAGCTGCTTCACAATAGTGAACCAGCATAAAATTTGCAAAGGGTCCAATCGTACGGACATTCAGCTGATGACCGCGTTGGTGCCGTAAAAAAACCGTAAAACTCGATCTTACCTTGACAAAGTCGGTGACAGAAGCAACTCTTCAATGTATTGAAGAGTTGGAATTTTTGAGATGAATCTTTTTACAGAAAGACGACATTGAGAGATTCTGGATTCTGGATTCTGGAATATTAAGACTTACTAAAGTAAAAGGATAGATTGAATGAGGAATATAATAATTTTATTGTTTGTTTTGCAGAGTTTAGGTTGTACTTTTTATCGAGTGCCCCTGCAAATAGAGAATGTGAGTGAAGTGGAGGGTTTTGAAAAGTTTATATCTGAGAACGGCTTTAAAGACAAGGAAGGCTCCGGGATTTTGTTGATCAATTCAAATATACAACCTATTAATGATGAAGTGAATAATCCGTTAAATCCAGCGTTTTTATACGTCTCCATACTTCCTCCGCCTGGGATGCCAACCGAGTTTGGAAACGAGACACCGATCTTTAGCTTATCATACAATAAGCAAACGGGCAGCTTTTCGGGATGTTCTATTTTAATTTATAAAGGTGATCATCCGTACACTCTTCCAGGAAGATTTGAACAACACCAGGCTCGGAATCGGTATCGTCCGACTCGATTGGGGGATTCGTATGAATTTAATTTATCAGCGGGAAAATCCCATTATTTAGGATTATTGACACGAGATGAAAAGTACAGATTGAAACTGGATTACAAGGATACGAGCGGGCTTGAAGATTGTAAGAATACGTTTTTGAAAGCCGGGTTTACGTTTGAAAAATACCCTCTCACACCGATCAAGAAAGTAACCGTTACTAAACCGTAATCGTTTCGTATTTGGCTGATACTTAAAATTCTGCGAATCCAAAAAAAGCTAAACCCGTGTAAATGAAACCGACAGAAGATTCCGGCAATAAAACTGAGCCTATGTCGAATTTTCATCGATTTGGGTGCGAAAAATTTTGGAATATTGTAACCGCCTAATCAATTGTATCTTATCCAAGTACAAAAAATCGGTTAAAATATCCCGGACGAAAGAAAGGAAAAAAAATTGGACCGAGGTGAAATAGAGTGATTTATAGTACCTCGTCCAAAAACGGTTTTCCACAAAAAAAATACGATCGTGCACCTAACGTTCATTAATCGAACATTCTTTTCGGGCTTAGTAACGGAAAAAAACACGAAAAAACCTCCAAGAACTTATCGTTGGAGGATCTTCCGCAAGCAGTCCACATGTGGTTTGTTAGGCGGTTACGATGGACCGTAACGGAGTCATCGTGTGACCCAAGGGTTTGAGTGCAATTTTAAACGAATCCCTCTTTAAACGAATCCTTCGGACTAAGGACAACAGCCGAAGGAAATTTTCTTAAAAAACGCACGTTAACGGAAGTCGTAGACGATTTTCACGTTGAGACTTTTTCCCTGTTCATTGTTAATGTTTGAAGTGCCTTTGTATTCTAGAATTCTTTTAGACTCCATATCGTAGACCATATCGATCGGCTTTACGAAAACGGAAAGAAGAGCGTTGTCGATTTTCATCCTCAAAAAAAGAGCGGGTTTACCTTTGTAATCTCCCGTTTTCGTTTTGGAGACGGAAAATGCAAACGTGTCTTTTTCCACAGGAACCAAAAAGCGGAAACGAACCGTTTTGCCTTCCAGAAGCGAATCCCAATAAGCTCTGATAAAATAATCGAAACCTCCGTCCATCGAAGCGGGCTCCGAAAACGAAATCGTCTTTTCTTCCAAAGGTTTTTCCGACGATCTCCGTGCAAATAGACGCGCGGATCCGGTTTTTAAGAACGTGCCGCCTTCCAAATAACCGTCTCGCAGATCGTCCAATTGGAAATCCGGGATCATTTTATTTTTAGAAAATACGATTTTCTTTTTTGCGAAAACGTTTCCCTCCGGATCCTTGTATTGGATCTTTGAATACGAGTGATTACCATTTTCCCAAACTTCTTCGTGATGATCGTAATAAAGAATTTTTCCCGAATTTAAATCCGTAGCCGTTCCAAAAAATTGCACCTTTTTAGTTTCCCCGTATATAGAAAATGATATATTCAAAATTAAGAATGGAATTAACTTATTCATTTATTCTTTCCCTGGAGTCCATTTCTTAGACTGAAGAACAGGATTTAGGAAATAAATTTTGAATTTACTGTTTCATTCGACACCGAAGAATTCGGACCGAAACTTTTTAGACGGACTCTTGTTCTTTTGTAGAACGTAAATTTTTCGCGATCCGGGAGCGTTCGCCGTATTCGGGAAATACACGGCTGATTTCCGACGCCGAGCGCGAGGTACAAACGCAAAACTGCCCGTTCCGCAATCCGTACCATGCGTTCCGACCGCCCGCAGAAGAGGGACGAAAATTTCCCGAACCGAAACGTTCGTCTTCGAAACCGCAAAAAACGGTCTCCAAAGCCCGCGGAAATCGAAAGAATAAAACGGCGCGAACCCCCACCACAATCGGACCGTATCTAAGACGGACGTTGCCCGAACGGAATCGCAACAAATCCGAAAATCAATTTTGAAACGATTGTGCCGCGTAAGAGTAAGCGTCCTCTGCGGTCCTGCCCGGCAAAATACCGTTTTTAAAGGAATTCCGCGGTAAAAGTTGGACGAATATCGGAAAATCGTAAAGGAACGAACCCGTCCCCGCGAGCGATCGACGCGGGGTCAAGTTATTTAAATTAGTAAAATATAATGTTCTAAAGTAATGGCGGAAATAACTTGACCGAAGCGGAGAGCGCGACCCGGCGTAACGAAAGTGTGTTTGTCCCTTGCCGGCACGGTTTCGCCGGGACGCGGCCGGAAGTATATGGCAAAATATCGCGGGTCGGATCGGAGGCGGTTCACTCCTTGCCCCAATAACCTGCGGATTGGTCCTTCCTTAGGAGTTCGAGGGCGTATTCCCGGGCGTTTTCGAAACTCGGTTCTTTTCCGTTGAAAAAGTGTTTGTTGAGTTTTGGAATATTCAGTTTTTTTAAAATAGGAATTCCGTCCTCCAAATTCCCGATCCAATACGGAGCCCGGTCTATATGCGTCGCGTGATACGCGTAAATCCCCCGAAAGTCTATCTTTCGTTCGGGAGCGAGGATAGGATAATGTTCCGGATTGGAAACGGTGTAATCCGTATAACTGCTTTCGCTCCTTCGGATTCCGTCCGTACCGACGCGGCTGGAGGTCGAATAGGAACCGATGTTTATGATTTCGTAATGAAAGGATCCGTTCATGTCGCCTAGCACGTGATACGGAAAATATTTTCCGTCCGAGGACAATCCGGTCCTGCTCGCGAGTCGGAAGACGTTCTCCGAATCCAATGCGATTTCCGGTCCTTCGTCGTCCCGAACCAGATTGATTCCGCAGTTCTCCGTGACACCCGATTCTCGTTTGCAGATTCTTTTCAGGGTCGTGTAAATCGGAAACGGAATGATATACTCGTATCGTTTGCCCAGTAGCGGAACCTCCTTTTCTTCGTATAGAAAAATCCCGTAGACGACCAAACCTTTCGGAACGCCGTCCACGGGTTCTCGAAGGAGATAACGCGGACTCGAATAACAGCGCGACAACGAAGTTATGAGGACCGTAAAAAGGAGGATCTGAAACGTTTTATTGACCATACAAATTTCCGAAGCGGGCTTCCGTAAAAAACCGAATATGCCGGCTTTAAAAAAATTACATAATATTATAAAAATCTCATAAATAATCCGGCCGTCGCGGCGCCGGCGAGAGGAGCGGCGATCGGCAACCACGCGTATTTCCAATTCGAAGGTCCCTTCCCCGGAATGGGCAGAAGAAAATGCGCCAACCTGGGTCCGAGATCCCTGGCCGGATTGATCGCGTAGCCGGTCGTTCCACCCATGGAAAGTCCGATGCTCCAAACAAGAATCCCCACCAAAAACGCTCCGATATGGGTTTGTAGTCCCGACATCCTCGATGAAAAGATGGAAACGATTCCGAGTATGAGAAGAAAGGTTCCTAAAAATTCGCTGAAAAAATTGGAGGTCGCGTTGGAGATCGCCGGCTCGGTGGAAAAAACCGCGAGGATTTTTCCACGATCTTTCGTTTCCTTCCAATGAGGAAGATAATGCAAATAATTGACTACGGCTCCGCAGAACGCGCCCGCGATTTGCGCCGGAACGTAGAGAAGAAGTTTGGAAAAATCCCCGTTTTGTACGGCGAACGCGAGTGTGACAGCAGGGTTGAGGTGAGCATCCGAACTTCCGAAGGCATTCGAAGTGAAAATCCCTAAAATGACCGCAAAGGCCCAACCTGCGGTGATCACGATCCAACCTCCGTCTTTGGATTTGCTTTTTTCCAACAAGACTCCGGCGACCACACCGTTGCCCAAAAGGATCAATACGAAGGTCCCTAAAAATTCCCCGAAAACAGGCGATATCATTCCTTCCCCCTACGAAATTGGGGACTAAAATCCACGGAATTCTAGGATCGGCAATCGGTTTTTCTCGCTTCGGTTTTTTTCATTTTCCCTTATCTTTTTTCCGATTCGACCGATGAGGAACTTAGGAGAACAAGATGCCCGCATTTACGATTCCCGGACTCAGCTCCGGTCAGGACACCAATTTGATCGTAAAAAAACTGGTGGAATTGGAAGCGAAACCCATTCGCCGGCTTGAACAGCAGAATTCGTTTAACAAGGCGCAGGTGAAAGCGTGGAGCGATCTTAAAACGGTAACGACCGACCTCCAAAACAAAACGAGAGCCCTCATATCCTTCACCGCACCTTTTGCGATGAAAAGTATCGTGTCCGAACCGGAAGGAGTGGTCAGCGGAGACGCGTCCCGTTCCGCGAGCGCCGGTAAACGTAAGATCGAGATCAAGGAACTGGCCACATTTCATCAGATCTCGGGAGACAAGGTGGACGTCAACAAGCGGATACCCGCGGGAAGTTTCAAGATCCATTCCGGAGATTCCGAAAAAGAGGTCGAATTTTCCGGAGGGACGATCCGCGATCTCGCCTCCATCATAAAAATCTCTGCGGCAGGACTCGTTAACACCGGTTTGGTGAAAGTGGACGGGGAGAACTACGTTCTTACCCTGATCGCAGCGGCTTCGGGCAAGGATCATAAGTTAAAATTCGAGGACGATGCGGGAGTGTTGCAGGCCGCAGGTCTTGTCGGAGCGACGGAACCGGCCGATCCTCCGAAGTCGATCGAACTTTTTCCGGAAGCGGATCAGATCTCCGTCTTTCAGGCGGAAAAATACGGAGCCTCCGCCGATTCCAAACCCGTCTTCAAAGAAGAGGGCGGAAAAAAGATTCTCGAAATAACGAACTCGAATTCCTTTCAATTCGGAATTCCGACCACGGAGCTGAAAAAAAACGCGAAGATAGAAATTCTCACACAGGTCGCGTTCGCTCCCGAAGACAAACTAGAATTAGGAATTCTTTATAAAGAAAACGACAAGGAAAAGATGATTTTCGAAAGTCCTTCCAAACAGGAGGGAAAACTCGTCCTCGTCCTGAAAAATTTCCCCTCCGGTCAAAAGGCGCATAAGATTCTTTTCGCGAACTCGAGCGGAAAGACGGTTAACGTGGAATCGTTTAGGATCGTCGTTCCCGGCGAATTACGCGGAGCAAAGCCGACCAAAGAAATCGTGGAAGCGAAGGACGCAGTTTTTCTCGTTGACGGAATCGAAGTCAATCGGCCGAAAAACGAAGGTCTCACCGACGTACTCGACGGGGTTTCTCTCAATCTTCACAAAAAAACCGAAAGCGCGGTTAACGTGGATATCAAAACGGATTCAGACAAGGGCCTTGAAATGATCAGGGAGTTCGTGGCCGCCTACAACACGGTGCTTAAGTTTTCCAAAGACTCCACGGCCGTCGATAAAAACGCGCAGGTTAAGGACGCAAAGGAGGACGGAGGCGAAATCGGGCAGACCTTTTGGGAAGGAAAAACCAAAACCGGTCTTTTATCCGGAGAACATACCGTTTTGCGTCTGATCGCGGGAATGAAGACCGCGGCCAGTTCCTCGTATCCGACCAGCGGAGAAAATTCCATCAGAATGTTAAGCGACATCGGAATCAGCACCGGTTCCGTCGGCAGCAAATGGGCCGATATTCAGGACGGATTCCTGGTTTTGGACGAGGAAAAACTGAAGGCCAAACTTTCCGAAAATCCGGACGCAGTACGCGGCCTATTCGCGATCGATACCAACTCGGACGCGAGGATGGACACTGGAGTCGCGGTCGATCTTCTCGAACACATAAAACCGTACACTCAGTACGCGGGCGGTTTCGTATCGGGTAAGGTTAAGATGCTCGAAGAACAGGTCGCGGACAACAACAAGAAGATCAAGGAATTCGAAAACCATCTCGTGAGTTACGAAAAAAAACTGAAATCCAAATTCCTTTACATGGAACAAGGTGTGGGCAGGAATAAAGCCGTCGGTGCGTATCTCAATAACAATCTAAAAGGCGCAAAGAGCGAATAACGCGGAGAGGATAATAAAATGGAAATTTACATCAACGAACATCTGTTAGATAGTTCTCTCGAGGACGAAAAAAAACTCGGAGAGGTATTCGGAGAAATCTCCAAGTGGGTGGAGTCGAAAGGGAAATATCTTCTGGGCTGCACCGTGGACGGGATAGAGTTCCAATCCTCTACGATGAACGAACAGGGAATCGAGTCCGCGGGTAAAATGGAATTTATCGTCGGGGAAGAGATGGACTTTCTCGTTTCCACACTACACGAATTGGATCTTTACGTGGATAAAGTCGGATCGACTTTGTTCGGAAGGGATTCACTCACCGAAAAGGAAACCAAGGAATTGTCTGACGGAGTTCGATGGATCCAGAACGTACTTCGTTCCGCTTCCAATATGTTGCACCTGAAATTGGATCAGATAAAACCGATGGGAACCGGAAATAGCGTAGAGGCGATCGTCTCCGAAGTGTCGAAACTCAGCACTGCCCTCGATAACACGGACAACATCGAAACCTTCCTGGAACATCTGCGCGATCTGAAACTTTTCGTCATGGATCTTGTCGCGAGAACTCAGGTTCTCGATCTGGATCTGCCTACGTTGAAGGAAATTCTGAATACGTTCATAGGCAACGTGGGTGCGCTTAAGGAAAGTTTTATCAAGGTAAACGAAGCGTATCAATCGGGAAAGGACGAGGTCGCTTCGGAACTTTTGACTCAAGCCGTATCACAGATCAACGTCCTATTGACTTCGTTCATCACTTTGAAGTTGAGAAAACCCGACCTGGATTTCTCCGAGATACGCATCGACGGAATCGGCTTCGAGGAAAAAACGGGCGAGTTGAACGAGATCCTCGCAGCGATAGCGGTCGCACTCGAGGAAAAGGACATCATACGCGCCGGAGATTCCATCGAATACGAACTTCCGAGCGCGTTAGACGAGTTTCTTCCTTTTCTAAAGTTGATCCGGGAAAAAATCGCCTAAAGGATTTCCAAACAAAAAACGGTAACGTCGTCGGACATCTCTCCCGCTCCGTAAGAACCGGAGTAGGAGAGAAGAGAGCGGATCATGGAGGAAGTGTCTTCGCTTATCAACGATTTGACCGCCTCCAAAAATTGGTTTCTTCCCAATATGTTTCCCTCCGCGTTGCGCACTTCGAAAAGTCCGTCCGAATAAAGAAGAACACGATCCCCTTTTTGAAGAGTCAATTCGTATCTGTGGATCTTTGGGGAAGCGATCGCAAAGAGGATCCCGCCGGAACCCTCTATCACTTCGCATTTTTCGTTGCGGATCAAAAGGCCGGGATGGTGACCTCCATAACTATATTCTAATTTTCTTTCGGAAGGGACGTAACGTAGATATACGGAGGAAAGAAAGTGCAACGTGATCGTGTCCTTCAATAAACCGTGCATAAACAGAAGGTTTTCGTCCGTGAACTTGGTCCTTTTCGTCGCGGCGTCGAATGCGATCGAAGTCATCGCGGCCACCATAGCGGCGGAAATTCCGTGGCCGGAAACGTCCCCGAACAGGATATGAAGACTATCGTCCGATTCTTTTTTCACCTTCAGGATATCGCCTCCCACTTTTACGTAGGGCTGAAAGTGCGAATAGATTTTGTAATCGGGCGAATCAGGAAAATCCCTAGTCGTGATCATCTCCTGTATATGGCGCGCGAGGTCGAGATCCAGATCCAGTCTATATAATAATTTTCTAATTTTCTCGAGCGATTCCTTTTTTTCCGTGATGTCGCGCAGAATATACACTTTACCGCCTTTGTTTCCCGAAAGCGGAATGGAGGAAGAGGAAACCTCCAGATATTTGTATTCGGGAGTGTGACCAAACTCCTCGAAAGAACGCTCCTCGCCGTCGTTTTCGACGATTCTCAGATTTGCAAACTCCTTGCGTTCGAAATAGGAATCCGAAGGGAATCCGTCCAGATAATTCCGCAGGTCGATCGACGTCCCCGTCGGAACGTTTTCGGGAAGCGACAACATACGCCGCGCCGAAAGATTGGAAAAAAGAAGCGTTCCCTTGGAGGAAAGAAGGAGTACACCTTCCCGGATTTCCGAATAAAGTTTGAGAGCGACGTGTTCCAGTTTTAAATCCATAAAACCGTATTTACGGATTGCGACGAAGATGGAAATCGACTGAAACAATGCGGCGCTTCCGCTTAACGGCGGAAAGGTGAGAGAGGAGTTGAAATACCTGGGAAGCAGAGTTGTTACGAAGCTGGAAAGATATGTGATCACGGTCGCGTAGGCGACCAATCTGGATTGTTTTTTCAGCAACGGATTGGAGGAACGGAAACTTTTCACGATCAGAATCAGACAACCGCCTAACGTGGGAACGCCGACCACGAAGTTGCTGATGGGAAGATACAACGGACCAGAAATGATTACGTCCCCCCAATACGCGCGATACGTGCCTGAAATCACAAGGTCGGTTCCGATCGACACGAGAAAGGAAACTAGAGAGATTCCCCTAAAAAAATAAATCAGAAATCGGAACGAAGAACCGGTGAACTGGACCGCGAATTCGAAAAAAAGACAACCTATAAAGATCCAGGCGAAAGACGAGACCTTGAACACTAAAACGGGAAGATCGCCGGGCAAGAAAGACCAATAAAGGATGAGGGCGATATGCCAGAGGGAAAGCAGAAACGAAAAACGAAGATACAGATCCACGGTTCTGGATTTTCCCTTTAAGGAACTCACGTAAGCGAAAAGGGAACCGTTGATCAATAGTGCGGTGAACGGTATGAGAGCGTACGGATTCATCTTCTCAAAACACCTCCAAGATCAGGACGGCGAGATCGTCCGTCAATTTTCCGCGTCCGAACGCAAGCGCGTTGTCGATCGAAGTTTTGAGAATTTGCGAAGGAGTATGGAGCGCGATTTCTCCGAGTTGATCCAAGAACGTTTCGTAGCCTAAAATCTCTCCTTCGGAATTTCTGACTTCAAAAAGACAATCCGAATGGAGAAAGAGGACGTCCCCTTTTCGCAGCTGAAACGAATAATTGAACAGTTCCGTTTCCTGGGTGATCAGAAGAATCCTGCCGGTTCCGTCCAAGGATACGATCTCTCCTTCACGAAAAACGAGTATCGGATGATGTCCTGCATAAGAATATTCTAATATTCTTGTTTTCGGGTCGAAGGAAAGATAAACGGCGGAGACGTGATGGTTGAAGACCGCGTTACGGAGGAGTTCGTGTATTTTCTCCAGAGATTCCCTGGGCGAACCTTTCGTTTCGGATACGAGCTGGAAAGAAATGGACAACATTCCCGCGACCATAGCGGAAGAAACCCCGTGTCCGGAAACGTCCGCGAAAAACACGTCCAACTTTCCGTCGGATCTTTCCAACGTGCGTAAAAAATCCCCTCCCACCAATTCGAACGGTTGAAAGTGGGAATGAAACTTGTATTCGGAACTTTCCGGAAACTTGGTCGATATCGCAGAGGTTTGCGCGATTTTCGCGATCTCCAAATCCTTGCTGATCGCGGAATAGATGTTTTCTATCTTCTCCCTGGTTTCTATCTTTTCGGTGATGTCCCTAAGGATAAAAAGATAACCGCTTTCGTTGCCGGCCAGTTCTATATCGGAACGCGTCAGTTCCACACCTCTACATTTTCGGTTGAATACGGGTCGGTATTCCTTGGCAAGATGATTGGGGCTTTCCTGATATCCCTTCAGATAATCGGAAGGATAAAAAAACGCCGGAAGAGCATTATCGATTCCTAATATTTTAATCGCGGAATCGTTGATAAAAAATAGGGAACGATCCCGTTTTACGAGGATCATTCCGTCGTGGATGTCCCGGAAAAGTTCGACGGCAAGTCCCTCGATGTTGATGCGCAGAAATCCGTAGCGTGTGATCGCGATGAATATCAAAAAGGATTGGACGACCACTCCTATGGGAGTCAAGGGCACGGAAAGAAGTCTTCCCTGTGCGTCCGTTTCTATAATTTCGGAATAAACGCTCAAAGACATGGCGATTGCGGTGCCGAGGATCGCGAGACCGATTTGTCTTCTTAGGTCTTTGCGTAAAAACAGAAACGCTTTCGTGAGAATCCCGAGGCCTAAAAATCCGGGGAACGCAACGAAGGCGACGATCACGTAAAGATACAATGGACCGGGTTCGTTTTCATATCCCCAGTAGTAGGAAACCTTCCCTTGGATCACGAGATCCGTGGATACCGTGAGAAGATATGAGATCGGAATTCCGATTCTAAAAAACCAGAGGAAGGGTCCGGGAGTTCGGTTTAAAAAAGCGTAGACGAACTCGAGATACAACGCACCTACGGGGAGCCAGGTCGCGGAAAGAATTTTGAAGGACCAGGTCATCCATTCTTCCGGAGGAGAGGACCAAGTAAAGAGATACGTACCGAGCCACGCGTTGAGCGAAATCGAATAGATAAGATAGGAGCGGATGACGGGGTTGCCGGTCCTTCTCGCGTATACGAAGGCGATGAAAACCGTATTGGCGAACAATGCGGCAAGAGGAAAGTAGAGATAATAATTCATTCGAAAAAAAAATCCGTCGAGTCGCCGCAAATTTTCCGAAGTCGGAGAATACGTCCGCAAATCGGAATTCCCACCCAAGTATTGCTTTGGACGAAGGATTTTAAACAATAAAATACTTATTTACCTAAGGTTTCTCAAATCGTTCGGAATCGTCGAACCGATTACAGATCGTCGTCCGAGTCGTAAGTTCGTCTTTCGATCCGATCCGAATTCGAATCGATTGCGAACGAAAGTCGGAGACGTCCCTTTCCCCATCGCCGTCGAACGTAAAATCCGGGATCGTTATCAGGAAAGAAATTTCTTTCGCGATTTTTACCGGAAATATCAACGGAACCACCGATCGAACCAAAGCTCTTCCTTCGCTTGCTCAATCGTTTTCTTCCGGTCGATATAACGAATTAATTTCCGTCATCTGGGATTGATCGTGAAAGAACGAATGTTATTTCTATGATTTCGATCCATTTGGAGAATAAGGCCTGTCCGTTTTCGTATTTCGCTTACTTCAGTTTATAAACTCGGAGGCATATTTTTTCGTGAACGAGTATTCTTTAGGCAGTATAAAAAACGAACTCGGCGAGCCTAAAATGAAGATCAGCAAAGAACAAATAAAAGGGATCAGTGAATCCTTTGATATTATCAATTTGGAAAAGATTAAATTCGCGGAATTATTTTTTGAATCTCTGAAGGAAACAACTCCTAAATACGAAAAAATCTTCGAAGTGCTTAAGATCGACGACGCGAGAAATTTCATGAATGCGGTTCGGGACATCGTGATTTCGGCGTCTCAGGAATTTTATTTCGACAAATCGATTCAACAATTCGGATTTCATTGTACTAAGATCTGCGGAAACCCGGAGGAAATTCCGGTTTTGGAAAAGGCCTGGCTCGCGGCTTTGGAAGAATGGCTGGGACCTTGGTACACTTCGGAAATCGAAAGCAGCTGGCAGGAAATTTTCGGTCTTACCTACGCGAAGTGTTCCGACTCGCAACCGATGGAATCAGGAAGGGGCGCCCAGTTTTTTTAGAATTCTTCTGCTTTGAGTTTCGTCGTTCTTCAATTGGGCGACGAGCGCCTCGATTCCTTCGAATTTTGCCTCGTTCCGAATTCTCTCCGTAAACGTTATGCGCACCGTTTTCCCGTAAATGTCGTTTTGAAAGTCGAAGATATGCGATTCGAGCGTGAGCGGATTTTCTCCGAACGTGGGGTTCCGACCGACGTTGATCATAGAAGGGTATTCGACTCCGTCAACGGTGGTAGTTCCCGCATAAACTCCGATGCCCGGTAAAAGTAGGTCCGAATCCGTCTTTACGTTAGCCGTCGGAAATCCGATGGTTCTTCCTCGTTTGTGACCGGAAACGACGGCGCCTTCGACGGAATAACGTCTTCCGAGACAAGTTTCCGCCTCGACGATTTTTCCTTCCGCGATCAGTCCTCGCAGATAGGAGCTGGAGAGTTTTACTTCCCCCAAATACACGGGGTCCACTTTTTCCACGGAGTAGTTTAGTTTTTCAGAATATTCTAAAAGAAGATCGTAGTTCCCGCGTCTTCCCTTACCGAAACAGTGGTTGAATCCGATGACGATTTTTTTGGCTTTCAGATCTCGAAGAAGTATGTTTTCCAAAAAGGATTCCGCGCTCATTTCCGCGAGGAGTCTGTCGAAAGGAAGGATTACGAGATAGTCGATTCCCCTTGCGGCGATCCAATCCGTTTTGTCGGAAAGGCTCATCAAACTTTTTAATTCAGGATTTTTGCCGAGAACCACGGCGGGGTTGGGGTCGTAGGTTACGACACAAGACGAAAGACCGGTTTCCCGGGAAACGGCGAGGACCCGATCCAAAAGCGCCTGATGTCCCCGATGAATTCCGTCGAAATTTCCGAGCGTGACCACACACTCGTTCCGAATCCGTTTTTCCGGTTGTTCCAGGGTCCGTATTGTGATCAAATTCTTTCCGATCCTGTCGATATTAAAGTAGATGCTTTTCTATCGATTCGTTCTTATATTTCTTTGTCTGACTTTTACCAATACGGGGTTTCTACGGTCGGAAGAAAATCCGAAATTTAAAAAATTCATCAACTTCGATCATCGGGGAGAAGAAGGCGAGCCGCTTCGGTCGGAGGACTTTCGAACCTTCGCGGAACTTTCGACCTGGGCGATTCACAACGGAATGCAGTTGGAGCGGGATCGACCCGATTCTGCGCCCGGAGCCGGGACGGGACATTTGTTGGACGGGCTTTGCAGAATGATTCCCGAGGAAGGTCTGCGTTTTTATCTGACCGCCGATCCTTCCCGGAACGAGCCGATTTACGTTCAGTTGGATCTCACTCAGTTTACATTCACCGAGCGTCCTAAGGGTTTGAAGCCGAGAGAATTGCGGATTTTTATGAACGGAATCCTAAAAAAGATGGTGCGTTTTCCCGGAGGCGACGGGTATTCCAATCAGTTTCCGATTCGATTTCGCGTGGATCCGGGCGAGCTGATCGAAGGGAGAATGGACTTCCGACTTCTTCCGAACGCCGGGGAACTCGGTCGGTTTTGGGGAATCTGGGACGTTTTTTATCGATGAATGAATCGGGTTCGCGGAAGTGGGAACGGATAGGCTTGGCGATTTCAGAGTGTAACGGCGGTATTTTGAACGGTAAACGTCGTCACAAACTACAAAGCCGAAGCTCGTAAATCGTTGGAATGTAGGAACTCCCCGCGAAACATCTCTTCGGGAAAACGGACTCGAATCGATCCTATCCCATTCCTTCCAAATCGAAAAATCCTTCGAAAATCCGGTCGGAAGTCTTTCCGTATTCCGAAAAAACGTAGGATCACCCACGCCGTTTTTGCCGCGACCGGAAATTCGACCGGAGAAATTTTAAAAAATAGAGATCTTAAGGAAAATTGGACGAGAATTCGGCGGGGCTGATTGTCTTGAAATACGATGTCAATCCGGCTACCTTAAACACCTTTTCGATCGCCGGTTTCATGTTGGCGATAAAAAAAGAGCCGTTTAAGTCCTGCACATAGTTGAGTTGTTTGATGAGCATTCCGATTCCGGAGGAATCGATGTAGTTGAGTTTTTCCAGATTTACGACTACGTTTTTATTTTCTTTGTTGATATTGGTTTCGAAAAAGGTTTTGAGATCGATGGATGTATATATGTCCAGACTGCCCGAAAGACTTACAATATTTGTTTCTCCAGACTTTCTATGATTGATTTCCATACCGATCCTTTCCTTCCCTTTTCCCAGAATTTGACGATAAGTTCAATCTATTTTTGATAAAATTATGGGGAAATTCCCAGAACCTCCGAAACTATTAAAGAACGATTGTCTGGAAACTATATATGAAAGTCTCTTTATTTTATATTCTGATTTTTATTTCCGCGATCGCCGGAATTTCCGCTCAAGAATTCGAATCGGATGGAAGAGTGAAAATTCTTCCGTATGAACCCGGTCAAGTGAAGGATCTCGAAATTCTCGGCAAGGATATCACGGATTTTCACAAAAGAATCGAAAGCCGTCTTGCCTTTCTCAACCGAAGAAAACAGATCCAGGACAATCTTTATAGTCAGTTTATCCCCGCGTATGAGGATCAAATTCCGCAAAGCAGAAACCGTTATATGCTGGATTTGCGTTTCGTTCTAAAAGTCAGCGGAGGGAACGCTCAAAATTCTCCCTTAAAATTGGAATCCATCGTTTTTTGGAGCAGGAAATCATTAATTTCCAAGATGCGCGCTCAAGACGAGGAAATCAGTATTCTCAAAAACGATAAAGTGACCGCCGAACAAACCCCGGATGCGATCGAACTCGTGATCAAGAAAAAAACGGATTCCGGAACCAAACAAACGGTATATAATGTGGCCACCATTCGGGAACCCGCACAACGTGTGAAACTCGTTCGGATTTACAGAACCAATCTTTTGGAAATCATTCGCAGAATCGATAAGTATGTGGAAGGAAGCATCAGAACCAGCGCGCAAGACGTGGAAACCACTCTTAGAGAAGTGGAGAACGGCGGTCCGTACCAGGAAGATCTTCCCAAGGATTGAGGAAGTTTCGTGAATGAACCGGGACCGAAATTCGATTTCCCGGATCATTATAAAAATCTGGGTCTTTCTCCGCTTTCTTCCTTGGAAGCAGTAAAATCGCGTTATCGGGAATTGGCGAAAATTTTTCATCCGGATAACAGACAAACAGGCTCCTCCGATCTTTTTCAAAAACTGGCGTACTCGTATCAAGTCCTCACTCATCCTTTGCGGAGAAAGGAATACGATCTGCAATATCTCGCTCGTCATCCCGAGATTCTGTTTCGGATGCGCGCTTCGAACCCGAAGGTCGGATCGGCTTCTTCTCCGAAAAAAAAACAGATCCCCGCTTCGCGAATTTTATACGCGGGCCAGGCGGTGGAATTCGCCAAACGCGGTCTTCTCCGTGCCGGTATGAGAAACCGGGAACGCAAACGATATTCCGGAATATTTTACGATATTAGAATTCTCTTAACTCATGAAGAGTTGAATCTGCGGATCTCCGCGAAAATTCCGCTCGTCGTTCGGGTATTGTGTCCCGATTGCAGAGGTTCCAACGTGTTCTGCGATTCTTGCGGAGGCAAAGGAACATATAAGAGTTTTCGCAATCTTAATCTCGAGGCCGAAGCAGGAAAACTGATTCCCGGTAAAATTTACGAACTGGATCTTTCCGGTTTAAAGCCGGACGGATTCGTTCATTTTAAGAAAAACCGTCTGAAAGTAAAAATTGAACTTCTGGAAGGAGAGAAAAAATAGGTCGTATGCAAAAGGTACTCCGTTTTGTTCCTATTTACAAAGAAAGAATCTGGGGCGGTAGAAAACTCGGCGAGTTACCCGGAAGAACCATCCCCGAAGGAAACATCGGTGAATCCTGGGAAATTTCCGATTACGGAAACGAACTCTCGATCATAAAAAACGGAAACTTAGCGGGCAAAACGTTTCGAGACGCGTATGAAAAAAATACGGAGGCGATCCTCGGAAAATCGTTTCTCGGAAAACCGTTTCCTCTTCTGATTAAACTCATAGACGCAAAGGAAAAACTTTCGGTCCAAGTTCATCCCGACGACGAGTATGCCGAAAAATTCGATCCGGACAGCGCCGGAAAAAAGGAAGCGTGGACCGTTTTACAGGCGGAACCTGGCGCCAAACTCGTCTGCGGCTTTTCGCGCAAAACGGATCGGCAAGAATTTCGGGACTTCGTGGAAAAACACAAAGCGGAGGAACTACTTCGGGAAATTCCGGTGCGCGCTGGGGATTCTTTTCTTTTGAATCCTGGTAGAATCCACGCGATCGGCGCGGGAATCCTTTTGATGGAAGTGCAACAATCCTCCGATTCCACGTATCGAGTCTACGATTACGGAAGACCTAGGGAGTTACATCTCGATAAGGCCCTGGACGTTCTGGATTACGACGGTCCGAACGACGGGGATTTTCTCGTTCCTCAGCCGAAGGAGTGGACGGACGGAAAGCGGTTTCGTCTAACGGCAAACGATAAGTTCTGTATGGAAACCCTGGAACTTTCCGCCTTGGGCAAATCGTTTACGATCCCTTCTCTCTATCGGGATCCGTTGTTTCAAATCCTGATCGTGTTGGAGGGAAAAATCGCGTTGGAAGGGGAGGAACTTTCCAAAGGAGACACGGTTCTATTGACCGCGTCCGGTTGTTCGCACGGGATTCATGCGAAGACCGAAACCGAATCCGTCAAACTTTCCCTTTCCGGGCCAGGCTCCGATTGGGGAATTTATAAAGATTAGAAAATCATAATTTTCTCATGAATCAAGAACCCGAAGAACCGATCGTCTGGATCAGCGAAGAGGAACTTTCCAAACAGAGAAGAATCGCCAAGGATTTGAAGAAAACGCCGTGGTGGAAAAAGAAAAAAGGCGCCGGAGTTTGCCACTACTGCGGAAATAAATTCTCTCCGGAAGAATTGACGATGGATCATCTGATTCCCCTCGCCAAGGGAGGAAAGTCCATCAAGGCCAATCTGGTTCCCGCGTGTAGGGAATGTAATTTCGCGAAAAAAAACAAACTTCCGTTCGAGTTCGACGGAGCCGCCGATCCCGCTTCGAAACCGAGTTCGGATTTTAATTCCGCATCCGATTCCGATTCACAAACAAGGAACGTATGAGCACGAACGATTCCAATTCGGAAGAGGAATTCCGGGATCACGAGGAATCCGACGGTGAAACGGTTCAACTTTTGGACGAGGAAGGGAATTCACATCCGTTTTTAGTCGCCGAGGCGCTGGAGATCGACGAGAATCATTATCTTCTTTTGACTCCAGTTTTGGAAGAGGATAAGGAACTGATCAATTTGGATGTGAGCGCTTTGCGGGGAGAAGACGAAGCCGGTTACTTTGTGGTTCGTCTCGAAGCGGACGAATTCGGAGAGGAGCGGCTCGTGGAAGTTCGGAGCAAACGAGAGATCGCGGACATCCTCGCCGAGCTGAACGTCGATATCGTGTGAGTCGTCCTCTATCTAAGTTAAAAATCCGTGTCTCCTCTCGCTAAAATGCCTTCCTTCGTTTCCGCGGATAAGGAAGACTCCGAAAGTTTTTCGTTTCTAAATCCTCCTCGCGACTTGTGTATCAGGATCGATAAAAGAAGTCCGCCGGCTAAGATCAAGAACGAAAGTATATTATAAACTGCTACCGTAATAAAACAGACGAATCCTAAAACCAAGGCCACGATCGGTAAAACCGGATACAGGGGGGCTTGATACGTTGTCGCGCGATTCCGGTTTTTCATTTTAAATCGGAAAAAGGAAATCATACTGACGCAGTACATTCCGCATGCCCCGAACGCGGAAAGAGTGATCAGTTGTCCCGTATCTCCGAATTGGAGCGAAGTCAAACCTACGATTCCTCCCGCAAGAATGGAGTAGTAGGGAGTTTTCGTTTTACGAGTCAGGCGGGAGAGTGTCTCCGGCAGATATCCCTCTTTGGAAAGGGCGTAGATCTGTCTGGAATATCCGAGGATGATTCCTAAAAGGGAGGCGACCAATCCGAAAAGCCCGATTCCGGTAAACGCGCGAACGATCCAGGTTTCGGCTCCATACAATTTTCCTAATGTGAATGAAAGCGGGTAATCGAGGCGCGCGACCTCATCTACGGAGACGACTCCAGCGGTGGAAAACAACACTCCGAATGCCAACAGAACCAAGGTTCCTATGCCGGAAAGATAACCTAACGGAATGTCTTTTTCGGGTCGTTTTACTTCTTCCGCCGTCATGGCCACTCCTTCCACGGCGAGAAAAAACCAGATCGCATACGGAAGCGCGGGAAATAGATTCAAAAAATGGAATGTATTTCCGGGGCCGATTATTTTGGCGGCTTCGAATCCGGGAAACACGGCCGCGAAGTAGAATACCAATCCGAGAACTGCGGTCAACGTGACGAACAATTCAAAACGTGCGGTCTGTTTTATTCCTAAAAGATTGATTCCGATCAAAATCAGAAAAAACACGTTAGACGCAACCGAGACGGAAACTTCCGGAACTAGAAAATGAAAATATCCTCCGAGTGCGGAGGCGATCGCGGGAGGGGCAAGGACGAATTCCACCAAAGTGAAAAAGCCGGCGATCCATCCTCCCCAGGGCCCTAAGGCGACGCGTGCATACGCGGAAGGTCCTCCTGCGTGCGGAATCGCGGCCGCCAGTTCCGTAAAACATAGGGAAAAACAGGAGTAAAAGATCGCCACGATGGAAACGGCCGTCAGAAATTCCCAAAAGTTGGCATGCGCCCATCCTAAATTCCAACCGAAATAATCGCCTGAAATTACGAGGCCGACGGAGATTCCCCAGAGATGAAAGGCGCCGAGCGTTTTTTGTAGAGCGGGCATGGAGAAAAAAGCACCTCTACGATTTAGAAAGAAAACAAGTTTTCTGCGGATGGACGACCGTTGTAGGAAAAAAGGAGCGGGTCGGCGCGACGATCGGTTTGAAATCGCGCCGCATTGCAATCGGTTTTTGAGAGCGGATGTTTTGTCGGAAAAAGTGGTGTGGGAACTCACACGAAAAACGAATCATTTTCGTGTGCGAGAGCCGTGCGCAGAGCCGATTCTTATTTTGCGGGAACTCCCTGCAAAAACCGGGAACGCGTAGGCGTTCCGTTAGTCGAGGAAGGGTGTCATTCTTTCCATAAGAATTCTACGATTGTCCCCGCCTTGGAGCGCGATGACGCCGCGGATGATCGCTTGTCTTCGATCGGATTGTTCCTTGGACCAAGCCTTGATTCGGTTCGCGAGAGGAAAAAACAGAAGATTGGCAAAAGCGATTCCGTAAAAAGTCGCAATGAAGGCCGTTGCGATTCCTTCTCCCAGCGCTTTGGTTCCCGCGCCGAGATTTTCCAAAACTCCGACAAGACCCATGACGGTTCCGATGATTCCTACGGTCGGAGAAAAGCCACCCGCTGTTTCCAGGATTTTCGCCGAATTCCCTTCTTTCTCCTCCATGGAAATGGCCGATTCGAAGAGAATTTCCTCCACGGCTCTCGGATCGGTGCCGTCCACGATGAGCTGAATTCCCTTTTGTAGAAACGGATCCTGGATCGACTTCAAATTGTCTTCCAAGGAGAGAAGGCCGTTTTTGCGAGCGCGCTCGGCAAAGTCCAAAAACAATTCACCCAAAGGAAGTTTGCGTCCCGGAAAGATTGCAGTTTGTAAATTGAGAATCAAATCTTTGATTTGCTCTAAGGAAAAACTGGCAAACGTAGCACCGGCTGTTCCTCCCAGGATCAACAGAATGGCGGAGATTTTAAAAAAGGAAAGAAAGTGCGCTCCCTCCAAAAAAATCGCGATCAAAACCGAGAAGAACGCAATGGAGAGTCCGACAAGGGTGGGATTCATTTCGGTAAGAGTTCCCGCAAAGTCGGGTTTTTACAAGAAAATTCTGTCGCATGCGGAGTAGGGGAAGGTCCGGGCGTATGGTTGGTATGGTTGGCGGAAATTCACTTTGGCTTGCATGCGGTTTGGTTTTAGGTTCGCTTACCAGCGCCCCACCACCGGGCTCTAAACTCAATATTTCTCCTTACGGGTAGAAATAGAAGTGCTCTTCGGTCGTTCGTTCCGAACAGCCCGACCCCGCGTCGATCATCCCTGGCGCGGATTTTCCGGGAAATGGTGTGAGTTCCCGCATTACTTTGTTCTTTAAATAGAATGAGTCCCAAACTGTGCGGGAACTCACACAAGAATCCAAAATAGATCGATGTAAAAAGACAAATCCGTGTATTGTTTGTGGGAACTCTAACAAATCCACGAAATCCAGAAACCAAAGCCCGTACAAAAAAAGGGGACGGTACAACTTTCGCCCCCCGTCCGTTTCAAAATGAAAATTCGCAGTGGAAGAACTCAAACCAGGGAGGTTGTTGTCCATCCATTGAAAAGTATCGGCGCGAGGAGTTCCTACATTAGCCCCCGTATAAAAAAAGAAAGACCTCGCTTTTAAAAACTAAAAATTTTTTGCGGTGCAAAACCTTTGACTTTTAAAAGGCAGAATTTTTTCTGGCTTACATCATGCTGACCGTCGTAACTGTACTGTTTTTGGCCATTTATGGGATCGACATCGTCGCTCTCTTTTTCTTCGGGATTCATACCTATATCATGGTATATCTCTACAAAAAGAACCATACATATTGCGAATCGGAACCAGACAAAATCCTCGATTTAAACGATCCGAATCTCCCCGTAGTCACAGTACAACTGCCGATTTATAATGAATTCTACGTTGTAGATCGATTGATCGAAACGACCGCAGCGCTCAAATATCCCAAAGACAAACTCGAAATCCAGCTTCTCGACGATTCCACAGACGAAACCGTGGAAAAGTCCAGGAAATTAATTGCACATTATAAATCTCTCGGGTTCGACATTCATCATTTGCATCGCTCCGGAGCGGAACGCACCGGATACAAGGCCGGGGCGTTGGAAGCCGGAATGAAGGTGGCGCGCGGACAGTACATCGCAATTTTCGACGCGGATTTTATGCCGGATCCGGACTTCTTAATCAAAACCGTACCTTATTTCGAAGATTCTAATATTGGAATGGTCCAAGTTCGTTGGGGTCACGTAAACGCGGACTACAACGTTCTCACTAAAGCACAATCGTTCGGAATCGACGGTCATTTTATGATCGAACAGGTGGCTCGTAACGGTTCTCACCTTTGGATGAACTTCAACGGAACGGCGGGAATCTGGAGAAAGGATTGTATCACCGACTCCGGCGGATGGGAGCATGATACTCTCACCGAAGACTTCGACCTTTCCTATCGTGCAGAAATGAAAGGATGGAAGTTCCGTTATTTTAAGGATATCGAATGTAAAGCGGAAATTCCCGCGATGATTTCCGCTTACAAATCGCAACAGTTCCGCTGGTGCAAGGGATCGATTCAAACCGCGGTGAAACTGCTTCCGCGTATTCTTCGCGCGGATCTTCCTTGGAGAATCAAATCCGAAGCTATCGTACACTTGATCAATTATTCGGTTCACCCGTTGATGGTGATCAATATCCTTTTTAGCGCTCCGTTACTGTTGATGGACTATTGGTCCGGATTCAGTTTTTACGATCTTCCGATCGAAATTCTGATGGGGACGGCGGCGATTCTTTCCGTAGGATCGATCGGTCCGATGATTTTCTACGCGTATTCTCAGAAAACTCTTCATAAAGATTGGAAAAGAAGAATGGTCTATCTTCCGATTTTGATCATGATCGGAACGGGAATCGCCATCGTAAATACGAGAGCCTGGTTGGAAGCCGTCTTAGGAATTCAATCCTCCTTCAAACGAACTCCGAAACTTAAAATCGAAAAGAACACCGACGTAATCAAAGAACGTCTGAAATATACGGTTCCTCTCGACTTTCATGTTGTGCTCGAATTTCTCATGGGAATTTACTGTCTCGGAACCGTGGTTCTTTCCTTTGTTCTTGGAAAACCGCAAATCGTAGGATTTTTGCTGATCTATTCGCTCGGCTTTTTCTACGTCGGATATCTTTCCCTTAAGGAAGCCCTCTGGAAATTCGGCGCTTCCAAACAAGGCTCGACGGAAGAACTTCCGGCTCAGGCCTAAAAAGGATAGATCCACTTCGGGCGGAAGAAATTCTTCCTCCCGAGACGGAGGCTTCCGGAACCTCGCTGATCGTTGCTTCCGGCTTGACTTCGCGCTTTTTTCTGAAAAATTGACAAAATACCGCTACTTTTATAGGAACCCCGATGAGTGAGAAAGTTTACTGCGCCAATTGCCTACACTGCGTTACCGTAAGACAGTATGAATCCGAGGCAGACAAATACATTCTCCGCGTAAAATGTTCGAAGAAAAAATGGTCCAAACGATCCGGAGAAGAAAAGCTCTATAAATATTTCACCGTTGCCCGCCGTATGCAGGTAAATTGTGAGTTTTACGAGCCGATGGGCGAGATTCTTCCTTATATCAAAAATCTTAAGAAAGAACTTCCGATCAAAGACGAAATCTACATGGTGAAAACTCTCACCTAAAGAGTTTTGAAGCCCTCCGCTTTTACTCTCAAACCGGGACTGGTCCACGGAAAATTTTCCCGTAAGACCGTCCTGGAGGAACCGTTCACTCTTTTCCCGGAACCCGGCGCTTTGTATCTCAAAGAATTCCCCACGCGTGTACGCGCGGGTGAACCGCTTGTCCGCCAATCCGTAGGAACTCTTCTTTCTCCGGTGGATGGGATCGCAAGTCTGATCCAGGGGGAACATTCCACCAAGATCAGGATCGTACAGGACGGCAGCTTTCAGCTGTTAGGCGATCAAAGTTCGGATTCTCCCCTCGGTCTCGATCAAACACTGGAAAAAATGGACCGAACCGGGTTGATTTCCCTCGATTTTCCGGATACGACTCTTTCCGCTTTGTTTAGGACGTTTCAAGAATCGACGATCGTACTTTCTCCGTATACGAAAACACAAGCCGTCGATTTCAAAAAGATGATCGTCGAAGAATACAAAACATTGCATATTCAATTTTTAGAATGTTTGTCCTTGTGGTTTCCGAAAGCGTCCGTAAGAGATTACGTACTTTCTCCGGTTCCGTTTCGAAAATACGAATACCCTTCCGGTTTTCCGCAATACTTCGTCAAACGGGCGTTTGGTGAGAAAAACTTTCAAAAGGAAAAAATCCTTTATCTGGGGCCGGAAACCTTATACCACCTTTATCGGGCGCTTTTTAAGGGAATTCCCTTTATCGAAAGACATATCAGCATTTATTACGTGGGAAAAAACGGCGGTTTAAAAAAAGAGGAATCGCCGATTAAATTCCGAGACGGACAAAGTCTCAGCTTTCTTCTCCAGGAAAAAAAACGGGAATACCCCAACTTCACCTTCAATTCCTTTTTCGACGGCGGTACGTTTCATTCCTCTTCCGAGGAATATTTTTTGGACATTTACAAACACCACTCGATCCTTTTCGTATCGGGAGCAATCCGCGAACAACGGGAACTTCCCTGTACGGAATGCGGGGAATGTACATATAACTGTCCTTTGGAATGTAATCCGATCGCGCTCGTCACCGGGCAGGGGAAATTCTCCTCGTCCGCTTGTATCGAATGCGGAATCTGCACGTTTCTTTGTCCCTCCGGTATTTCCCTGCGGGATCGGATTCGAAAGACGAAAGAGGAGGGAACGGCCCGTGTCTGATTATCTGCTCGTAACTCGTTCCGGATTTTTTAGAAAATCGGATCCTTTTTTACCCGACATACTTACGAGCGTTCTGTGTCTTACGGGCGTCCTTTTTTTCGGTTCCGCGATCTTGTGGATCACGTACGGGATCGTACTCGCGGCCTGTTTCGTTTATCAATATACGATCGTTAAACGAACTGTTTATCCTTTGAAGTGGACGGTTCACACCGGAATTTTCGTATTGTTTCTACCCTTACATCCGGGCACGATCCTTTGGGCCGTACTCGCGGGAGTGATCGGAATTTTTTTGTATTCTCCTTTGGAGAATCGATTGAGGATCCAACTTCCGCTTTCCCTCGTTCAGATTCTTATCTTTTTACTTTTATATCTTCTGCTTCCCGCCGTAGATATTTTTTCCGGTCCTACGTACGGTTCTCTCGAATCGTTTCGAAACGAATCCATCTCCGATCAGTTCAGCGTTCTTTCCTTTTCTCGGGAAGGTTATTCTCCTTGGAGATTTTCCGTATTGGAAGCCGCGGGCCCGTTCTCCATTCTTCTTTTTATTCCAGCGTTTTTAAAACGACCGATTTCGTTTTCGATTCCGGCGATTTTCGGGATCGGATTGATTTGGGGAATCGGTCCCCTCGCCGGAGAATTTTTTCCGGTGATCTTGGCCGCTTGGGCGGGGTTTGCGATCCTGTTCGCTTCTCCGGGAAGAAATTTACACACGGCAACGACGTTCTCCTGGATCAGCGTCGGGGCGACCGCCGCGCTTTTTTATGTCATACAAGCGTTGCTTTCCTTTCCTTTACCGCTTTTCTCTTATACGGTTTTCTATTTTTTCATTGAAGCCATCCTAATCCGTATATTTCTGGGAAGCAGGATCGATAATTTCGGGCAACCTGCGTAGGCTGCGTTTGTAATTGAAACGATGAACTTATACGATAAAAAAAACGATGACGTGGAACCGACGAGTTCGGGATCGGAGGGTTCGTTATGAATCAACTTTTGACTCTTCTTCATCCGGAAACAGTCATCTTCGATCTACAATCCGGCACCAAAGAGGAAGTGATTTCCCGTCTGCTGCAGAAAGCCGTAGAAACGAAGCAGATTGAAAACGCGAATAAGGAAGAAATTTTGGAATCCTTGTTGGCTCGGGAAAAGTCAATGTCCACAGGGATAGGCAGCGGTGTTGCGATTCCTCATTGTTCGGTCAATCTCGTGGACGAACTTAAATGTGTGATGGGGCTCAATTCTCAGGGAATCGATTTCGACTCCATCGATCATCAACCGGTTCATATCTTCATTCTTCTCATCGTCCCCAAGACGAAATTTCAGGAACATATCAAAACCCTGGCGCAGATCGCAAAGGCGCTTAACGTAAAAGAGGATAGGGAAAAATTGATCCGTTCCAAGTCCTTCGAGGAAATTCAAAAAGCATTCACCCGGAACGTCTGATCGTGCAGGGAGAATTCTCCAGGTTTGTCCTATTTCTTGTCGCATTAATTTTTTTCTCGGTATTGTTCGGTCACCTTCGCTCCGTTAACCGGGAATACATTTACGCGGATTCCGCGTTCTCCGAAACGGAAACCTTTCTCGAAAAAAAGACCTTCCTTTCCTCGATCCTATCCTTTCTTCGGGGAATTCTCACGTTATCCGCAAAAACCGCTTCGGGAGAATCGGTTTGGAAACACATATCCGATCGTATGCCGCCGACGCTTCATCTCGCGGTTTTTTCGGTGGGTTGCGGAAGTTTGCTCGCGATTTTTACGGCGCTTTCGGTTTCCAAATCGGAACAAGGAAGCGGCCGTGGATCGTTTCTTTTCGCGAGCAATTTGATCCTCTCCACGCCGGTGTTCGCGGTCGCGGTAATCCTTTTGCTCGTATTTTTCGTTCGTTTGGAATGGTTTCCACCCGGCGGTTACGAGCCGTGGAACACCACCTATGTGGTCCTTCCCGGGATCGCACTCGGTTCCAGAGTGTGGGCGAGGTTGCATCAGTTCGCCGCGACGACCGCCTCTTTCGAGATGAAATCCCCGTATGCGAGAGTTTTACGAGCCAGAGGATATTCTAAAAATAGAATATTATGGAATCATGTTTTATTAAAAATACTTCCTCTTTTGGCGGTCCTTATACTTTTGGACTTTAGTTCGCTGCTTTCCGGAGCGATGATCGTAGAGGAGATTTTTTTCTTTCCCGGGATAGGAAAATCCATGTATTACGCGATCCAAACCATGGATGAGGAACTTTTGAGCGCGCTTTTGTTCTATAGCGGACTTACCTTTTACGTCTTGGGTCGCCTTTCGATCCGTTTTCAGGAGAATCTGACCGGTAAGGAGAGCGAATCTTGATGTCCGTTCCCGGAGTTCTGAGAACCTGCTTCGTATTACTCGTGTTCGGCGGTGTTCTTTGGAAAAACCCTCCGACGGAGATTTACTTAAAGGAAAGTTTTTGCGCGGTCAGTTGGATTCATCCGTTCGGATGCGACCGTTTGGGTAGGGACGTGTTTTCCCTTTTTTCGTACGGGGCTTTTTCGACGTTGATTTTTTCCCTTCCCGCAAGGTTGATCACGCTTCTTTTCGGTTCCTTGATCTGCATGATCCAATACGCGCTTCCGTTTACGGGGAGGTTTTTGTTCGCGCCGATTTCCTCGGTTTTCGTTTCCGTTCCTTCTTTGTTGATCGCCCTTTTGACTCTGCACGCGTTGGGCAGCGGTCCTATGGTATTGTTGATCGCTCTCGTATTGGGAGACTGGGCTTTCGTGTACGAGACGTTACAAAGTAAAATCCGCGAAATCGACGGAAGCGGTTTCGTGTTGGCGGCTTCTTTTTTCGGAGCGTCGCGGGCGAACGTTTTTAGGAACCACATTTTTCCTTCCACATTGCCGGTGTTGAAAGTTCTGTTTACTACAGGACTGCCGGGGGTTGTTATGACATTGGCGCTCTTCAGTTATTTGGGAGTCAGCGCTGCGGGTGATCGGTTCGGTCCCGGTTTGGGGGAACAGATTTCGTTCGCCAGGGATTATGCGTATGCCGCGCCTTTGGCGTTGTTACTACCCGTTTTAGGGATCGTCGGTTTGGTAACGGCGTTGAACTTTAAAAAAGATGAATAGAGTATCCGCATTTATTTTAATCGTATCCATACTAAGCGCGTCCTTCGCCGTAGGAGCCCAGGGCATCGACGATTACTACCGTTTCCCCGAGGCGGGAATGCGGGAAAGAATCACCTTCGAAACCGAACGAAAACTCTGCATCTTTCCTCTCAAAAATCAGAACGCGGATTCCTCCTTGGATTATCTGAGCAAGGGATACGGAAACGTTTTGTATTCCGGTCTCAAAGGTTTATTTCAAATTTTCGATCCCGACGTAGTTCCTAAAAGTGTACAACACGGTTTCGGTAAACCTTCCGGCAACGAACGTCTCAAAAAAGGGGAATGGGACGGAGATACTTTGGAGAAAGTCAAAAATTCCAAAGAGACTTCCCCCGAAAAAGATCCCCGTTTTCTCAACGTCAAAACGGAATTTCTTTCCGAAGAACCTCCTCCCGAAGAGAACATTCTTTTTTTATCGGGAAATAAACAGGGATGTTATTACCATCTCGCCGGTAGTTACGAAAAGAAAAACGAAGTTCAGATGGAATTAAGATTGGTCCTTCGTTCCTCCAAAGACGCATCCAAAAAAGAATTCAAAGCTAAAACAAGCGTTAGGCGATCGTATCAGGAATTGGATAACGTCGTATCAGAAATCAAGAAGGAACTTATCGGAAAAAACACCGTTTCGTTTTCCTTTCAATCCGGAACTATGGACGGGGTTCTCGTATTTTTGGACGGACAGTTTTTGGGTAAAACTCCGTTGCAGAGAAACGATCTGCTGCCGGGTAATCACGCGGTAAAATATTATATGGACGGATTCAAAAGCGAGGAAAGAAGGGTTTCCGTATCGAACGGCGGAAGTTTCGAAATGATTCTTACTCGAACTCCCAAAGAAGGTTTTATTTCCGTCGCATCCAATCCGGAAGGAGCGAACGTATATCTCGGTTCCGAGTTTTTGGGAAAAACGCCCTTATCGAAAGTCGCCGTTAAAACGGGATACAATCGACTTCGTTTATCAATGGAAGGACATATCGATATTCTTAAAGGTGTGGAAATCAAAAAGGACGAAGAAACGAAACTCGATTTGAAACTGAATCCGGGCGAGAGCGTCGTGTATTATAAAAACAAGCAGAACTTGTTTTTGGATCATACATACAATGACTTTTCCATTTATTCCCTATACGGAACCCTATTGTTTTACGCGGGTTATTATTATTTCAATCTTAAGGCCAACGATCTCTACGACCGGGCGGGAAGTCGGGTGAATTTGACCGCGCTTTTTCTGGCCGCGAATACGGTTCCTCAGGATCAGTTCGTCGCGATGTATCTTTATGAGGAACGGATCATACGGGAAACCAACGCAGACGCCGGTAAATACCAAAGATTGGCGGGAAATTTCGGAAGACATCAGCAATTCTCGGGCGGGCTGATGTTATACGGAGCCGCTGCGATGCTCGTGCTCGCGGCGACGTTCTACTTTCTGGGTTTGGACGAGGAAACTTTGGACGTGGGAGTGGCTCCTTCCCGAGTAAACAATCCGTATGCGATTCCCGGACAATCCGTGGAGCTGGATTCATACGCAAAATTTAATTTAAGATTTTAGAATATACTTTCGCGACAAACTCGATTTACGGCCGTATTCCTTAAAGGAAATCCCGAACGATCGCAAAAAGACGGAAACTTCCTAAGATCAAAATCGGATCCGATTCTTTTTCCTTTTGGGATAAAAGCCGTCGAAATTCGGAGCCGTTTTCGATTTCTTCGAAAGAACAGGAATTCGGAACGGAAAATCCCTCCTCGTCGAGAAAACGGAATCCGGAAATTCCTAAATCCCCATCGTTGAGCGTTGACCGGAGAATTTTCAGGATCGTTTCTCCGTCCTTGTCCTTTAATAAACCGACATAGACGCGAAACCGCAAAGAGGGGTAAAGGATCTTTAGGCTTCGTAGGGTTTCGCGAAACGCATCCGGGTTATGGGCCGGATCAAAAACGAGGAGCGGCGAATTTCGGACCACGTTCAATCTTCCCGGAGGGGCAACGACCCGCGGATCCGATTCCGAAACGCGTAAAATCGCCGTTTCCGCCGACGGTTTCGGAGACGACGGATTTTTTGCGGATGATTCCTTTGACGATCTTCGCATCCATTCAAAATTTAGAATATTCTTATATACTCGAAAGGAGAAGTTGCGGTTTTTGGTGAGATAATCCGCGTTGGCCGGTTTTTCGGGAAGGATGTTGTATTCGATTTTCCGTTTTGCCGCCACGGTTCGGACGATTTCGTTGAGTTCCGGTTCCTTCTGTTCCAGACAATACAAAACTTTGGTATTCTCGGAAAGGATCCCTAACTTTTCGTTTAGGATTTCGGCTTTCGTTCTTCCCAGTATTTCCGCGTGATCCAATCCTATACTTCCCAAAATTACTACGTCCGGCTCCGCGAGTTTGGTCGCGTCCAATCGACCTCCCAAACCGGCTTCGTAGATTTGAATCCCGATTTTTTCCTTTTCGAAAAAACGGAACGCGGCAGAGGTGAAAAACTCGAAAAAGGACATCGTTTTCAGATCGGCTTCGGCTCCGACGTGCAGGGATTCGTTTAACAATTCGTCGAGTTCGGTTTCCTGGATTTCGCGGAACGGCTCGGTTTCAGAACCGATACGGATTCTCTCCGTAGGTGAAAGCAGATGCGGAGAAGTGTACAATCCGGTTTTAAATCCTGTAAGACGGAAGTATTCCCCCAGATAATGGGTGATCGATCCTTTGGCGTTGGTTCCGACGACTCCGATTCTGCAGAGCGTGGAGGAAGACCTCGAATTCCATCCGTATTTATTTAGAATATTAGAATATGGTGATAGAGAATATCCGGCGAACACGTCGAAATTCCTGGTTTTTTCGAGATTGGAAAGCGTCGATACGAATTCGAAAAAAGACGGATTCATCGGTTATTCTAACGGCCGTTTAACGCCTGAGCCAATCGTTTCCTCGTATTGAGGATGTCCCGTTCGTCCGGAATCGTTCCAGTAAAAAGTTCGAACTGTTTCATCGCTTGAAACAACAACATTTCGGAACCGGGGATAATCCGACAACCCGACTCTTGTGCCGCCGAGACGAGCGGTGTTACGAGCGGGTTGTACACGATATCGAACAAAACGATTCCCGGATGAAAAAAATCCGTCTCTAAAAACGGCCCGGGCGCTTGTCCCTTCATTCCCAAAGGAGTCGTATGGATTACGAGTGAAATTTCGTTCCGGAAGTCGAAGATCGATGTCGGAGAAACGTATCCGACTCGAACCGGAGAATTTTCCCCGATCAAGTCCGCGATTTCTTTCCCCGTAGTTTCGTTTCTGGAACAAATGAGGAGTTCCCGCAATCGATTCGACTTCGCGAAGCTGTAGGCGATTCCCCGGGCGCTTCCTCCGCTTCCGAGAATCAGAGTTTTTCCGGTCTCCAAGGAATCGGGAAACGATTCCAAAACGGAGCGCAGGGCTCCTTCTCCGTCCGTATTATGCGCGTTAATCGAACCGTTTCGAAAGACGAGAGTGTTGGACGCCTTCATGATTTCCGACGCGGAATCGGCCCGATCCGATAACGAGAACGCGGTTTCCTTATGTGGAATGGTCACGGAAATCCCTTCTACTCCCGCGGAAATCAGTTCTTCTATCTTTTTACGATTCAATTCGGGAGATTCAAAGACCGAATATGCGGCATCGATTCCTTTCTCCTTATAAAGTGAATTGTGTATAAGAGGGGAAAGGGAATGAGAAAGAGGATATCCTACTATACCGAACGATTTAGTGGAAGGTGTTGTGTTTTGTTTCAAAGCGAATTTTCTCGTTCCGTTTGGTTTTCGAAAAGTCGTCTCGTGGTCCGTTGGAATCCGAATCGTGTGGAGTAGATTCTTATAAAAGAGGGAGACAGGACCGAAAGCCTCGACTTTTGCTTACTGAAAGAAGCAAGTTTTAGGGTAAGTCGTAAAATGTCTCGACTAAATGACAATTCCCGAAAATGCTGTATTGGAATGAGCCTACTGAATTTACCCGATTCTTTTTTACACGGACTGAGCGCACAACTCTTTTTGACGCCGCTTGCTTCTTTTTCAGGCTCTCCGTGGTGGACGACGATCTTAGACGTATTGTTTGTAGTCGGTATTTCCGGCGGACTTTCTTGGTATTATTATTATTATAAACGTAAGGATCTACTCGGAGGATTTTGGGGAGCGTTGATCGTCGCGCTTTTGGGTTCTTTGATCATTCTTTCTCTGCTTCAGGATTTTATTCGATCGGTCGTTCTTTGGCTGATCTCTCCGAAGTTCGGGATTTACCAGATTTCGAACGTTAACCTTTTGGCGGTTTTACTGGGCGGTTTACTCGCTCTTTACATCATGAACCGTATCAATCACAACAAAGAAAGAAGAGATTAGTAGACATATCGGCCCGGATTGTGCCATGTTCATTCGGGTTACCGGTTCAATAAAACGGATTGCTGTGAACGGCCGTCGATTGTTTTCATCAATTCGCGACAACGGTAAAATTTTTTTTGAAATGTGGGAACTCTTACAAACTGAACGAAAAAGTTTTTCTTAAAAGAAGAACTTACTTCGATCTACGTTTTCGATTTTATCGGCTTTTTCGATCCATTTTTGACGACGAGTCTCGCAAACGTTTTCCGTAATTCAATCGCTCCCACGGAGCTCCGATTGTAGCCCTTTCAAAAAATATTTTTGAAAGGGCTTGATTCATAACATTCATAGATCGAAGCGCTTCAGGATACATTTTTACGTTTAGGATACTTTGAAAATTTTTTAAACTCCCAGTACGAAGACCGAATTACTCCGGTTGCGATTCAGGTAATGAAAAGGATTCAAGAACTGTGCGAGCCGATTTGTTATGATATGTTTATTGGTCGAGATGGATTTTCGGTTTCTATCAAAGGAATATTTTTGAAACGAGCGCTTTCTCGAATTCTACGGATTTCCTTTAATAATTCCTGAACTTCTAAATCGATTTGATTTCGATCTTCTTTCGTATGATTTTTGTGAGAACTTGCGACGGCTAATATTCTAATTTTTTGTAAGATTTCAGCGATGATCTGAAAATTTATTTCCAGTGTTTGTAGAAAAGTTGGAGTTCCTTCGATTTGAGTGAACGAAACTTTCTTTTCTAAAATACGTTCTTCACCGAAGGATTTGCGGGAAATTTGCGTAAAAAAAGAAAACAAAATAATCGAGAGTTCTGGCCTATTCGGGGAAAGGGGATCTTTTTTATTTAAAAGTTTTTCCTAAAATTAGAAAAATGTGGGAACTGCCACAGTTTTCTTCCAGGCTTTAGTACAAACTCTAAATGATTCTGTGAGTATGAGATATTTTTTTATAAGAATTTATCTTCAATCCGAGATATCGCTTGGCAAGGGATAACATGGTATTTTTTCCGTAGGTTCTTTTAATGCAATAGAATGTTCGAACCAATCCACTTTGATTGTTAACGAGTTTTTTGAGTCAGAACTCGTATCCATTGAAAAAAAATCCTTTTTTATCCGAATTTTTAACTCATTGATACTTCTTCGAGAACCGTTTTTTGTATGGGATTCTTATTACTCAATGCTGACTCGAAAATTAGTTCTACGCTTCAAGAAGGCCGTTCGGAGACCGTTACTCTTTTAATTCCGGAAGAAACATGGCTTCGTTTCTCCGAAAAAGAAGTTAGGACTCTTCCCAAGAAAATTCCTCATCTTTTGAGGACCTATGGAAAGTATCTTACGGCTACAAAACGTATTGGAAAGAAGGCCGGTCGAACCTTGTATCAACCAAGTCCGGGGAAACATAAGATGAAACGAGTGAATGTTCGGCTTAACACTGTAAGCTGGACTTTTTTTGGAGTCCTTGCGCAGGCCCACGGAGTATCTCGTTGTTATCTTTTTAATTATCTGTTGTTGTTGGAAGCCGCCGAGGTCGGAAATTCGATCGTGAATGTTATGAATGAGGGAGTTCCCACATTCCACAGATGTTACAGTTATATTCTGCATCTAGATTTACCGAACAATCAGGTGATCCGCGCATTACACTGCGACCCAGAATCGTATTTTAACACTTTGGACGACACAGATTGGTTCCCTTCGTAAACTTAAGGAAAAAAGGGCTTTTTACAAGCTCCACGCAGACGATTAGTCCCGCTTTTTATCTTTCCGATTCATCTCGTACAACTTGATATATTTTAGAAAGTTATAATAGAATCCGAAAATCGCAAGGATGAATCCCTGCTTCCCGTCCAAAAATCCAAAACGGATCGTATACATCCAAAAAGCCTTGTAGAATCCTTCCCAAAACGCGTGGAATAATCCGCTCGTTTTCCCAGCCTTGTATTTTTCCTGGGCGGTCAATTCCGAATACGCGTTGATGAAACGAATATGATCCCCGATGTTTTTATAAGAATAGTGATATACCGGCGCATTCAATTTTTTGCATATGCCTCGGAGTTGAACGGTTTCGTGGACCAGGCCTCCTCCGAATTCGCCTTTGGACTTTTGAAACAGACGGATTCTCCGGTTGGGATACCAGCCTCCGTGGCGGATCCATTTACCCAGATACCACGTCAAGCGGGGAGTGGAATATCCGTCTGCGGACGGTTCTCCGTTCCGGAACAATTCTTCGATTTCAAGTTTGAGTTCCGGAGATACTTCCTCGTCCGCGTCGAGTGTGAGAACCCATCGATTTTTGACGAGGGACAAAGCGTGATTCTTCTGGCTTACATAGTCGTCGAATTGGCGCTCGTGAACTTTCGCCTTGTATCGTTTCGCGATTTCCACGGTTTTATCCTTGGAACCGGAGTCCACGATTACGATTTCGGACGCGAAGTCCAAGGGTTTGAGACAACGCTCCAAATTGTCTTCTTCGTTGAGGGTGATGATACAAACGGATAGGGGAAGTGGCATCTAGGTTTTTACGGTTTGATTTTTCGAATGCTTTGAAAGTCCGGAGTGAGTGGAATTTCCAATCTCGCGATGGTGACGTCCTCGCGGATGATGATCCGAAAGTAGGAAGGATCGATTCCTTCCCCTTTCAACATGATGAGTATGAGTGCGAGTCCGATCCCTGCGCCTTCCGTGTTGTCCGCGTTGTCCAAATAAAACTGCGCGATATCATTGTAGCGCATCCCCTTTTCCAATTTTTCCCGAAGGGATTTTTCCTCCTGGGATGTTACGGGGGCGTTGTTGATCACTTCGATCCGAATTCCGTCGAAGGAATAATAAAAACTGATCAGACAGTAATAACCTTCTTTCTTCGCCTTTTTTCCGTAACGTTCGGACATCGCTTCGCTGAATATTTTCTTATATTCCCGCACGCCGGTTTCGTAATCGGAGGCATTATTGAGATCCAGACCTTTTTCTTCGAAAAAAATCCTTTTTTGGTTTGCTTTGCAGGCGTTGATTGCCAACTCTTTTATTATTGTATAAACCGTAGGAACGAGAGTAGGATGAGTCACCTTATCCAGAATCAGTCCGACTGCCTCTTGGATATGCTCTTCGACAGAATGAGTCATCCTATGGGTTTTTAGAGACAGGATTTTTCCGTTCTCGATCGTTAACCGGATATTGTCGGATATATCTCGGATTTCCTGCCCCATCATCCATGAACATTCCTGAATCTGTTTCGTTTGTCAAGAGAGTGATTTTTAGAAAGGGAAAAAAGAAGCGTCTTTCCCATTACAAACTCGTTCGTTTCGTTTTTAAGCCGTTTGCGTTTTGTTTCATTCTATCGTTTGTATTCGAGTCGATTCAAGCGGAGAGTTTGACCCTAAACGGTGTGCGTTATCTGCTTCCCGGTAAAAAAGAATATTCCGACGTTTCCGAGATTCGAATCGAAGACGGTCGAATCGTTTCTATCAAAAAAGCGAATTCGTTTTCGGGGAAAGTTTCGTTTGCGCTTCCGGGGTTTTGCGACGCGAACGTCACTCTTTCCGCGGATTCTCTCGGCGGTCAAAAGGATCGGGCCGGCGTTTATCTTTCCTTTCAATCCTTTTTGGCGCACGGTTTTTCTTCCGTGTTTTCGGTGGGAGATCCTACGTGGGTGGGGACGTTGTGGAAAGACGCGCAGAAGGCCGGTAAGTATGCTCCTTGGATAAGAAAGTCTTCCGCTCCTTGGATCGCCGAAAGTTCGGAAACGAAAAATTTAGGAAACCTTCCCGGTTATCAAGTGATTCGTTCTTCGCAGGACGCGTTGTCTAAGTTTAAAAAGAACGCCGATTCTCCTCTGCATCTTTTTTCGAGATTTCAAGACGGAGAATCCTTCGTTTTCGACGGGCCGTTTCTTTATCAGTTGAAGAAGGCCGCCGACGGGGCCGGGGTCACCCTCGCGTTATCCGCGTTCGGGGACGAGTTCAGTATTCTCGAAGGAATCAACGCGGGAGTTCCCACGTTGTTTCATCCGATTCCGGATTCGATTTCGGGAAGAGTGGCTCCGGGAATTTTTCGAAACCTGAATTGGGGGCCGATGTTGTCCGTCTATTATTATCAGAAACTTGCGGGAACTCCCGAGTGGGAAACGGATCTGGCGGCTCTGAAGGATTGGAGTTCCTACTTTTCCAAAAATATCGCGCCGGAGCCGGAGTTCGCCGGAAAACTTTCCAACTTGAAGGAAGAGGAACGAAACGCCGCCGAGGCGGAATTCAAATCCTATCTCGCGTTCCTAAAAAGACAAAAGAATCTCAGTCAGGGAATTCTCCTCGCGTCCGGGACCGGTTATCTCCACGTTCATCCCGGAATCGGAGGTTGGAAGGAAATGGAACTTCTTTCTTCGGTTCTAGGCAACGAAGAAACGATCCGCATCGCGACCGAATCCACCTGCTCTTTCCTGGGGGCTCCACACGAAGGAAAAATCAGAGAAGGCAAACCGGCATTCATTAACGTTTTTACGGAAGATCCTCTCGTCGATTTGAAGAATTTGAAATCCCTCCGCAAGGTCGTCGCCGGAGAGATTTCCTTTCCGCCCGAAAAAAGAGAACCGACTTCCAGACAAAAAAAAAGGGGAAAAAAATGAAAGAATCCGAAAAAGAACTCTTCGAAAAGATGTTAGACGCTTCCTTTAAAAAGAAACGCGCTATGGAAGCGGGAACCAAAGTTGCGGCGGTCGTAAACGCCGCCAAAAAGGATTTCGTCTTTGTGACGGCTAAAGAAGGTAACTTGCAGGGGATCATTTCCTCCGAAGAATTCGCGGATTCCGCGCTTCCGAATCCGGGCGAGGAAATCGAAGCGTATTTTCTAAGGGAGGATCACGGAGACATCCATTTTACGACCTGTTTGAATCCTGATATATTAAATAAAGATTTATTAGAAATTGCTAAACGAGCGGAGATCCCGGTCCTAGGACAGTTTATCTCCGAGGGAGAATCCGGAGCGGAAGTCAGGATGGGAGAGTTCGCCGCGTTCTGTCCTTTTTCACAAATCGATCCTGAGTTCAAAAAATCGGGATTGGTAGGTAAACGAGTCAAGTTTCTCATACAGGACGTCGGAACGAGAGGGAAACACGTGGTTTCCCAAAAAAGAATTTCCGATCGTGCCAAGGAAGCGAAGTTGGGAGTTCTCAAACAGGAACTCAAAGAGGGGATGTTCGTTACCTGTAAGGTCAAGTCCATCCAGAACTTCGGTCTGATCGTGGAGATGGACGGTCTTTCGGCGTTGATTCCGATTTCGGAAGCCACCTATAAAAAAAATCCTGACTTGGATAAGGAATTCCAAGTCGGTCAAACGTTGCGAGCGCGGGTCCTTCGAATCGATTGGGAGAATCAGAAGTTCGCATTAACGGTTAAGGATTTTCTAAAGGACCCTTGGGCGCAGACGGTTCCGTTTAAGGAAGGTGATATCGTGAAAGGTACGATCGATTCCTTAAAACCGTTCGGACTTTTCGTAAAGCTGGACGATCACTTCAACGGTCTCGTGCCGGGTAGGGAAACCGGTATTCCGAATCGGATTCCCCTCAATCAAAGTTTCAAACCGGGAGACGCGGTAGAAGTTTTCGTGATGGAAGTAAATCCGGAACGAAAACAAATTTCGCTTTCGATTCAAAAGGCGAAAGAAATTCAGGAACGTTTGGATTACAGCGGTTACCTAAGTACGGATTCGAACGGCTCCACGAGTTCTTTCGGCGCGCTTCTTCAGAATTCGCTCAACAAAAACAAAAATTCCTCCAAAGAGGAAAAACATTCCTCGAAAAAGAGAAAATAAAACGGACCGAGTTCTGAACTGTCGATGTCGTTGCACATAGGTTTGTATCGCCCCGAAATTCCTCCGAACACCGGTAATATCGCCAGACTCTGCGTAGCTCTCGGCGCGGAACTTCATATCGTCGGTCAAGCGGCTTTCGATCTTTCGGAAAAGGCCGCCCGAAGGGCGGGTTTGGACTATTGGGATAAGGTCAGAATTTCACAACATTCTTCTTTAGAAGATTATAAAGCTGCGTTACCTTCCGATTCGGATCTGTATCTCGTTTCGATTTACGGATCCAGGTCGTATACTTCGGTGCGTTATAAGGACGGTGACGCTTTTCTTTTCGGAAGCGAAACTTCGGGCGTTCCGGAAGAAATGAAAAAATCCTGGAATGCGGAGCGGATCTTAAAAATTCCGATGGAAGATTCCTCCCGTTGTCTGAATCTGAGCAATTCGGTGGCGGTGATTTCCTACGAGGCGATGCGTCAAATCCGCTCCTGGTAAAAACGGATTTACACGTTCTGAATTACGCATCTCAATGGATAAAGTATGAGCTTCCATCTCAACCGCGATGAAATCGAAAAGCAGATTCAGTCGATGCTTTCGCAAGGGTTGACCGGAGCCGCGGCCGATTTTTTCGCTTGGATCCGTATGGAAACTCTCCGTAAATTCAAGGACGAGCCCGATGTCGAAACTTCCACGATAACCGAAATTCTGGAGTCCCTCTCCGCTTCCGGTTATGCGAAACAGAGCAAGTTCAATCAAAAAGAATTCCACATTCATCCGGATCAAATCGCCGGAAAAAAATTTCCCGCCAAGGACAATTACGTTCTTCTCGGCAAGATCGAGTTTCAATCGATGCAATACGTTCGAAGCAGACTGGAATTTTTTCTGAAAAGCCAAGATACTCCGGAAGAGATCGTCATGGATCTTTGTATCGGAACGCTCGAAGCGGTGGAAAACGCCGTGAAATACGGGGACGGCACCGAAGTGGAAGTGGAATATTCGATCGATCGCAGTCAGATCTTTTCCATCAAGATGGTCAACAATCTGAAGGAACTCAATCTCGAACAGGATATTGAACGCGGAAAATTCTCGTCCACCGCGACGTTGATGCGCGGTATGATGGTAATGCAGAAGTTATTCGACGAATTGGATCTGGAAATTCTCGAAGGAAGAAAACAGGCGCAGTTCACCGCTAAGAAAAAAATCTCCTAACTTCTTTATGTCCGCAATTTTTAAGATTCATTCCGCGTATTCACCCGCCGGCGATCAGGTCAACGCGATCGATCAGATCGCTTCCTCGTTTCTGAAAGGCGAACAAAAAGTTACTTTGATCGGAGTGACCGGCTCCGGAAAAACCTTCACGATGGCCCAGGTCATACAAAAACTCGGCCTCCCCACTCTGGTGCTTTCGCATAACAAGACTTTGGCGGCTCAGCTTTTCCGGGAATTCAAGGAATTTTTTCCGGAAAACGCCGTGGAATACTTCGTATCGTATTACGATTATTATCAGCCGGAAGCGTACGTTCCTTCTTCCGATACGTTCATCGAAAAGGACAGCTCGATCAACGACGAGATAGACAAATTGCGTCTTCGTGCGACTTCTTCCCTTTTGGAACGGGACGACGTCGTAATCGTAAGTTCGGTTTCCTGTATCTACGGTTTGGGTTCTCCGGAGGAATACACAAATTCCGTGGTTTCCCTAAAAGTAGGGGACACGATCGAACGCGACGCGGTGATTCGCAAACTGCTTCATATCCAATACAATCGGAACGACATAGACTTCTCGAGGGGGAATTTCCGAGTCCGAGGCGATTCGATCGAAATTTATCCGGCGTATCATACCGACGGAATCCGAATCGAATTTTTCGGAGACGAGATCGATTCGATCAGCAGAATCAATCCGATCACAGCACAAACGATTCTTAAATTAGAAAGAGCTTATATATATCCCGCCAAACACTTCATCACTTCCGGGCCGAAGGTTAAGGAAGCCGTGGAGAATATCCGCGCGGAGGTGGAAGCGCAGGTCGATTTTTTTCGGAAGAACGGAAAACTTCTCGAGGCGGAACGGATCCTTTCCAGAACGAACTACGATCTGGAAATGCTGCAGGAGATGGGTTATTGCAACGGAATCGAAAATTATTCGAGACATCTTACGGGCAGAAAAGCGGGAGAACGCCCGGCTTGTCTGATCGATTATTTTCGGGGGGATTTTCTTCTGATCGTGGACGAATCTCATACTACGATTCCCCAGATCGGGGGAATGTTCGCGGGGGATAAGGCCCGCAAACAGACGTTAGTCGATTTCGGTTTTCGTTTGCCGAGCGCCTTGGACAACAGGCCGCTCAACTTCGGCGAATTCGAAGCGCTTACTCCGAGAACGTTGTATGTTTCCGCGACCCCGGCCGAATACGAATTGGAAAAAAGTTTGCGTAAGGTGGAACAAATCATCCGTCCGACCGGACTTTTGGATCCGATCGTGGAAGTGCGACCCACGAAAAATCAGATCGAAGATCTTTTGGTGGAAATTCGTAAACGTATCGACGCGGGAGAACGGGTTCTCGTCACTACGCTCACGAAAAAAATGTCGGAGGACCTTACCGACTATTACGAAGAGATCGGTTTGAAAGTCGCGTATCTTCATTCGGAAGTGGAAACGTTGGATCGTGTGGCGATCATTCGCGATCTCCGCAAAGGGATCTACGACGTTTTGATCGGGATCAATCTTCTTCGGGAAGGTTTGGATATTCCGGAGGTTTCTCTCGTCGCGATTTTGGACGCGGACAAGGAAGGTTTTTTAAGAAATTATAAATCTCTTATACAGACGATCGGTCGCGCGGCGAGGAACGTGAACGGAGCCGCGATTCTTTATGCGGACAAAATCACCGATTCTATGAAGTCGGCGATCGAAGAAACCGAACGCAGAAGGGCGATACAGTCCGCGCATAACGAGAAGTTCGGCATATCTCCGCAGACCATCAAAAAAGAAGTGGCGGACATCATCGAACGGGAAGAAAAGGAACAGACTTCCGAAGATTTGATTTTGGAAGACGTGGAGAAAAAATTCAATCCTAAGAAGTTCGCGAATAAAGAGCAGCTCAGGGACAAACTCCGCGAAGAGATGATGAAAGCCGCCAAAGATTTGGATTTCGAAAGGGCGGCCATTTTACGGGATAAGATGATGTCTATCGTTACCGACGAAACCGGTTCCGTCCCGAACGATAAATAGAATCCAAGGATATTCGATTTGATTACGTTATTGATAGTTTTGTTGACCGCGGGCTTGAGTATTTGGGCTTTTTCTTCGGAGGATAAACTCTATAAATTCATCCTGACTCCGTATCGTTTGAATCGGGATAAAAATTATTACACCCTGTTGACTTCCGGTTTTATCCACGCGGACTGGATGCACCTTCTGTTCAATATGATCGCTTTCTATTCCTTCGGTAGAAATTTGGAATATACGGTCGGTCCGATTCGCTTTTTACTTTTTTATCTCGGGACGATTCTGATTACGAGCGCCATTTCATGGAGAAAAAATATTGATAACCCGTATTACAGAACGTTAGGCGCTTCCGGCGGCGTTTGCGGAGTTTTGTTCGCCACGATCCTGTTTTATCCTGGAATGTCCTTGTATATGATGTTTATTCCGATTCCTATTCCGGGAGTCCTTTACGCGGTTTTATATCTGTTGTATACGTTTTATGCGTCCAAAAATTCGGAAGGAAGCGGAATCAACCACGACGCACATCTTTGGGGTGCGTTATGCGGCGTTGCATTCGCCCTTTTGCTCGATCCGGAAATTTTGAGACGTGTTTTGGGGAGAATTTTCGGGGGCGAATAGTTTTTCGTTTTTCGGAGGCTTGTCAGCCTGCTTTGTCGATTTTGTTTTTGATGAACTTGCGATAGTTTTCCGATCCGAAACTCACGTCCATTTTGATGATTTCCGGAGCGAGATACGGATGGTGTTTCATGATATATTCCTCGATTTTCGGGTATTGATCGGATCTGGCTTTGATCATGATTTTGTTTTCCGTATCCATCGCGATTTTCCCGTCCCATTGATACATCAGAGTGACTTCGGGGAAGATCGTTCCCGATATGATGATTCCGTCCTGTAACATTTCGGAAATTTGAATTTCTGCGAGATCGCGATCGCTTAAGGTCGTAAATACGATGATTTCATTGGAATCTGCCATGTTCGTCTCCGGAAGGAAAACAATGGACTCATTGTATAACATGGCAAGAAATTTTCTTATAGAAGAGGAGAAAGATGGAAGTCTTTTGTAGGAACTGCTCCGTTGTAGTTCGGTAGGGCTTCGTCAGAGGAGTGTTAGGCGGACTTCTTACGTAGGAACTCCTCAGTAATAGTTTTGCGAGGCGGGAACGGTAGGAGTGGTCCTGGTCTCTCCCGAAAGAATTCGACTCGGCATAGGAACATTGCAGAATTGATTGCAGCGATCCATGCACTGTAGCTGTTTCGCATATCGATACGCGATGGTCGGAACAAAAATAGAAGTATACGGATACCATTCTTCCATACAATTCGCTTGACATTTCGAAAGGAGCTGGGTGCAGAGTTTTTCAAAGGAACGATTCGTTTCTCCCTGATGGACCAATTCCATTCCCCCCGAATTCGCGTGGAGTTCCGACTTTTTATTTTCCCGATTCCGTTTGTCCCGTTCATACTGCGTTAAATTTGCATCTTCTGCCCGAGGATACGCGTCCGGAGAACGAGTTTTTTTGACGTTTTTGGGAGCATCGCCCCAATCCACCCGAAAGATACAAGCGGTCGTCGTGATTTGCAACACCGTCGCGACCGTCAAAAATAGAATCGGAATCAATTGGGAACGGTTCATTTTGTCGAGTGTCGGACCTTCGCCCTCCCTTGAATGTATTCTACTATTCCGTAAAAAACAGTCAAAAAAAGAAAGAAACCCGTCAAAATTTTTCCGAGTTTATATCTCTTTTATAAAATGAATCTATGAGATCTTTCTTATGGAAATAAATTTCAAAAACTCGGAACCGGTCGGAAAAAGAATCGATTTCACGATCCTTAAGAAAAGACTGAATTCCAAGATGAGAATTTGGCTTTTTCCGCTTTGGCTCGTGTTCGTTCTGTCCTGTGCGTCCGCCGGTTCGGAAGGGGAAGTCGTTTTAAAAAGTGTGGCGAGACGTTCCGTTCCGAAACAATTGGATCGAACTCCGTTTGCCGGATTTCCCGTCGTTCTTCCGGAAGAAGTCGGTCTGGATTCGACGCCTTTGACCAAACTTTCAAAGTCGATTCGAGAAGAAGGAATCGAAGTTCGTTCGCTTTTGATCCTAAAAGACGGCAAGTTGGCGATGGAACGTTATGCGGGCGGAGTGACTCGAAACCACAATCACAGCGTTTATTCCGTCACGAAAACGGTGACTTCCACGTTGCTCGGAATTCTCAACTTCGAAGGTGTTTTGAAAACGGTGGACGAGCCGGTGATGGATTCGTTGCGTTCCCTCGGCAATCTTCCGTTTCCACTTTTGGAAGGGAAGGAGTCGTTGCGGTTGCGCGACGTTCTTCATATGGCTTCCGGAATGCGTTGGTCGGAATTCCCCGAACGCGACGATATCCGCACCGCGGAGGATCCGCTCGTAATCGCGCTTCTTCCGGAGGTAAAGGATAAACCGGGAACGAAATTCGATTACAGCAACGGAGATTCGCAACTTGCCGCCGCGGTTTTGGAGAATAAGTCCGGAACCACCTTACTCAAGTTCGCGGAAAAGACGCTTTTTGAATGGCTCGGTTTCGAAGGTTATGAATGGTATACGTCTCCGTCCGGAAGACAAACCGCGGGGTTCGGTCTTCGTCTTCGTCCGATCGATATGTTGAAGTTGGGGGTTCTTTATCTGGACAATGGAACGTTTCGAGGTAAAAAAATCGTTAAACCCGATTGGATTCGTCAAGCGATTCGTCCAGGCGCTACGCAGAATTACGGATATCAACTTTGGACGCATCAGTTCGAAGGCAAAAAAACGTTTATGGCCAACGGTAAAGGAAGTCAGTTCGTGTACGTGATTCCCCATCGTAGAATGGTGATCGTCGTAACTGCGGCGATCTGGGATAAGCCGATTCATTTTTTGTTGGATAAAATTTTAGCGAGCGTTCAGGAATCGTTGGTTTCCAAGGACAGGAAAAAAAATCCGGAGAAAGAGTCGGAATTCCTACACGAACTACAAGAGGTTTCGGTGACGATCGGGAACTCGGCTCTTTGGAAGGATTTGGACGAACCGCATCTGATCGTTTCCCGTCCTTGATCGGTTCCGGGGAGTTCCTACAATCCGCGCCGCTCGCACGGCACTTTTGAGTTCCGACGTTTTAAACCCCGCGGTCCGGCCCGGCGAGCACCAGAGGCGCCGGCTTCCGGGAACGAATCGGTCGATTCGGATTCGTCGGTTTGACTGCGTTATACCCTCGCTTTCGATCCTAACACTCGAATGGCAGCCGCCTTTCTTCTGTTTTGTGCTGTTTCCCGACTACTTTTCACTTTTTCCACAAGTTGAGAGGTCGCCGTGGTCGGATGACCGGAGGTGAAGGGCGGAGCCGGATTGTATTCGATCATCAGTTGGATCTCCTCCGCTTGTTCCTTACCGAAAAATTCCGCCGTCAAAAAAAGCGCAAAGTCGATTCCCGCCGTAACTCCGCCCCCCGTGATCCGATTTCGATCCTTGACGAAACGTTCTCCCGAGATCTGAACGGGAAATAATTTTAATACATCCAAAGATAACCAATGGGTCGTCGCCTTATATCCGTCCAAAAGTCCGGCCGCGGCGAGCACCAAAGAACCCGTACAAACCGAAGTGACATACCGCGAATCCTCCGCTTTTTTTCGAAGAAATTGCAGGACTTCCTGATCTTCCATCAGGTGAGTCGTGCCCGAGCCCCCGGGAACCAAAAGTATATCGAGTTTAGGACAACGTTTAAAATCGTAGTCGGGAAGAAATTTCATTCCGGACTCGGTCATGATCGGATCCGTGTTCTGTGCAAAAAGAAAAACTTTGGCTTTGGGAATTCTGGAAAAAACTTCGAACGGACCGGTGAAATCGAGTTGGGTGACTCCGGGAAAAATGAAAATTCCTATGGAAAAAGATGAATCGGACATGGCCGGAAGAGTCTGTCATTTTATTTCGAAACTTACAAGTCATTTTTATTCCGAAAGAACGAACGATCCGGAGAAGGAAGCAGGAACCGGGAGTCGAAACCTAGGTGCAAAAACGTACGGGTATAAAAAACTGAGTCCGTGAACGTGGATCGATATTTATTTTTAGACGTGGGCGACACCATTCTTCATTTGAAACGCGCCGCGGGAGAAACGTATTCGGAAATCCTTCGGGAAGCCGGATTCAAAAAGGAAGCTAACGAAGACGGCGCCTATCGTAAGGCTTTTTCGGCGTCCTGGGATCGTATGAATGGGAACGCTCCTCCCGATAATAAGGATAAGTATCAACATCACCCGGGAGGGACTCCGGGCTGGTGGAAAGAACTTCTTTCCGACTTTTTGAGCCGCATACCCGAGCCGGTTTCTTTGGAGGATGCGTTTCCGATCATCTATCACAGATTTGCGGACCCGGAACTTTGGGATATCGATCCCGGTTTTTGGGAACTACGAGACTATTGCGAAAAAAACGGATGGGGGCTCGGAGTCATTTCCAACTGGGATCATCGTCTTCGATCCCTTCTCGAAGCCAAGAAAATATTAGAATATTTTAATCCTGTAATAGTGAGCGCCGAATTCGGATATGAAAAGCCTTCTCCGAAAATTTTCGAAGAAGCGATGCGTCTTGTCGGTCTTTCCGGAGAATCCCTCGTATACTGCGGCGATAAATACGAATTCGATATCGTGGTTCCTAAACGTCTCGGATGGAGATCGTATCTAAAACGGGAAGACGGGGATATTAGCAGTCTTTCCGAGCTCATTCCGCTTTTATGATGCCGTTCTGTTACTCTTGAATATATCGATATATTCTAATCTTATGATTATTTTTCCGCTTCCGAAGAATTTTCGTTTTTAAATCCGGCAACGATTCCCGGCGCGGCCAAGGAAGTAAACCAATCTCCAAGAGTTTCCGAATTCCAATCCAACTCCTTCCTAATCAGATGAGATATCAAGCCCAGAGCGGCGCCGGAAAGATAATGCGAAACGAATTCGTACGGATAGGTTCCGTTTTCGTATTTCTCGCGAAGAAAAACGTGCGTGCGATAGGATTCCGCCGCAAGAAAATCCTGAAGTTTACAATGAAATTCCGAAGGAATCGATTGTTGGAATATCTTCCGATAAAAATTCCGATTTTTACTTACGTTTTCGAAAAGATAAAACGTGAGAGGTTTTCCGTCGGACAATAGGGTCAAAGGATCGACTTCTTCGATCGTTTCCCTCGATTCCAAAAAAACGTATCGAAACGTTTTCCAGAGCAATTCTTCCTTGCCGGTAAAGTAACCGTAAAAGTTCGCCCTTGTCATTCCGGCCGCGTCGGAAACTTCTCCTATAGTTATCTCGGAATAATCCTTTGTCATAAAAAGACGGAGAAAACTTTCTATCAGAGATTTATAATTTTTTTCGATCTTTTCGGACATTGAAATTTGACACCTGTATAATTTAGAAAATTCTAAAACGTATTTCTTGAATTACCGATTCGCTCCTCGGAAAAGGACTTGTAGGTATGAAACTAAATACGATTCTTTTGGCGATTTTCTTTTTCGTCGCCTGCGGCGATTTTCCTCCGCAACGAGGGGGTTTTTATGCGGATAAAAACGGTACGATTTTAGAATCCTATCGTAAATTTTTACCCGACACTCTGAAGTTGAAACAAAACGAAAGTCCTTCGGAAGAATATCGGGCTTGGAATGGCTTTAACGTTCATCTTGATCGTTATCCCAATCCAGGTTCGCGTTGTAAGGTGATCGTTATTCACGGAGGGGGAGGAAACGGACGCGTTCTCGCTCCGATGGCGAAGGTCGCTTTCGATTCGGGATGCGAGGTAGTCGCCCCGGATCTTCCCGGTTTCGGTTTAACGGAAACGCCCTTGAATTTCCGGATGGATTATTCCGAATGGGTTCTTTTGTTAAGCGACTTGATCGAAGCGGAACGCGAACCCGATAAAAGGATCTTTCTTTTCGGCCTTAGCATCGGCGGAATGCTCGCCTATCAAACGGCCGCCGAAAACGGAAACGTGGACGGTTTGATCGTCACCACGCTCGCCGATCTTAGAAAAACGGAGGTGCAGAATGCCGTTTCGATTCATCCCATTTTAAGAATATTAGGAATTCCTTTTACTTCTTGGTTTTCTTTCGCCACAAACGACGTGCCTATTCCGATCCGTTTTTTGAGTAAGATGAATTTGATCACGAATGATCCGCAGTTTTCAGAAGTTTTCGAAACGGATCCGTATGCAGGAGGCAGTCATGTTACGTTTCGTTGGCTTAGAACCGCTTCCGAGTTTTCACCTAAAGTTGAACCTTCTTTCTTTCGGGTTTGTCCTCTTTTGCTTCTTCATCCAGGCAACGATCCTTGGACTCCGTTCGAAATCAGCAAACCGTTTTTCGACGAGATCGCCGGACCGAAACGTGCGGTTCTTCTCGAAGGCGCTGGACATTTTCCTTACGAAGAGCCCGGCTTGTCCGTTCTTAAAGAGGAAATACGAAAATTTATACGTTCGAAAAAATAAGTTCAGCGAGGAATTTTTCTTGAGGAAGAATCTTCCTTCGTATATCGAAGACGGAACACTGCGAAAAAATCCGCGTTTTATTCGGCGTTAGGATTCGGTTTCGCTTCCATTACAAAGAAGGTTTTATGACGCGTATCAAATCCGATTATAACCGAGCCCGCTTTCTGCGAGAGGGTCGTGGGGGACACTACGAAAGTTGGTTCGTGCGTGGCAATCATCCTTCGGAAAGAAAAGCAGTTTGGATCCGTTATACGATTTTTTCGCCTAGGGAAAAACCGGAGAACACAATCGGAGAACTTTGGGCGATCTATTTCGACGGTGAAAAAAACGCGCACTCGGTTTCTAAATCTGAGTTCCCCATCGACGTGTGCGAGTTCGGCGCCGAACCTTTGTCCGTCAAAATCGGAGATTCGGTTCTTTCGGATGTGCATCTGATCGGAAAGGCGGGAAATACGAAAGGTAAGGAAGATTGTTTCTGGGACCTGAAACTCTCCGGGGAAAACGAGCCTTTGTTCCTTTTTCCGGAGAATTTATACGAAGGCGGTTTTCCTAAGGCCAAGGTTCTCGTGGGCAATCCGCTGGTCCGCATTTCCGGCAAACTCTTGTTAGGCGATATGAATGTTTCGATTTCCGATTGGACCGGGAGTCACAACCACAACTGGGGTTCCAAACATACGGATCGATACGCTTGGGGACAAGTGGCCGGTTTCGACGGAGAACCGGATTCTTTTTTGGAATTGGCTACGGCCAATCTTAAGATCGGTCCGTTCTGGACTCCCTCGATTACGCCGATCGTTTTACGTTTTCGCGGTAAGGATTATAAACTCAATCATCCCTTAAAAAGTTTCGGCCGAGCAAAATACGGTTACTTCGATTGGAGTTTTTCGGCTTCCTCGGAGGAAATCCAATTAGAAGGTCGGATCCGTGCGAAACGAGACGACTTCGCGTGTTTGCGATATCGGAATCCTCCCGGGGGTTGGAAGTATTGTTTGAACAGCAAGATCGCCGATGCGGAACTTTCCCTAAAACGTAAGGAAGACATTTCGTTTCTGAAACTTTTTTCCTCCGGTAAGGCCGCGTTCGAAATTCTGACGGAGGATGCGTCACACGGATTGACGCCGGAGGCTTAATCGAATTTTTTATAAAATTATGGAATTTTAAATTAAATAACTATAAATTAGAAAAATATTATTCGATTTCTTTTTGATTTTTCGTTTTTCCGGAAGGACGGAGGCGGATTCTTCCTATGAATATGGTGGTCGAGACCAGGAAGCCGGCGAGCAGGGTGAGGGAATCTATCCTTTCGGATAACAAAAACGAAGAGAATAGAAATGTCAAAAACGGCTGGATCAATTGGATCTGACCGACTTTCCCGATTCCGCTCATGGCGAGTCCTTTGTACCAGGCGAAAAAACCGAGGAACATGCTAAATACGGCCGTATATAAAAATCCCATCCAAGCCGAAGCGGGCGTCCGCAGCCAATCGGTCGGAAAGGTGAACGCGCTCGCTAAAACCGAAATCGGAAGAGAGATTACGAGAGACCAGGAAATTACCTTCCATCCTCCGTGTTCTTTGGATAATCTTCCGCCTTCCGCGTAACCGATTGAAGCGGACAAAACGGCGAGAAGCAGGAATATATCCCCCGTTTTTAAATCTATCTCTCCGTTCCAAATAGAATAAAGCACGACTAACGTAGAACCGAATGCGCCCGAGATCCAGAATAAAATCGTCTGCGATTCTTTGGCGATCCAAACTCCCGCGGCTGCGGTTGCCAGAGGAAGGATTCCAGTGATCACTCCTCCGTGTGAAGAAGGTACGGATTGCATCGCATACGCGGAAAAAACCGGGAATCCGACGACCACCCCTAAGGAGACGACTAGCAAACGTGGAAGTAATCGAGTCGGCAGGATCGGCGATCCGGTGACATATAACGTGAGTAGTGCAAGAGTTCCCGCAACGACCGCTCTTCCTAATCCCACGAAAATAGGATCCAAGTAGCCCACCGTAAATTTCGTGGCGGGCAAAGTTAGGCTGAAAATAAAAACTCCGATCAAACCCCAAAATAGTCCCATACCTTCTCCCCGTTTATAAAACGACGCATAACGTTTGCCCTGCAAGTCGGATTTATACGAATTCGAGTTGCTAAAATTTCGATTCGCGGATAGACAGATGTAAAAAGCAAACACAAAGAGGCTTTCCGAAATGATAAGAATGATCCGAAATACAATCGGCGAACGGGATCCACGTATTCTTTTTCTTTCTTTAT
>NZ_RQFA01000037.1:217500-225000 GCF_004770155.1 Leptospira gomenensis | reverse complement strand
CGCCACCACTCTTGCCGAGACGGACGGTAGAATCGAAATCAGCGGCGAGATCGTAAAAGAAAAACGGATTCTTTATATCCATCCGGACAATCCGGATCAGGAAAAAGTAAAAGTTGCGATTCCGATCGGTAAACAGATTCGGGTTCGTAACGGAGACTTCGTGAAGAGAGGAGATCAAATCGACGACGGTAATCTCGATCCTCACGATATTCTCCGAGTCAAGGGTGTGACCGCTCTTCAAGTGTATCTCGTTCAGGAAGTCCAAGAAGTTTACAGACTGCAAGGGGTTCACATCAACGATAAACACATCGAGGTCGTGGTTCGCCAGATGCTCCGGAAAGTTCTGATTACCGATTCCGGCGATACGAGTTTCGTTAACCAACAGCAAATCGACAGACTCGTTTTCAACGAAGAAAACAAGAGAGTGATCGCGGAAGGTGGTTCCCCTGCGGAATCGGTTCCGATCCTCCTCGGTTTGACCAAGGCTTCTTTGAACACCGAGTCCTTCTTCTCGGCCGCTTCCTTCCAGGAAACGACCAAGGTTCTTACGGACGCGGCGATCAAAGGAAAAACCGATAATCTGATGGGTCTCAAAGAGAACGTCATCATCGGTCATATGATTCCCGCAGGAACCGGAACGAAGAAGTATAAGGATATTGCGGTATTCAAAAGCGCGTATGGAGATCTCGATCGTCCTCTGGAAGAAGACGAGGAAGAGGACGTTCCGCAAGCGATTGCGGAAGAATCCGACGCGGACGGAGACGAATCATAATTACGTCTCTTCCGGAATGTTTTTCGAAAGAATCCGCCGTAACGCGTGTAAACGGATCGCGGCGAGATTCTAAAAAACGGAAATCGTTCCAAAAATCGGAGTTTTGCCTCGGTTGGAAAATCGGGACGAGCGCCGGTGAAGATGAAACGAGGTCGTTCCTGAAATTCTCCGGAACGGCTTTGAGAAGACGGGTCGTCAATCACTTTACAAATCGGAAGTATTTGAAGATCTGGTAAAAACGATCTGAAATTTTTTTAGAGAAGGATTATTCATGCCAACAATCAGTCAATTGATTCGCCACGGCAGGCAAAAGCAGAAGAAAAGAACGAAATCTCCTGCATTAAAGAGCTCTCCTCAGAGAAGAGGAGTTTGTACAAGAGTAATGACATTTACTCCGAAAAAACCGAACTCGGCTTTGAGAAAAGTCGCGAGGGTTCGTTTGACGACCGGAATCGAAGTAACCGCGTATATTCCCGGAGAAGGACACAATCTTCAGGAGCACAACGTCGTTTTGATCCGTGGGGGAAGGGTAAAAGATCTTCCCGGGGTTCGTTATCATATCATTCGCGGAACCCTGGATACCTTGGGTGTGGATAAGAGAAGAAACGGTCGCTCCAAATACGGCGCGAAACGTCCTAAGGCTTAATCGGGAGATAAGAATCGATGTCTAGAAGAAGAGGAAAAGTTGAACCCCGGAAAATCACTCCGGATCCAGTTTACAACGACGTTCAAGTTGCGAAGTTCATTAACTGCCTAATGTTAAGTGGCGGAAAATCCGTAGCTGAGAAATTATTCTACGATGCGTTAGAAATCATCCAGAAAAAAACAGGGAATGACCCGTACGCGACTTTCCGTGAAGCATTAGAAAATGCTAAACCTCAAGTGGAAGTGAAATCCAGAAGAGTGGGTGGGGTTACGTATCAGGTTCCTATCGAAGTCCGTCCGGAAAGAAGATTGGCTCTCGGTATTCGTTGGTTGATCCGTTATTCCAGAGACAGAAATGAGAAAGGAATGGCGGCTAAGTTAGCGGCGGAATTTATCGAAGCGCAAAAAGGTACCGGTTCTGCTATCAAGAAAAAAGAAGATATCCGGAAAATGGCGGAAGCGAACAAGGCTTTCTCCCACTACCGCTGGTAAGAAAGAGTTTTATAGGCTTCGGAAATCGAAGCTGATTTCAGATCGTAAAAGGGAAGGGTTGGCTCTTCCCTTTTTGTTTTTGAACTTCCGTTGGAAACCGGAAATAAAAATTAATCACAAGCGTTCTCAGTTTCCGCGGTTCTCGTTTTCCAAAAAGTAGTTTCGCCTGGAAAGGGCCAGAAGGCTTTCATATCCGATATGATATTTCTTGTTTTTGCCGCGAGGATCGGATCAGTTTGGCAAAAATTGATTAAGGTGTCAGATTGTGACTGTTGTAAACCGCCGAGAATTGCCGCAGTAAAGATCGCGCGATCCTCTAATTTATTCGCAGTTCCATAATAACTGAGAAAACCGGGAAGCGGATGGATGACATTTGTCCAAACGGCTGCGGCCGCACCGGAATTGGAAACACTGCCGTATTGAAATCCGCTTGGGTTCGAAGCGTCCCAATCGTCTGCGGTCATAGAATAGAACGGACCGAATTGTGAATAATCTACACTATGCATCAGCTCATGATGGATTGTTGCGGTATAATCCTCTACACAGTCATTGCAGGAAGCTAATCCTTGCCCGACTGCAAGATAAATACTGTTGTCCGGTGCAAGTGAAAGCCCTCTTGCACTACTCCCCCCATTTACACCATTTATATACTTGACTAAAAAAATTTTTTCCGCTCTCGCTTTGATCCAATATCCTCTCGGATATTTTGCAATTTGTGCGCTAAGAAGCGTAACATAAGCGTTGAGGTCCTCTTCGGAATAACTCAGATCAAATGTATACCAAGGGGAGGGAGGAGGCGTCGTATTCGTAATGATCTGCACGTCTCGATCGTAATTTTCTGCTCTATCTGATGTGTTTGCTGCTGTCGTCGTCGCTGCTAAAAGGAATCAAAGATCCGAATTCTCTTTTTTCGGATTGCAATAGATAAAAATGAATAAAATTACAAGGCATAAAAATAGATTTCTCATACACGTATAAAAGGATTCAGGGATCTTACTTTTGCATCGGATAAAATTATTTCTTCCGAACTCGATTCAAGTCTTTTTCAGATGAAATGATTCGATGTGCGAGTCATCGATTATTTTTTATAGGAGCTTGTTCCAAAACTCAAAGCCATTTGGAATGAGGTGAATTTGTGGGAATTCCCGCGTTTTATGGAATTTCTGGATCTAAAACTTGCGAAATAATTCTTAACAAAATTCTTTTTTTAAGGATTCGGGACAAGCTCAAAATAAATCTAGGAACTTACGTTTCAAGTGGTTAAGCGTTAGGCTGATATCCAATTTCTATTCCTAGAAAAGTAGGATCTCCCATCTTCCGCGAGGGATCGAAACGGGGTCAAGTGATTGCCTTTTTCGGGCGGCGGCTGTTTTTCGTGTTACGCAATCACTGGACCAGAGTTGAGAGCCCGACCCGTGTGCTCGACGGGTTTTTTGTTTTCCGTTTCAAATCGAGGGGCGCGGCCGTGAAAATATTTTCGAATTCGTTCTCCGCTTTTTCGAAGTTCGATCATCGACTGATTTGAGAAAATGTAGGAACTACTACTCTGAGCTTTGCACATGAATTTTCAGAACAAACCGTCATGCAAATCTTAAACGTTGGAATTTTCGCGCATATTGACGCGGGGAATTGTTTGTGATTCCAAGTAGTGAGGGAACTCACACGCTGTCGGATACGCGGGGAATTGTTTGTGATTCCAAGTAGTGCGGGAACTCACACGTTGTCGGATGCGCGGGGAATTGTTTGTGATTCCAAGCAGTGTGGGAACTCACACGCTGTCGGATGCATGGGGAATTGTTTGTATTTCCAAGTAGTGCGGGAACTCACACGTTGTCGGATGCGCGGGGAATTGTTTGTATTTCCAAGCAGTGTGGGAACTCACACGCTGTCGGATGCACGGGGAATTGTTTGTGATTCCAAGCAGTGTGGGAACTCACACGTTTCCGAGTAATCAGCGATGCTCGTTTTCTTAAAATGAAAAACGAATGTGTGGCTTATGGCTTTCTTAACAATTTATTGGACAATGGATGATGTAGGATCTCCTTACATTTCACGGAATACGAAAATAGCCCCGATCCAGCCAAGGATCAGCAAGAACAAAGATGCCAAACCCGCCGCAGCCACCGGTTTCCATCCTAACTTTTTTAAATGCAAAACTTTTGTATCCAAGCCAATTGCGGTCAGAGCGATCAACATAAACAAATCGTTTATGGATCGAATATGAGTTCCTACTTCGTTCGAAATCGGAATCAAAGAATGAATTACGATCGTCGCTATAAATCCCCAGACGAAGACGGGGACGTTCACTTTTGTCTTACCTTTGTCGGAATCACTACCGTTCGTTTTACGCAAACGAAACAACAAACCTAGCCCCAAGAGGAGGGGAGCCAGTAAAACCACTCTTCCCATTTTTACGATCGTGGCGATTTTTCCGCTGTTTTCATTGAGAGCGAAACCTGCAGCGACCGCTTGAGCGACCTCGTGTATGGTAGTTCCCACAAAAAAACCGAACGAATCTGAATCCAGTCCGACCAAAAGTCCCGATTGGAAAAGAATCGGTTCCAACAGTAAAAACGACATCCCAAGAATCGTCACCGTTCCGACCGCAACCGCCGTCTCGTGGCTTTCCGATTTGACGACGTTCGTCGTGGCCGAAATCGCCGAAGCTCCACAAATGGAACAACCGGCGGCAATCAGAAACGAGACCGAAGGTTTTAATCCGAAGCCTTTCTTCGAAATCCAGTAAGTAAAAATAAACGTCGCGATGACGATCGTCGTCAAGGTAAAGTAACCGAGAGGGCCTATTTCAACTAATTCTTGTAAGGTGATTCGGAAGCCGAGAAGAACGACGGAGAAGCGAAGCAAGCCGCGTGACGCGAATCCGATTCCGGGTAAGAGAGAATCCTTGATTCCGAAACAATTCGCGACGATGATCCCGCCGATCATACCGACGAATAGCGGAGAAAGTGTCGTGTTGCCCGTCCATAAAACCAACTGCTTTGCCGCCCATCCGATGGCGGCGGCGAGAAGGATTCCTAAGACGAACCCGAACGCGGAAATACCGGACCGCATTCGATCGTTCGGAGTTTTATAAACTTCGTCAAAAAAGGCAACGATCCTATCATAAATCGCGAACATTGTTTCCTCCTTTAGTTCCGCGTCGCCGGAGAAACGTGAATCCACTTTCCGACCAAAACCTTCCGGTAGGAAGCTCCGAAATTATCCTCGAAAAGACGAATCGTCTCGTCGCTTGAGTCGTGACCTCCGATTCCCACGATAGATAGATTCAATTTTTTTAATATATTTACGTCGTTTGCGACGTCGGACCATTGTAACGTTTTTAGAGGACCTTCTCCAGAAGCGAAAACCTTTTGCAGATTGATTCCGAATTTTTCCAGTCGTCCCGTCGGAACCGGATAATGTAAGTCGCCTATGATTCCGTAGATTTTCTCCGAAAACGTATTCCCGGTACGTTGCAGAATTTTTCGAAGTGTTTGATGCCCGCATCCGGATATGAGCACGAGGCCCTTCCCACGCACGTTTACGACTAACGCCTGTTCGTCGATCGTGCCTATAAACAATCTTCTTGAAATCGGACCGATACTCGCAATTCCGGGATACAGGACCTCCGGTTTTTCGATTCGTATCGGGACCGCTCCCGGATAGGTGATCGACCCGGGGACGAATATTCTTTTTCCGTTTAACCCGATCTGTTCGTTTCCTAAGGAGAAGGTTCCGCTGCGTTCCCATTTTTTTCCGCCCACGTGGTCAAAGTGTTTGTGAGAAAGGAAAATCGAGTCGATGTCCGAAAGTGAAATGCCGGACCGTTTCATGTTGTAAAGAAGAGGAGAAGGATTCTCCTCTTCCGTATTTTGTCCGACGTCGAAAAGAATCGTAATATGGTCCGTGCGAATCAGATAGGAAACTCCCATTTCTCCTCGAAAGCCGGGAAGGGAATGCCAGTTGACGAGCGGAAGAATCGAAAGTCGCTCGGTGCTTCCCAATACGTCGGAGGAAATTCGCGACGCCTTCTTCTCCGTCCATTCGGTTTCCACGCGCGTCCGTTCCGTTTCGTGGAATACCCCGTAAAGGACCAAAATCGTCGTCGCTGCGGTTCCTAAAATGCAAAGGAGAATTCCGATCCGACTTAGAATCCGTCTCATTAAAAAATCCGCCGTTTAGAAAAGATACGTTGTGCTCTCATCGCTACGATCGTATCGCGAAAAAATAAAACGGTCTTGAACGAATGGGCTGCGCATGCGACCCGCTTTCAAGTTCTCGGTCGTATTAGGAAAAAAAGAAACGAACGTGGAATCGGTCCGGTTTTTTTGCGAAGTCCGAAGGCGAAATCCCGAAAGACCGCCTGAAAATTCTGCTAAAGTGCGCCTGATCGGAAAATCCTCCCTCATACGCTGCGGTCGTTAATTCGAGTCGATCGCGTAACGAAAAAATCGCCTTTTGTGTTTTGAGCCAAAGTTTATATCCCGAAAAGGTGATTCCGGTTTCTTCGCGGAATAAATGCCTAAACCTACTCGGCGAAAGGCCCGCCTTTCGGGATAAGATCGAAAGGGAAACATCCTCCTCCGATTCGGAAAGAAGTTTTATACTATCGGATATTCTTACGTCGTTTATGATGTTTCGTTCGCGCCCGCTTATTGCACGTCCTTGTTTCGAGAGAATTCGGAACCATTCCTCCTTGACGTTACTCGGATTAGATTCGAAGGTACTTAATAAAAATTGAATGTCTTTTTCGGAAATCATATCGGCTATGTCCGCGGCAGGATCTCCTTCCTTAGGAATTCGTTCCGGAAAAAAGGAACCGAATACGACCGGATCCATCAAAATTAACGTGAAATGTCCGTCGGCGGTTTCGGTTTCATGACTGATTCCGGAAGGAATGAATGCCGCTTTGTAGGATCTCCAAATTCCGTTTTTACCGCGAAGTCGTAACTCCTTCCCGTTTGCGATGCAGAGTTGTGCGAAAAAATGGCTGTGGCGTTTCGTAAAAAAGGACGGGCCGCTGTAGATCGCAAAGTCTTTCCAAATGAGAAATCGACGCATTTTTATTTTCGGAATCCCGAGGCCCCTAACCGGATTTATAGGTGCTCCTACGTTTTCGAGGAAGTCGAAACTCGATTCAACGAAAAACGGTCGGAACTTGCTCCAGCGAATCGAGATCGAAATCCGACTTCAAGGAATATTTTCCTCCGACTTCCGATCCATTCCGTCGGAAAAATTATTTTGAATTTTAAGAACGATCGGCACTCCATGGACGTTCCCGGTGATTCGACGGAAACGTAGGAACTCCTCGAAAAGGATTTTCAAAAAAAAACATGCAAATCTTAAACGTTGGAATTTTCGCGCATATTGACGCGGGGAAAACGACCCTTTTAGAAAGAATTCTTTTTGAATCGGGAAAAATCCGCAATCCCGGGACCATCGAAGAAGGGACGACCGAGTCGGACTACCTTCCCGAAGAAATCGAACGTGGGATCTCCATCCAATCGACTGTAGCGCGAGTGTTCTGGCCGAACGAAAAAACGGCTCGAACGCTTTTTCAATTTTTGGACAATCCAGGACATTTGGACTTT
>NZ_RQFA01000037.1:0-200000 GCF_004770155.1 Leptospira gomenensis | reverse complement strand
CATGCTCCGGAAACAACTACGTGATTTATTGTTTTCAGGAATTCGTCTAAGTTTCAGGATCGATCGAAAGGATCGAATCGGAGCTGGAATCCTATGTTTCGTTTTTACTTTCTAACGCAGAACGGCCTTTTCTTTTTGAATCGTCCGTCTTTTATCCGACTTTACTTTCTCCTTTTATTAATCCCTTCGTTTGTTTCCTGCATGCAGGCCAATAAGATCAGCTTGGATTCCAGCAATCCGCTGGGTTTTTTACTTCAGATTGTGGTTCCGACCTCCCGTTCCGGAGCCGCAGGGCAAATCGGGGCAGGTCCGGATTTGCAGGCTACGAGCGGAATTCATTTGGTGCGTTTGAGTTGGCCCTCTACTGCGGATGGATCGAATTTTAGAATCTATTCTTCGACGAGTTCCGACGTGAACGTAACTTCTCCCGAAATCACTTCGGGCGGTACGAGCGCTTCGTCGTTCGTTCATTCGGGTTTGAATGGTGGGGAGACGCGTTTTTATCTTTTGGAAAAAATTCTTCCGGACGGTTCCACGTCGTATTCTTCCGTCACGCAGGCGACGACGTATTATCTCCCTTCGGACGTTTCCAACCTGATTTTTTGGTTGGGAGCGGATTTCGGGGTTACGAAAGATGCTTCCAATTTCGTTACGAATTGGTCGGATCAAATCGCTTCCTTGTCATATACGAATGTTCATACGGGGCAAGAGCCGATTTGGATTCCCAATCATCGGAATCAACAATCGTTTATCGCCACGAGTCAATCCGCTGGGCGTTTTTTTCAAGGACCCGGAATTCCGATTTCGGGGAGTTCCTACACGATCTTATCCGTGATCGAGCAGGTTGCGTCGAGTTCCAGCAATCAGGGAATTCTCGAGTTAACCGGTGGAGGGAACGATCTGATTTTGAAGTTTCAAGGAGGAAGATTGTTCGTCAACAACGGAGGTGGCGATTTCCAAAGCAACGCGTATGTCACGACAAATGCGCATGTCATGACGGCTCAGTTTTCGGCTTCTTCCACCTCTTTGTATATCAACGGAGTTTTGAATAAGACGACCGCGAACGTATATCCGATTGTCGGAAACGGCACCGGTTATATCGGTGTTTATTTCGGCGGGGCGGGGTTGGACGGTAACATCGGCGAAATTCTTGTTTATGACCAGGGTTTGAACGTTACGGATCGAAGGAAGGCGGAGTGTTATCTGGGTTTTAAATACGGAATCTCCGTTTCGCACGCGTGTAATTGAGTTTTTCAGAATATTCTTAAAACTTAATTCGTTTATCGATATTTTTAAATCGAATACGATGTTTTTTCGTTTCTCGCCGAAGGCTGGGAGGTCCGACGGTTATCGGTTATCGAGTAAAGACATAGGCGGCTCCGGAGTTCGGTTTGAGCTCGTTCCAACTGCGAACACCTCCTATCGTAACGGCGGTTTGTCCTCCGTCTTCCTGCGGAGCACCGACTGCAACCGTATCGCCCGATAATGCGACGGCCATTCCGAACCAATCCCCTGCTTGAACGTTAGGTGCTTTTATGTAAGATTCCTGAGCCCAAGTCGTCCCTGTTCTTTGGTAGATATACGTTGCGCCCGAAGCGGGCAAAGTATTGTCCAACGAAGCGTTCGTTCCGTTTAAGATGGAGTTTTCGTTTCCGTCCTCGGAATACGTGCCTACCGCGATCGTATTTCCTGAGATCGAGACGCTGCTTCCGAAATTGGTTATACTTGCGGGGTTGGCCGGTTGTATGACTGTCTCTTGACTCCAGAGCGTTCCCGTTCTCGTAAAGACGTAGACCGCTCCTTCGTTGGAGTAGATAGACCCGACCGCTACGGTATCGCCGTCCACTGCGACGGTTGTGCCGAATTGATCTCCGCTTTGTCCATTATTCGCCTTGAGATATGCCTCTTGCGCCCAAATTGTTCCGGTTCTTACGTAGACGTAAGCGGCTCCTGCGGAAGCCTTTGCGTTATTCGCACTTGCAGTGGTTCCGTTGGTAATCGTGATTTGATTGCTACTTTCCTGTGCGGCTCCGACGACGAGTGTGTTTCCGGAAAGGCCGACGCTTATTCCGAATAAATCGGCGGCGTCTCCGTTTGCGGCTTTGATATAGGCTTCTTGATTCCAATTCGTTCCGATTCTTTTATACACGTAGACGGCTCCTGAGGAAGCGTTGGTATTGTCTGCGCTTGCGGTAGTTCCGTTTGTGATCGCGGTTTGATTGCTGGATTCTCCCATGGCTCCGATTGCGATCGTATCTCCGGATATAGCGAGACTATATCCGAAGTAATCGGAGTTTTCCGCGTTAGACGCCTTTAGATATGCTTCTTGTGCCCAGGTAGTTCCGGTTCTTCGAAAAACGTAGGCGGCTCCGGCCGCAGGACTTGAATTGTCCGCGCTCGCGGTCGTTCCGTTGGTAATAGTCGTCTGACTACTGCTTTCGAGATAGGCTCCAACTACGATCGTATTTCCCGAAATTGCGACCGTATAACCGAAGGAATCATTCGCCTCCGCGTTAGGCGCCTTTATATACGCTTCCTGTTCCCAGCCGGCTCCCGATCTTCTATATACGTATACCGCTCCCGAACTGTCGGCGCTATTGTCTGTGCTGGCGCCGGCGCCGTTCGTGACGGTAGTTTGGTTGCTGCATTCCAGATAGGCACCTACGACTAACGTGTCCCCATCGAGCGCTAACGCGTTTCCGTAGTAGTCTGCAATATCGGAATTCGCCGCTTTTATGAAGGCGCCTTCGATCCATTGAGAAGACGTAGAAGACAAAACGAGCGTAGTGGATATCGTTCCCTCCGAATTTCTTGCGGTAATCGTGAACGTAGTTGAAGTTAAATTCGCCGTCGGAACTCCGGATATACTTCCCGTTGTGCTGTCGAAGTTCAGACCGGGCGGTAACGCAGGCTCTATCGAATATTCTTCCGCAGTTCCGTTTATCGAAGGTCGGAACGTCGGCATCGTAACATACTTCGTATATCGGTACGAGGATACGGGGTATTGAAAATCGGAGAGGGGCGCAGAATCGAGAGAAAAGAGATTCAGCAGAAGAGGATTCCGTTCTCCTCCCAAAAGACAACCTTCCGAAAAGAGAAGGGATAGCAGGATGATCGAAGAATTTAGTAGGAACTGTAACGCGTCTTTTCCGGGGATTCGGCTTTGTTCCGACGGAGGATTCGATTTATCTTTCAAAGGCATATGCGGCTCCCGATCTGTATTCGGAATCATCCGTACTTGCGGTCGGTCCGTTGGTGATCGTGTTTTGATTGCTACTTTCCTGAGGAGCTCCTACTACAATTCTAGTTCCAGACAATGAGACACCGGAGCCGAACAGATCCGCGTTTCCCGCATTAGGAGCTTTGAAATACGAATATTCCCCCCAACGTCCGTCCGTTTTTCTGAACATATAAACCGCCCCGGATTGCGGTGCGCGTTCGTCCCAGACGACTAACGGACCGTAGGTGACGGTCGATTGACCGCAAGATTCGTTTATCGCTCCAACGGCGATAAAATTCCCCTCGACTGCGACTGCGGTTCCGAACTGATCTCCTGCCTGAACGTTCTTCGCTTTTAGATATGCTGTTTGGGTCCAAGTAACGCCCGTTCTCTCGAAAATATACGCGGCTCCCGAGCCGGCTAAGGCGTTTACGGGGCTCGCCGTTGCCCCATTCGTAATCGTGTTTACATTACTATCTTCTAATGCTGCTCCGATTACGATCGTATTGTTGGATACGGAGAGAGTTTTTCCGAATTGGTCGTTCGGGTCCAAATTCGACGCTTTGAGAAACGCTTCCTGCCCCCAAATCCCGGCCGTCCTCCGAAAGACGTATGCGGCTCCGGATTCCGATTTGGAATTGTCCGCACTTGCGGTGGTTCCGTTCGTTGTGACCGCTTGACTGTCCTCTTTATAAGCTCCGACCACGACCGTATCTCCGGAAATCGAGACGGCGGAACCGAAGTAGTCTCCGTTGCCTGGGTTCGGAGCTTTTAAGTATGCTTCTTGCGTCCAAACTCCGGCGTTTCTTCGAAAAATGTAGGCGGCTCCTGCGTCGTTTAGGCTGTTGTCTGCGCTGGCTGTCGTTCCGTTGGTGACCGTATTTTGAGAACTGTTTTCCCATTCCGCTCCGATTACAATTACGTCTCCGTCTATGGAAACTACGCTGCCGAAACGATCGCCGGCGTCCCAATTCGACGCTTTTAAGCGAGCTTGTTCCGACCAAACGGTTCCGACTCTTTGAAATACGTAGATGGACCCGGAACCTCCGTTCATAGGTGCTCCTACAACGACGGTGTTTCCGGAAATGGCGACGCTCGTGCCAAAGAAGTCGCTCATTCCCGGATTGGAGGCTTTGAGATATGCTTCTTGAATCCAATTACCGGCGACTTTTCTGAAAACATATACTGCGCCAGATGCGAAAAGGCTCTGGTCTGCGCTTGCTGTGGGACCGTTTGTCGGACCAATTTGATTGCTATTTTCGCGAAAGGATCCTACGACCATCGTATCACCGGAAACGGCGATGCTATTTCCGAAGTAAGTGCTTCCGGTTACGTTAGTCGCCTTGAAATAAGCCTCGTTTATCCAAACTCCGTTTACAGGTACGGGTGTTCCTGGGACAGCGGGCGGATATTCGATTCCGCCGTTTGTGAGAGATCCTACGGCATAACCGGATCCTATGAGACCTAATATATCTCCTTGATCCCTCGGCTTGTATTGGCACTGGAAGAATGTAAAAGAAATCATACACGAGAACAAAAAATAATATGTCTTCTTTCCGAGGCGTCTGCGTGAATTGAAGTTTTGTAGCTCAAAGTGCATCATACTGATAAGCGAATGAAGAAAGGATCGTGTTCAACAGAGAATCTACACTGGATTTTTCATGCAGTCTCTCTTAGTTATAATTCTATAATCGTTAGTTATTAATCGTGCGCCAGTTTTGATTTTGGTAATTTAGTTGCCAAGATGCAGGAAGGATGTTAGAAAAAATTGATATAGAATCGGCGAATGCGTACGTATAGGGAAATATAGAAGAGAAAAACTTTTCTGTTGAAAGAGGAGTTCCTACGTTTTTGGGTTACCGAAGGCTCTCCTGTTTGATACTGCGTCTTATCGCGTCAGACTGAATTCGTTTGTAGGATCTCCTCCTTCTTCCTATCACAAAAATATTCATGTGATTGGCTACGAACTTGGTAAGACTAAGATTGACCTCTCCGAAACCGATCAATCCTTGGGAGTTCCTACACCAAAACGATATCACCCACGAAAAGATGGTCTGCCGATGTTCTCCGACCACCTTTGCTTCGTCCGGAGTCCGCGCTTCGCTTTTATTACACTCTTGCGAGTCTACTTTCCATCATTTCGATGATCTGATGAATATTCTTTTTGTTGATCACGATTTCATACGCCGCGGCAAGAACGGGCGTATTTTCCGGAGTGATCTTCATCAGATTCGGCATAACCTTCAAACCGTAAAATCCGTTCGACATTTTCTCCGACGAAGAGCCATAAGCGATGTCATAGCCGGTTTTCCTGTCTTTGGCATCCGTCCCGAAGCAGGAAAGCATAAAGTCGGTAAGTCCGGACAAACCTTGGAACGTCTCCGGTTGTCCTCCCATTTTCGTCCCGATTTCGGTCATCTCGCTAAAAAAACGATTCGAGAGATGAAAAAGGGAATTGTCCACATTGCCGCCTAACGTTTGCGTAAAATAACCTTCGACGATCCCCATCGCCAAAGCGTAGATCGTTTTCAAGGCCCCGCCTAACTGAACACCTTTGATATCGGTGGGAATTTTCGCCGGCCGTGGGAACACATACCCCGTCGTAAATAGATGTTGAACCCTAGGAATCAAACTCGCGTTCGAGGCCGCGATTTCGAAGCCGGAGATTTTTCTTTCCATGATCTGATCCGGATAACAAGCGCCTGCGACCACTCCAAGTCGATCATCTTCCAACCCGAACGCAGTCTGTACTTCGTCAAGAATCAAACCTGTGCTCGTAAACCCTTTGACCACGTTGAAAAAAGGCGCCTTATTCCGATTGAGGAAAGGTTGTATTTCCGGGTAGATGTTGATCAACTCCCACGGATTGGTTCCTTGGATGAATAACGTCGCCGTCTTTAACACTTCGGGATCGGAAGTGAAAATCAGATTCGGTGGAAGTTTGTAGAGAGGATAATACTTCAGTTCCCTTCTTTCCGTGTTACATTGTTCGGTATACGTCTGATCAGGATGATAGAGATAAACCAAAACGTCCTTGTTTGCGAGCAAGGTCGCGACCGCAATCGACATGCTACTCGCTCCGATGACGACGATTTTTTCCTCCGGTTCTTTCGGAACCTTGATCAGAATATTCTTACCGGGAATATCTCCTTTGTAGAGGTTTCGATAGGTTCCGTGTTGGTGTTTATTCAAATTGGAACCGACGAGCAAGGCCAGGTTGTCGATGAGAAATTGTTTTTTGTCCCCGTGTTCCGGAAATTGTAGTTGTTCCACCTCTTTCGGAAACGTTTCCATCTGCTTACGGTTCAGCTCTCCGACTAACACCGGTTTGCCGATTACTAGTTTTCCGTTCACCTGATTGAAAAGAAGACTAGTGGTCGGAAGGATTTTATCGGTTTTTTCCAGCGAGATAGGAATGATCACTTTATTGGCCACATAGTGATATACGGTTTCCACGAACGGCATCAAGCGGCCGTCTCTGGACCGGGTTCCTTCCGGAAAGATCGCGATGATCTTTCCTTCCGATTGAAGTTTTTGCGAATGTCGAAACGCACGCATGTTGATCTTCGTCATGACATCCGACAAACTCGGATTATCCGCCATATCCCTTTTCGAACATACGAGAAGGGTTCCGAACATATAAAGACCCAACCTCGTAAAGTCCGGTTCGTATGCCAATCGTCCGGCGATAAAAACGAGTTGTTCCGCTATGGATTTTCCTTCCGGAGAACAATTATAAAGCTGATGAAAGATCGCGGGAGCATCGAGATGGGACAGGTGATTGGAAATCAAAGTGATCGGATATTTACCGATCAGAGGTTGAACCGCTTTTAGATTATCAATCCCTTCCACCGTAAACTGTTTCATGATCGGAGAAAGGAACTCCATCATGAATTCCCTCGCCCTTTGTTCCGGCGAAGTATAAACCCCTACCGTTTCCAAAAGATGAGGTTCCTTGAAAACGTCCATTACTGGAGGCATCGGAGTCACCGAGGAAAGATATAAAAACTTCTGAAGGATTTTTTTCGCCCCTTCTTCCGTCATACCGGAGCGTTTGAACAAATGAATATTCTCGAAGAATTCTTTCTGCCATTTACCTACGCTGGACTCTTTCTCAGCCATCAATACTACCTTCCTGGTGCGTCTAAAAATGATTCTTTGTAACCGGTTGAATTCCGAAGAATGAATCCGGTTGTTCGCATTCCGATATGTTCTTATGAATAAGGATCGGAGTCTGAGTCGTTTTCGGTTGTTCCGACCGAAATGGGATTTCGATTCGGATTAAATTCTCTTCGACGCGAAAAACGCCTTTCGGTATTCCGAAAGGAGCGCTCTTTTACGAGCCCGGAAGAGAACCTTGGATCGGAGAATTATCATCCGTTCGGTTACGGGAATTGTCATTCTATTTTTTTAAAAAGGTTTGAAATCTGACGTCTCGGTTTTGAACTGTATTTTGGACGTCGATCTTCCGAGACATGAATCAGAATCTCCCAGAACCCAGCCAGAAAAAATGGATCCCGGACGGGTTTCACTTTCTCGGACCAGAAGACAGCAAAGACAGAAGAAACCTTCTCGAAACCATATCGGGTGTTCTGAAAAAAAAAGGATATTCCGAGGTGTTCCTACCTGCCTTCGATTATAGTTCTACTTTTTTACAAACGGTTTCCGCTCCGGACACGGCTTCCCTGTTTAGAGTTCGAGACGCTTCCGGAAATGAGATTTCTCCGAGCATCGATTTGACCGTTCAGGCAGTAAAAGGTATGGCCGGATTCTCGCATCAAAAGGAAAATCAGAATATCTTTTACGTCGGAAGAATTTTTCGCGAGACCGGTAAGGGGAGCGTTTCCCGTAAGGAAGTGATGCAAATCGGTGCGGAGAGTTTGGGCGCTTCCGGTAAGGAAAATACGCTTCGCATTTTGGAGGAGGTGGACGGGATTTTTTCCGTGCTTCCTTTGGATAGCCGGCTTACGTTGGTTTTGGGGAGCGTGAATTTGTTTCGGTCAATTGTTGAGGAGTTCCTACTTTCGCCGGCTGAAATCGAAATTCTTTCTACGCTCTTATACCAAAAGAACGGGACCGAGATCGGTCGGATTTTCGGTGAACGAAAAGACGCGGCCGTTTTGATTCGAGTTCTGAACGCTTTGATTTTAAATTTTGATTTCGATTCTTTAAAAAGCTCGCTTCGATTGGATTCTCTTTCCGGAAAATGGAAGGAGGATCTCGAGAGAATTTTGGAAGAAACCGCTTGGATCTTGCGTGTTTGGAGTTCCTACAAAAGAAAAATAGATCTCTGTCTCGACTTTTCGCTTTTACGCGATCTGAATTATTATACCGGTTTCGTTTTTCAAGGTTATTTGGAAGGATTTCCCGATCCAGTTCTAACGGGGGGTTCCTACGATCACCTTTACGAACTATTTTCGGGAGTTCCCAAAAATGCAAGCGGCTATGCTCTTGTCGTGAATACGCTGGAATCCGCCTTGAAAAATCCGCTTCCCGAACTTCGACCATGAAACGTTATTTTAGCAAGCATCAATTTGAGGAAAAACTATGCCCGCATCTTTAGTAGTAGGAACCCAATGGGGTGACGAAGGAAAAGCGAAAGTCATCGACTTTCTTTCCAAAGACACCGATATCATCGTTCGATATCAGGGAGGCGCCAATGCGGGTCATACGGTCGTAGTTCACGGAAAAAAATATGTCTTTCATCTCGTTCCATCCGGCGTCATATATGATCAGACGATTTGTGTGATCGGGAACGGGGTCGTCTTGGATCCGATGTTTTTTATCGAAGAATGCGATCGGCTTCAGAAGGAAGGATTCCCCGTTTATGACAAACTTTTGTTGAGCGACGCTTGTCACCTTTTGTTTCCGTATCATTCCCAGATCGATTCAGCGCGTGAAACCACTTTGAGTCAGGAACACAAGATCGGGACGACGAAAAAAGGAATCGGGGTCTGTTATGCGGACAAGATGATGAGGACCGGTCTGAGAGTGGGGGATTTGTTGGATGATTCTTACAAAGCGCGTCTGAAACATCTTGTAGAGGAAAAAAATCGGGAGTTGGATAAACTCTACGGGATGGCGCCGGTTTCCTTTAACGACATCAACGAGAATCTGAGATTCTTCCTTTCTAAAATAAAAAAGAACATTCTAAATACTGCATATTATTTGGATAGCGAACTCAAAAAGGGGAAGCGCGTTCTTTTGGAAGGGGCTCAAGGAACGGGCTTGGATGTGGATTTCGGAACGTATCCGTATGTTACGAGTTCCAATCCGACCACGGGCGGTGCTTTGATCGGAACGGGAATTCCGTTCCATCATTTGAAACACGTGATCGGAATTACGAAGGCATATACAACTCGCGTCGGAGAAGGCCCTTTTCCCACGGAATTGTCCGGAGAGGAAGGGGAGTTCCTACGCCGCAAAGGCGGAGAATACGGCGCTACGACGGGACGTCCTAGACGTTGCGGTTGGTTCGACGCCGAGATGCTTCGACATTCCGTTCGAATTAACGGAATCACGTCCATCGCCCTCACGAAAATCGATATTCTTTCCGATTACGATAAAATTCCGGTAGCCGTCGGCTATAAATCGAATGGAAAAACGTTGGACTGTTTTCCTTCGCAAGGTCTCGAGAAAGTGGAAGTGATCTACGAAGAATTTCCTGGTTGGAAAAGCGACATCTCGGGAATTTGCGAATTCCACAAACTCCCGGAGAAGTGTAAGAATTATATTTCCGCGTTGGAAAAACTGATCGGTGTAAAGATCAATTTGGTCTCCACCGGTCCGGATCGAAAAGATACGATACACGGAGATTCTTTCTGAGAATCGCAGTTTTTTTGTCCGTTTTTGATTGACCCGCGACACTCGAAAAATATCGTGTATTTCGTAACGCTTCGAGTCGTTAGCTCAGCTGGTAGAGCAATTCCCTTTTAAGGAATGGGTCCGGGGTTCGAATCCCCGACGACTCAAGAAGAAGTTCCTACAAGCCGCCATCGTCTAGTGGTTAGGACACAAGATTTTCATTCTTGGAACAGGGGTTCAATTCCCCTTGGCGGTACCACTCTTATAAATCTTACAGATTGTTCGTAACTCGCAGGTCTCGCATAAGGCTCTGACGTATTTCGTTTTACATTCTTTTAATATTCCTAATCGGCTTAATGAGAAGTCTGCGCGGACGGGGTCTGTAGGATCTACTTTCGCGAAGAAATCCGTGATTTCTTCGGCTTTTTTCCAGTCGGGAGTTTTGCGCGCGCTAATACCGAGAATATTCGCGATTCTTTGAATGTGAGTGTCGAGCGGGAAGAGGAGTTCCCACGGTTGGATGGATGTGTAGATGCCGAAGTCCGGAAAATTTTTCCGGACCATCCAGCGGAGGAACATCGAATATCGTTTTAAAGAGGAAGTATTCGGTCCTTGTCCAACTAGAAATTTATATCCGTAACTATTCGTTTGTTTGGAGTCGATTTCGTAGGATCTGCTACGAAATCGAAGCTGGAAGGCTAAAATACGTCTTCGTAAATTACTTCCTTGAAACAATTGTTTGTATTCTTTAGGACTTAAGTCGAATTCATCATTTTTTGGCAATGCGAATAAAGATTCCAAAGTAGGAACTCTTTCTTCGAATATTATTCTATTCAAGGTTTGCAGAAATAATTCGATATCGCTCGTTGTCTGAAAACGATATGGTTTAAGCTTTGTCCGAATTTTTTTGAGATTCGCGTTGTCGGATAAAAAAGAAAATGGGGAGTTCCTACATAATTCAAAGAATATTCGCAAATGATTTTTGATTGCAGTGACGTTTCCGTAAGAGAATAACGCTGAAATAAATCCCGAAATTTCCTGATCACGTCTATCAGAAAAAGAATGTAGGAATTCTATCGGGTCCGATGCCAAATACTCATTCGCTTCGTATTTTACGAAAATTCTATTTAAAACAACTCGGATTTCTTCGGATGAATTGAATGGAGATATTAGGCGTCCCTCTTCTTTTTTGTCGCGATGTAGGTTCTGGATTGTAGCTCTCTGAGGATGGCTTTTTCCATATAGGCGGAGGCTTCCCACAGCAAGTTTGGCTGAATTCCGGTAGGAACTCCTGATTTTTCAAGGAAATAGACGAGATCTTCCGTTGCCAAATTTCCCGCCGCCCCCTTCGCATAAGGACAACCCCCCAATCCGCCTGAGGAGGAATCAAATGAACGAATGCCCATAGAAAGGGCCTTCTCAACGTTAGCAATCGCCATACCATACGTGTCATGAAAGTGACCGGCGAGTTTATCAGCGGGAATGTGTTTCAGAAGAGTCTCCAGTAAACGTTCGACCTCCGTAGGAACTCCTGTCCCTATCGTTTCACCGAGAGATATCTCGTAGGCGCCTAAATCCAAGAGAATCTTCGAAATTTCTAGAACTTTTTCTGGATTCACCTTACCCTCGTAAGGACAATCGATGACGGTAGAAACATAACCTCTAACTTTAATTCCGTCTTCTTTTGCTAAGCGAAAAATTTCTTTAAAACCTTCGATTGATTCCGAGATGGTTCGATTTATATTTTTCTTAGTAAAAGTTTCAGAGGAAGCGGTAAAAACGGCAACTTCCTTGTAGCCGACGTTCTTGGCTCCTTCATATCCTTTGATATTCGGCGTCAATGCAGAATATTGAACAGCTTGATTCCAGTCTAATTGTGCCGATAATTCTGCCGCGTCCGCTAATTGGGGAATCGCTTCTTTTTTGACGAAAGAAGTAGCTTCTATATGTTTTAAACCCGCCTTAATCAAAAGACGAATGTATTCTAATTTGATTTCGGTTGAAACTGGTCTTTTTTCGTTTTGAAGGCCGTCTCGAGGTCCGACTTCGGTAATTTTTATTTCCATTCTCCTTTGCATTGGACTATTTCTTCGAAAATGGGCAATTCAAATATTGCCATAAGGTCCTTATTTTTAGGAGTTCCTACCTCGGAGAAGAGTTATGGACTACTGCGGGGCCATCGCGTTTTAAAGAAGAAGCGTATCTTTTCGTTTATTCTTTAAAGACGAAACTAAAATCAAGTTAGGTTCAATGATCAATTCTCGAATGAGCTGATTCGACTGGAATTGAATTCTCCAGTTAAACTGATACGATCCAATCTTATTCGACGTTCCCTTAAAAAATTTTTCCATCATGAAATTATGAATTCCTACTTTATCGAGCCAAAGGATATAGTTCATCAAAAAAGATCTTGAAACACCATGTGTAGAAGCCAAAAGGCTAAGAAGGTTCCAGTCCGAATTTTTCATTCTCAGATTGATTTTTTTCAAGGGACTTTGTTCCCGATTATAGAGAATCTTTCCTGCTTTGTTATGAATTCGCTTTGTCGAAATCAGATATTTTTCATATTTTCGAATCAGTGGAACGAAGTTTTTGATAAGAGTTTTCTTTTCTTTTTCCGTTAAATGACGAAGGTTTTTTTCCGCTATTAGGAGCGAGACTACTTCTCTTTTTTCATCTTCATAAATGGATTTTATCTTTTGATCAGTATTTAATAGAATTGCCTTCATACTTTTTTCGGTTCTCGGTTCATTCTCTTTGAACTGTAAAACGGAAAAAAAAATAAATAATTTTGAAAAAAGGAGTTCCTACATATCTCGACTCGAATCGATCGTTGAAAGGAATCAAGATGAGCGAAAATGTTTAATCAAGAATATGCGATAGAAGTACGTGAATTAAGTCTTAATTTCAAAGACCGTACTATATTAGATTCGATTTCATTCGAGGTATCTGAAGGGAAGGTTTTGGGAATTTTAGGTCGTTCCGGTTCGGGGAAAACCTCCCTTTTTCGGAGTATGTTAGGTGTTCCTACATTAAAAAATATTCATGAAAAAGGAGCGATTCGTTTCTATGGAAAAAAAAGGGACGAAATTCCTACTCATCTCTTGCAGCCGGTTTTTCAAGATCCTGTTTCGATCTTTAATCCCTCTTGGTCTCTGGAAAAGGCTCTCAAGGAGCCGTTTCGAATTATCGGTGGAGACGTTGCTCAACGAGGGGAGCGATCGTTTCAGGAGCTCCTACATTCTTTTCAGCTTAACGGGAAAAATTTGAATAGAAATGTTCTAACCTTTTCCGGTGGTGAGTTACAGAGAGCTGCCATTCTGAGAGCTCTCTTAGCTGAACCTAAAATTTTGTTTTTGGACGAGGCCCTCGGGGCATTAGATCCGATTCTTTTGAATGAGATCCTACATTTTCTCAGACAAATCTCGCAGGATCGAAAAATCACGATACTTCTGATTACGCACAGCTTGAGGATGGCAGAAAAATTCTGCGATGAGATCGGAATCTTAGAACAAGGAAAGTTAGTAGATCTTGGAAAGCCTGGAGAAATTTTAAGCAAGCCGAAGAGCGATTTTACGAGGGAACTCATTCGAGCGAACGATTTGAGTTCCCTTCGCGTTTTGGATTAGATATCGATTTGATAGAGATTTTTTCTGTCTTTTTTATCTTTATACAAAGCGATCATAATATCGATTCGATAAATCGAAGAACGGAGGCTGGACTCTAAAAGTCGAAGCGCCTTGATCTGATTCTCGAGCGAAATATCCGCCACTTTCGTATTTTCTATCTTGTCGAATCGTTCCAGTTTGACCTGAGATGCCAAAACGTCCGGAGGAGCGAAAATAAGCCTTTTGTTTTCAAAGGCGAATTCGTATTGAATTCTTTTCTTTTCAGAGGCAAGTTCAACTTCCTTGATTTTGCCGCCCTCAAATTTGAAACGAACATATTTGAGCAAGTTGCTCTCATATCCTTCGTCAAACGTAAAGGGAATGTCTTCCGTGACGATTGTTTGCACCTTTTCCAGTTCCGGTCTCAAAATCACAAGAAGAGAATGTTTCTTCTCCAGATCAGTGAGTCTCTCATTGATCGTGCTTTCGAGATCTCTGACGATTTTCTGAAGAGATTTCGTGTAGGAACTCCCCTGTTCAGAAAATACATCGGAACGACTCAGGTCGTCCTGCCCCTTCTCTTTATTCTGCGCAAGCGCAGGAACGGTAAGGAGGAAAAGCAGGATTGTGAGCCAGGTGATTTTTTTCATAGATTCCTCCGGTTTCAAGATAACGGAAGAAAATCGAAAAAAGCAAACCCTTTTTCACTCCTTCCGGTTTTCCTCTTCCAAAGATTGAATTTCCGCAAAACGTCTGGCAAGGTCCCGTCTTCGTTCGATTACTTTGTAGGAAAATTCCGAAAAGAAAGGATCGTTCGGAAACTTTAGTAGTTGTTCATACTGATCCGCAGCCGTGACATAATCGCCCACTTTGCTGGCCGTTTCCGCGAAAAAGAAATGAAACTTCCGATTGTATTGTTTCTTGCGACCCAGATCGTCCACAAGTTCGGTATTTTTCAGAATTCTGTAGGCATAAAGATCCTTGGAAGAAAGGAGTTCGATCCTTGCCTTTCCCAATCTGGCATCGGGGCTTTGTTCGTCGATTTTTGCGGCTTCCTTAATATAAAGAAGCGCCCGATTTCGGAGATCCGTTCGAATGTAATGATCCGCTAAAAGTAGGAGGGCTTCCGTATGAAAGCGATTGAGGGCCGCCGCCTTTCTCCAAAGGATCGTCGCGTTGATCGGTTCACGGACGATTTCATACAACGTTCCCAGGTGAATGAACGTTCTATAATATTCTGGAATTTCCGACGCGGCATACTCGAATTGGATGATGGATTTCTGATATTTTTTTTCAAGGTGATAGGCTCGACCGAGATTGTATCGAAAGGGAAAGAATTTCGGATCGAACTTCGAGCCCGATTCCAACATGGAAACGGCCTTTACACGCTCTTCTTCTTTTCCGGTTTCCAACAATAGAACCGCTTCGTTGTTGAAGTTCCCACAATTGAGAATTTCTTTGCCTTCGAATACGAAACTTCCCCGAGACGCGGGAGGTTTTCCTTTCCAATTTCTTCCCGCCGTTAGAATGAAGTCTTGTTCGGTTCGTAAAAAGGTTCCGTCGTTATAAAACTCTGGGGAGAGAATTTCATTTTCTCCCCAGAGTAATCCGGAGTAGTATTGGTCGCCGATTAGGATCTGCCCTTTGACAGACGTATTTCCAACGGACAGGAAATAAAGTAGGATGGTTGTATATAGAATTTCCCGTTTTTTACGGAGAAACGTAGGAACTCCCCAGCCCTTTATAAAAAAACGCATTGTAAATTCTCTTTTCGAAAGGAGTCTGGCTTCATAGAGGAATCGAATCGATTTGTCATCTCAAGAAGAACACGCGCTTCTCGTCTGCAAAGACCTATCCTATTCTATCGGAAAAAAGAAGATTCTCAAACAGGTTTCCTTTTCTCTTTTCCGTGGAGATTTGGTTCTTTTGCGGGGGGAAAACGGGGTGGGAAAAACCACTCTCCTGCGAGTTATTCTGAATCATGAAAGCCAGAAGAATCGTTTTACGTTTGGTTCGTCGGTCGATTCGCGAAAGCCGAAGATCGCCTATTTAGGTCACGAACTCGGTCTTTACACTTCCTTGAGTCTGGAGGAGAATCTTCGGTATTTTCTTTCGATTTCAGGAGTTCCTACGTCCCAGATTTCTGCGGAGCCTCTCCTGCGTTCCTTTCGTCTTTGGACAAGAAGGCAAGATCCGATTTTTACCTTTTCCAGGGGAATGAAACAAAAAGCAGCTCTGATTCGAGCGATTCTTACGGGAGGAGATTTGATTCTCCTGGATGAACCGTTCACCGCACTCGATCGTTCCGGACTGGAAACGGCGATTCACCTACTTTCCGAGTATTCGCAAAACTCTGCGATCTTGATTGTCACTCACGATTCGGGAATTCCTTTTTCTCAAAAGACGATTCCATGGAATTTAAGGGAGGGAATTCTTGAAACTTCTTCTATCCCTTCTTCATAAAGAATTTCTTTTATTGGGAAGAGCGTTGAACGGAATCCTCTCCGTTGTGGTTTTGATTACTTCCATCGTATTCATTTTCAATTATGCTTTGGAGCAAACTGGTAAATTGGACCGACAAACCTTAATCGGAATCAAATGGGCTGTACTTTTTATGAGTTCCTACGTTTTTATCGGACAATCATCGTGGGAAGAAAGGGAAAGCGGCGGTGGAAGAATCAGTGCACTCTTTATTCCAGTATGGATGCGATTTCTTGCAAAGTCCTTGGCGGTTTTTATCGGCCTTGCTTTTGCTGCGATTTATTTAATGATTTTATTATCCGTTTTTTTTCAGGCTTTCCCTTTGGAAGTGAAGGATTTCTTGACCAATCTAATCTTTCTCCTTCCGGGGGTCCTTTGTATTTCCTTTCTCGGAGTTTCACTCAGCCATATCAGCGACTCTTCCCGTTTAAAGGAGATCCTACTTCCGCTCCTTATGATCCCTTTTACGATTCCGATTCTACTTTTCGGAATGGAAGCGGAGAGAAAACTTGAACGTCTTCCTGTCTTCGATCCCGTTCCCGGGTTGGTGATCCTACTTTCTTTTTGTTTTTTCTATGCCGGAATGGGGATCCTACTTTTAGAACTTTCCGGAGATGAAACTTGAAGAATCTTCTTGATTCTGCCGACATTTTCTCGAATATTCACAAACGTATGAAGCTCCGAATTTCCCATCCTGTCCATGACTGGATTTTATCCGCACTTTTTCTCGCCGCATTTCCGACGGTCGTTCTGATTTCCTTGAATTATCCGAATGTCATCCTACAACAAGGAACCGCGCATAGAATTTTCTATTTTCACGTTCCGGTTGCTTGGGTCGCGCTTTATGGGCCGTTGTTTTCCCTTTGTTTTGCGGTCATATACTTAATTAAAAAAGAACCAAAGTGGGATCTCCTATCTCTTTCGGCGAATCAGGTTTCGATCCTTTTTGCGACAGGGGTTATTTTTTCCGGGCGAATCTGGGCCTACAGCGCATGGGGAGTTGCTTGGGACAAAACCGACGCGAGACTTCAATCGTTTACCGTCCTTTTTATCAGTTTGATCGCATATTTTGTCTTTCGAGTGTTGATCACTGACGCATCTAAGAAAAAGATTTTTTCGGCATTCTTGAGTATTCTCTGCGCCGTGAATGCAGTGATCACTTGGGGCGCGATTCGCTGGATGGATAATCCTGGAAATCATCCAGAATCCATATTAGGAAAGGGTGGAATGGATTCCGATATACGAATCAGTTTTTGGCTCGGCGTTCTGGCGTATCATATTCTTTTTTTGGTTTTATTTCGTTTCGTATATCGGCTTGCAAAAATAGCAGATTTGAAGGAAAATCTTCCGGAAAAGGAAGAGTAGGAACACCTTTGCCCTCGACTCCGAATTACAGTCAATATACGATTCTTGCGGTAGATGACTCCGAGATCAATCTGAAGTTGATCCTACATTCTCTCAAGCCGCTCGGCTTTCAGATATTCACGGCGGAATCCGCTGCGGAAGCGCGGGCAGTCCTTCTCACCAACCGAGTGGACGTCCTACTTTTGGATGTGAGCATGCCTGGCCAGGACGGTTTTTCCTTTTGCCGGGAATTGCGCGAAATCGAGCGATTCAAGCTGCTTCCAATCCTATTTATTACCGCGATCAGCCGAGAACTCGGTTTTGATGAAGCGATTTCCCACGGAGGAGACGACTTCATTCATAAGCCGTTTCAACCTCGGGAATTAATCGCAAAAATCCGCGCTTTTATCCGAATCAAAATTCTTCAGGACGAAGTCTTGGAGCAAAAACGAAATTACGAAAAAGAACTCATTATGGCTCGGAAGGTGCAACAAGAACTTCTTCCCGAAAAAGATCTGGAGTGGAACGGGATCGGTCTAAGTACGATTTTTCAACCCTTGATGCAGATAGGCGGGGACTATACGGACGCCTGGATTGAAAATGATTCGCTTCATATTTTTATCGCTGATTGTTCCGGTCACGGTCCTTCGGCCGCACTCCTTGCCGCGATGTTGAAGATGCAAGTTTCCAGTCTTTCCCCGGATCAAAATCTTCGGGAAAAAGTGAAGACATTACGTTATAACTTGGAAAAAATTTTGCCGGAAGAATTCTCGATTACTTTTTTTTATGGAATTCTTCACCGAGATTTGCAATTCGAATATTCCAACGGAGGTCATCCCGCTCCGATGTTGTTCCAAGACGGGGAGGTCACGACGCTTCCCGGGATGGGGCCTTTGATTATTCCTATCGAGATCAATGTCAGCGAGGAGTTCAAGACGATTCAGCTTAAGAGGAGTTCCTACCTTCTTCTTTATACGGACGGAGCTTCGGAAATCACCGACAAGAGCATGAACATTCTCGGAGAAGAAAATCTGAAAAGAATCTTCGAGGAAGGAATTACCAAAGGAGGGGACATTCTTGCAACGATGATGGAATCCATCCTTGCGCATTCGGATCGGGGAAAGAATGATGACGATATTGCGATGATGGTTTTGAAATTATGAATTTGCCGAATCCTTCCTACAGAGGAAAAGTGCGGGACATCTACGATCTAGGAGATACCTTGATCTTAACTTCTTCCGACAGAATCTCCGCCTTCGATGTCGTTTTTTCGCAGCTTGTTCCCGACAAAGGCAAGGTCCTGAATCGAATTTCGACGGCTTGGTTCGCTTTTTTCCAGGACATTCCCAATCATATTCTTGAAACGGACGTTTCGAATTTTCCGGTTCCGTTTCGGGATCATCCGGATTTGAAGGATCGTTCCGTCTTGGTAAAAAAATGCAAACGGATCGATTACGAATGTGTCGTTCGAGGATATCTCTCGGGCTCCGGTTGGAAAGAATACAAAGATGTAGGAACTCTTGCAGGAAAAACTCTTCCAAAAGGATTGCAAGAATCTCAAAAACTTTCGGAACCGGTCTTTACTCCCGCAGTAAAAAACGATCAAGGTCACGATGAGAATATTTCGGAGAAGGAAATGGAAAATCGAATCGGGAAGGAACTCTTCGGAATTTTGAAAGAAAAATCGATTTCCATTTTCAACAGAGCTTCTGAAGTGGTAGATAGGGTGGGGATCGTGCTTTGCGATACCAAATTCGAATTCGGAGTTTTAGACGGAGAGGTGATTCTGATCGACGAACTCTTAACTCCCGATTCTTCTCGATATTGGTCCGCGGAAACGTATTCGCCGGGGATCTCTCCTCCAAGTATGGACAAACAAATTCTTCGGAATTATTTAGAAACGACGCATTGGAATAAGATGCCTCCTGCTCCCGATCTTCCGACCGATCTTGTTCACGTTCTGAGAGAAAAATACCAAAAAATAGAGGAACTCATACTTTCATGTACATCGCAAAAATCCAAGTAGTCCTCAAAGAATCCGTTTTGGATCCGCAAGGGAGCACCGTTAAGAAAGTTCTCTCCGAAGTCGGAGAAAAGTCCGTGCAGGATGTGCGGGTCGGTAAATACATTGAACTTAAAATCGACGCTCCGAATGAGGAAGCCGCGAGAAAAGACGTGGAACGTCTCTGCGATAAAATACTCGTGAATCATGTGATCGAAACATATTCCGCTAATATTCAAAAATTATGAAAGTTGCCGTAATTACGTTTCCCGGTTCCAATTGCGACGCGGATATCTATCGCGTTTTGCGCGATCAGTACGGCGCGGAGACGGATCGAATTTGGCATCGCGATCAGCTCGAGAAAAAATACGATCTGGTCGTTCTTCCCGGTGGTTTCTCCTACGGAGATTATCTTCGTTCGGGAGCGATGGCGGGTTTTTCTCCCGTGATGAAATCCGTCAAAGAACACGTCGAAAAGGGCGGAAAGTTGTTCGGAATTTGTAACGGATTTCAAATTCTTACAGAAGCGGGATTTCTTCCCGGGGCGCTCACGCGAAATAAAACCCTTAAATATATCTGCAAAACCGTTGTCCTAAAAAAAGGATCTTCCGGAAATGCGGTAACTGCGTCTTTGGATCCTTCAAAAGAGTTGAGAATTCCGATTGCCCATGCCGACGGTTGTTATTATGCGACATCGGACGTTTTGAAACAATTGGAAGAAGAAGGGAGGATTCTTTTCCGTTATTCCGGTGAAAATCCCAACGGCTCCTTGGATGCAATTGCGGGAATTACGTCCAAGGACTTTAAGGTCGCAGGAATGATGCCGCACCCGGAGCGTGCAATGAATTCCGTTACCGGCGATGAGGATGGTAAAGTTGTCCTCGATTTGATTTTGGGATCGTAATATTTTTTCGTAGGAGTTGCCGGTGGGGAGTTCCTACGTTTTTCTCTCTATTACAGGCAAATTTTTTTTGTTTCTATTTTAGCTGCGCTTCTTCCTCTTCGAGCTAATTTTGTTCCCGGTTTTCTTTTGCAGGCAATTTGCCGATCATTTCGAATGTAGGAACTCCTTAGAATTCCTTCCAACATATTTTTGTAATAGAGATTGCGACTTTATTTTTTCTTTGCACTGAAACCGTATTTGGCAATAGCCTCGATCCTACCGTAGGAACTCCCAATTTTACCGTTCACTTAACAAAAAGTTTAAAACGAATAATGCCTTAGACTTATAATTAGGAATATTTCAAGTTATAAACCAAGTAGAGACTAACATTTTCACAGTATACTCTAAGTCTAAAGGATCTGAAAAACTTCTGAGGAGTTCCTACTTGTTTCGAGCCTTATCCATCCCAATTACCGTCTTATCTTTCATTCTATTTTTTATTTCCTGCGAAGAAGGAAAAAAAGAAACGTCGCTAAAAAATCAAACAAAGCCCGTAGAGACCGTATCGTATCCGTATCCGCCGGACAATCGTCCGACTCCGGAGCGAATTCTTCTTGGCAAAACGCTTTTTTTCGATCCTATCTTGTCCGGATCGAATTGGATCAGCTGTGCCACCTGTCACAATCCCGGCCTGGGCTGGTCCGACGGTTTGAAAACGGCTGTCGGCCACAATATGAAAGTTCTGGGGAAGAACACTCCGACGATTCTCAACGGAGCGTACGGAACGAAAATGTTTTGGGACGGTCGGGCCGATAACCTCGAGTCGCAGGCTCTCGGTCCGATCACTTCACCCGACGAAATGAATCAAAAGATGGAAGAGCTTATATTAGAATTAAAGAATATTCCCGGATACAGGGAACTGTTCTCCAAAGCCTATCCGAAAGAGGATATCAGCGCGCTTACGATCGGAAAGGCGATTGCAAATTTCGAAAGGACGATTCTATCCTCCGAATCCCCCTACGATCTTTGGAAAAAAGGAGATAAAACCGCTATGTCAGAATCGGCGCAGCGGGGGTATTCACTCTTCAACTCAAAGGCGAATTGTGTGGCCTGTCATCAAGGCGAGCAGTTTACCGATAACGGATTCCACAATATAGGATTAAAATCCAATCGAAAGGAAGCGGGAAGATTCGCGCTCGTTCCGGTAAAGGCGATGAAAGGCGCGTTCAAAACTCCCGGCCTACGCGACGTGGCTAAAACCGGTCCGTATATGCACGACGGAAGTTATGCGACCTTGGAAGAAGTCGTAGAACATTACGATCGTGGAGGAGACGAACCCCTGAACCTGGATCCGAATATGTCCGCGCTAAAGTTGACGGTTCAAGAAAAAGCCGATCTTGTGGAATTCATGAAATCGCTGAACGGTAAGACGGCGCCTATCTCGATCCCTGAAATGCCGAGATAATAATAGAATATATTTATTTAAATTAGGAGTATTGAATGTTCAAAGGACTAAGGATCGTTCCGATCTTGTGCGGGCTTTTAGCTGCGGGTTTATCCGCTGCCGAGCACGAAGTCGGTCAGAAAAATAAGGCTTTTACGGTGGAATCCCTCAAAATAAAAACCGGCGACGTCGTGAGCTTCCCAAATTACGATTCATTTTTTCATAACGTATATTCGCTTTCCCCAGTGAAAATTTTCGATTTGGGTTCTTATCCGAAAGGACAGACACAGAAGGTTAAATTCGAAAAGCCGGGAAAGGTCACCGTACAATGCGCAATTCATCCGGATATGAAAATGACGATCGACGTGCAATAATGAAACTATATTCTAATATATTAATATATTTTTTCGTTCTTTTTCCCGTTTTTTCGGTGATGGCTTTGGATTCGAAGGAGAAGTCTGCGGTCCGCGGAAGTATCGTATTTCGCACGTATTGTGTTCTCTGTCACGGCGAAGCCGCCGACGGAAAAGGGCGATTGGCGGTCGGCAAGGTCCCTCCTCCGGCGAATTTGACGATCACGAAATTGACGGACGAACAAAAAGAGGAAATCATAAAAAAAGGCGGAATTGGCGTCAACCGTTCCCCGTTTATGCCTCCTTGGAAGGACGAGTTGTCCGAAGAGCAGATCCGGGACGTGATTTCCTACATCAATTTCATCTCGAAGTCCAAATAACATCGATTAGGCGTAACTGCGAATCAAAGTGAACTTACTCGGCAACATCGACATTAAAACGAGACTTCGTCTTAGTTTCGGGGCGATCATAGGAATGTTCATTCTTTCCTCGGCGCTTACGGTCTACAACACGTTCGTGTACAGAAAAACGATCCGTTCGATGATCGACAATTCCCAGCCGAAATTTCAGTTGATGAACCTCACTCTTGAAAAGTTGATTCTGGCCGAACTTACACTTTCCTCCAAAGTTTCCACAGTGGATTCCGTTCTTTCGGAGGAGGAACACGGAAGGATTCTCGCTTTATTGCGGGAGATCGAGGAGAACAACGGAAAGTTCCGGGAATTTCCGCTCGAACCCGGCGAGTCGGATAAGATTCGTTCGTTCGAAGAAGGTTTGAAAGAATTGTCCCAATATGCGGAGACGATTCACGCCCTTTGTAAAGAGAATAAACGACAAGAGGCGCAAATCCTTTATGTAAGGGGAATTCATCCTCTGAGCGCTTCCCTTAGAAAAACCATCAAAGAAGTCATCGACTTTGAAACGACGAATTCCCGTAAAAGCGAAGACGTCGCGGAGGCACAGTTGACGTTTTCCTTATATACTATCAGCTTGCTTTCGCTCATTTCTCTCGTTGCGGGTATTTGGTTTTCGAGGTCTATCATTTTGTCCGTTATGTTTCCTTTGAAAAAAGCGATCCACTTCGCGTCCGAAATCCAAAACGGTAACCTCAGAAACGAAATAGAGATCGATCGTTTGGATGAGATGGGGGAGTTGCTCGAATTTCTTAAGAAGATGGAGACCTCTCTCCGGGAAATCATCGTGGAAGCCCGAATGTCCATCGAAAATTCGGAAGCCGCGAGTAAGGAGTTTTCAAAGGTTTCAAAAGAATTCATTTCGACGGCTGAAACACAAGCCTACGATTCGCAGAAGGTCGCCGACCTGATCGATCGTTTGAGTATATTAGTAGAAAAGAATACTTCCACGATTTTGACTTCCGCAGAACATCTAAGAAACCTGGAAAAAGAAATTCAGAAAAATCTGTCCTCTTTGATTCAAGTCACCGAATCTCTGAATTCGCTCGCGCTTCAGGCGAAAGAATCCTCCGAAACCGCGTTTAAAGGAAGGGAGAAAGTGGACGGTGTGCAGAAGTCGTTTCTCGAGATCAAAGATACGGTTCAGAAAATTAAGGAATCGCTCGTGAAAATCGGAGAAATTTCCACTCGGACCAACATGCTTGCGTTAAACGCCGCCATCGAGGCCGCTCGCGCAGGAGAACAAGGCCGCGGTTTTTCCGTCGTAGCGGACGAGGTTTCTCAGCTGGCGGATCATACGATGAGAAACACGAAAGAAATCACGGATTTGATCGAATTCACGAGGACTAGTATCGAAGCAGGGAACGGTGAGATGGACCAGTTCTCCGATTTTTTTTCCATGATTCAGGAGAACGCTTCCAATATGGCGCGGTTTAGCGTCCGTCTTTTGGAGGATATGCGCGTGCAGGAATCAGGTTTGAATCTTTGTTCGCAAAAAATGCACGAGATTGCTTCAAACATTACGGATTTGGAATATTCTTCTTTGGAAAATAAGAACGCCTACAGCTCCATCAAACAATCGATACGGGACCTTTCCCTCGGAGCGAAAATGATTTCTTCCGGTTCCCAAAATATCGATTCGGGCGCGAAAAGAATCGATGAACAATCGGATCGGGTAAAACGTTTGCTGGAAAAATTCTCGGTTTGATCCTTGCTACTTAAGGAATCGATTCTTCGGAGATTCCGATCCGAAATCTTTAAAAGATTTCCGTATCTTTTAGGAAATAAATCCCGTCATCGTCTAAGATAAAAAGCCCTCCCTTCGGAATCGGTTTTTTAGGCGGTATCATTGAGTCCGTTTCATACCGAAAATAAACTCAGAGTAATTTGGGATATTATAATATTCTTTTGTATTCTGTTTGCGGCGGTCGAATCCCCGCTTCGTATCGTTCTATTTTACGACAAAGGTCTGGCTTTGAGCGGAATCTACGTTCTCGTGGATATTCTCTTTTTCGGAGACATTTTCGTGAACGTATTTTCTCCTGAATCCGCGCAGATCCGAGGAAAACGACTTCCTTTCGGGCGCGAAAGAACGGCCCGCTATTTGAGGAGTTGGTTCCTATTCGATTTGGTCGCGGCGTTGCCTTTTGAATTGGTGGCGCAAAAATTATTCGGAATCGAATTGACGTTTCATCCGTATCTTTTTCTGGTTTTCGGGCTTACTCGGACCGTCAAGGTGGTTCGGATTCCGGGTATTATCGAAAGGTTGAATCTCGCTTTTCAACCTTCCCCGGGCGTTCTTAGATTGGGACTGTTAGGTTTTTGGATCACGATCGTCGCGCATTGGTTCGCAATCGGTTGGTTGTATATGGACCAACTGGATAGAATAAAAACCGGATGGCACGAATATACCAAAGCCCTTTATTGGTCGGTCATGACTCTCGCCACCGTGGGTTACGGGGACGTGCTTCCTACCACTACCGAACAGAGAATATATTCCATTTTAGTAATGATGATCGGAGCCGCCGTTTATGCGACCATCATCGGTAACGTCGCGAGTATTTTGGGGAATTTGGATTTGGAGCGTTCCGCTCGTATTAAAAAAATGTCCCAAGTCGATTCTTTCCTTAAAGCCAGGGACTTACCTTCCGAGTTACGTCTTAAAATCCGGGACTATTATATTTATATGATCGAAAAAGGTTTCGGAGAAAACGAAAAGGAATTGTTGAGCGATCTTCCTATTTCCTTACAGAGGGAGGTGAGGATTCATCTTCATAGGGAGCTTTTGACCAAAGTCCCTTTTTTGAAAGGTGCGGAAGTTCCGCTTATCTCGGCGCTCGTGTTCTCCCTAAAACATCAAATCTTTCTTCCGGGAGATATTATATTCAGAAAAGGTGATATAGGTCATAATCTTTATATCTTGGGGGAGGGACGAGTGGAAATCCTTTCCGAAGAGGGAAAAACGATCGCGACCGCTTCGGAGGGTCAATTTTTCGGAGAGTTGGCTTTGGTGACGGAAGAAAAAAGATCCGCGACCGTTCGTTCTATGGGAATCACGCAGGCTTATACGCTGAGTAAGGACGATTTTTTAAACGCGTTGAATTCGTATCCTGCGTTTCGGGAGGCGATCTTTGAAAGTGTTCAGCACCTAAGGCCGAAACTCAAAACGAAAAAAGCCCGGAAAAACAAGGATTCTTCGAAAAGTAACGGTGCGGCAAAAAAGACACGGAACGTCCGTAAAAATCGATACGATAAATAATTTTTTGATTTCGCTCCGGGAATTCTTATAAAAGAAAATTATAATCTACGTATGCGTTTCCCTTTCGATTTCTAATATCGCCAAACCCTTTTTGACCGTTTCTTTTTTGTTCCCAAAACGAATTTTACCGGATACGATTCCTTCGACGCGTTCCATCGGGTTTTTTTTCCCGAAAAATCCGGGAATGATTTGTTGTGTCGTTCGGATCGGAGTTACGACGAGTTCGATTTGTTCCGACGGATCCCGGAGTACGTAGGAGAGCGACTCCTTTTGAAACGTTGCGGTTTCCAGCGGCGTAGGAACTCCATTTCTCCAAAGAAGAATTCCCGTCTGTTTGTGCAGATTGATCCGAAAGACGTTTTTACCGGCACCGTTCCCGTAAATTCTCGATTCGGGCTGAAACGATCGGTCGCTGAATCCGGAGGTTACGCTGTAGGACAACCTCTCCGAGGATTCCAGATTCAAAACGGTCTCATTCAAGGAAAGTTGACCCCGCACCGGCAAATCCGGAGAGAGAAGACGGAAAATCCAATCTTTCCCCGATGTTTCCAAAGAGGAAATCGGTCTATTCACCTTTTCCAAGGTGCTGACCAGCGCGTCGAGCTGGAGATTCAGGTCGGAAGTCAAAACGGACGAATGTGTATAACCCTGTTGGATCGTATCGTCCAATCGAAAATTGAATCTTTGATTTCCTTGCGTAAAACTCCAATATCCGTTCCGAAACGTTCCTCGGGTCAGAAATTCCTTTCCCGCTTTTCCGTCCCATTCTAAAGTCCGAAACTTTCCGGTTTCTAAGAACCAAAGATTTACTAGGGCTTTACAGGCGCCCGGACCGCGAAAAATTCGCAGATCGACGATCAGTTCCTCTGTAATTAAATCGACTAAAACGGAGTCTATTCTTTTCCAGGAAGACAAAAAAGATGTTTTGTATTCCCTGGAATTGTCGATTCCAAGAGTTCCTAAATAGAGACCGAGATTAGGTTCTAACGTTGACGGATTGAGAAGATGGCCGATCGCCTCTTTCATGAAGGTACCTTTTGGATTGCCAGTTTTTCCGAGGGTTTGAAAAAAAAAAGAAGAATGTAGTCTCCCCTTCTATGGAATTCGGAACTTTTTGTCCGGAATTTTGCTTGCCGGAGTCCGCATTCGAAGATTCTACTTAAGAGAATCGAAAACAAATGTTATATAGTCAGGATACAAGCAATCTGCTCTCTTACGGGGAAAACTATTATCAGCCCCATTACCAACCGATCCTGGAAGTGACGAATTGTAATATCGTAGGTTACGAGGTCCTCGGCCGATTCTATTCCCCGGAAAAAAACGAATATAGATCTCTCGGTTATCAGTTTCACAATCCGGAGTTGGACACGATCCGTCTGATTCAGATCGATCGATTGATTCGCGAAAAAGCGATTCGTCATCTCAAAGACACCGGTCTTAGGACGAAGTTGTTTTTGAATATGATGCCCAACTTTCTTTCGATGATTCATACCGGAGACGTTTTGGATCTGAAACGCCTTCACGTTCTCAATCTCATCGAAAAATACGATATAGTTCCTTCGGATATCGTTTTGGAAATCACGGAGGATAAGTTCGACGGTAGCATCGAGAAACTTCTTTCGATCGTGAACGTGTTTAAGGACTTCGGATTTAAGATTGCGGTGGACGATCTCGGAGTCGGTTTTTCCAATCTGGAACGGATCGGTTATATTCATCCGGATATCATGAAAGTCGATATCAAGATCATGCGCGAGAGTTTAAACCGTAGGTCGTTTAAGAACGTTCTCAGCGCCATCGCTGATATGTCTCAGAAGTTGGGTTCCGATCTTCTTTTCGAGGGAATCGAAACGGAGGAAGAGTTACATCTCGCACTTTCCATGGGTGCAAACCTTCTGCAGGGTTTTTATTTTTCCCGACCACAAGGCGAATTTCAGGATAAAAAACAATTCAATCGAACGTTACGCGACACTCTCGAAAAATTTTCCGGTCTTCGGTTTATGGAACTTTTAGAGGAATTTCAAAAGGGTCAATCGGTGATCGACGCGCTCGGAGAAAAATTGGATTCGCTTCGCCACAACGGAAAAGAGGATCTTCCGTTCGTTCTTCATTTGATGTTGGAGGACCTTCCGTCGGAAATTCTTTCTGTTTTCGCGTGCGACATTTTCGGTTATCAGATCACACCCACGTATTTTCGTTCTCATCCGGGGGAAGATTGGGATTCGGACTTAATCGAAATCGGGAATAACTACGCGTGGAGGCCGTTTTTTATCCGACACAAGGCCAAGGTGGTTCAGAGCGGTGCGAAGTGGACCGTTACGGAACCGATGTATGATATGGATCTTCACAAACAAGTCGTCGTTTTTACTTATACGCTTCGTGACAATTATATTCTCGTGATTAAGATGGATTGGGAGCGGGTGTAGCGTAGGAACTCCTCGTTTTTGGCGGTAGGGATTCGTTCTTCGTGCACCTCCGGGAATCAGGAGAACTTTTTGTAGGAGCTCCTTTTTTAGAGTTCGAGTTGGGTTTTGCGTCTTATTGGTATCGGGGAGCGTAGGAACTCCTCACTCGACTTTGCTTTTTATGTTCCATTCCGGTTCTGCTAGCGAGAATGTCCGTCTTGGTGTAGGAACACCTAAAACGATCCGGTCGGTTTCTATAACGAAAAACGTAGGAACACCTCATATCTCTTTCCTATTGATCTCTCCTTGGAAAAAAAAACACTGGCCAAAGGGAGAAAGGAAAACGCCAAAACTCGGCTCGCCGTTCCAATCAGCCGCTCCCGACGATATTCGCAAAAAGGACGCTTTCGTGACCGAGATTTTAAAAATCCAGGACCTCAGGGCAGGAATTCAAATCGGAGATTCCGGAGAAATCAAAGAAATCGTAAAAGGTGTCAATCTTACGATCCGAGCAGGGGAAGTACATGCCATCATGGGTCCGAATGGATCGGGGAAAAGCACTCTTTCGAACGTGATCATGGGGCACCCGAAATATCAGGTTTTGTCGGGGGATATCCTTTTCGAAGGTAAATCCATTTTAGGTCTTCCTACGGATCAAAGAGCTAGACTCGGAATTTTTCTCTGCTTCCAATACCCGACCAGCATCCCCGGAGTCACGATCGGTAACTTCCTCAAAACCATCGTTAAGTCCGTCCGAGGAAAAGAACTTCCCGTGAAGGAATTCCGCAAAGAACTCAAAGAAGGAATGGCCGGTCTCGACATCCCGGAATCGTTTATTTCCCGTTATGTGAACGAAGGATTTTCCGGCGGAGAGAAAAAAAGGAATGAGATCCTACAAATGACTCTCCTCAAACCTAAATTATCCGTTTTAGACGAAACCGATTCCGGATTGGACATCGACGCGCTTCGGATCGTAAGCGAAGGAATCAACCGAAACAAAACCTCCGATCGCTCCGTCCTACTGATCACACACTATCAAAGAATGCTCAATTACATCACCCCCGATTACGTGCACGTGTTCGCAAAGGGAAAAATTCTCAAGACCGGCACGAGAGAACTCGCCCTACAACTGGAAGAAAAAGGATACGACTGGATTCTTGCCGAATCGGGAGATTGAAAAACAAGTGTCTTTAGAAACACAATTCTCCAAACAAATGGCGGAAGGAAACGAACACCGAACGATTACCGAATTCCGCAAAAAGGTATTCTCCCGATTTAAGGAATTGTCCAGACCGGGATCGGAAAACGAATCCTGGAGAAAGGTGCCCCTCTCCAACTTCCATCCGGAGGAATTTTCCGAAGTTCCGGGATCCGAAGCGCTAACAATCAACGCACCGAAAGGAGTGAAGATATTCCGGGTCGAAGAATTGCCAGAAAACGAATCGAAACGTTTCATACGAATTCTGGAAAGTATATTCGAAAAGCGGAATGAAGAATGGTTCGTCCTTTTCAGTCTTTCCTGCTTTACCCACGGTCTTTACGTCGAGGTGGAAAACGATCGGACTCTAACCGAAGAAATACAAATCCGTTATCGTCAGGAAAAAGGGAATCGTATTCTTCCTTTGACGATCGTGAAAATCGGAGATCGTTCCAAAGCATTCGTTTCGGAACGATACGAATCCTCTGAAGAGGAAACTCTCAAGTTCTTCCAAGGCTTGACCGTGCTTGATTCCGGGGACGGAACGAGATTGTTCTACGCCGGGATCGAGTCCTTCGGCTCCTCCGTATTCCATTTTCAGAATATATTCTCCGATCAAAAACGGGATTCGGACGTAAAGATCGCCAAGGTGACCCCGGGCGGTTACAAGGGGAAAAATCTTCTCAACGTGGAATTGTCCGGTCAAGGCGCGCGTGCCCGCGTCTTAGGTCTGGCTCCGATGGCTGCGCGGGAATTTCAGGATTCCGAAGTGAGGATCGTTCACAAGGAAAGTCACACAGAAAGTTCGATTCTTTACAGAGGAGCTCTTAGGAACAAGGCGCATCATATCTTCACCGGAAATCTGCAGATTCCCGATTCGTGCAAGGACGTAAACGCGATCCAGATCAACAATAATCTTCTTCTGAACCGTACCGCGAGGGCGGAATCGATTCCGAAACTGGAAGTATATGCAGAAAACGTAAAGTGTGAACACGGAGCAACGGTCGGAGAAATCGACGAGGAACAACTTTTTTATCTCGCTTCCCGGGGAATCGACGAAGACGAGGCACGAAGAATGATCGTGGACGGCTTTTTGGGCGAAGTCATCGGCGAAATCGAATCCGAACCGATTCGCGAAGAGCTCTTCCGTCTGATCGCCGAAAAGGTGGAGGGTCCGGTATGAGTTTTCGAAAACTAGTAAATCTTTCCGAAATCGAAAACGGGAAAGTCAAAGTAATTGAAACGAGATACAATCGAATCGGGATTCTGTCCTTGGACGGAACCGTATTCGCCTTCGAGGACGTTTGTACTCACGACGGAGAGGCGATTTCGGAAGGGGAGCTCTGCGGAGACGTAATCACTTGTCCGAGACACGAAGCGCAATTTTCGATCAAAACGGGCAAAGCGCTTTGTATGCCGGCAGTAGAAGATTTGCCCGTTTATCCGGTGCGAATCGTGGGTGACTCGATCGAGGTGGACTTGGAGGATTGACATTATGAGTTTTTCGGCGGAAAGAATCAAAACCGATTTCCCGATTTTAGGGACGAAGATGAACGGTAAACCTTTGGTCTTTTTGGACAGCGCCGCCAGTTCTCAAAAACCCTTCCAAGTCATTGATACGATCGAGAAATACTATCGGGAAGAAAACGCCAACATTCATAGGGGAATCTATTATCTTTCCCAAAAAGCCACGGAAAAATACGAGCTCAGCAGAATTCAACTTTCCCGTTTTATCGGAGCCCAGTGCGCGAAGGTTTGTATCTTCACCCGGAACGCGACCGAATCCGTCAATCTCGTGGCCCAGACCTGGGGAAGAACGAACATCTCCGAAGGCGACGAAATCGTCCTGAACGAGTTGGAACATCATTCCAATATCGTACCTTGGCAAATGTTAGCGCAGGAAAAAAAGGCGGTCCTCAAATTCATTCCCCTGAACGAGGATAGTACATTAAATTTATCTAATATAGAAGAAATCATAACGGCTAAGACGAAATTGGTTGCGGTGGCTCAGATGTCCAACGTGACCGGTACGATTCACGATCTTTTACCGATCCAAAAGCGCGCGAAAGAAGTCGGCGCAAAGGTGTTGGTGGACGGCGCGCAAGGAGTCTGTCATCTTCCGGTGAATATGAAAGAGCTGGATTTCGATTTCTACGTTTTCTCCGCGCATAAAATGTTGGGTCCGACGGGAGTCGGCGTTCTTTACGCGAAAGAGGAAATTCTGGAAGCGATGCCTCCTTGGATGGGAGGCGGGGACATGATTTCTCAGGTGTTTAAGGAACGTTCCACATACGCGGAACTTCCTTCCAAATTGGAAGCGGGAACTCCCAATATTGCGGGTGTGATCGGATTCGGTTCGGCGATCGAATATCTGCAGACGATCGGTATGGAAGAGATCCGAAAACACGAAGTGGAACTTCTCGCCTACGCGTTGGATCGTCTGGACGATTTCGGAGGTTTGGAACTGTACGGGACTCGGGATCTTTCGAAACGGGGGGGTGTGATTTCCTTCAATTTTCCGGGAGTTCATCCTCACGACGTGGGAACGATTCTCGACGAGGAAGGGATCGCGATCCGCGTCGGTCATCATTGTGCGCAACCGTTTATGGCGTTCAAAAATATTCCCGGGACTTGCCGCGCCAGCCTTTATCTTTACAATACGAAACACGATATCGATCGCCTGATCGAAGGTCTAAGTAAGGTGAAGGAGATTTTCTCCCGTGTCCTTAAGCGATGACCTTTACAAAGAAGTTATCTTAGACCACTACCAAAATCCCAGATTTCGAGGCAAACTCGAACAGGCCGATCTTTTCCAACACGGGATCAATCCGTTGTGCGGAGACGAGTTGGAGCTTACGATCAAACTCGAAGGAGATCGGATCGCGGATCTACGCGTGACCGGAAAGGGTTGTTCCATTTCGCAAGCCTCGGGTTCGATGATGGCGGAATCGATCCGCGGCAAAACACTCGAGGACGCGGAGAAAATTCTCGTTCGTTTTAAGGGGATGATTTTGGAGGATCAAAAGCCGGATTTCGATCCGGAGTTGGAAGATTTAGAGGCGATGGAATCCGTGAAAAAAATTCCTTCGAGAATCAAATGTGCGATTCTCCCGTGGAACACGCTCGAACGAGCCTTGTCCGGCGTCGGTAAAAAGGGGAGTCCTCCGTGAAAAAACCGAGGAGATCCTACAAAACTTATACCACGACCAAATCCATCTTGCCTCTCTTTCCCTCGTACGATTTTCTTCCCCTAAAAAGCGCTTCTCTTTATGAATGAAATCGCGTCCGGAAGGACGAGAACGATAAAATTCGTCTCGAAACGACTTTCGGAAAACGTCCAAAAAAGGGAAACAAAAGGAGACGCTACGATGTTGGAAGCTCCGACCAATACGCTCGAAGAACAGATTTATGAGGAAGTAAAAAAGGTGGAGGACCCCGAGATCGGTATTTCCATCGCGGAACTAGGATTGATTTATCGGATCAAGGTCGAAGGTTCCAAAGCGAAGATCGATATGACCTACACTTCCATGGCTTGCCCCGCCGGACCTCAGATGAAACAACAGGTGCAGGATCACGCGCTTCGTGTGGAAGGGATTTCCGAGGCGCAAGTGGAAGTGGTCTGGGTTCCCAAATGGGATCCGAGAGAAATGGCCAGCGAGGAAGCCAAAATGGATCTGGGTATTTTCGATTAAATTCTCACAAAGGAAACGATTCGGAGCCGAGACGAACCGAAAACGAAAATAGACGGATTGTCGGATCGGCGCGAAACGTTCGCGACAAAATGAAAAAAAACTTTCTCCTTGATGTTCCGATTTTATCGATCTTATTTTTTTTCAACGCGGGTTGTTTCGGTTTCGAAGAAAAAAAACGAAACGACGATTCGATCCTATTCCTTTCCGCGTTTGCGACCGCCGCCGATTACTCGAATTGCGGATCCTCCGCGTCGGCTCCGCGTGTGGACGTCTTCAACGGTTTGACGAGAATTTTCACTCTCCCCGTTTATACAGGTTCCTGTTTGAGTTCCTACAACGAGCCGATTTTAATGTTCTTGCCTTCGGTAGCGCCTAAAAATCTTCTTTCCGTTTTTTTACCCGGCTCGGGAGGAAATCCGATCGGAGTTTCCAAAATCATAGAAGAAGGCGCAAGACGAGGATATCACAGTATCGGTCTCACTTATCCGAATGCGGATCCGATCAACGTTATCTGCAATTCCGGGCCGTTTTCGTCTTTGTATTGTTTTGGGGAAGTTCGTGAAGAGATTTTGACAGGGGAAAATCGTTCGAGCGCGATCGCGGTGGACCGAAACAATTCCGTCGAAGGGAGACTTCTGAAACTTCTCCTTTATCTTAGGGTTCAACGACCGAACGACGGATGGGAACAGTTTTTGAAGGACGGAGACGTGGATTGGAGTCGGATCTACCTAGGAGGACATTCGCAAGGAAGCGGTCACGCCGCGTATCAGGGAAAACGCAAGTCCTTGGGAAGGGTTTCGATTTACAGCGGCGTTTCGGATTATCACATCGCTTCTTCGGCGCCGGCGTCTTGGCTGGGAGAAGCCGGTTCGACCGCATCCGATCGATATTTCGGTTTCATTCACGTAGGAGATCCCGTCGCCAATTTTTCCGGTGACCCCGATCAGGTTACGGATGTTTGGCTCAATTCCTTCGGTATGACGGGAGCCGTTACCGACGCGGACTCCGGCGTCGCTCCGTACGGAAACAGCAGACGTCTGACGACGGAACTTTGTTCCGCGTCGGGGGATAACGAAAAACACAATTGCACCGTGACGGACGGACAACAGGCTGTTTGGGATTATATTAGCTTTCCATAAAGTATTTACGAAAGAAGAAAGGGAGGCATTCTCGAAGAGTCACGTTTCGGAGGCGGAGAGTTTGCGGAATCGGAGACGTTTTCCGGGGATTTTATAAAAACGTCTCCGCAAAATAAGTAATTTAGTTTTTCACAATATGCTTATGAAATTCGTAATTTACCTGTCCCTGTCCCTTTTCGAGCGGAATCAGAGCGACTTTGGAACGACGGTACTGGTCCACGATTTGGATTCTCGCGAAAATTCCGTTTCCTTCGATCGCCGCCTTTTTGCCCGGCTTCGGCTCTTTTTCTAAGGTTACGCTGACGGTGGAAACGCCGTTTTCGGGTTTATACATCGATCCTGTGGAGTAGTCGATCAATAATCCGATCAAACCGCCTATGAGAATATTTCCCCAAACCCAGCCGTCGATTCCCTTGCGTATATCCACGACGGTTTCCTTGTATCCTTTCAATTGAAATTTTAAGGAGTAATCGTTTTTCATATTGAGGGCCTGGGTTCCCGGAGTGGTGATTTGAGCCACGGGAGCGTCGTATCCCTTCATCGTTACTTCCACCGTTGCTCCGACCGGATCGGACGCGATCGTATAATTATATACGTTGTCGCTTACGATCGTGGCACAATTGACCAGACCTAAAAAGAGTAAAATCGAGAGCTTTTTGATCATTTTATTTTCCTGTTTCGCCGCGGATCGTATCGATTCGAAATCTTTCCGCGGAAATTTTAAAGGCTACGAAAAAGAGCCGAGAGAATATGTAAATTAAAATATATTTTTATTAAACGAAATTCTATTTATAATCTGGGCACTAACGCGTTCCGATTTCCGGTATACGAAAACGGAATATGCAAAACTTCAAATATTATATCCTCTTTGGGAAGGGAACGGACGTAAATCCGTGGAAAAAAGGTCGTATTCTAATCTTTTTGAAAGAATTGATTGAGGGAAAGCAGGGTGGTCAGTGCCCAAGAGCTCAAGAACGCGTAGAATTTCCAGCTGAACTCGTAGTCGTCTTCCCGCAGAAAACTGACGAAAAAAGTCTCCGGAAAAAAAATTCCGACTAACGCCCCTAAGCCGATCAGAAATTGAACGCTCAACAACAAAGAACCGAGCCAATGGGAGCGCCAAAACGATCCGAAAAAGAACACACCCGCCGAAAGGAAGATGAAATAGAAATTGGAAGAAACCCGCAGGCCTTCCGTTTCCTCGCCTCCCAGACGGATCGTATATTGTACCCAACTGGAAAGGCTAAAAAAAAGTTGTAAGGTCACCGCGACGAAAAGGATTTTTTCGGTATTGGATTTTTCTTTCCAAAAGTCGGCGAATCTTCCGGTAAAAGAAAGATAAAACGTGGACCATTCCCGAACGAGCAAAGGAAGCGACCGAAGACTCCATTGGACTTCCTTCCAAAAATTACGAAACATCGGCGACCTGAAACGTTACTTCTACTTCGACGGGCGATCCGAGTGGAAGAGAGGGAGTTCCTACGGCGAACCGTGCATGGCGGCCGGCTTCCCCAAAAACCGACAAAAGAAAATTACTTCCGTGATTGGCGACAAGATGGTGATCGGTAAAACCCGGGACGCACGCGACGAAAACCCCGATTTTGACGATTCTCTCCAAGTGATCGGGACCGCCGCACACGGCCGCCGCAGCCGCGATCGCATTGAGACTGGCCTGAATCATCGCATCCCGGACGTCTTCTACGGAGAATTCCTCCCCCAATTTTCCGACAAGCATCAACTTGCCGTCTTGGAGGGGAAGTTGACCGGAGGTAAACACGAGATTGCCGCTTCGGTTTGCGGGAATATACGCTGCAATCGCTTGCGGGGCGGGAGGAAGTTTGTATCCCAGGGATTCGATTTTTGTTTGAATGCTCATACGTTTTTTGTTTCGATTTGAATCGATCCTTCCAGAAACATTCCCGGACTCCATTTTTCAAGCAGTTTCAAAAAAAGGAATTTTCTTTCTTTTCCTTTGGAATTTCCCTAGATCGGAAGAGATGATTCCCAAACTCGAACTCGTTCCCCATCCCCGGTTTCCGGAATACTACCAAATTTGCAGACGAACTGGGGTTTGCTTTTACAAACCGGCTAAAACTCGGGAATACAAGGATTCTTATTTTTTAGAAGAATATAAAAATCAGTATCGGAAAACCTACTACGAGGACGAATCCTCTCTTCGCGAATTGGCCCGGAAGAGGCTCCGAATCTTGGAGCGGTTTTTGCAACCGAGGGGTTCTACCTTGTTCGAGTTGGGTTCCGCCGCAGGATTTTTTTTGGACGAGGCGCGGAAGGCGGGGTTTCAGGTTTCCGGTTTGGAGATTTCTCCTGCGGAAGTGGAATATTCCGTGAAAACCCTCGCACTCGACGTGGTTCGTGCTTCCTTTCTGGAGGAGAACGTTTTACAGAGGAGTTCCTACGATGTAGTGACAGCCTTTTTCGTGGTGGAACATTTTCCCGACGCGGACTTCGTATTCGAAAAGTTAACCGGTCTTGTCAAACCGGGAGGATTTCTTTTTTTAGGTTTGCCTTCCTTGTACGGACCGACGTTTCAGACGAATCCGAAAGAATGGTTTCGAACGCATCCCGAGGACCATTTTTGGGATTACAGCCCGAGCTCCCTGAAAAAAATGTTGAAAGGATACGGTTTTACGACTGAGTATAAGAAACCGATGTCCTACCACCCGTCCCGAGATCGGGGCTGGAGAGGAAAAACTCTGAGTCACCGCCTATTTGCACGTCTCTCGGACCTAACCTGTTACGGTGATACATTCCACTTAATCGCTCAGAAAAAACAAACATGAAATTCGAAGAACTATCCATACATCCGAAGTTACTTTCCGCCATCCAAGAAATCGGTTATACCGATCTGACTCCGATCCAAGAACGTTCCATTCCGCACGGTTTGGAAGGAAAAGACATTACCGGACTTGCACAAACCGGGACCGGGAAAACGGTCGCGTTTTTGATTCCGGTGATTCATACGATTCTTACCAAAGAAATACGGGGAGTTTCGGCTCTCATTTTGGCTCCCACGCGGGAACTCACCATGCAGATTTCGGACGAGGCCAAAAAACTTCTCAAACACGCGGACGGAGTCCGTGCGGTGCCGATCATCGGAGGAACCGATTACAAATCCCAAGACCGGGATTTGGAAGGATTGAACGGAATCATCGTCGCCACACCCGGGCGTTTGATCGATCGGATCAAGTCCGGTTCCATCGACATTTCCAACGTGGAATTTTTCGTTTTGGACGAAGCGGATCGAATGCTCGATATGGGATTCATCCAAGACATTCGTTGGTTACTTCATAAATGTAAAAATCGTAAGCAGACCTTGTTGTTTTCCGCCACTCTTTCCGTCGAGGTGATGCGTCTTGCCTACCGTTTTTTGAACGAACCCGTCGAAATTCAAATCAATCCGGAAAAAATCATCACGGAGCGGATCGATCAAAAAATCATCCATCTCGGAAGAGACGAAAAAAATCCGTATATGACCAACCTTATCCTCAATTCCTCCGCGGAAGGTCAGGGAATCATATTCACGAATTATAAAGCGAATATTCCAAAAATCGTATATACTCTCCGAAAATACGGGATTCCCGTAACCGGTATTTCGTCGGAACTCGATCAGAAAAAACGCCTTCGGCTTCTGCGCGATTTTAAATCGGGTAAATACCGTTATATGGTGGCGACCGACGTCGCGTCCCGGGGCATCGATGTGGAGAATATCGATATCGTTTACAACTACGATCTTCCGCAGGACACGGAAAATTACGTCCATAGAATCGGTCGAACCGCCAGGGCGGGTAGAAAGGGAAATGCGATCGGTTTTTGTTCGGAGTCGGACTACGTGGAATTGGAAAAGATCGAGAAGTATCTAAAACAGAAAATCGACGTGTTAGAGGTGAACGAGGAGTTCATACAATTTCCTTCGGGAGAATTCCAAGCCTTTGTCGGCGGGGATTCTTACGATCGCGAGAAAGAGACTCATTTCAAACAGAACGGCCGCCGTCCCCACGAGAGGAGTTCCCACAAACACGAGCGGGATTCCAGAGAAAAACGGCACGCGCACGGCGGTCCTCAGAGCGGAGGAAAACAAGGACATTCCGCTCATCCGCGCGACAAACAGAAAAAGAAACCCGCCGCGGCGATTCAAGAAGCGGAATTATTTCTCCAAAAGGCGGATTCCGTTTTGTCGGTGGAACGACCGAACAAAAAAGGCGGCGGGAATCAGGATCGGAATCGTTTTCCCGGAAACAAGGACAAACAAAAACAACAACCTCAATCCGGAGGACAAAACCGCAGTCCGCAGAATCGCAATCAGAACAGAAATCCTCAGTCCAACAAACAATACGATAAAAGCAAACGGAATCTGTTCGACATCAACGATACGAAACAACAAGAGACCAAAAAGAAAAAAGGTTCGATTTGGCAAAAAATCAAATCCATCTTTGGTGGTTGATCCTACTTTTGATCGGTCCGTGGGAATTGGGGGCTACGGTCTCGATTCCCACGCATTCCTCCGAACGTTATGTGCGTTTTGAGGACCTTCAGCGCGAATTTCCCTCCCTGAAATCTTCGTTCAATCCTGCGACGTTTGTAGGAGCTCTTCGACATCCTTCCGGTGAGATTCGTTTTAGAGTAGGATCCTCCTTTTACACCTTTCATCAGAACATAGAAAAAATCTCCGTTCCGGTTTTGTACAAGGAAAAGGACTTCCTACTTCCCCCCGAAATCGTGGAGGCTTTGTTCGTGCAGCTCATGTCGGAGGACGTGCGTTATGAATATAAGGAAAATCTGTTGGAGTTGGAGATTCTTCCCGGAGCCGAAAAACTGGGAATCAAAACGATCCTCATAGACGCCGGGCACGGAGGAAAAGATCCGGGAACCTCCTCTCCGTCCGGCGCCGATGAAAAGGACGTCGCCTTACAAACCGCGAAGATCCTCAAAAAATTCTTCGAAAAAGTATATCCGGAAATCGCAGTCGTGTTGACGCGTTCGGACGACACGTTCGTCGAATTGGAACGCCGTTCCGAAATCGCAAACAGAGAACTGAAAAAAAACGGCAGCGCGCTTTTTATCAGCCTTCATTGTAATTCCTCCGTAAACCAGGACGTGAACGGTTTTGAAATCTATTATCTTTCGCAGACGGCTTCTACCGAAACCGCGCGCGAAACCGCTTTGCTGGAAAATCGGATTCTCAAACCCAAGGGCGGGGCCGCTGTCAAAAAAATCCAAGCGGGGATGATGTCTTCTCTCATCCAAAGAAGAAGCAGAATCTTGGCTCGGTCCTTGGAATCGGAGATGAAAAAAAAACTCCAACCCCAGATCCTGTCCAGGGGAGTGAAAAAGGCGGATTTTTCGGTCCTACGCGGAAGTTTAATGCCTGCGGTGCTCGTGGAGATGGGCTATCTCTCGCATGAAAAAGAATCCAAACTTCTCCAGAACAAAAATTTACAAGTCAAGATCGCGAAAAGCATCGTAGAAGGAATTCGAGGATATGAATTGGCAAAAAATTAAGGAATCGACGATCGCAATCCGGGATTCGATTTGGGAAACCCTCAAACTCGTCGGAGTAAAAATCAATCTCGGTTACCAATGGTTGTTCCGAACCGCCACGGAAGACGGGGTTTCCCGTAAGACGGTTTTTTTGACGTATTCCTGGATCGGTGTCGTATTATTTTTTACTTCGTTTATACTCGCAGGTCACAATCCTTTTATAACCCTGATTCCGTTTTCTTTATACGAAGTCGCCAACAGGGATCCTAGAACGGAAATCACGATCTACGGTTCGGACGGAGAACGGAACGTATTCCCCGTTCGCAGAAAAGTCCTTTGGGAAGGAGACGAATACCGTCATAAAACCCTTACTCTGATCGGAGAAATCGGCGAGTCCTCCTATTTCGATAAAACCGTGGAAAGTGGAAAGGGAGAACATTATAAAAATCTAAAACGTCTTCCGGAAATCCAATATGCCGTGAAAGCGGTTTGGAAACGAGGAAACGGATTGATTCTCGATCTGAGAAAATCCACCCTTCAGGAAATCGTGTCCGGGATGAAGTTTAGAATCGATTATACGTACGGACAACAAATGACCGAAGAACAAAAACAGAAGGAAATCGTCCGTAAAAAAATGGCGTTATTGGATTCCACCTTTTTGGCCTTAGAAAAGACGATTTTCGAGAATTTTCAGGATGTTCAAAGCGTGGAGTATAAACTCGACGGTTCTTCCGAAACCATTCCGGGAATGGAATATTCTCTCGTTTCACAACATAAAAGAAACTGATTTCTGTTTTTACGGCGTCATTCCGCCGATATTAAAAACAAGATGAAATCCGATTTTTGGAAACCGCCGTTTGCGGCGAAAGGCGGAACGATCCTCGTTCTCATAGTCGTATTATCCTTGTTCGGTGGAAGCCTTTGGTCGATCGCCGATCTTCAGATTTCTCCGGATATCCAAAACGTCACCGATTTTCGAACGGATCGGTTGGCGTTTCACTTCATCCAACTCGTGGACAAGGATGGAAAAGCGCTTCCCGATCGGAACCCGAACCGGGATTCGTCGGAGGCCACCTTGCTGATCATCTACAAAGGTCAACTTACTTTGCTGAAGGACGGTTACGACGATCCGAGTTCGGTTCGTGAAAAGGAAAAAGAATATCTCGCTAAAATCTCCAATTACGCGCGTTTGAAGGAATTGGAGACCGAATACTTTCGTCTCCCGGCATCGGAGCGGAGCGTAGTACCGCAAAGTCCGGGTTCCTCTTCGCAGTCCGGTTCTTCGCCTCAATCCCCGCAAAATTCTCCGGACGGAACTCCGCCTAACAAAGATGAGGCGAAACAGGCTTCCTTAGAACCGCTCAAACGATCTAAGGAGTCGGATCTTCTTCTCAAATACGACGAGGAACTTCTCAAAACTTATTCCGCGGAAAGGACCGCCTCCGGCGAATTGGAACGATCGGAACGTTTTTACGGAAAGGATTCGCCGAAAACGAGTGCGATGCGCTTTCGTGTCGAAGAGCTCAGGAAAAAAGTGAACGAGAGGAAGGAATTTCTGCTCGGATTCCTGAAAAACCCGGGATCGACTAACAACCCTTATCCGGGGGACCGCAAGGATCAGCCTTTTTATACCAACTCAATAAACGGCGTTCCGGATTTTTATCTCCATTCCGCCACACCCCGCGAACAGGACGGACAAATGCGCGGAGAAGAAGAGGTCGGAAAAAAATACGGCGAACTCTATAAAACGGCGAGAGATCGTTTGATAGATTCGCAAATTAGAAAATTATACTATTATTTATGGAACCGGGAGATGACCAACACTCGGGTCAAAGCGGACAAGGTCAAAAAGGGAAAAAAGGCGATCGTGGTCACCGGAGATTCCACGGTTTTTACGATGATAGATAAGGAAGGGGACGGAATCACCGAATCCTTTTTCGTAGAAAGTCCGGGCATCCGTTTTTCCTGGGGAAGGGATCTTCCGAATATCGTCTCTATCTCCAATTGTACCGACGAAACTATCTTAGCGAAGATCAAAAATCTTACCGAGGACGTGTTGTCGGGAAGAATTCCGGACAAAATAGATAAGATCGATCTTACGGTTCCGGAGGAACAATTGATCCTGGAGTTGGGGCCTAAAATTCCCCAATGATGTTTTGTCTTGGCGGCGGACACGCCGTCGTCTATGTGTTTTCTCCGCGCTCCTCTGCGGCCGGATTATTTTCCTTATATTTTAGTATATTATAATTTTAAAATAGTATGATATTATTTCGGTTTTTTCCGTTTTTTAGGCGGAATTTCCGGTCGAACGATCAAAAGGAAAATGGATGGAAATCAAGGTTGAAATCGCCCGTATAGAGGATCTTACGGATATTGCCCGTCTTTTCGGGGAATACAGAAAATTCTACGGCAAGGAAGCCGAACCCGAATCCGAAAAAAATTACGTTCTTCAACGGATGCAAGCCGGGGATTCCCATCTGTGTGCGGCGCGCGACGAAAAAGGGGAGATCGTCGGATTCGCGCAATGCTACTTTACGTTTTCCTCATTGAGTATGTGTAAGGTGCTGATTCTCAACGACCTTTACGTATCTCCTTCGGCAAGAGGACGCAACGTCGCCAAAAAAATCATAGAACACGTGATCGGATTCTCCAAAAAGGAAGGATTTCGGGGAATCGCGTTGGAGACGGCGGCTTCCAATACGATCGCTCGCAAGATTTACGAAGATTTCGGCTTTACCAAGGACGATTCCTTTCTTCATTATTTCTTAAAAGTGTAATCGAGGTTAGGCGGTACGTTCTTGCGGGTCCTCGTCGAGTCGGTACGATTCGAAACCGAGGATACGATACTCCGTCCGGAATCGGCGAGTTGGAACAAAGGGACTAAGTCCGTCATTCTCCTCGTTGCGAAAACCGGGCAAAGGAAAAATGAAAAGGCGCGCGTTGCGGATATCGGATAAAAGATTTAGGGATCTTCTATCTCCACGTTTTCCAGGGTATCGAAAAATCCCGTCTGTAATAACGGAGCGAAATCCACCATGTCTTCCGCGTTTAGTTTTAATCCGTTTTCCATCGAATACGCTTGGAGAAGGGACGCGCACGCAAGATGACTTTCACCGAGTTGAGCGTGCGCTCTCGCTTTGATGATGAGTATATCCGCATCCGATTCGCCGAAATATAATATGTATAAGTCGATGAACTTCAACGCGTTTTTATGATCGGCCACCTTCAGGTAACACTGTGCGATCATATCGTAGTGAAGAAAATTCTCGTCGCTGTCCATCCTCATCGAAGTTTTTAAGGAAGCGAGTGCGGAATTGTAATTTCCTCTTTGATAATATAGATGTCCCAATTCGGCCCAGATGTCCTTCCGGAGAATTCCCCTTCCTCTCGATAATTTTTCCTGAGCGAGCGCCTGTTTTAATACGGTGATCGCCTCGTTGGAACGGTCCGTGTCCTTGAGTAGGGAAGCCAACGTGAGATACAATTCGAGTTGATCCGGATAAAGATCGATTCCTTTGGAAAGAATTTTTTTCGCCTGTTTGAAGTTGCAGACCTTAATTAGATAATTGGAATAATAGAGATAACTGCCCGGTTCGTCGGGATATTGTGTTATGATTTCCTGAAAGAGATTCAACGTTTCTCGGGTGTTGCCGATGTGATATTGACACCAAGCCTGACGATTGCGGATTTTGAGTATGGTTTTCGGGCTTCCGGTGAAGGAAAGGGCTTCCTTATAGAGGTTGAAGGCCTTGGTGAATTCTCTTTGCTTCTCCCTCTGAATCGCCGATCTGATCAGTTTAGGGAAACTCACAGTTTGGACAGGGTAAAAATTTTCAAAAAATAATCAAGTTTTCTATTTATCAACCGAGAATAGAATCGGGGGAAAAAGAAAGAAAAACCCGAAATCCTCACCGGAGGGCAAAGAATGAATATCAACGGAACCGCAAACCAGAGTTTACTTTTGGAAAGAGTGGCCAACATGCCGAAGGAAATTTTTCAAACGCAAAACGAAGACACCAAAAAGATGCTTCGTTACTTGGTGGAAAACAAACTTTTGGACGAGAAGGTCAGCGCAGGCAGCCGGCTTCTCGATACCTACGCGTAATTTCAGTTTTGGTTATAGATCGGGCGCTTGCGTTCTTTGAAGGATTGAAGCGCTCCTCTGAAATCGGCGGAATCTAAAAAGCTCGAATTCCAAAGGGCAACGTAGTTCAATCCAGCCTCTAACGTTTTTCCTTCCGCGTAGCGCATTACGTCTTTGATTCCGGAAACGACAAGTTTCGGATTTTCCGCTATTTCCTTTGCGGTCGCGATCGCGGTTTGCATCATCTCTTCTTCGGTTTGAAATACTTTTGTGACGAGTCCGATCCTCTCCGCCTCGAGGCCGTCTATGTCTTTTCCGGTTAGGGCAAGTTCCCTTGTATGTCCCTGTCCGATGATTGCGGGGAGGCGATTGATGGAACCCATATCCGCGACGATTGCCACTTTGGCTTCCCGCAGAGAAATTGACGCATCCACGGTCGCATAACGGATGTCGCATGCGGAGATTAGATCCAGTCCTCCTCCGATACAATGTTTTTGTACTGCGGCGATGGACGGTTTCGGGGAATCATAGACCGCGTTGATTCCTTTTTGCATTCTGAGTATGAGGTCGAAGAATTTTCTTCGATCGTCTCCGAGAGGCGCTTGGACGACGGCGCCGAATTCCTGAAAAAAAGATTCGAGATCGAGTCCGGTGGAAAATGATTTTCCCCGAGCAGCGATGATGAACGCGTGAATCCGCGGATTGGCGTTGATTTCGGCGATCGCGTCGGGCAAATCCCTCCAAAAAGGCCAGTTCATTGCGTTCCGTTTTTCGGGGCGATTGAGGTACAGGATTGCGGTGTGATCTTCCGGACGTTCTACGATTTCAAAAAATTCGAAATGGGTTTTCATCTCGGTCAGTCTGGGAACAAAAAAAAATCTTACAAGTCATTCCTAATTGAAAGAAAGGATGGACAAATTTTTTAATTATGAGAATGATTCTCATTATCTTGAGGATTTGTCTATGATTGTCAGTTGGGAAAAAATTCGGCATCCCCATCCGAAAGAAGAATGGAAGGAGCTGTTGCGAAAGGTCGATCGTTTTGAAGAGAGCGGGGGTGGGAGTTCCCGCGTTCTTTCGGGAATCAAACGATTGGCTTGGATGGATTTCGCGGGAAGGACGGTGGATGGTATCAGTTCCTACAAACTTCGATCGTATTCAAGGGAAGATAAACTGGAAAGGGGGGACCGAGATATTTTGCGTTCGGAATACTAGGCGGAAGAAAGGAGGGAGTTCCCACATCGTTCCCCGGTCCGTTTCCAATTATACGACCGACCATCACTGTCGATCCGTCCCGTTCGGAAAGCCTTGTCCTCCGGTTTCCCGATTTTTATTCTGAGGAGTTCCTACGTTTCAGTGGGTAGAAGGAAAGCGCAATCTCACACAGGCGCCTTCCCGATTGAGAAGATCCACCGTGGCTCCGATTTGTTTAGCCAAAGATTCCACAAGAGAAAGACCGAGGGCACCGCTATTTCGATTGCGTAACGATTCTTCCGGCAAACCTTTTCCGCTATCGGAAACCTCTAAGGTCAGCGTATTTCCTTCTTTCGCAAAATGAATCCCGATTACGCCGGAAGGAAGATTGCCGATGCCGTGTTTTAGGGAATTCGTAATGAGTTCGTTGATGATCAACGCGAGATTCATCCCGATTTCCGCCTTGACCTTACCTTCCTGAATGTTCAGTTCCAAACGGATTTTTTCACGATCAACCTGGTAGATTTCGAACAGCGCATCTGTCAATTTTTTGATATACAATTCGAAACTGATCGAAGAGAGGTCCTTGCTTTCATAGAGGATTTCGTGCAACAGGGCTACGGCACGCAGACGATTTTGACTTTCCCGAAGAATCTCATTGGATTCTCCGTTGTTTTGACCGGAACGAAGACTGAAAATCGAGGAGATGATCGTAAGATTGTTTTTGATTCGATGATGAATTTCTTTCAAATACGTGTCTTTTTCTCCGGCGGTCGTATTCTGTTCCCGGGTTCGAATCACGTTGAAGGTTCCCGTCAGTCGTTCTTCGGTTCCTAAGATCGGTGAACTTTGAAACTGTACTTCCTGGCTGCGTCCATCCCTGGAAATCAAAACGAGATTTCCATTTTCCTTTGGAAGTCTTGTGTGTAATACTTCTTCGACGAGATTTCCGAGTTTCCCCTCGTTTCCACTTCCAAAGGAAAGAACCTCACCCACCGGTTTTCCCAAATGTTCCTCATATTTACAGCCGGTTAGTTTTTCCGCAGCCGGATTCATAAAAAGAAGAAGTCCGTTTTCGTCCGTGGTTACGATGCCCGCGCCGAGCTGATCCAAGGCGCCTTTGAGTTTTTCTTCCGTTTGTTTGGTTCTTTGTTCGATTTCGTTTTTATAAAGAGCGACTTCGATCGAAGAACGAAGTTGATCGGATTCGAACGGTTTGACGATGTATCCGAGTGGTTGTGTTTTTTTGGCTCTGTCTAACGTATTTTCGTCGGCGTAGGCGGTGAGGTAGATCACCGGGGTATGAAAGCGATTCCGAAGAACTTCGGCGGTTTCAATTCCATCCAGATTTCCCTCGATATTGATATCCATCAAAACCAGATCGGGATGATTTTCCTCCGCTTTTTGAATCGCTTCTTCGCCGGAAGAAGTAATTCCTACAAGCTCATAACCCAGTTTTTTGAGCTTTTGGCCGAGGTTGACCGCGACGATGATTTCGTCCTCAACGACCAAAATTTTGGGTTTCTGAAGCATATTCATTACTTACTAAGAATAACCGCGAATTCAACAAGTTAATTTGTCAAAAAACGGAAAAAGTCGTGGTGGAATTGTGTTTTTTCTGTGAAGAAAAATTTAGAATCCTCCTCCCACTTTTTCTTCGGTTCCTCTCCCGAAAAGAAAAAAGGAGAGGTTTTTCGCCGAATGTTCGGGCTCTTTTTCGATTCGATTCGATTCGATTCGATTCGAAATCGCTGTCGAATCCAACTCGAACTTCGTTTCGGTTCGGCGAATTCCTCCGACGCAAAACGTTTCCGGATTCGTTCTTTTTTTTGGTCGGAAGATTTGTCCCGATTCCGCCTCGAAAGAATCAGTTGCGCAGAACGTAATTTTCGTTTCCGGAGGATTTTTTGATAAAAAGACGTTTTTCCGCCTTCACTCCCAAAAGGATTTGATAGATATCGGTGAGAATCGGTTTGGAAGAATAATATCCGTGCCCCATGGAAATCAGAGAAGCATCGATCGGATTTACGTTGATTACGTCTATGCCCGGAATCCGTATACACGAACCGAGTCTTCCTCCCTGATTTACGGAGGCCGAGGCGACTAAGGCGCTGTCGCCCGGAGAACAATACAACGTGGTTCGTTTTGCGGTTTTGGAGAGAGAATCGGCGATCAGTCGGAATTCTCCGGAGTCGAAGTCGGGTGCGTTGAGAATCAACTCCTGAACCAGAGGAGTTTTCGTCTCTTTGCCAAGTTCGCCTAACGTCGGAAGTACGATCTGATGTCCCATCGAATGGACGATCAGATGGATTTTTTTTCCCACGTCCTGCATGGACTTTAGAAAATTCTTAAATTCGGTGCGGGAACTCCTCGCTGCGGAAAGGTTTTTTTCGTAGGTTCCCTTGAGAAGCACCTGATTGAAAAGCCCCGCTTCACTGCCCGCCGGCCAGGTGAATACTACGATTTTTCCGGGAAATTTCAGATCGTATCGGATTTGTCCGGCTCGCAGGATCGCTTCTTCGAACTTTACGTTAAATCCGTGGACGAAAATCAAAACTTCGTCGAACGGATCTTTTTTGAGGTCTTCTAAAAATTGATCCTTGTTTTCGAACGGTTTGTGTCCTAAAAATTGAAACAAATTCTCCCGATTGCCGAGTCCGGCGGGCAGTTCTCCGACTTCATGATTGGAGGGAACGTTGACGATACAGTATCCGGTTTTGAGTTCTTGATTGCCCGTCGTAAGAAAATAAGAATCGTTACAACCGGTTTGTCCGCTCGCGTTGGTGGCACGTAAGGTGGCGTAGTATAAATTGAGGGTTTCGGTTTGGTCGTAACTTTTTAAGAATCTTCGATCCAGAAGTTCTTCGATGGTCGGTGTTTTGCAGTTTGGCAGTAGAAATAGGAGCAAGGCGAGCGCGTTACTCAAGATCGCTTTTTTCATTCTGGAAAACATCGTCGGACCGTTTTCCGTTGAAAATCAAATTCCGGTGTGATCCGGGAGAATTTTGGGAGTTCCTACGTTTTCCGATTGAAGGCAGCCTTTGGGAGAGACGGGGAGTTCCTACGTTTTTCGGAAGAAAGCGCACGTACGAGAGTCCTTTTTGTCCTCCGAGCGATTCCCACATCACTTTGGAAACTTCGTGTGAGAGTTCCCACACCGAGAATTTTTTAGTGGGTAGGTCCACCTTTGCGGAACGTGAGACCTTTGAGATATTTGGAAGGATTGACCGGTTGTCCGTTTTTGATCACTTCGAAATGCAAGTGAGGTCCGAAGGAATATCCCGTAGATCCGGATCTCGCGATTTTCTTTCCGGCCAAAACGTAATCCCCTCTTTGAACGAAAAGTTTGGAATTGTGCGCGTATAAGGTTTTGAAATCGTCCGTATGTTCGATGACGACGACGTTTCCATAACCGCCCATCCAACCGGCATAGATTACTTTTCCGTTTCTTGCGGCGGCGATCGGTTCGTAAAATGCCTTTAAATCCAGACCTTCGTGGAACTTCCTACGCGGAAACGTCCTGAATCCGAAATTGGAAGTTACGATTCTGGAAGCGACCGGGATCACCCATTTCGGAGTCGGGTCGGGAATCACCGCTCCCGGTAAAAAAACTTTTTGTCCCGGACGTAGGATGTCCAAATCGTCGAGTTTGTTTTCGAGAAGGATCTCGTCGAGATTGACCTTATAAAGACTGGCGACCTTGGCAACCGTGTCCCCCGTCTTCATCTTGTACAAAAGCCCTTGTTTATTGGGAATACTCAGTATTTGACCGGGATACAAAGTATCTTCGATTTTAATATTGGAGGAACCGGCGATGGATTCCATGGAAACCTTGAATCGAGTCGCGATTTCCGCCAGAGTCTCGTTGCGTTTGACGCGATAGGTGGTGACTTTGAGTTGTTTTTTCTTCTCGGAAGGATTTTTCAGTTCTTTGGCCATCAAAATCGTGAGTTTGGCCTTTTCCGATTCTTCCAAAAACGTTTCGTCTCCGGACTTCGCCTTTAAGTCTTCGGAATCGTTTTCGGTGATCTCATGACCCGAGGAATCCATCATCGCATTGCTCGGGTTCATTCCGAATCCCAAAAATGCGAGAAACAAAACCAAAGAAGCAACGATCGGAATGAGTCGGAACTTCCTTCTCCGGAGATCCAAATTCCCGTGGTATAAGTTCCCTCGAAAATAAAACGAATAATGAAAGTGAAATGCGCCCAGGTAGATCAGGGTGAAGTTTTCCGTCCGAAGAAGTTCCTTCCCGGCGGTCAGCTGTCTGGGCTTTTTGAAGATCATACAGGAAGAATATCGGCCGCTGGGCGGCCTTTCCTATAGAAAGAAAAAGGACTTATTCGTCCTTTCCGGCATCCAACGTGCGGGTTCCGCCAAAAGACTCTTCCACGATTTTTTTTACGTCTTTCTTTTGTCCGCCGGTGATCGTTATGTTACCTTTTGCGACCACGCCTTTGGCAAGGTGAAGGGCGGGGGCGATGATATCTCCTAAAAGTCTTCCGGTTTCTTCCAGTCGAACTTCGTTTTCGGCTTTGATGTTTCCGATCATGGTTCCGGAAACGGTCACTTCCTTAGCCGCAATATTGGTTCTTACTTTTCCGGTTTCTCCGATATAAAGTGCGTCGTCCGTTTTGATTTCGCCTTCGAACTTCCCGTCGATGCGAAGCGAACCCGCGATATAAAATTTTCCTTCGAAAATGGACCCTGGACCGATTACGCTGTTATTATTTTCCCTGCCGATGGCCATCTAAAACTCCTGATAATCCAGCCCCGTCTTTCGATTCCTTCCGACGGCGCCGTAAATCTATTTGTGTACCCGATTCCAAAACGACAAGTATTTTTGTTCGGAATTACCGAATCAAATCATCGTCTCCCTGGAAAATATTGGTTTTCTGCTTCTTTTTTACTTTTGTTTGTTGGGAAGAAGGAGGTTCCGGCTCCGGAATATAACCCGCGCCGCGATGATCGTCGCAAACTTCTTTCGGAACGGTTTCTTTTGTGAAGTATTCCTCTTCGGTTTGGGAACAATGGGATCCGGGAAGTTTTCCCGAAATCGCGCAGATTTGTTTTCGAAGGACTCCGGTTTCTCCGAAATGAAAGGGTTTCGATTTTTCACGCGAAAGTGCGTTCGACATAAACCTACCCCAAATCGGAGCCGCGACGACTCCTCCGGACATTCCTCTTCCCATCGACAAAGTTCCGGTATCGTATCCGAGCCAAACCACTCCGACCAGCTCTGCGGAATATCCCGCGAACCACGCGTCTCTAAAGTTGTTCGTCGTTCCCGTTTTTCCAGCCGCAGGACGACTGAGTCCGTACGAGGTCGCTCCGGTTCCGGTTCCTTTTTTGATCACGTCTTCCATCATCGACGTGAGAATAAAACAAACCTCCGGGGAAAGAACTTGTTTCCTTTCTTGTTTGCGCGCCTCGTCCCGAAAATCCTTGATCACGGTTCCGCTTCCGTCTTCGACATACAATACGCTGAGCGGGAAAACCTGTTTGCCTCCGGAGGCGATCACCGCATACGCGCGCGCCAATTCATACGGTGAAACTTCGAACGTCCCCAAAGAGATCGAATAGTTTCTGGGAATGGATCTGTTTTCTATCTGAAGAATTTTTTCCAGATTGGGCATTAAGTTGCTGATTCCGGTATGTTCGAGCACGCGCACCGCGACGCTGTTTCTGGAAAGTTCGAGCGCCTCGCGCAATCTTATGAATCCTGAATATTCTCCGGTGTAGTTGGAAGGATTCCATTCATCACCGTCTTCTAATACGTATTGGAGAGGGGAATCGGAAAACAACGACGCCGCGGTCACGTTTTTTTTCGGATCAGGATGTTGATTGTAGTATTCCATCGCCGCCGCATAGACGAGAGGTTTGAACGCGGAGCCGGGTTGTCTGTATGCTTGGAACGCACGAATCTGTTGGTTGTCCGATCGAAAACCGGAACCTCCGACCATCGCCGTGATATATCCCGTATCCGGTCGGATCGAAATCAACGCTCCTTCCACGGGAAGAAGGAAATCCTCCGTTTGCTGACTTCTGTAATTCCATTCGATCGCTTCGCCCACGGATTCGGTGCCGGTCAGAAGATTGAGTGCGCCGAGTTCGTCGCGAATATCCTCCTGCCAGGCTCGGTTGAACGTTCGTAGGGATCTTGAGATTTTGAACTTGAATTCGGGGACGTCGTTTAACATCGATAAGATGTCGTAGATTTCCCCGTATGCGTCGTCGAACGCGTCTATTTTCGTGAACGTCCTTTGGTTGGAAAGCGCGGTCTGCGCCTTGAGTCCGGCATACAGAGCCTTTTCGGCTTGGGTCTGGTGTTGTATGTTCAACGTGGAATAGATCTTAAGTCCTCCGCTGTAAAGAGTCGCTTTCGGTATGTAACGGGTGAGATTTTTACGGACGTATTCGGTGAAATAGGGGAAACGGTTGAGTCTGTCTCCGAAAGCGGAATCGTTCGGAGAACGGTTTAGAGTAATATAATATTCTGAAAAAGCCTCGTATTCTTTCTCGGCCGTTTTGACGTCCAGAATTCCGTTCTCCACGAACTTCTTGAATACGACGCGGACTTTGGCGCTCGATGAATTCGGATTGACCAAAGGGGAAAACTCCGTCGGTCTCGTCGTCAAACTCGCGAGGAGGGCCGATTCCCCCCAGGTGAGATCCTTTACGTCCTTGCGGAAGTAAAATCTTGCCGCGGCGCCGACGCCGATCGTTCCGTGTCCGAGAGGAATTTCGTTGAGATAAATTTCCATCAACGTGTCTTTGTCGAACACCGCTTCGAGGAGAAGCGCGAGCCAGGCTTCTCTCGCCTTTCTTAAAAAGGATCGTTCCGTGTTGAGGAATTTGAGTCGTGCGACTTGTTGAGTGATCGTCGAAGCTCCTTCCTTGATTCTTCCCGCGAGAAGGTTCACCATAAACGCGCGGAAAATTCCGCGAAGATCCAGTCCCCAATGCGAATAAAAATTATTGTCCTCCGTCGAGACGAAACTTCGGATCAACTTGTTGGGTTTACCGTCCGATTCGGAAGGGAGGTCCTTGATGTTCAATACTACGCGGGAAAAACGATAAAATTCCGCGATCGGTTCGTATTCGTTTTTCTCGTTTAACCCGTATAAGACGGACGGTTTTTCATACTGGTTGGACTCGGGGACGCGCCACAAATCCTTTATCGAGAACACGAATAGAAATCCGTTCAAGAACAAAAGCGCCGCGCAGACCTTGACCAACTGTTTGAGCGGATCTTGGGAATTCAGGATTTTTAGAAGGACCTTATCCCGGAAATGTATTACGAAAAAACGGAAAAGATAACTGACTGGTTCTTGTTTCATATTCGATCAAACTTCTTCCAAAGGTGAAAATTCCTTCATGCTGTCTACTCCCTGAAAACGGAGTCCCGTATCCAGGTTGTAGCCCTGGTATTCCTTTAAAAATGCGTTGCGGCTCATTTTGTTTTCGAGATAATTCCACGCGTGTGTCATCGCGTCCTTGCCGTTTTGCGCGGAAAAGTTGATGAGTTCCACGAACGAATCCTCCCTTACTATGGAAGGATCCGCCGGATAATTCCATTTTTTCTTTTCCTCGTTCATGATCCGTTTGTCTATGTGTTCCTTTAGCGGAAGCATCAATACCGAAGAACGAACCCTGTGAAACGTGATCTTATCCAGGAATTTCAACGCTCCTCTGATCCATCTGCTTCTCGAGTCGAGCACACGATGAAATTCCAGATAACCGAGAAAGGATTCGTTCAACAGATCGCCCGGTATGATCTTGTCCTCCGAACCTATATAATGTTTTTTGAATTCTTCAGGGAAGGTCGCCTTAAAACCCCTGAGCCAGAAGTTCCAAAGCATCGGATCCATTTTCCAGTTCCGTTTGTCCGATTTGAAGATTGCGTCCACGTGATGTACGAAATCGTATTCCTTGGGAGTCATTCCCCAGCGGTAATCGAGCAGCCAGGAATCGAGTGCGTTTTCCACCCGCATGTGATTGTATTGGGCGCGACTGCTGATCTTCTTGTCCTTGTTGTAGAAATCACCGGAGATATAGAAGATATACGGATGTGTCACGATGTCCACGGCGCAATGACAGATATAACCCAAGGTGAATGCGATATAACGGTCCCTGTGGATTCCCTCTTCGGTCTGAAGGATCAGATCCAGAAAACTCAGGATGAGTTCCGCGACGGAGTTGTGATGGCTGATGTCTCCCCACACCGTAGCGTTTTTCGTTTTGTGCGGCGAAAGAACATGATAAAAATAAAATATATCCGGAGCTATAGCGCCGATGTTCGCGAACTTGCGGTTGGATTCCGCGCGCATAAGCGCCGCGATTTTTCTTTGATCCGCGGTTCCGTGATCCAGATGTTTACAAACCTGGGAAAGGACTTCGAGATGAGTGATTTTGCCAGCCATGACGGAAAATGCCTTTAAAAAAACGGGACTCTTGCGGAGCCTGTTCTAAAACCATTTAGAAATGTACGTTTCACTATGCAATCAATAGAAAAATTAAAATTTTTGACGGAAGCCCAGGTGCGTTCGATCGCGAAACAATTCGGAACCCCCGTTTTCGTTTATTCCAGAGAGGGAATCGAAAAAAGCTGCGATACTGCGCTCGCGTTTCCGAACGCATTCGGTTTGACCGTTCGATACGCGATGAAGGCCAATCCCAATCGCACCGTTCTCGAAATCATGAAACGTAAAGGGATCCATATCGACGCGAGTTCCGAATACGAAGCGCGACGCGCGATTCATTACGGATTCAAACCGGAACAGATCATGTTGACTTCCCAAGAGCTCGCGAAGGATCTCAAAGAGCTCGTGGAAAAGGGCGTAGTCTTCAACGCGTGTTCGTTGCGTCAGTTGGAATCCTTCGGAAAATTATTTCCCGGTAAAGAAGTCAGTGTTCGTTTTAATCCCGGGCTCGGCTCCGGACATACGAAAAAAACCGACGTTGGCGGAAAAACTTCTTCGTTCGGAGTTTGGCACGAAGACATCGACAAGGTCAAAGGGATCGCGGCTTCATACGGACTGAAAATTTTCAAAGTCCATACGCATATCGGATCCGGAAGTGATCCGGATGTTTGGAGAGCCGTCGCACAGGTTTCCTTGGATATCGCCGCGCAGTTTCCCGATTGTAGGATTCTGGATTTGGGGGGCGGGTTTAAGGTCGGCAGAATGGAAGACGAAAAGACCACCGATTTTCAGACGATCGGAGCTCCGGTCGCGGAGTTGTTCCGCGAATTCGCCTCAAAACACGGAACCAAACTTCATCTTGAGATCGAACCTGGTTCGTTTATGATGGTGAATAACGGAGCCGTCGTCTCCGCGGTGGACGACGTCGTATCGACGGGTAACGGCGGTTATACGTTCGTAAAACTCGATTCCGGTATGGACGTGAATACGAGGCCTTCCCTGTACGCGGCAAGACATCCGTTAGTCGTCGTTTCTGCGGAAGGGAACCGTTCCGGTAAAACAGCGGAATACGTCTACGTGGGACATTGTTGCGAAAGCGGAGATTTGATCACGCAGGCTGAAGGCGGTGGGCCGGTCACGAGAATAACAGAAGAAGCTAAATTAGGAGATTATGTTGTAATGGAAGGGGCGGGGGCTTATTGTTCTTCCATGTCCACCAAAAATTACAATTCTTTTCCCGAGACGGCCGAGGTTCTTGTGGGTACGGACGGAGGGTTTCAGCTGATTCGCAAACGTCAGAATTTGGAACAGATCTTTCAGAATGAAGTCCCTGTTTCTCTCTGAAAAAATCCACGTATTGATTCTCGCCGGCGGCACCGGTACAAGAATGGGAGCTTCCGTTCCGAAACAATTTTTGGAAGTTAACGGAGAGCCGATTCTACTTCATAGTCTGAAACGATTTCAGAATTGGGGCAAACAGAAACGGATCGTGTTGGTTTCCCACGAGGATTCGATGGAAAAAACGGAAACGATCTGTTCTCCGTATCTTCGGGAAGACGATCGTATCGTGGAAGGCGGGGATTCCAGACACGCTTCCACGCTTTGCGGTTTGTCGGCGCTCGAACTTCAAAACGAAGATATCGTGTTGGTTCACGACGCCGCGAGACCTTTCGTTCTCGCCCGAGATCTGGATTCTCTTTGTGAGAACGTTCGTAGGGACGGTGCGGCTACTCTCGCCGCGAGAACGTCGGAAACAGTATTAGAAGAACGTAATGGACAAACGGTTTCGCTTTTGGATCGGGAACACGTTTGGTTTATGAAAACTCCTCAGGGGATTCGCGGAGACGTAGTCAAGGAGTTGCTTTTTTCCTCCACAAACTCCGAACCTACGGATCTTTGTTCTTGGGCGTTGAGCGCCGGAGTCAAAGCTGCGATCGTAGAATCCCATCCGTTCAATCTCAAAATTACGCGGAAAGAAGATGTGGAACTTGCGGAGGCGTATTCGGTTCTTTTCCGGAAACTTTTCGAAACCGTCGATAGAAACGACTGAGCCCGGGCGTTCGGTTTTGTCGTTTGTCTGATCTGGCTGCCGCTCGAAAAAGGCCTTTGTCGCCTCCTTGGATCGTCTTATTCGTCGTTTATCGCCGGTCCTCCGACCTTTTTTGGGAAAAGGAAGTTTTGTTTTTCGGGATGTACCGTATTTGCTTTGGGAAGGAGGGAGTTCCCGCATCGTTTGTGGGAAAAATTACCTCCGACACGTTGAATCCGCTTACAAACAGGATCTTTCCCGAATGTCTTCCTACAAAGTTTTACCGACGAAATTACGCGGGAACTCCCGCGTAATTTCCGATTTCACGAAAAAATTTTCCTTCGAAGTCGGGACCCAACCTTTTCCGCGGAAGTCGCCTCGAATCGTCGGAATTCCTACGGAACGTTTCGAACAGGGAGATCATACACGGCTTCGATCCCTTCCATTTTTTCCCGTGTGGCCTTTAAGACGATTTTGCCGACGGCAGGAAGATCGGAAACCGGACAGAAAAAATGATCCGGATGGGATTGGCATTGTAGCTTTTGTTCCGACTTCCCTCGAACGATTTTCGCAGAAAGGGCGCCGTTTTTTGTGGAAGGATTTTTAAATTCGATATCGAGAAGATAAACCTTGAGACCGTCCTTTAAAACGATCAATTCCGTGTGAAAACCGCCGGGCATACGAATCAATCCCCCGTTGGGGCCGGATTCGTGTTCCCCATGCGCAAGAATATCTTGATGTACGAATATACTAATCCATAGAAAAAAAATCGAAAACATTTTCGCGGACGAAGTTCTCATGATAAACCGCCTTTGCCTTCCTTTACGGATTCTATTCTCGACCCGAAATCGGAACGTATGTTCCGGACGGGAAAACCGCATTCTTCGATGAGGTCGGCCGATTCCTTATCGGAGAGTTCGCTTTGAACGAAAACACTTTGATCGGAAACTTTCGCGTTCCCTGGAACGGTCGGATCCACGGATTTGATCGACTTCGTAACGACTCCGGCACAACTGGGGCAGGTCATATTTTCCACCTTAAATTCAAACATAAATTTTACTCCTGCCGGTTTCGTAGAACCGGCCGTAAAACCAAGGGTAAACCCTCCCACTATGGTAAAGTCAATACCCGCCTTCGAAAAATTTCGTTAATTTAGAAATTTTTTATCGAACGAACTCAACCTTCCCATAAGGACAAGGTTTTGGATTTCGAAGACGAATCGAAAATCGCGAATCGAAACTTCGAAATCGCAGAGATTTAGCGCGGTGAAAAGGGGCGGGGCCGTTTTAGAAATTCCATTTCGAACTGGACCAGAACGTAACTTATCCTACGGTATCGGTCGTTTTGAAACGTGTCGTTTTTTTCGATCGAAGAGAACGTAAAGTGTCACCGAACGATCGATTCCTATTGACGGAAGAAAAAAAATGGAACGATATGATCTCGATGTGTCGCACCGCTTCCAAGTCGGAACTCGCCCTTCGCAAGACGGAAACGGAGTCTAACAAAGAACGAAAACGAGGTCTTCTTTATGAATATAGGCGAAGTTTCCAAGGAGTCGGGGGTCAGCGCAAAACAGATCCGACATTACGAATCGATCGGTCTGATTCCTAAGGCGAGAAGAAGGGATTCCGGTTATAGGACGTATTCTTCCGACGACGTTCATATCCTTCGGTTTGTGAAACGTGCGAGGAATATGGGATTCGCGCTCAAGGAGATCAAAAAACTCGTCGGACTTTGGAGAAATCAGAGTAGGGCGAGTTCCGAAGTGAAGTCGCTTGCCTTGGCGCATCTCAAAACACTCGAGAATAAAATCGCGGAACTACGGGAAATGGCGGACACGCTCCAACATCTCGCGCACCATTGTAAAGGAGATCACAGACCCAGTTGTCCGATTTTGAAATCTCTTTCCAACGAAACCGAAACGACCTCGACGTAGGAACTCCCCGTTTAACTTTCCGTCTCTTTCCGCTTGACGCCGTCGGAACTTGGCGAACATTGGAGAGACCGCGCGAGTATGGTGGAATTGGTAGACACGCCAGATTTAGGTTCTGGTGCAGGAATGTGTGGGGGTTCGAGTCCCTCTACTCGCAAGCGCTTCTCGCACAAAGCCAGCTCCCGCTTTTGACTTTACAATTACGACGAATCCCAAAATCTGATTCCACCCAATCGACACGAACGTCGGATCATCGACGACGGCTTTTGTAGAAGAACGATTTCATGTTATTCAACTCGATTCATTTTCTCTTATTTTACCCGATCGTCGTAGCGGTTTATTTTTTTCTTCCTTTTCGATTCCGCTGGATTCTGCTCCTACTCGCCAGTTGTTATTTTTACATGGCCTTTATTCCGGCCTACATCCTGATCCTTGCGTTTACGATCGTATTGGATTATTACCTCGCGCTTTGGATCGAAAACGCGTCCGGTTCTAAACGAAGAATGTTTTTGATTTTCAGCATCGTATCCAATGTAGGAATTCTCATCTTTTTTAAATACTTCAACTTTCTTCTCGATAACACCGGAGCCGTTTATAAGTTTCTCTTCTCTTCGGACCTGCCCGTTTCTCCGTTGAACATCGTTCTTCCGATCGGACTTTCCTTTCATACGTTCCAGTCGATGGGTTATATCGTCGAAGTTTATCAGGGAAAAATCAAGGCCGAGCGGCATCTGGGATACTACTGGGTTTACGTGATGTTTTTCCCGCAATTGGTCGCAGGTCCCATAGAACGCGCGCATCATCTTATGACCCAATTCCATCGGGAACATAAACTACTTTTCGAAAACGTTGAAAAGGGTTTGAAGTATATAATTTACGGTTTTCTAATGAAGCTCTTCGTCGCGGACCGATTGTCCGTTTTCGTGGACGCGATGTACGACGATCCGTCCGGAAAATCGGGGGGAGATCTTCTATGGGCCACATATTTTTTCGCCTTTCAGATTTACTGCGATTTCGCGGGTTATTCAAATATAGCGATAGGAACCGCAAAAATCCTAGGGATCGATTTGATGAGAAACTTCGACCGTCCTTATTTCTCGGCGGGCGTTTCGGAATTCTGGAGTCGTTGGCATATCTCGTTGTCCTCCTGGTTCCGGGACTACGTCTATATACCTCTCGGCGGAAATCGAGTATCAACATTTCGGCATATTCGAAATTTATTAATCGTTTTCGGTTTGTCCGGAATTTGGCACGGAGCGAATTGGACCTTCGTCGTTTGGGGATTGTGTAACGGAGTTTATCTCGCCGTCGAAACGCTTTACCGTCGTTACGTAAAAACCGAAGTATTCGGTAAAACCGTGTTCCGATGGATCGGCGTTCTGATCACGTTTCATTGTATACTTTTTAGTTGGGTTTATTTCCGTTCGAAATCGATCGAAGTAGCCCATCTTATCCTACAAAGAATCTGGGAATCCGCGTCGGGAGCTCCTCTGGATCTGATCGTAGAATTCCAAAAGAAGGCGGGAATTTTCGCCATCGTAGTTTTTCTAATCTTGGAGACTGCGTTTCCGGTTTGGGAAAAAACGAAAGAAAACCGGGCGAGGTATGTCGATTGGGTAGTAGCGGGAATGTTCGTCGCATTCACACTGACGGGAGGCGTTTTTTATGGATCGAGTTTCATCTACTTCCAATTCTAAATCGCTGCGTTATGCGAGCTTGTTGTTCGTCCTTCTATTGTCCGTGTTTTCGTTCGACAGGATCTTATATTCGCTTTTGTTCAATCAATACGACAAGATGTTCTCGATGGCCAAGAATTTCCAGGCAGGCGACGTTCTGGTCGTAGGTTCGAGTCATATACTGTGGGATTTGGATCCCGCCGAACTCGGAGCCGGAATCGGAAAACGGGTTCGGCTTCTCAACGTCCCCGGAGCGGACCTCGTTCTCAGAAAGGAGATGATCTCGGAATTCATCCGAGTCAATCGCAACGAACGACCTGCGCTGATCGTATTGGAAACGGACAAGTTGGTCTTTCATCGCGGTCGATATCCGGATTCCGCCTATAAATCCGTAAAGGGATACTATCACAGGGGTTGGTTCGTCGATTTTCTGGATCGTAAGATACGGGCAGAAGAATCGACCGCGGAATATTCCGCATTCCGCGTTTCACGCGCGTATTCCTTGAATTCGTTTTCACATTTCGTATTTTCCAAGTTATACGACAAATATCTTTCCGGAGCGTTTCGATGGAGTTTACACGCGACCGAACCGTCGGGAGACGAAAGGATAGAATCTTGGAAAAAACAATACCAAACCTTCCTTCCTGAAACCGATCCTAACTTAATTTCAGAACTTCATGAAATACTAAAGTTGACCGAGCGAGACGGAATACGGACTATCCTGCTGGAAACGCCGAACTACTACTTCTCCTCCGAGGAGGACGCAAAATTCTCCGTCGTTCGTTCCAAACTCGCGGAAATCGCCGAAAACCACCGTACGACGTATGTCCGTCTGAAACCGGAATACTTCGAGACCAAGCCGGAACTGTTCTTCGACGCTTCCCATCTTCATCCCGTCGGCAAAGCGGAATACACGCGCGAGTTTATAAGTAAATTAAAATCCTTGAATGTGTTTTGAAGTAGAGACCCGATTTTAGTTGGAAACTTCGCCGACCGGATTCCCGGTTTCGAGTTTTCCTATCAGTCGATTTTCCCTATCTACAAAGGCTTCGATAAACGGATTGAGATCACGAATTTTACTCGATAATTCGTAACCGGCCTCCATCGTTTCCACGAGCGACGTCGCGCCTACCATAGAGGCGGCCACTTTGATCGGCGCCATTACGAGTTTGATCATGGGAAGTTTGGAAAGGGAAAAGAAAAAACGGAGAGTATTTCCGACCATCTGGATTTGACGTCGTCTGTCTTCGAAACGTTCGGTTTCTCCCATGGCCGCGTATAGGTTGTCTCGGGAGATGAAGCCGTTCTCAATGAGATTATTTTCTATAACGACTTTGGCGGTGTCGTAGTCCAGGGAATCGGTAAGTCGGTTTAGCAGAATGATCTGATGTATGTTGTCGGTCATGGATTTTCCCGCGACCGTCTTCAGCTTTTCGTAAAGGCTTTCCAGCGCGTTATCCCTTTCCTCCTTGTTCGAAGGAGAATAAAGATTGTGCTCGAAAAAATCCGGGATTCCGTCGTATCCTTTGATGGTGGTCAGCAGATCCGAATACGTTGTGCGGAGCCTATCGATCGTAGCGCTTACCACCGCTTTGCGCGTTAGCTCTAACACGTGTTGATCCATTCGTAATTCAGAAACAGGTTTCGTAGGCTACGCGAAGAAGGTCAATATAAAAATCAATCCTTGACTACGATGACTCCGGATCTCAACTTCGCGGGCAGCTTAGTCGCCAATCCTTCTGCTTCTTTTTTAGACGAAGCGGAGCCAAAACGCACCGTATAATATCCGTTTCTGGATCTTTTGACGGTCGCTTTCGTATTTTTTTCTTTTCCGGAAATCGTTTTTTTCAGTTCGTCCGCTTTTTCTTTTTCCTTGAACGCGGCGACTTGAAGAGAGTAACCGTTTGACTCTTCCGAATCCTGGGTTTTTGCCGAAACACGTTTCGACTTTTTCTCCTCGGTCCGTTTTATTTTTTTCGATTCTTTGGAAGTTTCCGGTTCCTTTACAGAGAGGGTTTCGAGTTCGGCCTTGGGTTCCCTTTCCGAAACCGACGAAGCTGCGTTATTCGATTTTTTGAATTCCACCACCTCCGTTGCAGGAGGAATATTTTTGAAAGCGACCGAATCCGAACGGTTCTGCGTCTGCCCGGACGGGGAGGCGGAACTCGCCGCCGGGATTTGCCCGGTAACGTTGTCGTTGGTTTGTGTCGGAACTTGGCCGGGTTCTGAAAACGGAATCGTACTTTGAATTTCAGAATTTCTAATGTCGTTTAACGCCAGGGATTCTTCCGCACCACCCGCGCGTTTTTTGCCCACGGAAACGCCCAAAAAGAAAAACGAACAAAGAAGGCCGAGTAAAAACAAAGAGAGTATTAGAATTCTCTTATTATCCAGATTGATTACGTAAAAAATCTTTTCCTTCATGACATTCTTCCTGATAAAATTGTATAAAGACGTCGGCACTCTTCCCTAAGGGATTCCAGATTGCCTTTGTTGTTTACTATATAATCGGCTTTTTTTAGTTTTTCCGAGAGAGGGAGTTGGTTGGAGATTCTCGCTAAAACCTCCTCTTTTTTCATACCGTCCCGTTTCATGGCGCGTAAAATCGAGATTTCCTCGTCCGAATCCACCGTGACGGTCGCGTCGCAGAGGGAATGTGCGTCGGTTTCGAAAAGAAGAGGGACCTCCCAGACGACCAGTTTTCCCGCCGCATCCGTTTCCAAAAGTTTCAGAAAGTCGGCGCGGACCCTCGGATGAATCAGTTTGTTTAAACCGTTCAGTTTTTCCTTGTCGGAGAATACGATATCGGAAATTTTTTTCCGATCCGGGTTTCCGTTCTCGTCGAGGATTTCCGGACCCAGCAGTTCCACGAGTTCGGAAAGAATCGGGGATTCCGATGACGTATAACGTTTTGCTAAATTGTCCGCGTGGATCACGAACGCACCCGATTCCTGCAGAAGTTGCGTCGCGGTACTTTTACCACCGCCGATCATCCCGGTGATGCCGACGAGAAACGCCTTTTTCCCGGAAGAATTCTTCTGCATGCGCTCAGATTAAGGAAACGCCTAAAAAGTACAAGCAAAAAAGAAACGCGTTCGATTTCGGGATTTTATCGGAGTTTTTTTCCGATCTACTTACGAATCCGACGTTTACGTACGAAGCGGTATGACATCGGAGTCGTTTCTTCGGTCCGAGTTTCCATCCGCGGTATCGGAATTTTTTCGAAAGGTAAGGTAGTTTCGGTAAGACCTCGCGGTTTAGAGGATTTCGGAGTCCGCAGAAAGTTTACGCAGAATGTCCTCGATCAAAGGATAAAACTCCGCTTCCTCCCGATCGATCCTATTTTTCAGATGTCTCATGATCTCAACGGTTTCGCTGCGAAAGCTGGAGATGTTTATCTCGATGGTGAGCGGATCGGAATATTTGCTGGCGTAGTCGAGCAACAGATCCTTTAATCCGAACATCGTCTTCCGGTATTGCTCGAAAAGGGAGACTAACGTAGGAGAGTTTCGGGTATGATTCTCCATCCTGAAATACAACATCGTGTCTTCAAGATTCAGATGAAAGAGCAGGGACGCCGAGAATACGGACAACAACTCGACTAGATGTCCTATGTTCGGATTAGGTTTGTCCATTTCCGATTCGATCTGATAAGCGTATTCGTTTATGATAATATGTTGGGACTTAAGTTTCGGTATAAGTTCCACTGTTTAATTCCTGGTAAGTTTGTTTTTCAACTTGGACTTTACGTATTCCTCGGCCTTCGACGCTTCCAGGGGGTATGAGTAATGGAAACCCTGCGCGAAATTGCAGTTGAGTTCCCGTAAGAGTTCGTGTTGGTTGGGATTTTCCACTCCTTCGACGATGATCGCTTTGTCCATCGCTTGGATCAGATTGATTAGGGACGAAATGATCGTCTTACTGGATGACTTAAAATAATTAAAGAGAAAGATCTTATCCAACTTTATATAATCGACCGGAAGAGTCTGGATCCTTCCTAAAGAGGAGTAACCTTTTCCGAAGTCGTCTATGGCGATCCTATATCCGTATTCCTTCAAAAGCGAAATTATTTTGTTCACTTTGACGAGATTGGTGTCGAACGAATCCTCGACGATCTCCAGTATGATCGAGTTGGGTGAAATTCCGTAAAAATCCGTGGCTTCCTTTAAAACGTTGAAAATCTGTTTGTCGTGGAGCTGTTTAACGGATATATTCAAAGATATGCATATTTGATTTTCTTTAAGTTCGGACGTGTTATAGAATTTTAACGTGTCCCAGATCAGCCATTCTCCGATCGTTTTTATGAAACTTGAACTTTCTGCGATTGAGATGAAACTTGCCGGCATCAATTTCCCCTTTTCGGGATGATTCCAGCGCAACAACACTTCCATGGAAAGGATCGAATCCTGTCTAACGTCGAGTATCGGTTGATACGCGAGTTCCAGCTCGTTTCGGTTCAGCACTTTTCGCAGATCGATTTCTATTTTGGCACGGGTGGCGTTCTGTTCTATGGTTTGGCGATCGTAGTGGTAAAAGGAATTCGGTCCGATAAGAGAGGATTGTTGAATCGCTTCCTCCAAAATACGCAACGAATTGAGATCCGAATTGGCGAGTTGGTCGAATTGGGCGTAACCGACGTTCACGTTTAGATGGAATTCTCGTTCCCTATACGTGAAGGGAAAAGAAAATAGAAGTATGATACATTCCGCGAACCATTCCGCTTCCATTTCGGATTCGATATTTGAGGTGGCGATCAGGAAACGCTCGGGCCCGAGTCGGAATATCTGATCCCCTTTGGAAATGTATTTTTTCAAACGATCCGCGATCTTTAGGGCGATGGATTCGTAATAAAAATTGTCCTCTTTGTTCAGGATCGAATCAGGATTGGAGAGCGATATCAGGTAGAGAAAATAATCCTTCCTGGATTTATTATTATAGATTCGTTTGTTGCTATAGATGGAAAGAAAGTAGTTCTTGTTCGGAAGTCCCGTAAAACGATCCAAATAAAACGATTCCTTAAAATCGGTGGAAAGATTTTGCCTGACCGCTAAAAAACGGAGGGCGTTAACTTCCTCCAAATCGTGAAGGATGAAATTCAACATCAGGGTATAATCGTTGAAATAAGCGACGTCTAACGCGCCCGATTCAAGGAGAATATTAGAAAGCCCGATTTCTTTATCGTAACGCGTCTCCTTCGAGGTCTTTAAGTGTGTCAAAAGCGCTTCGTAGATGCTCGGAAAATTCGGTGATTGCAACAGTTCGTCCAAGGTTGAATTCGTGTATAGGGTTTCCCAGTTTTTGGAAAACAGCACGATACCCTCTTTGGAGTTATCCGAGCAGAATTTGATCGCCCTTCTTAGGATAAGCGGAGAAACGGGAACGTTATTTGACATTTGCACACGACCTATATCCCTCAAGTCTATCAAGGGCGGTCATGATTGAAAAACGGACTTATAAATCTATGAATTCGTTGTTATAAGAAATTAGGAGCCGTTGTGTGAAACGGTTTTTAAGAAAAGGCAACGGGTAATATGCGAATGCGGTGAAGTGAAGCGGCTCTTTTTCAAATCCTAAGAGCCTTAACGAAAGCAGAATTTATTTGGCGAGAAGACGAATCGATTCGGTGAGATTGGCAGCGGTGCGGAACAGTGATTTGAGTCTCGTTAGCTCCAACATTTTTTCTATTTCGGGAGTGAGGGAAAAGAGGACCAGGCTTCCGTTCGGTATTTTTCCGAGTCGTGCATGCGCCGCTATAAACGCTGCGATTCCAGACGAGTCCATACTTTTAACGGCGGATACGTCTATTAGAAGAATGTAAATTTCGTTGTCGATCGCCTCGTTAAAGGCGTCTTTGAGTTTTTTGGCCGAGAAGATATTAATTTCCCCTTGAATTTGAATGATAACCGCCGGTCCGGGTAGGGTTCCGGCCGAAGATATGTGCTCGATTTTGATGTTCATATCGTTCGTTTGATATCGAATGGGATCGGATTTCGTTTCCATAGATGTACCTTTAAACTGTGTCTTCGGTTTGGAGATTTTTATCAATCACTAAATCCGATAAAAATCGACCTATCACAAAACGTCTGGATTCCTTTTGCTTCGTTATTTGAATTCCCGCTGAAGACGGAGGCGCCGGATCAGCAAAACGATTCAGATGCAGCTTAAAAGAAACGATTGTGGCACATAATTATAAATCGATATTATTACTGTTTTATAATATCGATTGAATTAAGATGAAAGGCCCGGTTTGCCCGTAAGTTCGAAATCTGCTTGTGATTGCGATTCCGTTTGATACAATCCGGGAACAATCGGACGAATCGTCGGATTTGAAAAATGGCGACCGAAGGAAATTCATAGTCCATCATAGGGTAGGATTCCGCGATCCATCCGAAGTTCCCGTTGATTTGTGTCGCGCTCCTTTTTCTTTTCCCGTGCTGTCTGACGTTTCTCGCATTAAACGCGAGTTCGAATCGGCGCTCGACTCCTCGACTTAAAGATCGGTTCAACCGAAAAACTCAGATAAAGATACATAATAAAACCGTGAACAAAGAATACTCCGAGGTAGGAAATGCAGAGCGAGATTTATAAAAAACAGAATGCCGGATTAAAACGATTGGCTTTGGAGTTGGTTAAGATTCTAAAAACCGATTCGGTCGGAGATAGGGTCGGCGAGGTGATCGATATCCTTGCGAGCATTAACGCGAAATTCAACGAACATCTTATGACGGAAACCTATCTGATCCTTTTCGAGGTTTTTCCGGAGAACGAACTAAGAAGCGCGGATTTCGGATTTTATAAACGTTCATCCCGTAACGATTTGAAAAATCAAATTAGAAAATACGTAACCTCTTGGTCTCTTCCCTCCAAAATTCTGGAGGAACCGAAGTCGTTTATCGATGATTCAAACGTGTTGATGGATTCATTGTTGCTTAGGTTGCAAAATGAAACGGAGTTTTTATTTCCGATGCTCGAAGGTTCGTTATTGGTTTCCTCCGAAAATATATAAACGGAAGCGGGAATTCGGATGCAAATCGCAAAAAATCGGCAAAAGAGGCTAACGTTAGAAAAACTATATGTATTAAAAATGGGCGTTCATTCCCCTTTGGGCGTCAGTGGTTCCTTTGGAGTGATAGGCGATATCTTTGGAGTGAAAAATAATCGACCTCATTTTGTTGGTCTTATGAATCAATTTCAATCGACGAAGAAAAGTATACGGTTCGACGAAACGATTGATGCGGATTTGAATCACGATTTAAGAGTAAGCTGAAATTATAAAAAAGAAATTCGCTTTTGGAAGTTGAGTATGGTGAACACTATAGATTGGTTACTACGGGAAGATTTGCTGATTGAGATATCCAGGTTCGGCGCTTTTTTCGCTTTGATTATCGGAGCGGGTCGTCTGCTTAAGGCCAGAAATCAAATCGATTATTTTGTGGCGGGGCTTTTGACTCTTACGGCCGTGTTTCAGTATTTGGACGAAAATACGATCAACGCTGTATCTTACAATTGGTTGAAGCGGTTTTTGTTTCAGATCGACCTGCTTGCCTTATCCACCAGCGGAATTATAGTCTATCTAGTTTCCATCATGGCCTTTTCCAACGATCCCAAGTTGTCCTCCAAACACTATTGGAATCTGGTTCCTCCGGTCGTACTATCGATTCCCATCGCAAGTTTATACGATCAGCAGAGTCACTTCGAGTTCGGTTTATTCCTGTATCTTACCGACATATTCGTGATCGTCTACGTCGGGATCGCTTTGTATCGTATGTTTCAGAACGGCGTTTTCGATTTGAGAACGTCGAAGTCAAGGATTCTCGCCGGTTTGGTTTTTTCGGTTTTTGTATGCGCCTTTTTGGAAGTTTTAGGGATCGTATTGGAGCAGAAGTTGCTCGTGTTGTATTCAGGAGTGGTTACCACGTTCGAAATCGTATACTTCTATTTCGTCAGCGTATACTTCCAGGATTTGTTGTCCGAGCAGGTCTCGGTTTCCGAGATCCAGAAAAACGTGATCAAAAAATCGCTGTTAAACGATGTGGATATAGAAGCCCTCGAAAAACAACTCGCCTATCTTATCAAAGAGGAACGTATTTATCTGGACGAGGATATACGTCTTCCGAGCGTCGCGGAAGAGTTGGGCGTGACCGTACATCAATTGTCCTCGTATCTGAACGATCACAAAGGTATCAATTTCAATAACTACATCAATCAATTCCGTGTAGAAGAAGCGAAAGCGATCCTAATCAACGACCCGAGTCGTTCCGTTATATCGGTCGGAAATGCGGTCGGTTTTAATTCCAATTCCGTTTTTCACAGAGCCTTTCTACGCGAAACTGGGATGTCGCCGAAAAAATTCAGAGAGTCTCAGCTTTTTAAGAAGCCCTCTTATACGCTGAATTAACGGTTTCCTCATATGGGCTTCGGTAACAGTTTTAGTCGTCCGTTTCTATTCGCCATATCATTGTTAGTCGAAATGGCGATTTTAGGAGGATGCAAAATCGAAGCCCCGTCCGATCCTTCCCAGGAAGTAATCTTCGATTTTCTAATATACAATTGTCGTTCTAACGCTCTGGGGTTCGGAGGCGACTGTGTTTCCCGTTCGTCTTTTTTTAAACCTTCCGAGGAGCCGAGCATTTGTTCCGAAACGATGGATACGGTTATACAACCTTCTTCTTGGAGTCGTCTTCAAAACGAGTTAAAAAAACAGGCCGCCCTAGGTAGCTCCGGTCCTCCGACCGCTTCCACTTTCGGAGTTTCTCCGGGACCGATCGCGTTTAGCGGAGGTGTTCTCGCGAGAAACGGAAAGATTTATCCGATGCCTACCGCTTCGAATAATTTCGTGGAGATCGATCCGGAAGCGAGGACGGCGACTCCTTTTGCGACACCTCCTACGATCGCCGCTCCCGGTTGGTTCGGAGGAGTTCTTTCTTTGGACGGAACCATTCACGGTATTCCGTTAAACGGAACTATGTTCTTCGAACTCAATCCGGTCACACAAGCGATAGGTTCGTACGAACCTTCCGGACTTTTGCCGTATGCGGGTGGTGTATTGGGTCCGAACGGTAAAATTTTTCCGCTTCCGAGTCTTTCCACGAGTTTTGCTTCCGTTGATACGAGCGTTTACGCGAAGTCCGTATTCGGTGTTAGTCCGGGTAACTCCGATTATGCGGGCGGAGTATTAGCGCCTAACGGTAAGATATACGGAATTCCCAACCGAGGGAACGTTTTTGTGGAGATCGATCCGCAGACGAATACGGCAACCACGTTCGGCGCGGCTCCCGGTATTTCGTTTAAGTGGGTGGGGGGTGCGATTGCGCCTAACGGTAAAATATACGGAATGTCGCAGTCCGCCTTGGCTTTCGTCGAAATCGATCCTATTGCTAGAACTGCTTCCGTATTCGAGTTAATCCTCGAAACGAACGCGTATGCGGGCGGAGTATTGGCGCCTAACGGTAAAATATACGGAATTCCGTTCGACGCGACTAGATTCGTGGAAGTGGATCCTGAAACGAAAACTGCTACGTTTTTCGGCGCCGCACCGGGAGGAGGAGCCTGGTCCGGCGGAATCCTCGCACCCAACGGTAAAATCTACGGATTCCCTTACAATTCCGGAGTATATTTGGAAATCGATCCCAAGGCCAACGGAAAACTCTGTAATCCTATCCTATTGTCCGCGTATCTCAATAAATATTAAAATAGTATAAAATTCTTTCGTTCTATCTCGAGAACCGAGAACCGAGAACCGACGAATCGGTGTTCGTTTACTTCGTTTATCAGGAGTTTCCCGTTGCGGAGGCGGTAGCGGGTCGTAAGCCGCTGAACTTTCCTTGACCCAGAAGTTCCACATTCTTGTGGAATTTTTCGCGTTCGCCCGGAAATCCGGATTTACCCACCAACTCCATTCCCAGGATCAGAGCGCCCGTCGAATCGTAGGAAAGCCAACGAATCGCTCCAAACACTTTGAAATAACCCTGCATCTTGATGTAAATGTCGAAGACGAAGCCGCTGTGTTTCGGGAGGGTCTGTATGAGTTGTGCGTCGGAAACCTTGATGCAGATTCCGTTGTTCGATATATCGACGATCGGGAATTTCTCGGTGGAGATGACCGTGTTCGATTCTTTGATTCTTGCCACCATTTCTTTGGAGAGTTCCGATAACTTTTGAACCGTGTCCGCTCCGAGATGTTTTTCCTTATTTCGCACCCAAATATATCCGAGTGCGATCGATTGTCGGGAATGATTGAGGTAGACGATCGGAAATATGATTTCGGTCAGGATTTTTTCGTCCTTGTATTTCCGGATAAGAATGTCCGGTTCGTCGTTCATTTCGTCTTCCACAGAAATCTGTTTTTCGTTTTTAGAAACGTAAGACTGGGGATCGGAGGTGTTCTCTATGTGGATGTATTTTTGCGTTCGTTTGACGAGATCGAATTTTTCTTCCTGATCCGGTTTGAATACGTCGATTTCCACGAGGCCCAAATCGTAGGTCTTCAACTTCGCTCTGTAATCTTCGAAACTGACTTTCACCAAAGTGGGAATGTTGAATAGAGACGCGTCGATTACCGTTTTGGAAGAGTTGATGTTCGTGACGTGGGCCGCGTCATCCGAAACCGGATACCGAGGAAACGCACGATTGGTTTTCGCGATCGAAATTTGATGTACAGAAAGTTCCGCTTGTTGAGGACCCGCGTTTCGTAGAAAGGAACATTCCACTTGGATGTATTTCGCCAATACCCGATACAAAAGCAGTTCTTGGTTTTCGCTGAATCCGGTTTCTCCGCCGTACTCGACGAGAATCTTTTCTCCGTCGTCTATGTATTTGCGTACGATCACCGAAACTTCCGCCTCTTGGCCTTTTATAAGAAGACTTTGATTGAGAAGGTGTTTTTCTATGATATGTTTTCTTTGTTCCGAGGAACGGATTGTGTCTAATTCTCTGGCTTTTTTTGGAGAAGGACGAAAGGATTCTATCATAAACTTATTTCCAAACTTTAGAATGGGTGAGCAAAAATAGGATCGAAAGTGCGTGTAGTAAATATAAAATTTCCTGAAACAATTTTCATTTTATAAATTATATAATTCGATATATAAAATCCCAGTTTTAATCGGACTTATGTTTCCTCCGGAAAGAGGCGGACTTTGTATTTGGAGGCCATCTTTCGTATTTGTTCGATTTCTATGGAATGTATGTTTTGTCCGTTGTGATAATTTTCCACGGTTACGACAAAAAGAGTACAATCTACGTCGGAGGCCATGCGAAAGTACGGTTCCAATTCCCAGAGAAGTGTGAACGTGTTGTCCACAAACACTTTGGAAATTCCGGAACGGAGCGCGTTGCGGACGTTTTCTTCGCAGCTCCGATAGGCTTTGTGATTTTCTTTATGGTCGAATCGGTATTCCTTCGTTTGCGGATCGGTAAAATAATCGTCTACGGAAAAGACCGGGTAGGTGCCTTTTTCGGAAAGCACCGTCGCCAGTGTGGATTTGCCTGCTCCGGGCAATCCACGGAGCAGAATGAGGTTTTGGTCGGAATTCATCACGATTCGTTTTCCTCCTTCTTTTACTTTACAAATGCCTCGAATTTGAATAGCGTAAAAGAAAGTTACATCCCCACAAACGTCTTCGCGGCATAAGCGAGTTCGACGCAAAGGAATCCAGAAGAATGAAATACTTAGAAACGGAACAGATCATTCCTTCCAAAGGTATGTCTTATACGATGTACGAGGTGGAAGGGGAGGATCAAATCCTCAAGATGATGACGTATATTCCCAATACGGACGAGATTCATATCTATCCGAAACCTCCCGTAAAAAAATTATACAAGCCGGAACTCTGTAAGGTGATCGACGAGGTCGTTTTTTCGGAACTTTGGAAATTAGGGGAGGAAAGAAAAGCCGCTCCGTAGAGAGGGAAGCGAGTTCTGGCCTCGGAGAGAATCGAACTCCCGACACAAGGATTTTCAGTCCTCTGCTCTACCGACTGAGCTACAAGGCCGAACTCATGGACAGCATAGAAAAACAAGTCTCACTGTCAACGAAAAAGAACCGAAAGCACGGTCGTTCTTCCTTGCTTTTCGGGTGAAGTCGTATGTCTTCCGACTCTAATCTCTGCGATCAAAAGTTTCGGAGAGAAGAGAGACGTAGGATGGTGCGCTCTCAGATCGAAGTCAGAGGAATTCGTGATCCTAGGATTTTGGACGCGATGAATTCAATTCCTCGGGAATGTTTTGTTCCTCAGTTGCAAGCGTCCTCCGCATACGAAGACAAACCGCTTCCCATCGGTTGCGGCCAAACCATTTCTCAACCGTTTATGGTGGCTTGGATGTCGGAGCTACTGTCGGTCGTTCCGGGAGATCGTATCTTCGAGATAGGAACCGGCTCGGGTTATCAAACCGCCGTTCTGGATTTTTTAGGTGCGGTCATCGTTTCCGTGGAGTTTTTTCCGGAACTACATCGGATCGCTCTTCGTAATTTGGAAATCTGGCGTCCCGGTTTTTCGAATCAACACCGGTTGATCGTCGGAGACGGGACGCGGATTTTGAGGTCGGAACTCCGGTTCGAAAAGATCCTTTCTTGCGCTGCCCTTCCGAGGATGCCGGATACGAGGAGTTCCTACTTTCAGGCTTTGGTGCCAGGGGGAAGTTTCGTTTTTCCGACGGAAACTCCGACTAACGGGCAGCGTCTGATCGTCGGTAAACGAACGTTAAGCGGCTGGTCGTTTCAAAATCACGGGGGAGTTCGGTTCGTACCTTTGCTCGGCGCCAAGGTTTGATCGAATATTTCGTATTTCTTTTGTTCGCCGGCGACAACGGGACCGAAATGTCGGGGGATCGTCTCCTTTGTTACGCGGCGGATTCTCCAAAAACAAAAGTATTTTAGAATATTCCATTTGTGGAATGTATTTTTCAATCGCACCCTTTGTTCGTTCCATACTTCGTCCTTTGTTCCGGTTCGACTCCCGGTTCCGTTTTCGGTCGAGTCGATTCTGATAACGTATCTCGACGGATTCCAGTATTTTCGGCGTGTAGAACCGACCCAAACTCGCTTAACAAACGGGATTCGGTAGAATTCATCCCGACGGAAAGGAGGTGCTTTCGTTTCCGATTCGGAATTTTTCCGAAGAAATACGGTTGTGAATCCGTTTCTTCCTCTCACAAATGGTTTGAAAAACGCCGGATTCGAAAGATCCGTTCGGATTCGTTTCGTATATTTCGGAAGAGGTAGGTAGTTCCGAATCGAACACGATTTCCCTCCTTCTATCGAACGCCGTTTTTACCCGAAGAATCAAATTGTATTAGAGAAGAATCAAATATGGAATTGTTAAACCCTAAAACCGCAGAGTTCAAACATCTGGACGAAAAGTCCAAAAACATCATGAAACGTACGATCGCCTTTTTCGAGAAAAGGGGAAAGGATAAGTTAAAAGAAGACGATCGAAAGCAGACCTGGTATGCGGACTTTTTAGAATTTCAAAAACAGGAAAAGGTATTCGCCACTTTGATGACTCCCGCCGGTTACGGTCCTTCGGATTCAAGATGGGATACGTCTCGCATCTGCGACTTCAACGAAATCGCCGGTTTTTACGGTCTGTGTTACTGGTATACATGGCAGGTTTCGATGTTGGGTTTGGGCCCGATTTGGATCAGTAAAAACGAAGAGATAAAACATAAAACCGCGCAGCTTCTTCAAGACGGTGAAATTTTCGCATTCGGTCTTTCGGAAAAAGAACACGGGGCGGATTTGATCTCGAGCGATATGACTTTGGAAAAAACCGCGGAAGGAAATTATATCGCCAACGGAAGAAAATACTATATCGGAAATTCCAATAAGGCCGCCATCGTTTCCACGTTCGGCAAGTCCAAAGAAACCGGGAATTACGTCTTTTTTGCGGTGAACTCGCAGCACCCGAATTACCAGTTGATTCAAAACGTAGTTAATTCCCAGAGTTATGTGGGCGAATACGGTTTGAAAGATTATCCGATCACGGAGAAGGACATTCTTTCGAAGGACCGCGAGGCTTGGGACGCATCCCTTTCCACGATCGCGATCTGCAAATACAATTTAGGATGGGCTTCCATCGGAATTTGCACTCATTCTTTTTACGAAGCGATCAATCACGCGTCGAAACGGAAACTTTTCAACCGATACGTTACCGACTTTCCTCAAATCAAACAACTTTTCGTGGACGCTTATTGTAGACTTTTCGCGATGAAACTTTTCGCGGCCCGCGCCAAGGATTATATGAGATCGGCTTCCCCTTCGGACAGACGTTATCTGCTCTTTAATCCTATGGTGAAGATGAAGGTGACGATACAAGGAGAAGAGGTGATCAATCTTCTTTGGGACGTGATCGCCGCGAAAGGTTTCGAAAAAAACATGTATTTCGAGATGGCGGCGAAGGATATCCGAGGTCTTCCGAAGTTGGAAGGCACCGCGCACGTGAATATGGCACTGATCATCAAGTTTATGCAGAACTATCTTTTCGAATCCAATGCGTCTCTTCCGATCATTCCGAAAATCAACGATTTTAAGAACGACGATTTTCTTTTTAATCAAGGTGCGACCACGAAGGGGTTCGAAAAAATTTCCTTCCGTGATTACAACGAAGTTTATAAGAGTGTAAATCTTCCGAACGTTCTCATCTTCAGAAAGCAAATCGAACTTCTCAAGGAATTCCTGGAAAAAACTCCTCCCGATTCCAAACAGACTAAGGATCTCGATTTTATGCTGATCGTCGGAGAATTGTTCACGTTAGTCGCTTATGGTCAACTTCTGATTGAGAACGCGTCGATCGAAAAGGTGGAAGACGATCTTTTGGATCAGATCTTCGATTTTATGGTCCGTGATTTCTCCAAATTTGCGCTACAATTGTATTCGAAACGAAGCAGCACCTCGGAGCAGATGGCGCTGTGTTTGAAGATGATTCACAAACCCGCGGAAAATGAGGCGCTTTTCGATCGTATTTGTGCGAAAGTTTATTCGCATAAAGACGTCTACGAAATGGCTCCCTGATTTTAGGGAATCGGATTCGCTTCTCCCGAAATTCGTTTTTGTCGGTAGAAGCGGATCGGATTCGCCGTGGTAGTTTTGTGATGTAGGAACACCTAAATTTCCCGGCAAGCGGGCAAGCGGGAACTCCTCGATTTGGGTCGAGTGACTTTTCGTTAACACGCAGGGAGGTTGGTAATTGTGGGAACTCCTCGTCGTGGATTACGCCGCACTTTGCAGGAAGTTTCGGAATGGACCGCTCCAGTCGGCGCGCTGGATCTGTGGGAACTCCCTCTTTTATCACTCGTGTTTGTATCCGACCCGATATAACGAACTCCGACCTTGCATCGGGAAAGCCTGGATTGCGGCAAGAGTTGCCGCTGTTCCGACCGATTGACTGGAAGCGGAATCATGCGGTCGGCGATCCTCGTTGCTAATTCCAGAAACACGCGCCCTTTGTCGGGAATTCTTGCTTGAGCTCCGATTCGCCAATTCGACGCCAAATTCGAAATTCTAAACTGAGTGTTTTCGCGAAACGCGGGCGGATCCGGCCCGTTGTGCCCGTCCCGTAAAAGATCACGGATCAACGACAACCGTGGAACGCTGACGACCAAAAGATCGCTGTGTCGTTGTTGCGTATTTGGATCGTTTTTTGCGCGAATGCATCAACCTCCCGAACAGTAACCAAGCCCGGCTCCAAGTGAGGGCCGCTCCTCCGAACCTTCCGTTGGAGTTGCAATCCGAAGTTCCGACGATCCATGGATCGGTTGATTCCACTGAAATGGATTGCGAAGGATCGATTTCCGTCTTGGGTGATCGTTGCATCCGTGTTTCCGAGATCGCATGCAAGCCCCATTTCCGCGACGAAATAGGATTTTGAATTTAAGGGTGAAACGAAACTAGATCGGGAACGAAAGCTACAACAAAAACTTCCTCAAACGGAGGAGATCCTACATTTACAAATACAAGTGATCCAACGGAAGAACGAAACAGTTTCGATTCGGTTGGAAACATCAGGGAGGCCGGTTACGAATTTCGAATTCGCCAAGGTGTTTCGGAAATTTCCGAATCCGTCCATAAACAAAAAAGGCTCCCGAAGGAGCCTTTAGTCGATCGATTACGAACAGGAATTAGAGTTCGTGTTTGTAACCTACGCGGTACTGAGTTCCACCCAATACGATCGGATACGACGGGGAAGGAGCTAAACTGGAAATTCCACCCAGAGATTGTGTGTGTCCAGTTCCTAATTTGTAGGAGAAAAGGGTTTCCGCTTCCAAGAAGACATGTCCTTTTTCCGTTACTCTCGCTTGTGCACCGACTAACCAGTTCGGAGCGACTCCGGAAACACTGAATCTTGTGTTTTCCCAAATTGCAGGAGGAGAGGTTCCGTCCGCAAGAAGATTGGAAATCGTTGTAGGAACTCCCAAAGTGACCATTTGATCGTGCACCAATCCGGAAAGGCTGGAACCAGCAAGACTCCATCCACCCTTGAAGTAGTGAACACCGGCACCGATATAGAACGCAGCGTCTTCCGTTACGGAAACCTTGATCCCTACGTTGACAGGGATTTGAACCGCATTATAGTCCCAAGTAATGTCATAGAATTTGAATCCTAAAGCCTTTGCTTCGGTATCCCCACCCATGATTTTTCTCGTATAGTTTGCGGCAACTCTTGCGAAGAAATATTTACCGAACTCGTGTTCGTATCCTGCGGATAAAACGAGACCGGACATCGCTCCGTTTGCTTTCACGTTGATCAGACCGACCGTAGTGTTTTCCAAAGTTTGGAGACGGTTTTCCGCGATGATTGCTCTACGGGACGCGGTTCCGGGTTGACCGTTGGTCGCCGTTACCGGGTAGTAGTTCGCTGCATCCAGACCGTCTTTCGTGATCGTTCCGCCTAACTGTCCGAGGTCGAACTGCAAACCAAGACTTCCAAACGCATAAGATTTTGCGCTGAGGCTTGCAGCCGAGGACAATACGGCAAGAACAAGCAACACTTTACTCATGTTACGAACCATTAATAACTCCTTACTCACGATTCAGATTGTTTTGTGCTGTATCCGAACTAATGTATTTGTTGTAGGAAGTCCGGACACAGGGTGAAACTTTAGAAGCTCGGGGAATCGTGTCAAACAGGATTTCCGGAAAAGATTGAAAAGTTCCCGAAATTCTAAAAAAAGAAAATTTTGTATTCGTTCTTTTTCTAACAAGCGTTATAAAGTGCGGAACGTTTGGAATCGGATCGATTTCCATCGAACGACGAAAACTTGAGTTTCGATTCGGAACGTTTCCGGCTTCCTTTGAAATGAAAACGTTCGGGTTGGGTTCGTGCGTATCGTATCCGTTTCCAATCACTTGGTCAACCGAACGAACGTCTTCGTTTTCTACTTGTCAGTCATTTGCGATCCAAAAGATTAAACGCAGAAACCGTTGGGGGTGGGGCTTGTCAAACAAAGCCTCTGAGAGAGTCCCCGGAACCTGATCAGGATAAGGCCTGCGTAGGAAAACGGATCGTAGTTGGGAATTTTTTTGCACGAAGGGATGTTCCGCGATTTGCGGGAACTCCTTTGTTTACGGATGGTTCCTAACGTAGTTTCGAAGTTTCGGCGTTCCCCTTCCTGATCAATTCGTTCTCTTTCCCTCGGTAAGGAGAATCTATGGACAATACCCAAGAATTTCAAATTCCGCGGAAGACGATTCGTCTGACAAACGGAACACAATATCACGGTTATCGAACGGAAGGAGAGCTTTCGGAAAAACGTCCGGAAGATTATAAGAACGGAATCGCGCCGCTCCGCAAGGAATGGATCCAAAAACGTATGTATCGAGGCGATACGAATCATTCGCAGATGTATTATGCGAAAAAAGGGATCGTCACCGAGGAGATGCGTTATGCGGCCCTTAGGGAAAACATGGATCCCGAGTTCGTTCGTTCCGAAATCGCGCGTGGTCGAGCGATTCTTCCCTCCAATCGAAATCATCCCGAACTCGAACCGATGCTCATCGGCAAAAATTTCCTCGTCAAAATCAACGCGAACATCGGAAATTCGGCGCTCGGTTCCTCCATCGAAGAGGAGGTGGAAAAACTTCGTTGGGCGGTCAAGTGGGGAGCGGACACGGTGATGGATCTTTCCACCGGAAAAAACATCCACGAAACGAGGGAATGGATTTTGAGGAATTCTCCCGTGCCGATCGGAACGGTTCCGATTTATCAGGCCCTCGAAAAAGTAAAGGGTAAAGCAGAAAATTTGAATATTCAAGTTTTCTTAGATACTCTCGAGGAACAAGCCGAACAAGGGGTGGATTACTTCACGATTCATGCGGGTGTTTTGCTGCGTTATATTCCTTTTACCGCGAATCGTGTGACAGGAATCGTGTCGAGGGGCGGATCGATTCTCGCGAAATGGTGTCTGGCGCATCACAAGGAGAATTTTCTTTATACACATTTCGACGAGATTCTCAAGGTGATGAAAAAATACGGGGTTTCGTTTTCTCTCGGAGACGGACTACGTCCCGGTTCTATCGCCGATGCCAACGACAAAGCCCAATTCGGAGAATTGGAAACGCTGGGGGAATTGACCAAACGCGCCTGGGAAGAGGACATTCAGGTTATGATCGAGGGACCGGGTCACGTTCCGATGCACCTCATCAAGGAGAACGTCGATCTTCAGATGAAACTCTGTCAAGAGGCTCCGTTTTACACGTTAGGCCCTCTTGTCACGGACATCGCTCCGGGCTACGATCATATCACTTCCGCGATCGGAGCAGCGATGATCGGATGGTTCGGAACGGCTATGTTGTGTTATGTGACTCCGAAAGAACATCTCGGACTTCCCGATAAGGAAGACGTAAAACAAGGAGTGATCGCGTATAAGATCGCGGCTCACGCGGCCGATTTGGCGAAGGGGCATCCGGGCGCGATCGAACGGGACAATCTTTTGAGCAAGGCACGTTTCGAATTTCGATGGGAGGATCAGTTCGCGCTTTCCCTCGATCCGGAAACGGCAAAGTCCTTTCACGACGAAACCCTTCCGCAGGATCGGATGAAAACCGCACACTTCTGTTCCATGTGCGGTCCCCATTTTTGTTCGATGAATTTGACGCAGGAACTCCGTAAATTCGCGGAGGAAAAAGGTATCGAGGAAACGGAAGCGCTCCGGGTCGGAATGGATGAAAAATCCAAGGAGTTTTTGGAACGCGGGGCGGAACTCTACGGCGCACCTTGAATGTGCGGGAACTCCCCCGTGGGTGCACGAGCGATTTAGTTGGGATACCGGAGGATCGTGGGAACTCCCGCGAAACGGGTTTCGGCCGCATCCGCGCGGGGCTGGAAACGAAGTTCGTTTGCATTTCGTAAGAGTTCCCACGCGGACCGCGCAACTTCCGGCTCGCGGAGTCCCGCTCGGTCCTCGAAGACTCGGACCAAGCCGTGCGTGTCGCTTGCGGATCGTTATCCGGAATGTTTCCGTGATCAAAACGTGTGGGAACTCCTCCCGTGGGTGCACGAGCGATTGAGTTGGGATACCGGAGGATCGTGGGAACTCCCGCGAAACGGAAAAAACGAATGATTCACCGAAATCCTAAGGTCCGGGAACTCTCGCACCGTCGTCATCCGTAGGCGACGTTTGGTCCGACAAACCGAACCTTGAAAAATTGGATTGACGGAACGGGCATCGGCTTAATGCGAGAGACTCGGTTTCGTCTAACGTTCTCGGCGGCCCGCACATCCAGTCGAAAACGAATGCGGCTCCGAATTGCTTCTATTCGATTGAGGATTCGTCGATCACGTTCAGAATCTGTTCACCCAGATCGATTTTTCCGTCAACGGTACGAATCGTAGAGCGGACTACGTCACCCGGTCGCAAATATTGGCTTCGTTTGTTTTGACCTTTGACGAACAATTTCCATTTCGTTTTTTCGGAAAGAAAACCGCCCAAAGCCTGGACGAATTTTCCCGGCGCGCGAAGCGCACAACCGGAAGGAGTTCCGGTTAACAGAACGTCGCCCGGTGAAATATTACAAAAACGTGATAGTTCCAGGATACTTTCCACCGGTTTAAAAACTAGATTGGAGGCGGTGTCATTTTGCCTGACTTCTCCGTTAACGGTCAACTTCAGTTCCAGCGAATTCAAACGATCGAAATCGCCCCGTTCCAAAACGGCGAGATGCGGACCGGCAGGACAGAAGGTGCGATAGGATTTTCCCTTATACCACTGCAATTGAGGAAGTTGAACGTCTCTCGCGGAGACGTCGTTTGCCATAAAAAATGCGGCCACGTTGGAGATTACGTTTTCCGGATTCGGATCCAAATCGGAGCCGAATCTTTTTCCGAAAACCAAGCCGAGTTCTATCTCGTAGTCCAGAAGTTTTACGTGCGATGGACGCACAACGTTCCCGATCGGCGAAAACAAAGAAGCGTCCGACTTCGTAAAGAAGAGATTGTAATTCTTGTCGTCCGGATTCAAACCCGACTCGATCAGATGTTGTCTGTAGTTTGCACCCTGACAAAGAATCTGGCAAGGCGCAGTGATCGGAGATAGAATCGAAATTTTTTCCGGAGGAATCGGTTTGAGTTTAGTCGATTTTTTCTTTTTTAAAAATTCGAGAAATTCTTTCGTAGATAAATCTCCGCAGCCCAACGGGAGAATTCTCCCGTTCTCAAAAAAGGCCCAATCGACGTTGTTCTTCGTGGAAAACCGAATATAATTTTTTGCCATGTTGCCTCAAAACTTCGCTCTCTACGGATCGCGAACGAAACTCAAAACTTCGCTCTCTACGGATCGCGAAGTTAGGTGATTCTTGCCTTTGCGATCATCTTCGCGAAAAGATTCGGAAAAAAACGATAAACGAAAATCGCGAACTTTTCCCTCAGGCCCGCGATGATAATCCTTTTTTTCGAATTAGAGATCCCGTCCAAAATATTGCGGGCGCATTCGTCGGCCGAAATTCCCTGTTCGATCACGGAATCCATCTTGCCTTGTTTACTACCGTCCCCTTTGAGTGCGTTGTTGGAAATTTGGGTTTTGATAAAGCCGGGATAAATTAAGGAAACTTGAATATTCTCTCTAAGATTTTCCGCGCGGAGAGATTCGTAAAAACCTGTGAGGGCCGCCTTGGTCGCGCTGTAACCGCTGCGAAGAGGAACCCCGAACAATCCGGCGACGCTCGAAATCGAAACGATTACTCCGCTTTTCTGCTTGCGTAGAATCGGAAGGACGGCGAGGGTCAACGCGATGTTTCCGAAGTAGTTCACGTCCATCAGCTTCTCGTACGTATCGATCGAGGTTTCATACGTGAAGGAACGCTGGCTGATTCCGCCGTTGTTGACGAGCACGTCGATTCTTCCGAAATGATCGATCGCCTTTTTCGGAATGTTTTTTAGTTTTTTATAATCTTCTAAATCTAAAGGAAGGATCAGGCTGTTTGTTTCGGTAAGGCCGCATTCCTTTTTAACCCTTTCCAGTTCTTTGGTTCTCCTCGCCGAAAGGACGATTTTGGCTCCGCGTTTCGCCGCTTCTTTGACCAGTTCCTCTCCTATTCCGGAGGACGCTCCCGTGATCCATACTACCTTATCTTTGTAAAACGTATCGCTCATCGTATTCCCCTTGTTTGGCGGTGTTTCGATTTCGAATCTCCGCAAAGACGAAACTTCTCCGAGGAAGTATCGTTGTCGCTCTTATTATAAAAGGCGATTTTTCAAGGATTCCGAATCGATTCAAGGATTCTTTGAAAAAGGTCTTCGGAAATTCGATCGATCGAAGCGGCCGGCGTACAGCTTTCTTCCCTGCGTTTTTTACCGTCTAATTCTTCCCGTCCAAGGCGTGCATTTCTATGTCCAACGCGTCAACGGAAAGGTGGATTTCTAAAAGACAAATAAGAAGAGATATCACAAGCGCCGTCAAAGCGAGACCGAACAAAATCCAAGAAGTGAGAAACAGATCGAATGCAAGAGTAGTCATACACGAAGTGCAGAACAAAAGACTCAACACACCCATACTTTGTGTGTGACGAATCAAGGAGAGCCGGAACCTCAGATTGGAGATTTGTGAAAGAAGATCCGGATCTTTTTTTTCCTGATACTTTCCTATCAGCTGTCTCGCCAGACCCGCTAATCCTAAAAAACGATTGGTATAAGCCAACATCAAAAGTGAAATAGCGGGAAAGAGTAAACCGGGAGTGTTAAACGACAAAGGGCCCATTCCTGAAAGGATGCAACGGAGACGTTCCGTGTAAAGTTCCATTTTTTTTCGATTCGTGCGGATTCGGATCCGAAAAAATCTCGCATCAATTCTGATTTATGGTAAGACTACCGCAGGCAGACGTATGAATATAAATTTGAATCCAGTCCGTAAACCCGATCTTACCGTTCACAGAATTTTCGAAAGCATGGGCGTGTTGTCTTTTCTAATTTTATCCGCGTATTTGTGTTATCGACTTACGATATTGTTCGCAGCGGATTATGCACAAAATCAATGGCTACTTTGGACTTTACCTTCGGTGATCTTATTCTCTTGGATCGGCGCGGACTTTCTTTCCGGTTTGGTACATTTTTTAGGGGATAGCGTCGGTTCCGAAACGACTCCGATCTTAGGCCCCGGATTCATTTTTCCGTTTCGGGATCATCACGTGGATCCGAAAGGGATTACGAGACACGATTTTATCGAAACCAACGGAAACAATTGTTTGGTTTCGCTTCCGATCCTCGTCTACTACGTTTTTTTCTGGGATAGCGCGGGGCCGGTCAGTTCGTTGATCTCCTTGTTTTGGTTTTTTCTCTTACTCGGGATTTTCGCCACCAACCAAATCCACAAATGGGCTCACGAGGATTCGCCGCCTCCTTTCATAAGAACATTACAAAAATATAAACTGATTCTCGGACCGGAACATCACCAAATACATCACACTCCGCCGCACGATACGTATTTTTGTATCACTACCGGTTGGCTCAATCCGATCCTAAAAACGATCCGGTTCTACGAGACGTTGCGATGGATTTTAAGAATTCCTCCCGTCGCTAAAATGGAAACGATTTCCGAATCAGCGTAGGGATTACCGCTAAAATAAAATAACCTTCTCCCAAAATTCTGAACCTTTGGGAATTTTGGAATCGACTTTCTCCCAAAAGGATCGCGACCGGAACCAAGTAACCTACGCAGAAGTAAACGGATTCCGGCCATACGCTCCAGCCGGAGCGGAACAGCCAAAATGCATCGAGTATCGTTCCGATGACGGCTAACGTGAAGACGCATCGTTTGAGCGCGGTCGGAGAAATGGTTTTTAAGATGGATTCCATATTTTCCTTACGATCTATCTCGCGTTCCATATAAGAATTCATAAACGAATTACAGAGAGCCGTCAGTAAAAAACAAAAACACGGTTCTAAAATTCGCGAAAATTCGAGACGTCCCGTAAGGATCGGGCCGAACCAGATACCCGCCGTGTAGAGAACTGAAACCGAACATTCCTTCCAGAAAAAAACCGGTTGAACAAAGGCCAGGATTACGTGAATCAGGGCGAAGGTTCCCAGGATCAAAGCGACTAAGACCACCCATTCCCGCAGAAACATTATTCCGCCGATAAGACAAAAAATCGCGCTCAAACAGGCGATGATACTTAAGAAAATTCTGTTTTTGTAATGGAATTCGTGTCTTACGTTCGCGCTTTCGTTGCCGGATCTCCATCCGTCGAGCAGATGGTCGGCCGTATAAATTACCCACACCGAGGCCGGAAGTAAAAACCAATATACGGTCCGAAGATCGGAACCCAACAGGGTGGATACGAACCAAACGCTCGATAATGATCCGGCTACTATGTCCAGACTCAATACGTTCCAATAACGGAAAAGTTCGTTCGTCGCGTATTTTTTTTTACGGATAATCACGGTCGAACGGATTTCTCCGATTTCGTATGTGCGTTAAGAAAATTTAATATTCGAGTTTCATACTCTTTTCTCGAATGTTTATGTAGATCCACGTGTCCGGCTCCTTCCGAAAGCCTCGGAGTTAAATACGCCAACGGCTCCGGGATTCCTACCGCGATCCGATTCCGAATCGCCGCTTCGATCGACACGAATTCTTCGTTCCGTAGCGGACCGAGATCCGCGCGAACCGGAGCCAAAGTTATCTCCGTAACCGAACGAAACTTCGGATATACGAGTAAAATAGAAACGACGACTAACGTGACTCGCACCACGTTGCCGATGTTCGCCGCGAAAGAAATTGTCCCTTTCTTTTTTTCGGAATACGTTTCGGACACGGACGAAAAAAGTCGAACCAGGGAAAACGTCAAAAGAACGATCGAAAGAATCCTGTAACCCGAAAAGACGAATTTTCCCCAAGGCTCGGTAATGTTTAACAATTCGAGAAATAAAAACGAAGCGAATAGAAAAAAGAAAGATCGAATGATTCCTCTTCCCGCCTTGCAAATAGGATGAGAGAACTGAATTTTATCCGGAAAAAGAAAAGTCAACAATCTCGGAACGATCCTGTCTCCGAGTATATAGCCGAAAAATAACACGAATAGAAAGAAGCCGAAAGCGTTTGCGAATTCCAATAAGAATTCCACCGATAACCGGTTTTGAAGTCCGCTCCAATCCATGCGTACAGTTTTCAGATAATTCCGAATCGGGCAAGGGCAAATCGTTTTCTTTTATCGTTTCGAATTTCGTTATTAAAACGACTTTCGCCCCTTTTTTCGTTCCGATTCGATTCGCTTTCGGTTCGAAGCCTTCGATCCAAACTATGTCTTCTCTTTTAATTTTCGATTTTAGGATGACAGGAGAAAAATCCCATTCATTCTTCTCCAGAATTAAGGAGAACAGGGAAAGGATGTCCAGACTGCTTGATCGTTTTAAAAAAAAATCCGTTAAACGGATATATTGGGAAACGCTTCCCGATCTGAGTTCCGTCGGAGAGGATGCGGATTTGCTAATCCGAACTCTGATTTCACGAAAACTCGAAGACGGCGTCAGAGAGACCGTTTTTTGTCTTCCCGCAAAAAAGGCGGACGCCCTAAAAAAGTCCCACGATTTTCTCACGTTGGTCCGCGGTCTGAAACACGCGGGTTTTTCGATCTCTTCTGCGGACAGCGAAAAAATCCTTTCCGGAAACGTCGAATCTTCGGAAAAATTTTTCCGATTTCTGCAGAACCGCTCCGAAACGAGTGCGGTTCAGGTGTGGACATCGGAGAGCGGACACGGTGAAATCGAATCTAAATATTATAATTATCTAAAACACGAAAAAAATTCAGGAACATACGATAGTGGCGGAGAAACCTTTCGTCCGTCCCGTTTTACCATAAGGGTCAAACTTCTCTCCATAGTATCGGCGATCATAGTGATTAGCATGGGATTGATGATTACTATGGCCACGTATTTTTTCCGAAAATACAGCGAGATCCTGATCCAAGAATACAACCTTTCGCTCGCTAGAATGACCGGTCTTCAGCTGAGCGGTCAGCTCAAAGAAAGCACGCGCAAGATTCAGGATTTTCGCCCGTCGGAAGCGGAACGTTTTTTCCGCGTCAACCCCAACGCGGTCTCCTACGTGAAGTTCGGATCCAAGCCGGGAGAAAACTCTAAAAAAATCGTTTCTCTTTTTTGGAATTTAAAATTTCTAAAGACGAATTCGATCTCCGGAGCTCCCGATCCGGAAACTCTGAAAACCGCTCTGGAAAAGGCGTCTCCGCGTCTTTCCGGAACATTAGAAGTTTTGAATGTTTCTTCCGAGTTCGGATTTCCCGCGGTCGCGGTTTTTATTCCGGAGGCGAACGGTTCGGAAATAGCCGGATTGGTATTTTCCGCCGCAGAGTTTTTGGATTCCTTTCTTTCCGTCAGGCAAACCGATTTTTTTCAGATGATCGTCGTCGATTCCGCCGGAAATCTGATCGCTCATTCGAACGACAAGGAGGCGGTATCCGGTAAGGATTATAAGAAACATCCTTTGGTCGAGATAATGTTGCGCAGTCCTTCCGATAACGGTTCGCAACGTTTCGATTTCGAGGATCGCGAGGTTCTGGGTTCGTATCAGCAGTTGGAAGTGGGAAGTCTCGGAGTCATTTCCACGTTAGACGCCGATCTGGCGTTCGAGGCGGTTTATAAGATCCGAAGACAAAATCTTCTGATATTGGTCTCCGTTTTATCGGTTGCGTTTTTCGTAATATTCATCTTTTCGCGATCGCTTACGATCCCGATCATTCAACTTCTTTCCGCTACGAAAAAGGTCGAACAAGGAAACTACGCGGTGGATATACGACCTTCCACACACGACGAAGTAGGCGTTCTGACCAACTCGTTTTTGCGTATGGCGAGGGGTTTGGAGGAAAGGGAGAAAATCAAAAACACGTTCGGAAAATTCGTGAACAAGGAAATCGCCGAAAGGGCTCTATCCTCCGATTTGAAACTCGGCGGTGAAAATCGCGAGGTCACGGTTTTCTTTTCGGATTTAAGAAACTTTACGGGCATGTCCGAAAGGATGAAGCCGGAGGAAGTCGTCGAATTTTTGAACCAGTATTTCACGGAGATGGTGGAATGTATTTATCTCACACAAGGGATCGTGGACAAGTTCATAGGCGACGCGATCATGGCCCACTGGGGAGCACTTTTACACGACGGTCACGAACCCAAAAACGCGATCAACGCGGCGCTTCTGATGAGAAGGGCTTTGATCGAATTCAACCGAAAAGGAGAGGAGATGGGAAGACCGTTCACCCGTTTCGGATGCGGAATCAATTCCGGTCCTGTGATCGTCGGTCAGATCGGTTCCGAGAAGAAGTTGGAGTTTACGGTAATCGGAGACACGGTGAACCTCGCATCGCGGATAGAATATCTCAATAAGGAGTTCGGAACGGATATACTCATCGCGGAAAGCACCTACGAACTGGCGAAGGATCATTTTCACTTCGTCCAACTCCCTCCGGTTTGGATCCGAGGTAAGGAAAAGCCGCAGATCATCTACGCGGTGTTAGGTTGGAAGGACGATCAGGATTGTCCGAAGTCTTTGGAAGAATTGCGCACGTTATGCGGAATTCCCGATCCCGAATCTCCCTCTAAGTCGTTGGTATGAGTCCGTATACAAGATTCGGTAAGGAAATCCAGGTGGGGCTTGCTTCCTTTGTGGTCCTTTCCATTTCACTTTTTCTTTTTTGGAAAGAGGGTGCGGTTGATTCGGATTGGGGAAAAAAGGAAAGGGTGGGGAACATCACGTTCAAATACAGAACGGCGCAGAGAAAATTGTCGGATCGTATGATCTGGCAGGATGTGGAGCAGAACTTTCCGATCTTCAACCACGACTCCGTGCGTACGGACGAACTTTCCGAGGCGGTCGTCACCTTGGTTTCGGGAACGAAACTCGAGTTAGATCCAAGATCGATGATCGTCATTCATCTCAAGGAAGACGAGGAGATGTTTGAACTTGAGGAAGGATCGCTCAAAGTCCTCTCCTCGAAACCGGTCCGTTTGGTTTCGGGTAAAACGGAATTGAAGGCCGTAGAACAAAGTATGTTTCGCATAACGCGTTCCGAAAAAACAGGGGAAAATCTGATCGAAATCGATAAGGGAAATCTCGGATGGATCCGGGCGGACAAGGATGTCGAGACGATTAAAGAGGGGCATAACGTAAGAATTTACGAAGGAGACTTAAATCCGATCGCGAAAACTTGGGAACTTACGGAACCGCCGGACAATCACAGGATTTTTCCGGAATCGGGCGAAGCCAAGGTCGGTTTTCGTTGGAAGGCGAATTCAAAAAATCCTTCCGTAATTTTGGAGGTTGCTCTTTCCAGAGACTTCCATCCTTTGATTCTTAAAAAGGAATTTAAGGGAGAGAACTTTGAGGCCGGTCTTCCGGAAGGGATTTATTATTGGAGGCTTTCTTCCGCAGATAGAAAAAATTTCTCTTCGGTGAGGAAGTTCCGAATTCTTCCCAATCCGCCCGTGACGTTGCTCTTCCCTTTAAAAAATACGAATTTAGAAGGAAATCAACTACAGTCGTTCCGTTGGAAACCTTCGCGTTTGGCGACGGGTTATATCCTGGAAATCTCCGAGTCATCCGATTTTAAAACGAACCCGAAACGACTGACCGTTTTTAAAACTTCGATTTCCATCCCTCTTTCGGAAGGGAAATACCACTGGAGGGTTCGTTCGTTTTCCTCTCTTCCTGGTACGGAATCCGTCTCGGAGATTCGTTCGTTTCAGGTGGAAACGGGCGGCTCCGTCGTTTCCTCAAAGACCGATTCCGATCCAAACGATGTCGCATTAAAAAATGAAGCGGTTCCGTTTCAAAACGGAGCGCATTCCTCCGAAAATAATAAAAACGTCCGAAACGTTTCCGAACTTCCGACCTTGGTTTTTCCTGCAACCGGAAAAACGGTGGATATGACCGGAAAGGATTCGATCGTTTTTAGGTGGAAACATTCGTCCGTTTCCCGGGATGCCAAATGGAGTCTAACGTTGTACGGAGCTTCGGGCGAGTCTATTTTTAGACGTAACGTTCAAGGGGAATCGTTTCGTTTGAACGATTTGAGCGTTTTGGACGTCGGGAAATTTGCTTGGTCCCTAACGAGGGAAGGTAGCGGATCCGTCCGGGCCGTCGCGGAATTTAAGATCGTACTCAGGGAAGAACTGGCCGCTCCCGAGACGAAGTCGAGCGGTAAAAAAGGAGAATGAGTTTGAAAACTTTTTTCGGATCGATTTCGATCGTATTTTTCATTTGTATTAGTATTTCAATATATTCTGAAGAAATAAAATACACCTATTACATAGAATGGAACGAGGTCAAGGGAAATAACGGTTATAAGTTGGAGATCCGTAAACCTTCCGCTCCGGACTTTCCGGTAAGGGAGGATAAGGTTTCGGTCAATAACCTCGAATTTTCGATCCCCGCGGGAGAATACGAATTCAGGATTTCCGCGCTCAACCGTTTCGGCAAACCTTCTTCTTGGAGTCAATGGTCCAGGTTTTCGGTGGAACACGATCGTCCTAAAAGCGTAGTGGAAGCGGAAAAAAGGAAGGAGATTGCGGGAGGAATCTCTCCTTCCGCTTGGAAGGTTTGGGTCCCCGGTCTTTCGCCTTTGGAAAAAAAAGAATACGGCCGCGTCTCGTTCGTTTTGATATGGTTCGGCACCCTTGCGGTTGCGGCTAACGCAGAAAGGACGGCGGGGAATTCGCTCGCGGAATCCACAACCAACGATCCCGGTTTTTTAACGTTATCCGCCTTTGCCGCCCCGCTGCCTGTTTCCTTGTATTTGCTCCACAAAAGGGAAGAGGACAAAAAAGAATACGACAGACATCAAAATAACCAGACCGTCATCGGGGTTTTAGCCATTTTGAGTTACGGATTGAACGTGTGGTTGGAAAAACGTTCTTTTCATTCGACCACGGTTTTGATAGAATCTAAACCGGAAAGTTACTCCCGTTGGAACGATCCCTTCGTACAAACGGTGAATTCGAACGGGCTCGGATATTTGGGTAGGATAGAAGTCGGTTTTAGGAAAGGATTCGACTGATTCCGGGGGGATCGTATGAAAAAATATTATTCTTATATTCAAAAAATTGCATTCTCTTTGGTTTTGTGTTCGGTATTCGGTTGTTCCTCCCCGTTTCCGGATTTCAATCCCGGAATCCTACTTTTGGCGTTGTTGAATTCCGATTCGCGGTCCAACGGTTTCGAGGATCCGAACGTTTCCCTAAAATTCGTCTTTGTGACGGTCGGTCTTTCAGACGGACTATTGGGTGCGGGAGGGATTGCCGGAGCCGACGGAATCTGCGCGGCCGAAAAGGACGCTAATTTCGCCGCGTTACCCGGAATCGGAACCGATTATAAGGCGATGATCGCTTCCTCTACGGCTCCGCTTAGGACCGCTTGTACGACCGCGTATTGCACAAATATATTAGAAAATTCGAATTGGATTTTGCGGCCCAATCTGGATTATTATCGAGGTTCGATCGCTTCTCCGGTGAAAGTGTTCACTACGAATTCCGCAGGTATCGTCGTGTTTCCAGCACCCGGGTTGATCGCGGCGATCGATACGAACGCGGCGAAGGTTTGGTGGACCGGTTTGGAGGCCGATTGGACTTCGAGCGCCGATAGTTGTACCGGATGGAGCGACGGGACTGCGGGGGGCGGACTCAATAACGGTCAGTTCGGAATGGGAGCTAGAACCGATACGGATTCGATGAGTTCCGGATTTACGGACGCTTGTAACCTTCCTAAGTCTCTGGTTTGTGTACGTCAGTGAGAATGAAACGAGTCATCGCAAATTCTGTGTTAGGTGGCGAGCTGTTTCCATGAGTTCGTTTTCCTTCGGTCCGTATAAGTTCCACTGAATCACGTCTGCTCCTAAAAAACGTTCCTTTCGCCATTGCCAATCGTTTTCGGCGACGATTTGCGGGAACTCCCCGATTCGTGCCAGATCCGTGTCGGACAAAACCCGATCCTTGGAGATCGAATACCACCAATATAAAATCGGTTTCGCGCCGGAAGGGCTCTGCAATCGGGCGCGTTTGAATCCTCCGTTTTCGTTCTGTTCCGCGAACGCAAATCCTACCGCTTCGAAACAGATTCTCGGATCGTGCCCCGTTCCGACGGCGAAGAGATTTCGTTTTAAAATCAGATAATTTTCTCCGGATCGATAAACGGCGATTCTCGGATCATCGACGAGTGAATTTCGATCCAGACGGAACGATAGAATTGCGGACGGCCAAGAAGGTGAATCGATCGGAATCCAACGTGTTCCGATTACGACTAACGCGGTCAGAAACGGTATCAGGATACGAGCGCTCGTTGAAGGAAGCCGTAAACGAGCAACAAGTGAGCGATGAGTTTGTTCCTTTTCGGGAGAATCGGATTTTTTTTTCGCAGGATAAAACAACACAATCCAGGAAAGAGGAATCAAAACTCCCGCTACAAAATAAACGATTCCTAAAAACTCGTGCCTCCAAGACGATGAGGGAACTTGAAAGACGACTAACGTGCATACTCTCAAAAGATTCGAAAAAAACCAAAGGGGAAACGCGGTTCCCAAAACCAGGATTTTACCGGTTCTATTGGAACGGAGTGCGAACGCCGCCGCGATCAATGCGGTCGCGAGTCCCATCTTCAATCCTTCACAAGCGCGATCGACCACGAACCAATGTCCGTCGAAGAAGATTCGATTACCGACTTCCGTCGCGGCGGAATCTATCCTTCGTATTAAATGTGCAGCGATTTCAGTCACGATCAAACGAAGTTTGTATCCGACAAAAAGAGAACCGAAGCCTGTGATTGGAGGAACAGCGAATACGAGCAGAGGAGCGGGCCAGGTAAAACGGATTCCGCTTCCGTGTAAAGTCGCGAGCGCGTTCCAAAACGAACCGATCCAAATCAGACTCAACCTATGAAACCAAATTCCGGAAAGTATAAAAACCGTTCCCGGTAAAAAATATAGGATTCGGTTTCGAACCGCCGCCCGGTTGGTGCTAAAAAATAAAGGTAGAAACAGGATCGGATACAACTCGAAGGCCGATCGAATCGTTAGAAGTTTTTCCGCGGCGTAAGTCATCGATGCGGCGCAGAATACGAGCAATACTATGATCGAAACCGCGGATCTTAATCGATAATCGGCGATGGAGATCGACATACTCGTGTTAGGCGAATGCGCGTCTGGATCGGAAATATACGCTCAGACCCAATACGATACATACGAGTAATAGCCATTCCTCCGGTTCAGGGACGGCACCCGGCGTTTCAAGTTTGCTTTGACCTAACGCAGATTTGGCGGCCTTGATTCCGAATCTCCGGTAGTCCTTTTCGGTTTCGAGTACGATCAGACTGGAAACCGGAGTTACCGCCATCGCGTCGCGTGCCGCTTCTACCAAATCGGCGTTGTCGAGATCCCGGTCGAAAAATCGTTTTCCGAGTTTTTTCATGATGTTTTTTTGGATGAGCATCCGGATCAAGAGATCGCTTCCCGGACGTTCCCCCTTTTTTGTATTCGTTTTTTCTAATGTGATTCCGGCGTATGGTAGGGAAACGAGTCCGTTTTTTTCGACCGTAAGTGAAATTCGACGGTTGCGGAGAGCTTCGATCAGTTCCTCTTCGCCGTTTGCGATCGGAGTCGCCTGATGAAGGTCGATCAGGCTGGCCGCGTATTCCGATCGTTTTCCGTTGAGAAACGCGATCTTCCAAGGTTCCGTCCGTTCGGATGCGGCGGTTTGTATTTCGTTAAATCTTCGTGAGCCCCGCAATTCACCGAGGGGAATCGACTTTTTTTCGCCGGCGACGACCCATACCGGATCGTTCCCTACGATATCGGAACTTAGATTCAATGGAAATAAATTGAACGCGGGAATTTCACATTCGTCCAGATAACGGGCGGCTTTGGCGGCGTCTGCAGTTCGGAACCATTCGTTGGTTACGATCACGACCGGAATTTCGAAGTCGTATAATTTAGAGACGATCTCTTTCCAACGGGCTCGGGAGAACGCAGAATTTAATACGACAACGATTCGATCGGGCGTAAATTCCGTTGATTCCCTTCGTTCGGGTAGCACGTTATACGTCATTCCCAGGGAGTTTATGTATCCTTTCGGTTCGATCGTCGGTAGCGAAAAAGACCATTCTTGCGATCCCGCGTTACCCGTCCATTGACGCACTTGAGAATCGGATACGGTTTTTTCCTTCAAAGAAATTCCGGTCGAATCCAATTCGATCGGTTCCTTGGAAAATAGATCCACGTTTACGTTCTGTTCCAGAAAGGCGTCCACCGGTCCGTCCAAACGTATTCTTTCGTAGTTCAGTTTTTTTCCGTCCGATCGAAGAGGTGATACGATTCCGATCCTGACCATTCGATAATTCTGCGGAGCGACTGGAAATACCCTGAGCCTGAGTCGATTCCCGTCCAACCATTCCACGTAGGAAGGATCCCTCCTTTCGGTTCCGACGATCTGTTCGTACGCGTTACGCGCGTTCGATTTAAACGTTAGTCGCGCTTCTCTTTCTTCTCCGTCGATCCAAAGGGAAAGTTTGGTACAGACGCTTCCCTCGGGAACGGTGATCGTATAAATTGCCTCTTCGTTTCCCGGGATGCCGGCGCCGAATCCGAATAGTGGTCGTGACGTCTCGGAATTCTCGTTATAAACGGATATCGTCGTTTCGGTATAAGCGGTTCTGAGTTCGGGATGAATTTGTACGTGCGAATCCATATCCGTCGTGATTAGCGAATTCCCCCTCCAGAGTCGTTCGAGATACGCGTGCGATCTTCCGAACAAAAGATGAAGTATCTTTCCCGATTCTTCCGGCGTGACACGTTCATCGGATGACCGAGAAAACAAATTGATTCCCATCGACGCGAGACAAGCCAATGGATCGAATTGACTCTGCGCGGAGAACAACGCAATCTCGGATCTTCGATTGGGCTGGAGCACCATTTCCGTCACGTGATTGGCCCGCAATCGCGCGGCTTTTTGCACCCATTCGGGAAGGTCTTCATCGACTCGATTGTGCCCTTGTGATATTTCCTGCTTTGTTAATACCTTCTCCGCGTGTTTCCATTCCTTAAAATAATACGCGGCATATCCGAACAGCAGAACGAGGGACAAGACCACGGACGCGGTGGAAATTTTTTTTCCGACCTCGTCCAACGAAACGTGGATTTTATAAATCGAAACTCCGAACGCCGTGATAGCGAACAACGGTCCGTACGGTAAAAATCCTAGTCCCGCCATCCACACCAACATCCAGCTGAAAAGCATCAACGGTGCGAGAACTAAAACGAAGGATAAGGATAGGAACATTCCAAGCGTCAATATCGGCTGGAAAAATAGTAGGATCGTTTTGGGAATCCGCTCCTTCCAAAAAGAGGCTGTTAATACCGCATACGAAATCCATAACGACCAAACCGTTCTTTCCGTAAACGGAGGAAATACTTCGTGATTGAGGACGTACGAATTGGTCGCAAAACAGATCGCTGAGACGACTAACGTGAACGCCAGAAAGAATTTATAATTCGGAAAAAGAGTGTATAAAAGAAAACAGGAAAGCGAAAGCAGAAGGAATCCGACCGTGATAAAAAACGGATACACGAGTAGTTCCGACGCGGCGCCGAAGTAGGTTTGCAAATGTAGGAATCCAGAATACCAGATTCCGGCGGAAAACGCGATCGTCAGGACCAAAGAAGGAATCAAAATGAGAAACCATAGGTAGGCGGGCAGGGACCATCGAAGTAATTTCACTTCTCTTTGAAAGTAATCGCTAAATTTGTTTCGTATCGTCATAGATTTTTCCTACGGTTTGGATGTTTGGTATGATAACCGATCGTTCCCCCTCCGTCCGCAGTCCGAGTGCGGTCGGAACTGCACCTGAGTGCTTGACGGAAATCCGGTCGAGGTTCCGACCCGAGGGTGGTCCGAGCGATTTTTTGTCGAAACACGGGAGGGGCGGGGTGTTCCTACAAAGGTCGGGTTGGGCGTAGGCCGTTTTCGGTCGGAGAAGGGATGTTTTAGGTGTTCCTACGAATCCTCGATTCGTGTGAGTTCCCACAGGTTTTTCTCTACGGGAACTTTTACGTGGTCCGAAGACGGGAGAAACGGCGCGTAGCCCAAGCCGACCGCGGTTCCACAAGGGGTTTGCATCCGTGGAACTTGGAACAAACTCAGAAGTTGTAGGAACTCCCCGGAAACCGCACTCTAACACGAATTAGGATTCGATCAAACCGGCGCGGATCGCATACATCACAAGGTCCGCGACCTTATGCAGATCCAGTTTTTTCATGATATTCGCGCGGTGTACCTTGACGGTCGCAGGCGAAATCCTCAAAATTTTACCGATGGCCTCGTTGGAATTACCTTCCGCCACGAGTTTTAGAATCTCCCGCTCTCGATCCGACAAAACCGAAAACGCTTTTCTGGCGTCCTGATTTTCCTCTCCTTGTTTTCCGCCTACGAATCCGGAAAGAAAATGAGACGTGATTCCCGGACTTAGATACGTTTCCCCCTTGTGAACCGCTTCGATCGCACGGAGTAGATCGTTTCCGGCGTCGTCTTTGAGAACGTACCCGTTGATTCCCAGTTCTAAAAGTTTTTGAACGTATTCTTTGTTGTCGTGACGGGAGAGAATGATGGAGCGGATCTGCGGATAATACTTTCTCAGATTTTTGACAAGATCGATTCCGCTTAAGCCGGGCATAGAAATGTCGGTAATGACCAAGTCGGGAGAAAGTTTCCCGATCTGATCCAAGGCTTTTTCGGCGTCTCCGGATTCTCCGCAAATTTCCAAACCGGGTTGTTCGGAAAGAATCATCTTCAATCCTTCCCGCAAGATGGCGTGATCGTCTACTAGGAATATTTTAGTCGCAGGTTTCATAACTTCCGTCGTTATACTTTTTCTTTTTCCAATGGAATCCGGATCGTAAATTTAGTTCCGTTCCCCGCGGAGGAATCAATCTTAAATTTACCGTTTAAATCTTCCACTCTTCTTCTGATATTTTCAAGTCCAAAACCTGAGGATCGGGCGCGCACCTTTCGTTCCTGAAAACCGATTCCGTCGTCCTTTGCGTCCAAAAACAATTGTCTTCCTTTGATCTGAACTTTCAGATGAATCCGTTTCGCTTGGGAGTGTTTGATCGTATTCTGGAAGATTTCCTGCACGATTCTAAAAACTTGATTGGCGATCTGCGGTTGCAGATTGGATTTTAGGCTGAGATCCAATTCCGCCTCTATGTCCATCGGAGGAAAAATGTCGGAACTGAGCGCACGAATCGCGGCCTCCAATCCGATTTCGCGTAATGTGGAAGGATGAAGGTTGGTGTAAATATCCCGCAGTTCCTGGCTTGCCTTATCGATGAGCGAAAGACCCGTATCGAATTGTGCGCCGTAGATTTTGGGGTTCCGACTGAAGGCTTGGAAATTGAGTTTGGCCGCGAGAATCGTTTGTCCTACTCCGTCGTGGAGTTCCCGCGAAAGTCGAATTCTTTCCTCTTCCTGCGATTGGAGCAATTTCGTATGAAGACTTGCGATTTTTTTTTCCAATCGTTTGTTTTCCGTAATATTCTTAAGGATGATCCCGATGCTTTCTCCGAATCGAAACACAGAATAACCGTAGTAGATTTTTTGTTTCCGGAATTCCTGATTCTGCACTTTGCTTCGTTTGGAAAGATCGATGTTGGATTCCATCTCCTCTTGATCGACCGGGTTGAGTCCAAAAACCCGAAAGAGATTTTTACCGATCACGCTGCGGGAACTCCCCACGAATTCTTTTCGAAACGATTCGTTTGCGAATAAAATACTACGCCGATCGTCGATGGCCACGATCGGAGCGATTTCTTTCAAAAGGTTTAGAAAGAATTTCGGGGAAAGATTGGATTCCAAAGAAGCTGGTTGGGAACGAAGTCTAGGATTCTTAAGTTTCAAATCTCGCATAAGAGGATCGAATCCTCCGACAATCGCATCGGAATGAAAGAAAAAAAAGAATCCCCGGGAAAGAAAATCCCGGGGAAAAGCAGTTCAATTCGTCGCCGGAAAAACTTCCGACGATACAGGAGTTATATACCAGTCGTTGTGGGAACTCCCCTCCGATTCATACCAAGATTGAAACGAAGGATAGGATTTTCGAATGTCCGTACTTTCATACGGCCATCGAAAATTCCCCGGAACCAAAAGCGCCCAGGGAAATCCGGTGGAATCGAGATACAAGTCCTTGCCGGAAGAATCAAAATACTTTCTCGGAAAATGGATTTCCTTTCCCGTATGAATCACTTGGACGAACGTATCATACGGAGCCGGACCCAGAATCGCCCGAGCGACCGGCGATTGTAGGATGACCTCCAAAGCCGCGGATTTTCCTTTTTTGAAAACAGTTTGGGAGCGGGATGTATTCGAGGATGGAATCGTAGTATTGGATCTCGGGAGAATCTCCATCGAGTCGATGGCAGTGTTCGTTCCGCCCGTAGAACTTTCCACGGTAGTTCCGTCGTATCCGAACCGGGTGAGAGTGTAATCGGAAGCGGTCGCTCCCGGAATACTCAGATGAAGCGTATGGTCGTAACCCGCACCTTTGGCGACGTGAACGAAATTCGCCCGAATCCGCGCCACCTTTCCCTGCGCGTTCCAATCCTCTTCGAAAACGGCGCGGACGTTGTAATCGTTGAAATCCGCGTCTCCCTGATTGGGAAACAAATCCTCGTAGGAAATCGTATAATATCCTTCGGTCGGATAACGGAAAGTCGAAGCCCTGGTAGGATCGTTCGGAAACGCGTCGTCCCGATCCACGATTCCGTCCTCGTCCGAATCCGGAAGAAGAACGTTGTTCCCCTTGACTACGACGGTGATTCTCCGGGAAATGCTACTCGTGTGGATCACCTCCACTGTCGCTTCGTACAGTTGACCGAAGGCTTCCACTTTCAAAAAAACTTTTCGGGTCGCTTCGTCGATGGTGAACGTTCCTTTCACTTCCCCGTTCTCCGACGTCACTGCGCGAAAGATCGTCTTCTGGGCCGTATTATCGGTGTTAAAGATTTGTACCAAACTTCCGGAAACGGGCGATTCCGGACTCAAAACCTGAATGTTGACACTGATCGTCTTGGTGGTATCGAATACGAAGTCGGGCGGAGCGGTTTCGTCGTTGACGACGATGCTGAAAGATTGTTCTCCGTCGGGAGCCGGCGCAGGATTCGATTGTGTCGCGCTTAAAAGCCAAAGAAGATTGGGATCCTGCGTGTTATTGCAAGAATACGATCCCAATAGGACAAAACCCATCAGAACGAAACCCGCATACTTGGAAACTTTTTTCATCGGATCCTCCGGCACAAACGCCTGAACGAGGAATATTCTCGCACGAACGACATCGGAGGACAATAATCCGAACGGTATATTTTGTTAAACGAACAGATATAATGCGACATCCGTTTCGACCAAAGTGAAACGACCGGATTCCGCCGTTTCATCGCGAAAAAAAGTAACGGTTGTCGCAGAACTCCTCTTCGCAGTATTCCTTTCTACGACGCGGAGTTCCCAAGTTTCGGTAGTTTAGAAAATTCTAAACTACTTTCAACGAACGCTGGCTAAAAAGTTCTCAAGCGCTTTGGTGCGGAAGGAGTGGAAATCGCCGGAACTGTTGAACTTACAGTATTCCAATATCTTTTCGGGGATTTCGCTGAATTTGGCCTCTTCGTTGTTGATCTTGATCATCATGTCTCCGAGATAGATCGGATAGATATAAGGCGCAAACTCCTCGTCGATCAAAAGAGCCCTATGGTGGAACTCCATCGCTTTGGCGTAGATATCGGGGAAGTTCCATTTTTCCGCGATCAGGGCTCCTACTTTCGTATGAGTGATTCCTAATGCGGCTTCCTCCATGGAAACCGCGGAAGCGATCTCTTTCGAGGCCGAAATTTTTCCGATACTGTTCATAGTTCTTTCTTCGAGGGACAAAAGTATGATTTCACCGATATCGTGCAACAGCGCCGCGGACATCAGATTGCTGATCGTGTCCCTAGGCAGATTCATTCTTGCGGCGATCAGCTTACAATAAAACGCGCATTGATTCGATTTGTCCCAGATCGTAAGGAAGGCGGGGAACTTGTCTTCGAGGATCTGCTTCGTTCCCAACGAATAAAGGAGTTGGCTCAACTCCTTTAATCCGATCAATTGGATCGCACGATCCAGAGACTCCACTTTGTTAGCGCGGATAAACGCGGCCGAGTTGGCGAGTTTAAGTATGTTCGCGGAAAGTGCGACGTCCTTTTTGATCACTTCCGCAATCTGGGAGATCGAAGAATTCGGTCGTTCGATCATCGCCTGAATATCCTGGATGGATTTGGGAAACGTAGGAAGGCCGTCTATGTTTTTGATGATCTCCTCGGTTTTCTGGAGTTGAAAATTCTCTTTGGTGATGACGAGAGGAATGTCGATGATTACGCTCGTGCTGTTGCCCTGACTTTCGATCTTATACGAGGTCGCGGAAAGGCCGTCGTTTTTGAGCATCATCAAAGACATGATCAATCCGAGACCCGCGCCTTCGGTTTCGTCTCCGGCTTCCAAAAACGCTTCCGAAAGATCGTTGTATTGTTTCGCTTTTTCGATCCGAAGATTGATCCGCTCCACCTCGGCGGGGCTGAGTTTTACGTTGTTCATCACACGGATCCGGATCATGTCCTTGTTGTGGATAAAGGACACGAGAACGACGAAGTTGTTCTTAAACAGAAGCTCCTCGTATTTTTCCTTATTGTCGATGTATTTCTTTTTGAATCCTAAAATCTTCTGTTTATAAACTTCCGGATTTTGTATGTCTGCTTCCAATTCGCGGAAGTAGATCCGTTTGATGTTCGCCTTTATCGAATTTGCTATGGTTTCCTTGAGGGTAGTGAAAACCGAATCGCGGACGTAAATGATATCGAGTTGAAGAAGGTAACGGTCAAGAGTCCGGCTGATGATCGAGTCCACGTTTTCCGTAAGATTGTGGAATCTGTAATGAACCGGAGTGTTTTCCAGAACGGGATGATTCAGATCTTTTAAATTGCTGTAAAGTCCGAGGGTTTCATGATGATGCAACTCTAACTGTTTGGTCTGACTCATAACGTAATTCTTCCGAATGGATTCCTTTTCTGTCAAGTAATCGGAAAATCCGGGCGCCGATTCTTGGAAAAATATTTCCAAGAATCGATGCCGTTTTCGTTCCGAATACGCGAGAATCCGTTTTGGAATTTCTTTTTTTATTACGTCCAATTTTCAGTCGATCTAACACAGGGCGGTCGGTCAATGAGCGTCTAACGTGTTTTCCTTTTTTCATTCGGAACCCACCGCGTTTCACCGAGTCAGGAGCGTTCCTTGCGCTGTCCTACCTCTTAGTTTCCTTCTTTGAATTCCGATTTTTATTCCTCGGAGGTTTGTCTAAAAAATACGCGAATCGATAAAGAATTCTCCGCGAATCGACTCCGGGTCAGTAAAAAGAATTGCATTTGATTCCGCAGATGATAGAATCAGTCCGCCTAACGGGTATATTTTCGAATATTACCTCAGTGACTAGATTAAGGAGCTACTTCCAATGCCAACTTTACAGGAATCTCCGGTAAAATTACCGAATTCTAACCAGACTCCATCGTATCCTCCTTTGGATAAGGCTGAAATCGAACGAGTGTTCAAGTTACAAAAAGAGCACTTTCATAAGGTGATGAAACTCACCAAGGCCTCCGACCGAATTCATCGTTTAAAAAAACTAAAAGCGGCGATCGTAAAATACACTCCTGAAATCGAAAAAGCGGTGAACGAGGATTTCCGCAAAAACGAGAGAGAAGTGGATATCTCCGAAATTATGCCTTCGATTTCCGAAATCAACGACGCGATCCATCACGTGCGACGTTGGATGAAACCGGTTTCGGCCAAAACTCCGATGACTCTTTTCGGAGCCAAAAGTCAAATCATCTACGAACCCCGCGGAGTGGTTCTGATCATAGGACCCTGGAATTATCCGTTTTATCTGACGTTCGCTCCTTTGGCTGCGGCCATCGCCGCAGGAAATACGGTGATGATTAAACCTTCCGAATTTACGCCGGCCACCACGCGTATTACGCAGAAAATCGTCTCCGAAGTTTTTCCAAAAGAGGAAGTCGCAGTGTTCGAAGGCGATTATCAGGTTTCCGGAGCATTGATGGATCTCCCGCTCGATCATATCTTTTTTACGGGAAGCACGCAGGTCGGAAAAATCGTGATGGCCGCGGCGGCGAAACATTTGACCAGTGTGACTTTGGAACTCGGAGGAAAATCCCCCGCGGTGATCGATCGAAGCGCCGACCTCAAAAAGGCCGCGAAAAAACTCGTCTGGGGAAAAGTGTTGAACGCGGGACAAACCTGTGTGGCGCCGGATTATCTGCTCATACCCAACGATCTCGTCAAACCGTTCGTGGAAGAAGCCAAATCCGTTGTGAAGGAATTTTATACCAAGAACGGCAAATCGCTGAAGGAGAATCCGGACTTCTGCAGAATCATCAACGATCGGAACTTCAATCGTGTTTCCGGATACATTCACGAAGCGGTGGAAAAAGGCGCGAAGGTGGAAATGGGCGGCGATACCGATGCCACTCAGAATTATATCGAACCTACGATCCTGAGTAATATTCCGGAAAATGCAAGTATCATGGAGGACGAAATTTTCGGGCCCGTGCTTCCGCTCATTCCGTACGAGACCTTGGACGACGCGATCGCAAAGATCAACTCTAAACCGAAACCGCTTGCGTTGTACATCTTCGGAAAAAAAGACCGGGCCGTCAAAAAGATCCTGAAAGAAACTTCTTCGGGCGGAGTCGCCGTGAACGACGTGATTCTTCATCTCGCGAATCCCAATCTTCCTTTCGGGGGGGTGAATCATTCCGGGCACGGAAGTTATCACGGTTATTTCGGATTTAAGGCGTTCTCGCACGAACGTTCCGTACTTCGTCAGGCTTCCCTGAGTTCGGTGGAGCTAATGTATCCGCCTTACACGAATTTTGTGAAACGTCTCGTGGCGTTTACGAAGAAGTTTTTGATCTGACGGAAAGATCCTCTTAGAACGTCCAAGCGACCGTTTCGTTCGGAGACTCGTTATTGTTTCCGGGTAGAAACTTTTTTTCCGCGAAGGACTTTTAACGATGCAAAAAAAGACCTTCGGACCCAAAGGTTCGAGGGTCTTTTCTTTTTTATACGCGATTCTCCGGAAGTTCCTGTTTGAAGCTCGAAAACGGCGGTTTTTTCCCCGAGTAGGGCGGAATACGATGCGAAGGAGTGAAAAACAAGGTTGACGGAGGAGTTTGTTTTTTATTTAAAAGTAGACAGACTTGTCTGTATGTATTAAAGTAGACTAAATGGTCTATGGAGTGGTATATGAGACAATTGACGTTTTTAAAACCCGGAAAATTGGAGTGGAGGGAGGTTCCCGAGCCCCGTTTGGAATCCGACGGAGACGCCTTGGTGGAGCCGATCGCCGTGGCGCGTTGTGATCTCGATCTTGCGATCCTGAAGGGCGAGGCGCCATTTCGGAATAAACTTCTGCACTGGATCCGGAATCACGCCTTCGGTTTGATTCGAAATACTGCTTTGGGGAAAGCTCCTTTTCGAGGTCCCTATCCGTTCGGTCACGAATTCGTAGCCGAAGTGAAATCCGTCGGAGATCGGGTCCGTTCCGTTAAACCGGGGGACAAGGTGATCGTCGCGTTTCAGATCGCCTGCGGATCGTGTAACAACTGTAAGGCGGGTTTGACCAACAGTTGTATTTCCGTTCCTCCGCGTTCCATGTATGGTTTCGGAGATCTGGGCGGTAAACATTGGGGAGGGGCGTTTTCCGATCTTGTTCGTGTTCCGTTTGCGGATTTTATGTTGATCCCTCTTCCGAAATCGATGTCTCCTTCGGACGCCGCGAGTATGAGCGATAATATTCCGGACGGTTATCGGACGGTCGGTCCCTTTTTAAAAAAGAATCCCGGTGCTCCCGTTTTGGTAGTGGGCGGCGGCGCTAAAAGTGTCGGTTTATATTCCGTTATGATTGCGAAGTCGATGGGTTCTTCCGTTACCTATGTGGACAATGATCTTAGGAGGATTCGGATTGCGTCGGATCTCGGTGCGGAAGTTATACAGGTCGGAGGTTCGTTTCCCGAACCCGATACGAAATATCCGATCACGGTGGATGCGAGCGCTCACCCGGACGGATTGAGTTTTGCGCTCCGTTCGCTTCTCCCCGGCGGTCATTGTACGAGTGTGGGAATTTATTATACGAAAAAAACTTCGATTCCCCTTTTGGAAATGTACGGCAGAGGGGTAAGTTTTTCCACCGGAAGAGTGAATGTTCAACCTACGTTGCATGAACTTTTGCATTTGTCGGAACACCCGCTCTTTTGTCCGTGTAAGGTGACTCAGAAAATCGCCTCTTGGGAAGAGGCCGTCGAAGCATTGTTTGACGACGGGCCGAAGGTCGTCGTAGAGCGTTTGTGATTCGGTGTTTTAGGGTTGTTATGTCGGAGGACCGCGAACTTTTTCCGTTGATCCGTTGTTGTACGAAGATTTTGCCGATGCAGCGGAAGTGTGGGAACTCCCCCTTTTTCGGGAAATCACGGATGGTTCGTCGGACATTCGTGATTTTGGGATTCTTTCGTGGTCGGTAAAAAACGGGGAGTTCCTACGTTTTAGGGAAAATCCGGGTCCGAAACGAGCGAATTCATCCGATACGACCCGAAACCGGTGTGAGTTCCCACGAAGTTCGTTCTACAAACCGTTTGCAGTATCAAATTCCGCGGATCTCCGACCCGGTTTTAACGGGCCGGAAACGAACTCACGAACAACGATTCTACTTCAAAGGGCCGCGTTTGCCGCAGCGAGTGCGGCCGCGTAATTCGGCTCCGAACCGATTTCCGGCACAAGCTCCACATAACGCACCGTATCGTTTTTATCTAGGACGAAAACCGCTCTTGCGGAAAGACCTTTGAGCGGACCATCGGCTATATGAGTTCCATACGCTTTGGAAAAAGAAAAATCCCTGTATTGCGAACCGGTCACTAAACTCGGGGAATCGATTCCTTCCGTGGAACAAAAACGTTTCATCGCAAAGGGAAGATCGCCCGAAATGATCAAGGTGGCGATTCCGTCCAAACCGGCCGCCTTTTCGTTGAAGGTTTTTGTTTCGATCGCACAGACGGATGTGTCGAGACTCGGAACCGCAACGAGAATTTTGACTTTTCCCGCGTAGTCTTTGAGGCCGAATTCGGAAAGATCCTGTTTCACCGCCTTAAACTCCGGAGCCTTGTCTCCGGGTGCGGGAATTTTGCCTTCAAGCGGAATCGGATTGCCTTTGAGAGTCACTTGTGCCATTGGAATTCATCCTATTAAATTAGATTTTAAGAATATACGAGAAGGACCAATTCTATCCCGACTTCCGAAACGAGAAATCAAAAACGGATTTTCCGCAAAAAATGACTTGAAGTTCCGAACGAATTACCGCAAACCTGGATTAAGAATCCGTTTTATGAAACTCAACAACGTAACAAGTCAAGTGATTTCGAACACACTCGTGATGGTGTGGCTCGTGCTCGTGGTGGTCGTCCGGCCACCGGGACCCCGCTTTACGCTGTAGAGAGTAACTTCAGGCGCAATCCTAAGAAAAGCCTCCTCCGGTGTAAAGCCGGGGGAGGCTTTTTTATTTTGGGACCGATCTGCGAGATATACGAACAGATTCTTAACATCGAATTTGTCAAAGGAGCTCGATATGAATTTGAGCGGAGCGGAACTCATCGTTCGTTTTTTGGAATACGCGGGAATCGAAGTCGTCGCCGGAATTCCCGGAGGAGCCAGTCTTCCCATCTACGACGCGTTATACGGAAGTCAAATCCTGCACGTACTCGCTCGGCACGAACAAGGCGCCGGTTTTATCGCGGGAGGAATGGCGCGTGCCGGGGGGAAAACCGCGGTTTGTATCGCGTCCTCCGGGCCGGGAGTTACCAATCTGATTACTGCCGTCGCGGACGCAAAGATGGATTCGATTCCGTTACTCGCAATCACGGGGCAGGTTCCTACCGCGTTGATCGGAACGGACGCGTTTCAAGAGATAGATACGTTCGGACTTTCGATACCGGTCACCAAAAGAAGTTATCTCGTAAAACGGACCGAAGATTTGGTAAAAATCCTTCCGCAGGCGTGGAATACGACCGTGGAAGGACGCCCAGGCCCCGTTTGGATCGACGTTCCGAAAGACGTGGCGTTCGGAAGAATCGAATGGGACCAATCCAAAGAATTAGAATATTGGAATATTCATAAAAATGAAACTTTCGGACCTATCGCCGCGGATTGGATTTCCGATTTCGACAATTTGATTTCACGGTCGCAACGTCCCGTATTCTACGTCGGCGGAGGATTAAATCGTCAGAACGCAGCGGAGGCGTTTAGAATCCTACAAAAAAGAAGCGGGTTCCCGACGGTCTGCACTTTGATGGGCCTCGGAATTCTTTCAGAAGAAAATCCTTCCTTTTTGGGAATGTTGGGAATGCACGGATCACGCGCTACCAATATGGCACTGGACGAAGCGGATCTTTTGATCGCATTGGGCGTACGATTCGACGATCGCGCCACGGGAAAGTTGAGCGAGTTCTGTCCGAACGCGAAAATCATTCACGTAGACCTCGATGCGACGGAAATCGGCAAATTGAAAACCCCGGATCTTTCCCTGAAACACGACGTACACGAAGTCATCAAACTACTGTTAGACGGACCGTTCCGGGAACCGATTCCTACCCGGACCAGGGAGAAGTGGTTCGAGCGGATTCGATTTCTCAAAGAATCCTACGGTCTTCCCCAACCCGGCGAAGAAGACGTTCTACATCCGTTTTCTATCCTCAAACGGATCGCGGATATCGCAGGCGATAAGGTCGTTCTCACGACGGACGTCGGTCAACATCAGATGTGGGTCGCGCAATACTATCCGTTCCGTAGACAGGGAAGTTTTCTGACTTCGGGCGGGTTAGGAACGATGGGATTCGGTCTTCCCGCGGCGATCGGCGCGGCCCTTGCCTTACCCGATAAACGGATCGTGTGCGTATCCGGAGACGGATCGATCATGATGAACATACAGGAATTGGACACGTTACGCGAGCTTGGTCTAAACGTGACGATCCTTTTGATGAACAACGGACATCTGGGATTGGTGCGTCAGCAGCAGGAACTCTTTTTCGGTTCGCGTTTTTCCGCGTCACGATTTACGTTACCCGCCGATTTCGCAAGGATCGCCTCTTCGTTCGGAATTCCGTCGTTTATTTTGGAAGATAAAACGACCGTATCGGAGACTTTGACCGAGATCTTGTCGATGGAAGGGCCTTCGTTCGCGGTTTTAAACGTCCTTCCGGAACTGCACGTTCTTCCGATGGTCCCCTCCGGTAAGGCCAATCGTGAAATGATACATTAGAATATTAAAATTTAGGAGAATATTATATGAATTTATCTGCGGAAAACGAAGTTGATTTTTCCTTTCACATGATTTCCGAGGAAGGAGCGGGCGCGGTTCTGAGGTTGACGGGAATTCTTTCGAGAAAGTCGATCGATTGGAAGGATTGGCGCCTCTGGCGCGACAAGGAAAATCAAACGCAAGAAATACAGATCGTTATACGCTCCGCTGAACCGGAGAAAATACTGAACTTGTTCCGGAATATCCCGGAAATTACAGGAGTGCATTATGTACAGTCGGATCCAAAGCCTGAGGCGATATCTCGGTTCCCTTCCGGAAAAACCGGAGAGTTTGTCGTTTCCGCTTCGTGAGGAGGAATTAGAAACCTTCTTCTTTCGCTTAACAAAAAAATACTCGGGATGTTTTCTTTTGGAAAGTCATCCCGAGTATTCGAATAATTCCCGTTATACGATTTTGGGTTTTGAGCCTCCGTTTCGATTCAGGGGAGGCAAAAACACATTTCAGATAAACGGCCGCGTTTTTTCTTCGGAACATCCTTATCAAACCCTACGATCCTTATTCCCGTCTGCCAAACGTTCAAAACGATACAACGGCGGTTTGGTCGGTTATCTGAGTTACGATTCCGTCTTCTTCTTCGAGCCGGTGACGGCACTTGCTGGGAGAAACGGATTCCCCTTTTTTTCGTTCGGTTTGTATTTGGACGGGATAGTCTTGGATCGCCTCAAAGGAGAGGCGGAATATTTCTTCTATCGGAAAAATAGGATCGAATCACTTCTTTCGATTTTGGGCGAAGAAGATTCCGAAAGCGGAAATGTGAGCGTGACCGTTTCCGGATATTCGAAAACGAAAGAAGAATATTTCCGTATGTTCTCGGAAACCAAAGAAGAGATCGCCGCCGGGAATACGTTTCAATGTCAAATAGGCTTCGAGGAACGATTTAAAATCGAAGGAAATATATTTCCGATCTACCGTTCCCTGAAAAAGAAAAACCCTTCTCCGTATCTATTCTATTACAAGGACGAGGAATTGGAGATGGCCGGTTCCAGTCCGGAACTTTTGTTTTCACATCATGATCGGATCGTGGAAACTTATCCGTTGGCGGGAACGTATCCGAGAGGCAAAACTCCGGAAGAAGATCGTACGTTTACCGGGAAATTATTAAGCGACGAAAAGGAATTGGCAGAACATTCCATGCTGATCGATCTTCATAGAAACGATCTATCAAGAATCTGCGAAACGGGAACGGTTCGTCTGCGCAAAGAATTCGAGATCCTAAAGTTTGCACACGTGCAACACATCTCGAGCGAAGTTACCGGAATCCTAAAACGGGATGAGGATTGTTTCGGCGGTTTGGCGTCGGTTTTTCCGGCGGGAACACTTTCTGGAGCGCCCAAAGTGGAATCGATCAAGATCATCCGCCGAATCGAATCCGAAGAACGGGGACCTTACGGAGGAGTTCTGGGTTATTTATCCTTGGACGGAAGCGCGCAATTCTGTATTTTAATACGTTCTTTGTTTAAATCGGGAAACTTCGCGTATTCAAGGGCGGCCTCAGGGATCGTTTTCGATTCGGAAAAAGAGTTAGAATATAATGAAATTCTAAATAAATTAAAAGCTATAAAATCCGCCGTGGAGGAATATCTGTCATGATACGCTGCGTCGTCATAGATCATTACGATTCGTTCACATACAACCTGGTCGATCTTTTGGAGGAGACTCTAAAACGCCCGAAAAAGACCGGCGTCCTCACCGTATTCCGTCAGGATCGTACGGACTTATCAGCCGTACTTGCGGTGAATCCGACGCACATAGTCCTTTCGCCGGGTCCGGGAAGTCCGGAGGACCGCGCGTATTTCGGAGTTTCCGAGTCCATCTTAAAATTAAAAAATCCTTATATTAGAATATTCGGAGTTTGTTTAGGAATGCAGGGGATCGTCGTATCTTTCGGGGGCCGTTTGCGGCGTTCTGAACGCCCTTTTCACGGAAAAACTTCCCGTGTTTCCCACGACGGAGCGGGAATTTTTTCGGGAATTCAGGAATCGATCCGTGTGATGCGCTATCATTCCCTGGAAGCCGATCCCGAAGATCTGCCGGCTTGTCTCGAGATAACCGCAAAAACGGACGAAACATATCCGACTCTTATGGGAATTCGACATAAAATTCTTCCCGTGGAAGGTGTTCAATTTCATCCGGAATCGTTTGCGACTGACGAAGGGAAACGTATGATCGAAAATTTTCTACGTTAGCGTAAACCGAACGCGTTTCCGTTCTAAAACCTTTTCCGGTCCTTACGGAAAGGTTTTTTTTCCGTTGTATTTATTCAGAAGCGCGGCGATTTCCTCTTTATGAAACGGTTTGCTTATGTAGTCGTCCATTCCGGCGTTCAAGCAGGCCTCGCGATCCGAAGCGCTCGCGTTAGCCGTAATCGCGATGATATAAGGACGCATCGATTGGTTCGTGTGTTGACTCAGGATTTTGGCGGTGTCGATTCCGCTCAGTTCCGGCATTTGTATGTCCAGAAACAAAACGTCCGCACCCTGCATTTCGATATGATGCAACGCTTCGATTCCGTTGGATACGATCGTGGGTCGATATCCCAACTTCTCGAGCAATCTTCGAATCAACATTTGATTGGTTTCGTTGTCTTCGGCGACGAGAATTCGCAGATCTTGGACCGGGCTTCCGTTGGAATTGAATACGATCTTCTTTTGCTCGAAGCTGACCTCCGACTTTTCCGCGAGATTTACGATTCCGGAAATTTCGAAAACGCTGCCCTTGTTGATCGTACTTCGTGCCGTAAGTTGTAGATCCATCATTTCCGAAAGATTCTTGCTGATGGCGAGGCCGAGTCCCGTTCCTCCGTACTTTCTAGATACGGAAGTGTCGGCTTGTGTATAAGCCTGAAAGAGTTCGGCGAGTTTCAATTCCGGAATGCCGATTCCGGTATCCTTTACTCGTAAGAATATTTCGGAGGTTTTTCCGTCGTCAGATCCGGTTTCTAATTCCAAACAAACCTTTCCCTTTTCGGTGAACTTAAAGGCGTTCGAGATGAGATTGATCAGGACTTGTTTAAGCCGGTTCGGATCGCTTACGATGATTAGGGAATTTTTATCCCCGAAACGAAGCGTAAATTCCACGTTTTTTCTTCTGGCTTCCAACTCGAAAAGGGAATACACGTCCTTCAAAAGTTCGACCAGATCGAAGGAAACCGTTTCGACTTTCATATGACCGGATTCTAATTTAGAAAAATCTAAAATATCGTTTAAAAGATTCAGGAGAAGCCCTCCGCTTTTCCGTATCGTGTCCACGTATTCTCGCTGTTCGACTTGGAGTTCGGTTTCCGCCAAAAGCCCGGCAACGCCCAGAATTCCGTGGACCGGAGTTCGTATTTCGTGGCTCATATTGGCGAAAAACTGGCTTTTGTAATTCTGTAACTGCTCCTCTTTTTTGCGGACCGCGATCAACTCACGGTTCGTTTTGATCAGTTCGAAATTGAATATGATCTGTTCCGCGAGGACTTTCAGGATCAGTCTCTGTTTTTGACTCAGTCGTTTCGGGTTCGGATCAATGACACATAACGTTCCCACGTTGAACCCTTCCGGCGTTCTGAGGGGGGCGCCCGCGTAAAAACGGATGTACGGAGGGCCGGTTACGAGCGGATTGTTTTTAAATCGGGGATCCAAGTGCGCGTCTTCGATTTCGAAAATGTCGTCTTGTAGGATCGCGTATTGGCAAAAGGAAATATCTCTCGGTGTTTCGGAATCGGCCATTCCCGTTTTGGCTTTGAACCATTGTCGGTTCATGTCGATGAGAGAAATGAGTGCGGTTTTCGTATCGCAGATAAACGAAACGATCTGCGTCATCGAGTCGAATTTTTCCTCTGCGGGCGTATCCAGAATCTTATAAGCCAACAACGCTTTTAAACGCGCGGATTCGTCGGCCGGTACGGGGATTATGTTGTCATCCAATGTAGAAACCCGATTTTAACAGTTATCATCTGTATATTAAAAAAGGAATTTGTGCAAGACGAATTTAAGTTCCCAAACCTAATTTCGGATTATATGAAAGTGTTTGGGAGTTTCGGATCCGTTTTTATGCAGACAGTTTTGAAGTTGTCTCATTTCTTTGCAGATTCTCGCGCGGATCCCCGCGTGGAAAAAACGCTCCCAAAAACTGTGCGGAAATTTGAGTTTGGAATGGTTGGTGAACGTTATTTTCACTCCGTGATCAGAATTTCGAAACGTATAAATATCGCGGAGATCGATAAACGAATTACTGGTTTCCATAATCATTCGTGAATTCGTTTCCCATTCGGTTGCGGAATAATTCGCCTTGAGTTCGAAAGGCCCGATAGAATAGAGTAATTCGAAACGGGGAAGCTCCGGAGCGTTTTGTACCGGAAGCGGATTCACCAGTTTGATCCGGTCTCCCCAAACGGTCAGGTTGCGAAAATCCGCCACAAAGCGGAAAGATTCGTCTAAAGAATATGAAACTGAAAAGGTTACAGTTGTTGTTATCATGATGAAGTCCGTACTTTTCGATTCGAGAAATTTTTACACCGTGATTTCGTGAGCGATAGGAGCGCTCGATTTATGAATCTAAGAAAAATAAAAACGATCCGACCCTCACTTCGAACGATGGAAGGAGGAGGTTTTCCGGTTCGAAGACCCTTTCCCGTTCAAGACCTGATTCAGCTGGATCCGTTTTTGCTATTAGACGAAATGGGACCCGTAGAATACGAACCGCACAAAGCGATCGGAGCGCCCGAACATCCTCACAGAGGATTTGAAACGGTCACTTATTTATTGACCGGGGAAATGGAACATAAGGATTCGTGGGGAAATTACGGCAAATTGAAGTCGGGGGACGTTCAATGGATGACGGCGGGTTCCGGTTTGGTACATTCCGAACTTCCTTCCGAGCAGTTTCAAAAAAGTGGAGGTCGGATGCACGGGTTTCAACTTTGGGTGAACCTTCCTTCTTCCGAAAAGATGAGCACTCCTCGTTACCAAGATACTCCTTCCGAACGCATTCCGGAAGTGCAAACCTCGGACGGAAAGACAAAACTCCGGGTGATCGCCGGCGAAGTGTTCGGAACCAAAGCCGTGATCGAAACGAAAATTCCGATCTTGTATTATCATCTGCATCTGCTTCCCGGTGCGGACGTTACGATTCCGGTTCCGGCTTCCTACAACGTCTTTGCGTTTCCTTTTTCCGGAAACGGTTCGGTTCATACCGAAGAAGGACCGCAATCGGTTCGGGAAGGTGATATGGTCTGGTTTGAAAGAAGCGAAGGCGACGTTCGATTCTCGTTGCCCGCTACCGAACAAAACGGATGGGAACTCCTGTTGATCGGCGGAAAACCGGTGGAAGAACCCGTGGCACGATACGGACCTTTCGTCATGAATACGCAGGCGGAAATCTATCAGGCGTTCGAAGATTTTCAGGCGGGAAAGATGGGGACGATTCGATCGTAAGAGCGGATTCGGACGGAGATAATTTAGAAATTCCGAATATTCTCCCCTTGCAAAAGCCGAAGAAAGGAAGTATCATAAAATCGGAAAACTAAGAATCGGGAGGCGGACTATGGATCGTTTGAACCGTTGGCTGCAGGAACATCGGGATTGGTTGGTCGATTTTCTTCGGATTTATTTGGGAGGGGTTTTACTCTACAAAGGTTTCGAATTTTTGGCGGATACGGACGCGTTGATTCGTTTGATGAAGATGAACGAAACACCGATGGCGTCCGCGTTACTCGCCCATTACATCGTGATCGCTCATATCTGCGGAGGAGTTTTGTTATTGTCCGGATTGCTTACGCGATTTGCGGCGATGTTGCAGGTTCCAGTTTTGATCGGAGCGGTTCTTTTCATTCACGCAAAGGAAGGTTTTATGGCTCCGGGTTCGAACCTGCCTTACGCGGCGATGATACTTCTTCTGTTGTTTCACTTTTCTTTGTACGGTTCGGGGAGATTGTCCGCCGATCATTACATAGAAACTCACAAAAGCGTTTAAACGAAAAGTTATACGTGTGGCGGGATGAATAAGATTTTCCCGCCTCATTTTTGTCCGCGTCCAATCGTTTCCTTTACGATCGGTAGAATCGAAGCTCCCGTAAAGAAATACGTGATGCAAAATTCCGCACCTTCTACGGAATTGAAAACGAAATGAATTCATCCTTCAAAATGCGGAGCAAAACCCCTGGATCGAAACGCCGAATCAAAGCCTAAAGTCGCGGTCATCGGAGGAGGGGCGGCCGGTTTTTTCGGCGCGATCGAACTCGCTTCGAGCGGATCCGCGTCCGTGACCCTGTTGGAAAAAGGAAAGAATTTTCTTTCCAAGGTCAGAATTTCGGGGGGAGGGAGATGCAACGTTACGCACCATTGCCTGGACCCCGAACCTCTGAGCAGACATTATCCGAGAGGAGAGCGCGAGCTGCGATGGGCTTTCGAAACGTTCGGGCCCAAGGATACGATTCGCTGGTACGAAGAACGCGGCGTTCTGCTGAAAACCGAGGCGGACGGACGGATGTTTCCCGTTACCGATTCCTCAGAAACGATTCTGGAGGTTTTATTCCGCGAGGCAAAAAGGAACGGGGTAAAACTAAGAACGGAAACCGAAATCCATTCCGTCACTCCGATCCCTTCGCCGGAAGGAGGCTCCGATTTCCGCATCCAACTCAAATCCGGAGAAATATTAGAATTTTCTAAAATTCTTTTTGCGACGGGCTCCGGAAGAAAAGCGTGGGGCTGGCTGAAAGCGCTCGGTCATTCTATATCCGATCCGGTTCCGTCCTTGTTCACGTTCAAAATATCGGATCCGCGTCTCGAGGATCTGGCAGGTCTTTCCTTCGAAAATACGTTATGCTCTCTTTCGGATTTAGGTTACGCTCAGGAAGGTCCTTTGCTCGTGACACATTGGGGATTGAGCGGACCGGCGATTTTGAAACTATCGGCCAAAGGAGCGCGCGAACTTTTCGAAAAGGAATATTCAACTTTTTTAAAGGTCGATTTCGTGCCCGCTTTGTCGCGTGAGGAAATCCGAGAAACGATCGAAACGGAAAAACGGATTCATCCGGCTAAAACGGTCAGAAACACCCCTTTGTTCGGAATTCCGAAACGTTATTGGGAGCGGATTTTAGAATCCGATCCGGGCGCGTTTACGAAAACTTGGGCGGGATTCTCCTCGAAGGATTCGCATCTTCTGATCGAAGAGTTGAAAAACGCGAAGTTTAGAATTTCCGGAAAAGGTGAATTTAAGGACGAATTCGTCACCTGCGGAGGTGTGAATCGCAAGGAAGTGCAGTTTAAGACAATGGAAAGCAGGATCGTTCCCGGTTTATTTTTTGCGGGAGAGGTTTTGGACGTGGACGGAGTTACCGGCGGATTCAATTTTCAGAACGCATGGACGACCTCCTTTATCGCGGCTCGGGGAATATTGTCCGCGCTTCAGAAAGGCCAAGGCTCCGGATAAGATGAATATCCGAGCAGATTTCCGTCCGGGTCCTTAAAGTATTTCGTATATTCGGTTTCTTGAATGAATCTGGGGAGTGAGACGGACGTCTCCGGAGTCAAGGAGGAAGCCGAAAAAATCAACGCCTTCGGTCCCCTGTTTTCCGAATCGGATTCCAGCATCAAAATCGATTCACCCGAACGGAACCAAATCGACCGTATCGAACCGTCCTCGTTTTTATTTTCCCCGATTTTTTTAATGCCCGGAAGTCGCTCATAAAATTCTCCGAGGAGAGGAAGATGTTTGGAGCCGATCGCGACGTGATGGATCATTCGGCTACCATGTCCGCGTATTCCGGATGTCGTTCCAAAAATGTCGCCACGTAGGAGCAGCTAGGTATGATTTTTTTATTCAACGATCTGGCTTTGTTCATCGCCGTTTTTACCAACCTGTCGGCGATTCCTTTGCCCCTAAGTTCGGAAGGAACGTATGTGGAACGTAGATCCCAGATTTCTCCTTCCTCTCCGTAAACGAGATAGGCTTCGATTCCGTCAAAGATTTCGTAAAATTTGAACTCCGATTCGGAATGTAACGTCTGTGAATTCATGATTCAATCCTAACAAACGTATAAATTCATGCAAGAGTAAAGAGGGAAGGGCGCGAAAAAGCGGGGTCGATTTTAAGTCGTTCGATCCGGTTCGTCCGTTTTTTAATCCGAAGTGATCGTTTCCCGCCCGATTCGCCCAATTTTGACTTTGCATCTACGGTAAGGAGTAGATTCTGAGCCCTTAAATCTTCGATAGGATCCTAAATGAAATCACGCACAATTTCGCATACGAACGAAGCGGCTTACGACTTCGATTACGTTATCGTCGGCTCGGGATTCGGAGGAAGCGTTTCTGCGCTTCGACTTTCGCAAAAAGGTTATAAGGTCGCAGTTTTGGAATCCGGAAAACGCTGGAATAGCGGCGATTTCCCGAAAACGAATTGGAACTTAAGAAAATTCTTATGGTTTCCCAAACTGTTCTGTTTCGGAATTCAGAGAATCAATTTTCTGAACGACGTAATGGTTTTGAGCGGAGCGGGTGTGGGCGGAGGAAGTTTGGTTTATGCGAACACGTTGTATGTTCCTCCTGAGCCGTTCTGGAAAAATGAAATCGTTTCTAAGATGGGCGGAAAAAAATCGATTCTTCCCTATTATCAACTCGCAAAACAAATGTTAGGTGTCGTTGAAAATCCCAGAATCTGGGATTCGGATCGTTATATGCTTGAAACGGCGCAAACTTTCGGCATCGAGGGAACCTTTCAACGGACTCCTGTCGGTGTTCACTTCGGAAAAAGCGGGATCGATCCATTTTTCGGCGGAGAAGGACCGGAAAGGAATTCCTGCAACGACTGCGGCGGTTGTATGGTAGGCTGCAGATACAACGCCAAAAATACATTAGATAAGAATTATCTTTATTTTGCGGAAAAAGCCGGTGCGGAGGTTTTTGCGGAAACCAAGGCTGTCGCATTGATTCCGTTAGGCGAGGATGGATCGGACGGTTATGAGATTCATACGGAACGCACCACTTCTTTTTTCGGATTTCCCAAACGTGTATTAAAGGCGAGGGGTGTCGTACTTTCCGCCGGAGTATTGGGAACGTTAGGCGTTCTTTTGAAGATGAGGGAGGAGGGGATTCTTCCGAAACTTTCGCATAAACTCGGTCATATGGTGAGAACCAACAGCGAATCGTTGATCGGAGTCACTCTGAAAGATAAGGGCGCAGACCTTTCCCACGGAGTAGCCATTACTTCGAGCGTGTTCCCGGACGAACATACTCATATCGAACCGGTCCGTTATCCGGACGGGGCCGATGCTATGAACGGTTTGGCTGCGGGGGTCATCGTGGACGGAGGAGGAATCATTCCGAGACAGCTACGTTTTTTGATAGAAGTATTAAAACATCCGATCAGTAGCGTTCGTTTGCTAAATCCGATCGGATTCGCTCGTCGTACGATCATTCTTCTCGTGATGCAGACCGTTGATAATAGCATCGAGATCCTCCGAAAACGGAGATGGATTTGGCCTTTCCGTAGGACTTTGTCTTCTACTCAGGAAAGCGGAGAAAAAATTCCCACTTATATTCCGATCGCAAACGAGTTTGCAAGAAGGCTTGCGAAAATTACGGACGGTGTCGCTCGAAGCAGCATCAACGAGGCGTTGTTGGATATTCCGGCCACCGCACATATATTAGGGGGATGTAATATAGGAGAGAAACCGGAAACCGGAGTCGTGGATTTGCAAAATCGGGTTTTCGGCTATCGGAATCTTCTTGTCTGCGACGGATCTATGATTCCGGCGAATCTCGGGGTGAATCCGAGTCTTACGATCACCGCTCTTACCGAACGTGCTATGTCCTTTATTCCTCCTAAATCCGGGGATATCCTTCGGTTTCGATTCGAGAAAAAGTGGGGTGTTGAAAAGTTGTTTCAGAATTTTCCCCTGCGCGGTTCGGAAAGAAAAAGTCCATCCAAAAAATCCTCGGGGAAAAACCGAAAAAAATAGGCGGTATCGGGTTATTTTTTCGACAAATAGAATATTCTAAAATTATAAAGTACTAGTTCCGGACATCGCGCTTGGTTCGGCGATGCCCGGAGACGTTTCCTTTTATTCCAATTTTTCCTCGATCATGGAATCCAGGGAAGCCTTACCTCCTCCTTTGACGATCAGGACCAGGGAGATCGCCATGAGAAGAAGATGAAATTCGTATCCTTCTCCTTTTTGAGTGCCGGCCCAATTCATGAAAAAACCGTGTTCTGTGTGGGAGATCAGAGTGGCGCCGATCATTACGCTTCCGACTCCGAATGCGGAAAGTCGTGTGAATAACCCAAGGATCAATCCGATCGATCCGAAAAATTCGGCGATGATCACAAGAAAGGCGAACGGAGTAGGAATTCCGATTCCTACCAGATAACCCATTGTTCCTTCGAAGCCGTATCCTCCGAACCAACCCAGAAGTTTTTGCGCACCGTGGGGGAACATTACGATTCCTGCAACTGCCCTCAAAATTAAAGAACCTATATCCGAGTCCGTTTTGAAGAATTTTTGAAACATTTCTATTACCTCCTAAAATGATTCCTACGTTATCATTCGCAAATCTTTGATGCTGAATGATTTAAATTTAAAGTATTTGGAATTCGTTCATTGTCTTCCGATTTGCGACTCATTCGACTGTTTTTGCGGGAACTCTTACCTGTTTACAAACGTAAATACTTTAAATTTAAAGTATTAATCCTTAAATAAGAAGTTAGAACTCATTCAAGCCGACTTCCTTACAATACTCCCCTAACTCACCGAGTTGTTTCTCCGTCAGGGGATCAAACTTGTGAACCAGGTTGGTCAAAATTTCCGGGAACGCTTTTTCGATCAGGGAAATTCCTTCGGGGGTTAGGTGGATGATGATGTATCTTCGGTCTTCTTCACTTCGAATTCGTTTTACGAGCTTTCTTTTTTCGAGATTGTCGATGATTTGGGTGATGTTCCCTTCGCAGGAAAAAATTTTTTGCCCGATGTCTTTTTGACACATCGGTCCGATATGGAATAGGGTTTCCAAACAACCAAATTGCCCGGTCGTAAGTCCGTATTTGGTAAAAACCTTTTCTTCCACGTGTCGAATCGAGTCGGAACATCGACTCAATTTGATAAACGTATTTAGAACGGCTTTTTCCCGAGAATTTCCTTTGTAATGAGTTCCCACGATACTTTAAACTTAAACTATTAGACAGTGGACTTTGATTTTTGGTCAAGGAAATTTTTTTTTCAATTCCAGGTTGTTGCCTAGGGGAGTTCCTACACCTTGGAATCGTGCGTGAGCGGTTGTACAGCGGATTTTTGGTCTACGACTTGAAACAAACCCCCGAAGATTTTCAAGTCGAGGAAATCATAGATCCGACCTGGCTCACTAAAACTGGACGTTGGACGATCTTCCGACTTCGAAAAAAAGGTTGGAATACAATCGACGCGCTATTGCGGATCGCGCGGGAATCCAAACTTCAACTTTCTCAAATCGGTTATGCCGGGAAAAAAGACAGGCATGCCGAAACATTGCAATTTATATCTTGCGAACTGCCGCTCCAAGTTCCGAAAGAATTGTCCTCGGTTTTGAAATTGGAAACCGTAGGAAGGTGCGAAAGGCCGTTGAGTCCCGAAGCGAATTTTGGCAATCGATTTCGACTAACGCTACGAAATCTACAGGAGAAGGAATTCCCACTCTTGGAGGAGAACATTGGAACCGTATCACGGATCGGTTTCGTAAATTATTACGACTCGCAACGTTTCAGCCGTTTTCATCCGGAGTTCCGACTTCCTATTCTTCAATACTTTCGTAAAGAGTATGAACTTTGTCTCCGTTTGTTTTTGACGGAAACGTTTGCGGGGGAGAAAAAACAGGCAAGAGACCGGAAAAAAAAGCTACAAGCTGAATGGGGAAATTGGCCGCTTTGTGAAAAACTTTCGGGAACTAAACTTGAAGCGGGAATATTTTCGGCTTTAAAAAGAGAACGAAACATTTCTCCGGAAACGTTTGCGAAACGGATGGAATCCTTTCCGGAAGAGGAACTATTAATGGCACTGTCTTCCTTTCAGTCCTTGTTGTGGAATGAATTCGTATCTGGGCTTCTTTTTCAAGAAGCAGAATCGGGCGTTTTTATCAAAACGAAAACCGGACCTTTGTTTTTTCCTCCCGACTCTTTGTTGTCGGCTGTCGGCCTTGACAGAAATATACAGGTTCCCGGATATCCGGGAATTAAAAATTTAGAATATTCTAAAAATGAAATGTCTATGCTTGATTCCGTTCTTAGTTCCTGGGATTTGGATTCGAATTGTATGGATCGTTCCCCGTTTCCGAAAATCAGGATGCACGCCTTTGACAGAAGGCTTCGAGTTGTTCCTGACGATTTCGAAACCGGAAAACTCGAGGAGGACGAATTGAATCCTGGGAGAAAAAAAATGCTCCTTTCATTTCGCCTTCCTGCAGGAACTTACGCGACTATGTTGGTGAAACGTCTTTTACTTCGTGCGAAACCGGAACACAAAAAAACGCAGAGCGACTTCGGATTGATTTCAACGCCGTAAAATAAATGGAACATCCTAATCGACGTCGGTAGGATCCCAACAAGTTCGGAAGTTTTCATCGAGCGCGGATAAAACTTTCATATCCTCATCCGAAATCTTAAAGTCAAATACTTGCGAATTTTCTAATATTCTTTCCTTCTTTACCGATTTGGGTATGACAACGATGTTCTGTTCTATCGACCAACGTATTAGGATCTGCGCCGAAGTTTTACCGTATTTTCTTGCCATTGAAACGATTTGAGGATCGTCCGTCTTTTGACCGTGAGCGAGCGGGCTATATGCCTCAAGTTGTATCTTGTTTTTAATACACGTCTCGAGAAGGTCTTTTTGATTGAGAAACGGATGGAATTCCACCTGATTGACCGCCGGCGTGATTTGAGATTCTTGTAGAAGTTCGTGCAAATGTCTGATCGTATAATTACTGACGCCTATGGATCGTGAAAGTTTATCGTGATACGCTTTCTCCAGTTCTTTCCATGAATCCATTCTTTTGGAAGCGACGGGGAAGTGGATGAGATATAGGTCCACATAATCCACTCCGAGACTTTTTAAACTTCCTTCCAACGCTTTTCTGGTCTTATCTTTGCCTTGGTCCGCGTTCCATAATTTCGTCGTTATAAAAATTTCGTTTCTGGGAATACCGCTTTCGCGAATCGCCTTACCGACGTCCTCTTCGTTGCCGTATATTTTCGCGGTATCGATATGTCTGTATCCTACTTCCAACGCCGCGAGAACGGCGTCGATACATTCCTTGCCGGATTTCGTTTTCCAAACACCTAGCCCGAAAATCGGCATGGAAATTCCGTTGTTTAAGGTAACGGATTGAGTCAAAGCTTTTTGGGTCATAAAAAATTCCTATGTTTCTTGGACGGTATAGATCGACCGCCGGCGTTATAAAGTGATAAAAAGATTTGCCAATTTTGTTTTCGATGAAACTATCATCCACCATGCAATTGAGTACAGCAATTTCCGATTTAATATTAAGCGTTGTTGCGATTTACGCGGCGCTTCGAACCGCTCACTCGGCTTCCGTTTCCAGAACCGCGGGATTTGTGGGATTGTTTTCCATAGGAATTTCGGCCGGTTTGGGTACGATTCACTTTTTGGGAATAGGAGTCTTAGATCCGGTTTATCGTTTTTTCGTAGGACTGGCGGGTTTCGTCGGAGTGCCTTTGATCGGAGTGGGATTTTTTCATCTTGGAATTAAAAAATTGGAAAAAGGGGCGTTGTATCCGATAGCGGGAATTCTGCTTCTCGTTTACATAGTCTTCTCCTACGTTATGCCGTTTCCGTTTTTATCGACCGTGTTGGGCGGACTTGCGATGATCGTCGCGATCGTCGTTTGTATCCGTAAAAACTCGGGAGGGAACAAAGTGCCCGCGTTGTACGGAATACTGGGCGCGATTCTTTTTATCTTGGCGGGGCTCGTCATCGGAACGACCGGATCAAGAGGGCCTTTTCTCAATGTGGATCTTTTTCACGTCGTTTTGGCCGTCGCCGGGTATTCCCTGGGCGTTTCGCTCAAACGTTTGAGCTGATTCTGTTTCCTGCTCGTTCGAAGTGATATAACGGAATCTTAGAATATTCTAAATTTAGAATATTCTAAGATTAAGAAGGGATTTGCTCGGAAACCTGGGTGACCCAAGAGGCGTAGTAGTTTGCCAGGGTTCTGAGGAACATTAGATCCAATTCGTTTTCGTCCTTTAGGGTCTTAACCGCGTTCGTGAATTGTAGTCTGAATTCGGTCAAAGGAGTTCCCTCCGCGATCACACGTTTCATCGACGGCGCATTGTCCTCCATTCCGTATTCTTGGGCCCATTTTTCGATCAGGTTTCCGCAGTTGTATTTTTTAGAAAGTAATAGTTGTGCGAGAATATGTCGGAACATGCTTTCGATCGAAATGATAGTAATGTCCTTATGTAGAATGGAAATCTCCGTTATAATTTCGTCCTTTTTGTCGATCACGATCTTCGTATTCCCGATTTTATTGAACATCTTGGAAAGATCATTGTATGCTTTAAAATTCTTCAAAATCGATTCCCGGTCTTTCATGTTGACCGATCTTTCGTTTTCAGGAAGATTCATTTCGTTTAATATCGTTTCGATTACAAGAAAGATGATGTCGAAAGAGAACTGAGCCGACTTCCCGACCATATAACGGATTTCGTTTTGAAAGGAAGCGTGGATTGCGTTAAAAAACGATTCCAACTTATCCGGAGAAAGGGTCGATGTGGCTTTGTAAAGAGCGATCATATCTTTCGTAAATTTTGCCCTATCCAGAATCGGAAAAAGTTCGGGGTGATTGGTGTGCGTTCTGAGAAACGTTTCTTTGAGAACCTTCACGGAGCCTTGTCTTACTTCTTCCGTTCGATAAAGCACGCGATAGAGCAGAATGGAAAGTTCTCTGGAAGTTTTTTTCGATTTTAGAATCTTAAGATCCGCTTCGTCAAGATTCGTGGATTTAGGACTCGATGTTTCTGCCATTGGATTCTTTTGGAAAGTTTGGTACGCCAATGTTGTATGCAAAAATGGAAAAGTAAAGCGAAATTGCCGATGTGTTTATATTTACATTGCTTTTTAAACCTTGTCCGGTAACCTACGCGATCGAGATGGAAAAAATTATCGGCTCCGAAAACAAAGTAAACTACGGGATCTTCGACGGACCAATCGACTTTAACTATAAAGACTTTCAACTTTTGGATTTTTTCGGCAAGGAAATACGCGGCCTAAAGAAGCGTTTCGCTTTTAAAAGATTCAATTATATCGGAATCATCACGGATCAGTTTTTGGTCGGATTCGCCGCCGTGAGTTTGGGTTACGTATATAACGTTTTCGCCTATCTTTATCATTACGAAGACGGGATCCTCTACGAATTCGATACGAAAGGACTCGACTCGGGTTCCGGTTTAAAATTCCCCGCCAATCCGGACGAATACGGGATTCGGTTTTCGAAAGGCTCTTCTTTTCTTTCCGTGGATAAATCCCATGCGGAAGGTAAACTAAGCGTCGATGCTTTTTTGGGCAAAAAACTTCGATTTCGGTTTAACGCAAAATATGGTTATGCGACACATTCGCCCCTAAGGGTCGTAAATCCCTCCGAGCCGACTCGATGGACGTTCACCGAAAAATGTTCCCCCATCATTCCTTCCTCGATCGAAATTTCCTTTCAAGATAGACCGCTCGTTTTCGATTCAAAAAAGACGACGATTCTTTACGACTGGTCCGGCGGTTATTTACGCGACGAAACCAATTGGTATTGGGCGGCGTTGAGTGCGATTCTACCGGATAAAACCTCCATCGGCGCGAATTTCGCGGCTCTGGTGAACGAATCGTTTTACTCCGAAAACGCATTTTGGATCGATCATGAAAGACAAAGAGTTCCTCGTTTGATTTTCGATTTTTCACAAAAAGATCCGTATAAACCTTGGAGAATTCGCGACGAGGAAGGTTTGGTCGATTTGGTTTTCGTTCCTGAGGGAGAACGAAAAGAGAAAATGAATCTCATTTTTTCCAAACTTTACTTTCGACAATTCGTAGGAAAGTTTTCCGGAAAATTCCGTTTTGCGAGAGGAAGGGAAGTTGTGTTCCGGGACGTATACGGGTTTACGGAGTTTCATAGATCCCTTTGGTAAATTCGGATTTTAATGGATGAAAGAATACGTTCCTGTTTCCTGTGATTTGTACGATCGTCTTGAAGAAGCCGTACTTAGAAGAACTTCCGTTACGTTGGAGTTAACAGACTTTCCGGGAAGTCGGATTCCGCGTTTGGAGAAAACCCGCATCGTTGATTTGGTTTCGGAAGACCGTGAAGAGTTTGCGGTTTTATATAACGGCGATAGGATCCGTCTCGATTTGATTTCTAAACTGCAATTTAAATGAATTCGAATATTAGAATATTATCACTTGATTTGTTCAGGGGATTTACCGTGGCCGGTATGATCCTTGTAAACAACCCAGGATCGTGGTCCTACATTTATTCTCCCTTAAAACACGCCCAATGGAACGGTTGTACGCCGACGGATCTCGTTTTCCCCTTTTTTTTGTTTGCGGTCGGCGTTTCGATTCCTGTTTCGTTCCGTTCCAAAATGGAAGTGGATCGTGTAACGCTTTTGCTTCGAATTATTAAGAGGTCGGCGTCGCTCTTTTTTATCGGTTTGTTTTTGAATTTTTTCGGCGAATGGTCGTTAGGCGAACTGAGGATTCCCGGCGTTCTACAGAGGATCGCTTTCGTATATTTGGTGTTAGCTTCCGTTTTTCTTTTTTTGCCGGACAAAAAAATACTGATCTTGACCGTTCCTATCTTACTCGGTCATACTTGGTTGTTGACGCAGGTTGCCGCTCCCGGTGCCGATGCGGTTTCGTTGGAGCCGGGTCGGGATATCGGAGCTTGGATCGATCGTAGTTTGTTCGGGGTTCCCCATCTTTGGAAATTCTCGAAAACTTGGGACCCGGAAGGTTTTTTAAGCGGAGTTTCTTCCCTCAGCAGCTCTTTGTTCGGTGTCCTTTGCGGATTGATATTTTCTTCAACGGAAAAGACCGATTTCGCAAAACGAGTAGGATACTTTTTTGGAATCGGCGCCTTATTGCTGTTATGCGGACTTTTGTGGGGTTTACTTCTTCCGATGAATAAAAGTCTTTGGACCGGAAGTTATTCCGTTTATACGGCGGGATTGGCCTTCGTTTGTGTGGGTTGTTTCGAATTTTTATACCTATGGAATCATCGGATGATCCGATCGGATCCGTTTCTGAAATTGGAATTCTGGTTTCAACCTTTTTTGGTCTACGGAAAAAATGCAATTCTCGTTTTTGCGGGCTCCGGAATTATAGCGAGGATTTTGAACGTTTGGACGATCGATCGTGAAAACGGAAAATCGATCAGTATAAAAGGATTCTTATATTCTAAATTGCTTTCGGGATTCGATCCTTACGACGCATCTTTAGTTTATGCGTTCGTTTGGGTTGTTTTTTGGTGGGCTATTTTGACTTTCTTAGATAGAAAAAGATTTTATATTAAGTTATAAAGTTTTTTCAACTTCCCAGACGCAAATCCAAATATAGGGACGGGCTGCAGTTCCACGAATGGCGCACCGGCGTGTTTTGGTTCGCGTCTGTAGGGCTTTAAATAACCAGCTCTAAATCGCCGAAGACGGGACTTTTTACTTCGTCTAAAAGTCGTTTCATCGCCAGATTGCGCAGATTATTTAATTCCAGCCGAAGATGAGATTCCAAAGTATTTTTAGACAAGAGATTGGAACAGCTGACAGCGATCATTTTTAGATCCGCAGCGGCTTTAATTTTTGAGGATAGTAAAAGCTGCTGAATAACAGAATATTCTTTTTTTCTAAAATGAATTCTCAAAAGAAACGGTATAGAGTAAAGTTCGGCCATCAATTCCCATTTAGTCTTTGTTTTGTTGGTCGAATCGGGGAGGCTCTCCTCCATAGCTGCGGGCGGATCCGGTTCGAAGATGACCGATATGGAAACCGTCTCCGGGGAATTATATTTTCTTTCAGGATTGAATGACAGCGGGGTCTCCGATTCTCGAATCAGTTCCTTGAGCGTTTTGATTCTTTCGGTTTCTTCATAGCGATCCGGCTGTGTCTTTATCATTTTTTTGATGTCTTCGAAAAGGACACAAAACGTGAACAATTCTAAAATGGTCTGGTTTTGAATCGTCGCGATCTCGTCCAGGATTCGCGTTAGAATCTGTTGATAAGTGAGGGATTTGCGATACATCGCGTTATACTGGAGTTCCAAACTCTTATGAAATTTGGAAAATAAGGAATCGATGAGAAACGAATCCGCGACTACATAGGCGTCTATACCAGGAACGGAAAAGTTGGGATTTTGCTTTTTTATATTTAAAACAAAAATACAATTCGAATCTTTTAGAAAGTTCAGTATTTTCGTGATCTTCTTTTCGGAAATATTGAGCGTCGAGCGAAAATGGTAGTAAAGATCGGTATTCGTCGGTATTTGCTGGTTCTCGTTTTCTTTCTTTATTTTTTCGAGAATAATTTGCGCTAAAGTGATGTCTTCCATAAGTTACTTCCGTATCTCAAGAGAAAAGTTCTAAGTGAAATGAATTTAACTTCTGAACTAATAACAGAAATGATGCGATTTCTTGACATTTTTTTATAAAAAGGAGGTAGCAAATGCTAAAAAAAGAGGAAGGAACGGCGTGGGGCGAGCTAATAAATCGGGCCGAGCTGACGCTTTGGCCCGATTTACGCGTGTTAGGTTAGATTCTTTCGATTATGGTCGCGATACCCATTCCCCCTCCGATGCAGAGAGTGATCAACGCATAACGTTGTTGTCTTCTTTCCAGTTCGTCCAAAGCGGTTCCGAGGAGGATCGCTCCGGTGGCTCCTAACGGATGGCCGAGGGCGATCGATCCGCCATTAACGTTGATTTTTTCTGCGGGAACTCCCAGTGATTTTTGTGTGTAAAGGACAACCGAAGCGAAGGCTTCGTTGATTTCCCAAAGATCTATATCCTCCGGTTTTAACCCTGCCATAGAGAGGGCTTTTTTGGAAGCGGATACAGGTCCGGTGAGCATAATTGTCGGATCTTCTCCGGTGGAAGCCATTGCTACTATTCTGGCGCGAGGTTTGAGTCCGTATTTTTTAATACCTTCATCGGAAGCAAGTAAGACGGAAGCGGCTCCGTCCACGATTCCAGAAGAATTACCTAATGTGTGGATATGATTGATTTTTTGGACATCAGGATAGGATTTGAGCGCGATCGCATCCAGCTCTTTTTCTCCGACTGTTTTAAAAACGGGAGCCAATTCGGAAAGCCATTCGAAGGTGGATTCGATTCTTGGATTTTCATCTGTATCGATTAAGGTTCCGTCTTCTGTTTTTACCGGTATGATCGACTTTTTAAAATATCCTGCTTTGATCGCCTTGTCCGCTTTGATCTGAGAGGATTCTGCAAAGCGATCCGCTTCTTCCCTAGAGATTCCGAACTTCGTTGCGATTAGATCGGCGGAGATTCCCTGAGGAACCAAATTGTAATGTTTTTGAATATTAGGATTTCCTATATTAAAGTCGCGTCCGTTGAGATCTGCACCCATTTTTACGCGGGACATCGACTCGATTCCTCCGCCTAACGCGACTGCCATCGATCCCGACTGAACGTGATTGGCTGCGTTATTGACCGCCTGGAGGCCGGAGCCGCAAAACCTGTTTACCGTATAACCGGGAACCGAATTCGGCCACATTGCAGCCATTACCGCATAACGGGCAATACACGCTGCTTGATCGTCAACTTGAGACACACAACCGAGAACTACTTCCTCAACGATTTCCGGCTTGATTCCGTTTCTTTCCTGAAGCGCATTTAAGGTGGCCGCTGAAAGTTCTTGCGGGTGAATAGAAGCAAGTGTGCCTCGCTTTTTTCCTTTTCCTCTTGGGGTTCGAACCGCGTCGATTACATATGCGTTTGACATTGATTTCCCTCTTTGTTCCTTTTAAGATGAACGACTGTTTAATGAATTTGGGTATTCTGGTTTCTATTTTGTTTGTAGGGAATGGTTTGCAATTCTTTTTGCGGGAACTCCTTAGGTTACGGAGTGATCGAGGTCCCACCAGCGTCAAATGAACGAGCGGCCTTGGTTATGCGGGGGAGTTTGGCGATAAGGTCCGTCGAGAGTGGTTCCTCGTTTTTTATTTTAAGGTCCTTGTATCCCGCAAAGGAGGGCGTAGCTTCTCAGTTAGTTATATTTATTGAAATTTTTGCGGGAACTCCGAAATCCAATTTACTACTGCCTACCAAATTTTTCTAAAAATGGCTATCATTTATAATTATCAAACGATTCGTAAAAAAAGCGGGATTTTATAAAAAGAAATCGTTTTAGTATTTTTCTTTTAGAATCGAAATCCCAAAGAAAGATAAAGTTTTGAGGTTCTTTTTTAAGCACCTTTTTAGGGAGTGAATTATTTGAATTTAGTAACTCGAGTAAAAAACAGTAAAGTAAACAACGCGAAACCGAATGTGACGCGGCCAAAATACCAAGCTGTGCCCAGTCTTCACCGTCTACGCGCGCGTTTATTTTGATTAAATTTTTGCCTGGCCTTTGGTATCGAATTGTTAAAGTTTTTGCGCCGATTCGCGGGGACGTTGTTAGTTTGGCTGAGAATTTTTTAAGTAGAAAGGGAAGATTTTTGCCTATTACTCTTCTTTCTCGAGAAGTTAGCCTATAAAAAAGTTTGGCCGGTATAAGAAAGCTACAGGTAACTTTTAATCCTGCGAGCGAAAGTTTTTTGGAATTTTTATCTTTGAATTGAATTGTTCTCATGCCCATTCCGGTTCCTGAAATGAGCGAGTTGTTAAAAAATTCTCAATTTTTTTAATGAAAGTTGTTCGATTTTTTCAAAAGAGTTCCCGCTATTCACCAAGAATTTCTTCTAAAACACGAAAATACCAACAATTCCCTTGCCAGTTTTCCAAAAAACCGTTGTGGCCGCCGAAACTTTGAATCGAAATTCTTACGTTACGATTTGGATGGAGCAACGAAAACGTCTCTCCTCTGATGATCGGATCATCCTTTGAAGTTAAAATCGTCGTAGGAATTAAAATTTCAGATAACTCTTTTTCCCCTAACGTATAGGTTCCGAAGTATTGATCGAGATTCTCGAATTCGTCTGCGGTTTCGATGAATTTTTCAGTCATCTTCATTACCGATTTTTCTTTCAAAATCCTTTCATAAGGTACTAATGTAGGAAAGTGAATTCTTTTCTTTTCGATAGATTGTTTCCATTTTTTCAGGAAGTAACGACCTATAATGAACTTATTATCCATGAGTGTCGTTGCGTCTTTTGGATGAATTGCAGGTGAAATCGCTATGCAATGTTTCAGTTGATGTAGTTTTTTTTCTGTAGACGAATGACGTCGAGCAATTCGTAAGCAGAAATTGCCCCCTAATGAAAAGCCTATCACAAACGTGGGAACTCCTTTTTCACTCAAAAGACTTGCTTGCCTGACCGCTTCATATGTTTCCTCTATAAGACTTCCATTAAACGGTTCTGGATTTAGGTGATGCGTATCACCGTGATCTCTATAATTGAGGCGAAAAATATTGTATCCGTTTCGAAAAAAATATTCAGAAGTTCTCAAGATATAAGTTGAATTAATGCTTCCTTCCCAGCCATGCAAAAGAATTAAAAGTCCTTTGCTTTTTTTGTCTTTTTGGCTACTGAACGATCCCGCGAGTTTTACATTCTTACCCGAATGTAGAATCATTGTTTCCGCATTATTTAAGAATGACATTTCATCCGGTAAATTCCAGGCTAAAGACGCAAGAGCGGTTTGCACAAAAGAGAATTTGAGAATTCCTTTAGGAATGAAATCTGCCGTTTGTAACTTTTTGAGCATAAGATCATTAGATTCTACGGATTCGGAAGGAAAAGCGTTTTTGAGCGTCTAACGTGGCAAATTTTTATGTAAATTTGGGTTAGTTTAGCTTCGTGAGAGGCGAATATTCTTCTGAAATTGGAAAAAAACTGGTGCCTATAACTCTTGTTAGAAGAGGATACTAGAAAACGAATTTTTGAAAATAGGAGTTCACACAAAATTGAAGCTATTCACGGACGATTGTTCGTTTTTTGCGCATTTATTATTTTTATTCATACTCTTCTTACTTACAAACTGCGCAAGTTTCGATTTGACTGCAATAAAAGAAACGGAAAATTACCGATTTTCCGCGCACGTTTCTGGAACAGGAAAAGAGGAATCTGTTGAATGTAAAGTTGTCGGAAGCGCGACTCAATGGTATATTCTTTTTGGGTCGATTCCCATCAATCGAGTCCGTTTTGCAGAAATTTTTCCGAAGCCGAATCAGCCATACCGCGTAACTCTGAAAACTACTTGGTTGGATGGTATTTCAAGCCTTATTCTTGGGGTAATTGCATCCGTAACGATGAAATCGATTTTGGTTGAAAGTTGCGATTCAAGGGAAATTGTTCTTATAAAGAATTCGTCCGATAGCGTTGCAAAAGACGGAAGCAAAATTAATCCTTCGAAGTGGAAAGAGGATTTCATCAAAGAAAACGAAAAACAATGGAAGGAAGAATTCCAAGAACGTATTTACTCGGACAAAAAATCGGAGATTGACGCCGCTTGGCTAAAAGAAGTTAGAAATTTTAAAAATCTATCCGTTCTCTTACTTCGGTCGGGAGAAATTGTAAAGGGACAAGTCACAAAAATTGATGTAGAAGGCGTTCGATTGTATTATAAGGGTAAAGAAAGAGTTTTTCCCAGAAAAGACGTGATGAAGGTGCGATTTCAGGAATAAGGAACAAATTGAATATGTCTCGATTCATTTTTTATCTTTCTATAGTTACGATTTTTTGTCTGACGTCTTTTAACTTCGGTTGTTATCTCAATCCTTATTTTAAGGAGGCGGTTACTGTCGAATCGTATGAGGATTCTTCTTGGACGTCCTTGTTGATTTTTGCGGGAACTCCCATCCTCCAGGGTGATACTGTTCTTTTTCCGTGGACGGGGCTGCGCTGGATGCGATGTTCCTACGGAGAATTATACGACCAGACACAAAATGAATGCACGTTCGGAGCATACTTTGAAGTTTATTGCTCAAGTCCTGATAACCAATGCAACGGCTCGGTTTCTGGGGGAAAATTAACTTCGGGACAGGCGTTCAGCGATTGTCAAAATAGTTCTTCTAATTACATCGGTGGAACGGGGTGGAGAGTTCCTACGGTTACGGAATTAAAGTCTCTTGTGTATTGTTCCAACGGGGTCGATGTTGCAAATTCAACGAGTACGAATGGTTGCGCCGGAGGAGACGGAGACTTTGAAGTGCCGACGATTCGGAAATGGATATTTCCGGGACAGACATTAACTTCGCTTCCATTTTGGAGTAGTTCCAGCAATTCTTTAGATCCTTCGACGGCTTGGAGCGTGGATTTTTCTTCCGGAATCGCGAATCAAAATACTTCGAAAACTAGCATTGGTGTGATTCGTTGCGTTCAGGGAGGATCGCCATGAAGATGTCGATTTGCCTTTCGAAATAAAGCCCAACCCCCCGTCGTTCCAGGGAGAATTTGCGGGAACTCCCCACCAAAACCAAATCTCTCCTCACAAAAGAATACAAACCTATATAAAATCGTTTCCTTTATTCCATTCTAAGCAACGAAATTCGAAAAAATAAAATAGAATCTACCAAAAGCCTCAATGACCTTGACGGAAGATACGGGATTGAAAAAATGAAACTCTCAAGAAAGAGAACGGATTGCTTTGCGGTGATTTCCGCTGAATCGTTCTTCCTGTTCTTGAGTCGTGATAGTACTTTAGAAAATTTAAATATGTTCATTTTCTAAAGTGAACGATTTCAATTCGTTCGATACGATACAATATAAAAAGAAAATACGCCTTCTCTCGATGACGTATAAAAAATAGAATGTGTTCCCTTCTGATGGAATTCCCCATGAGGAATAAACTTTGAATCAGAAGGAGAAATACGAAGATGAACTTCGCAGAAATATCGATCAAACGACCGATTTTCATAACGTGTACGGTTTTGATCATTCTTGTGACGGGATATCTTTCCTTAAACAAACTAGGGGTTGATCTTTTCCCGAACGTTTCCATTCCCGTTGTGACCGTCACCGTTCCGTATCCGGGCGCTTCTCCAAACGAAATCGAAACCCTAATCGCCAAACCTATCGAAGACGAAATGTCCACGATATCCGGTGTTAAACGCGTCAAATCGAATTGTAACGAAGGATTCGGGACCGTCATAGTCGAATTCACTCTAGAGACGGACGTAAAATACGCCGAACAACAAGTTCGTGATAAAGTCTCTTCCGCAAAACCGAAACTTCCCAAGGATTCCAAAGAACCGATCATCCGAAGAGTGGATCCTTCCGATCAACCGATTCTGGTTTTGTCTTTGCGCGCCGATCTTTCCGAAGCGGGTCTTTTCGATATCGCAAACGAAGAAATCAAACAAGGATTGCTCACTGTTAAGGACGTAGGGAATATCACCATCTTCGGCGGTAGAAAGCGGGAGATTCATGTCGCATTAGATCGAAATAAATTAAAGGAACATATGATATCCGCTTCGATCGTTTCCAATCGACTCGCATCCGGAGGAACGAATATTCCTGCGGGAAAAGTGAGTAAACGAGATCAGGAACTCGTTTACAGGACCATCAACGAATTCAGTTCCCCGCAGGAAATTAGGGATACGCCTATTTCCCTTTTTGGCAACGAAGTACCGGTTAAAATAGGTCAGCTGGGAGAGGTTTACGATACTCTCGAAGATGAAACCACCAGGGCCTACTATAACGGTAAAAAGGCGGTCTTTCTTTACGTTTACAAACAATCCGGAGCCAATACGGTCGCCGTCGCTAAAGAAGTTCGTAAACGCGTTTCGAACATGAACCTCGAACTTAAAAAAAGACAAGGAACGCCGTCCTTGGAGATCGCGAGCGATAATTCGACCCAGATCGAAGATAATATCTACGACGTGAACGAAACGATTATCATAGGTATCGCACTGACGATCGTGGTGGTACTATTGTTTTTAGGAAGTGTTCGATCGACGATCATTACCGGCTTGGCTCTTCCCAACTCTTTGTTGGGCGCCTTTATTCTAATGCAACTCGCCGGTTTTACGGTCAACGTTATGACTTTGTTGGCGCTCAGTCTCGCAGTCGGTCTACTCATCGACGACGCAATCGTCGTTCGCGAAAACATCTTTCGCCATAGGGAAATGGGAAAAACTGCGCGGGAAGCCGCGATCGAAGGAACGAAAGAGGTAACGTTAGCCGTCGTTGCGACTACGATGACCGTAATCGCCGTCTTTATGCCGATCGCTTTTATCAGCGGAATCGTCGGGCAGTTTCTGCGCGAATTCGGATTAACCGTATGTTTCGCGCTTTTGATTTCTTTATACGATGCCCTTACGATCGCTCCCATGATGTCCGCGTATTTCGGAGGGGCGGTCTCTCATTCTTCGGGAAGTCCGCATAACGAACCGAAGACGGATTCTTCGGCGCGTTCGAATTCTAATTTCGAAAAAAAATCGGGGTTCCTAACGCTCGTATCCGTGATTTTAAAACTTCTTTGGATGCCGATCCGGTTTTTATTTCGAATAATGGAAAAATGCCTCGACGTAATTCTGGCGGGATTCAATTCGTTTCAGACGCTCTTGGAGAACCTATACGCTTCCGTCTTGCGTTTCACCTTGAATTGGCCCATTCTAATCCTTTCCCTCGCCATTTTCGTTTTTGCGGTGAGTTTGGTTCTAACTAAGTTTATTCCGAAAACGTTTCTTCCGGCTCAGGATCAGGGAAAATTCCAGGTGACCTTGAGTATGCCTCCGGGAACCACCGTGGGCGGAATGGCCGATGTCGCACAACGTGTCTCGTCTTTGATCGCCGCTCATCCGGAAACCAAACTCGTGGGAATGTCGAACAACAACCGATCGGCGACGATGTTCGTCGAGATGGTTCCGTCCAAACAAAGAAAAATCAATACGAGCGAATTTAAGGACAAGTTACGTTCCGAACTCGCCGGGTTTGCGTACGCAACTCCGATCGTGAAGGATATAGACAACGTCGGAGGCGGTCAAAGACCGTTCACGTTAGTCGTAAGCGGAAGTAACGGAAAAATCGTAGAACAATACGCCGATCTTTTATATCGAAAACTCCGCGAATCCAAAGCGCTTCTCGACGTCGATACGAGTTATCGGAGCGGAGCTCCGGAGTTTAGGATCGTTCCGGATCGCGAAAAAGAAGTGCAACTCGGGGTTTTAGGAACCGTCATCGGAGGCGAACTCAGAACCTTGGTGGAAGGAACCGTTCCCGCCGTATATCGTGAAAACGGAATCGAATACGACATTCGAGTTCGATTGAAAGAGGAACAACGCGACTTAAAGGAGAATTTTTATCATTCTTTCGTGCCGAACTTCAACAATCGGATGATTCCGATCCAGAACGTGGCGAGGGCGGAGGAGACGATTGGTCTTGCGAGTATCAGCAGATTGAATCGAAACAAGTCCGTGGAAATTTATGCCGACGTCGCTCCGGGAGGTCCGGGGATGGGAGGGGCGATGCAGGAAATCGCCGCTTTTACACAAAACGAAGCTCCGCTACCACCGGGAATTAAAATCAGTTATCTCGGACAAGCGGAGAGCTTTCAGGAAATGGGAGTTTCGATGGCGATCGCGATGGGACTCGGCGTTCTCTTCATCTACATGGTGCTCGCTTCTCTTTACGAATCCTTCGTTACTCCGTTCGCGATCATGCTCGTGTTTCCGCTCGCGCTTTCCGGCGCCTTTATCGCGCTTTTTATCACGCGTAAGTCTTTGGATATTTTTTCGATGATCGGTTTGATCATGTTGATCGGTGTCGCCACGAAAAATTCGATTTTGCTCGTGGATTTTACCAATCAGCTTTTGGAAAAAGGATTCGAAATGAAGGAGGCTATCATAGAAGCGGGAAGGGAACGTCTCCGTCCGATTCTGATGACTTCCTTCGCTCTGATAGCGGGTATGCTTCCCATCGCTATAGGATTAAACGAAGCCTCCAAACAGAGGACGAGTATGGGAATCGCGATTATCGGCGGTCTCATTTCCTCCACGATTCTGACTTTGTTGGTCGTTCCGGCCGCGTTTTCATACATAGAGAAGATCAACGAATTCGTCAGAAAACGTTCTCCTAATCCGGATTTATGAACTTAGATCCAAGGTATATTCAATATGTATAATGTAATAAATCAAGATGTTTCGACGATCGTCGGAACGAGGGAAAAAATACTGAAACGGGCGGAAGAATTGTTTCTGGAATACGGATATTCTAAAACTCGAATGGAAGAAATCGCAAGAACGTTGCGTATGTCCCGTAAAACCCTTTACAAACATTTCGAAAACAAAGCTCATCTTTTTTCGGAGATGATCCGGGATAAGAACGGTCGGATCGTACAAAAGGTGGAGGAAACTTTCCGAGACGAAACTTCGGACGTTTTGGAAAAAATCCGGACGATCGGAGAATTCAAGGCGCGAGAATTCCCTCCCGGGTTTTCGCGCGTTTATTCCGAGATAAATCTCAGAGAACCCGAACTGTTTCGGACGATTCCCTTTTCCGGCTCGGGAAAGATATACGAACGGATCCTGGAGCTTTTCTCCGAGGGAATCGAAAAAGGCCGTTTTCGTTCGGACATAGATCCGAGAATCTTCGCTTCGCTTTTGGATCGTTCTCTCGAGGCGGTTTTGGTTTCCGCCGAACTTCCTCGGGAAACTTCGAACGAAACGGTTTTGCGAACGATTTACGGGATTCTATTTTACGGTATTATGAATCGCTCATAAACGTTTTTTGCGGATACGAATCCGTCTATTCGGAGACGGATTCGTGCGCGATAGCCTTCAACTTATTCCACTCGGTCATGATTTCGTTCAGGGAAAGTCCGCCTTTGCCTGATTCTTCGGAGATCTTTTTTAAAACCGGTTGCAACCTTCCCGCTTGTTCGAGACTGATTTCCTCGCCCGCGTCCCTAAGTATACAGAAGACCGCGCTTTTTCCTGACTGGCTCGTAAATTCGATCCTATCTCCTTCCGGCCTTCCGATCAAAGCGGCATCGAACGCGCGATAGGCGCCTTTCCGTAAATGTCTCGTTTTGGCGACCCCGTCCTGATGAATCCCGGAGCGGTGGGAAATCACGTCCTCACCGATCAAAGGAGCTTTTTCGTAGATCGGAACTTCGGATAAATAAGAAACCAGACGGGAAGTTTCGTAGATCGCCGAAAGATCAAGCGGAACTTCCACTCCGCAATTATGGAGCGCCACGGCGACTTCGAACGTGTTCGTGTTTCCCGCTCGTTCGCCTAACCCGTTTAAGGCGGTTTCGAGTTGGATCGCTCCGGAAAAATAGGATTCCACCGTGGTCGCCGTTGCCATTCCCAAATCGTTATGCGTATGAATGGAAATTTTCGTGTCTTTGGGTAGCGCGTTCGTGACCGCGCGGACCATCGAAACGAACAACCAAGGCCGATAACGTTCTACCGTATTCGGAAGATTGACTACATCGGCTCCGTAATTCAACGCGGTGCGGAACGCTTCCACCGCGAAGTCCAAATTCTCCAGAGCGTCGCCGAAATGTTCTCCGGAAAACTGGACTTCTCCGCGGTCTCCCACAAGACTTTTCGCATAGGCGACCGATTCGGAAATTTTTTGCAGAACGTTTTCCGGAGTCGTTTTTAATACGTTTTGAATCGTAAAGGCGGATATGGGATACACGATGTGGATTCTCGGTTTGGGAGCGTTCCGGATCGCCTTCCAGGAAATATCGATCTCCTTTTCCACGGCGCGCGACAACGAAGAGATCACCACGTTTTCGGGGGCTATCGAAGCGAGACGGCTGCACGCTTCGAATTCCTGATCGTTGGAAGAGGCGAATCCCACTTCGATTCCCTGAACTCCTAACTTTAGAAGTTGCTTAAATACGGTTTCCTTCTGATCCAAATTCCAAGGTTTGCGAAGAGCCTGATTTCCGTCGCGCAACGTGACGTCCATAAAGAAGGGAGCGTGTTTAGGAAGAGGGTTCTGCAGAATTTCAGAAAAGGTCTGAACTTCCTTTTGATTCGTGAAGACGTTTTTCGCCGCGATCGTGTGTTCGGGGTTTTCTGTTTGGTCCATGTATTCTCCTTGAGCCGTCGGTTCGAGGAGCGGGTTTTCGGAGGAGGAATTCCGAAAACAAAAAAGCCCGCTCCGGGAGGAGCAGGCTCGTCATTTTTTTACAACTCTACCGGCTCCCCCTAACTAAGAAGGAGAAGAAGCTCAACAAGATTGAGACCGAGTAGAATATTGTGTAACATATAAATTCAGACTGCGGAACGATCGCGAAAAATACAAGAAATTTTTGAATTCGTTTTAGAAAGGAAATCGTTTCCAAGGAAAAAGGACGATCCGATCTCTTAGGTTTGGGTAGAATCCGGTTTTTTGAGCAAGGTCCAAATTCCCTCGGACTCGATGTTTTTTTCCTCGATGAGGTTTTTCAGTTCGGAAATATCTTTTTTCATCGTTTCAGGAACGGGCAGCGATTCCAGCGTTTGGAACGTTTGCCGCGCTTCCGAAAGACGATCCAATTTTAATAGACAATAAGAGATCGCATATAAGGAAACTATATCGGAGCGTTCCCGTTCCGGAACGGAAAAATACAAAGCGAGAGCCTTGTCGTAGTTGCCGGTTCCGGTATAAAGGGAAGCAAGATTCTTTTTTGCACCGGAGTGATTCTCGTCGATTTCGAGCGCTTTGCTGAATTGGATTTCCGCTTTCGGTTTGTCCTTTTTTTTCGCGTATAAAACCCCGAGACCGATTCTCGCGGCGACGAAGGTTTCGTTTAACTCGATCGCTTTGAGAAATTTTTCCTCGGCCGAATCCAATTCGTTCAAATGGGAAAAACACATTCCGAGGTGATAATTTCCGACCGGATCGTCCGGATTTTCTTGCAGATATTTTAGAAGGGCCTTTTTGGCTTCCGGAAGATTTCCGGTTTTCACTTGTTCGAGTGCTTGTTGAAGATTCATAAAGAAGAAGTTTTTTTTCGGAGCTTTCCCGTTCAGGTTGTGATCCTCGTCCGTTTCTGGAAAGTTTTTTCCAAGTCCGGCGCATTTTTCCTTGGAACTCGGGACGGGCTTTTATACAATATCTCCCTGAAAGAAAATTCTTATCTAAGGAGGAGGATATGTCCTACATGGCGGTCGGATCGAGGCAGATCCTTTTTTCGGATTCCATCGCGCCGGTTTCCACCGGTTCTTCTCCGAGAGAAATCACTGCAGAGCAGGATAATCGGGTAGAATCGGCGGATTCCGAGGTTGTCCCTCCGGGATCACCTCCTCCTTCGATCGGTAAGAACGTCGATGTTTACGTTTAACGCGGAAGTTTTATGATTCATTTTTTATTTTCCTTAATTCTAATGTCGCTCGTCGTCGAGTTCGTTTTTCCTCTGATTCATCCGGACTTTCACGTCGTAGGAGGTTGGTTTCATTCGGTGACGGTCGTGATCGCTTTCGTAGTGATTAATGCGGCCTTGCGTCTCGTGTTGATCGTGATGACTCTCGGGATCGGAATCGTCTTTTATTATCTTAGTTTGGGTTTGATCGGTTTGATCATTAACGCTTGGGTGATTTTGATCATCGGAGATTGGTTTCCCGGAGCTTTGTCCGTTCCGGGTTTTTGGTCGGCGTTCTTAGGAGGAATCCTTTTGGTTCTCGCCAATTACGTCGGCAAAACGGAATCCAGGGAATCGAAGTCAAAAAGTAAACGAGAAAGAAACGATTGAATCTTTCCTATACGCGAACGGATCGGAAATAATCCTTTAGAATCGAATCCGTCTGTTCGTATGTGTGGTATCCTCGAATCAATACGCCGCTTTCCACTCCATCAGAAAAAATGAATGTAGGAAACGCGCTGATCCCCGCCGAAAATCCGTAATAAAAATCCGCCCAAGTTTCCGATTCCGTGTCCTTGTCTTCGTACGTCTTTTGAAATCGATCTGGATCGATGCCGACCTTTTGCGCGACGGTCAGGAAGGTTTCGTATTCCCCGGGGTTTCGATTTTCGTAAAAGAAAGATTTAGAGGTTTCTCCGAGATATTCGAAAGTTTTTTCGGGCGATATTTTTTGAACGGAAATCGTCGCCTTACACGCATTAAACGAGTCGTAGAGTATGTCGTTTCGGTTCAGGATTTCGGAATGGAACGGCTGTTTGGTTACGGTTTCCGCGTCCTTCCATTCGTATTTTAGTATTTTTGCAAGTTCCCGCGTTAGCGGTTCCGCCGTTTTTCCGAATCTCAATCCGCCCAGGCTCAGGGAAAATCGTATCTTGTCGGAATACGTTTCCTGGATTTTTCGAAAGACCGGATAAAAACCGTAACACCAAGGGCAAAGAGGATCTGCGGCATAGAGTATCGAATGAGTGAGCGGACGTTTTTCGTTCATGGCTTTTGTATCCTTTGTTTCGTTTTTGATATTTCCGGGGGAGTTCCCGCATTTTCGGAGTTCATCGAGATTCTTTTGGTAAAACGAGGGAGTTCCCACATTCGTTTGGCTTAAAAATCTTTCGGTAGTTTTGCCGAAGTTTTTGGAAGAATCGTTTCGATCCGTGTGAGAGTTCCCGCATTCATTCGCTTTTCCAAGGAATCGGGATTTTGTGCCGTGATCGATTCGTTTTTAGGTGTTCCTACCGATTCTCTTAAAATTTTTTCTCCGCTCGCTCCATCTCTTCGAAGTTCAGGCGGGGAGTTCCCACAATCCTTGGCACAAAAACCATCGAAAACAAGGTCGGACCTCCGTACACAAAAAAGGCGGGGAAGAACCCGCCTTTTTGAACCTGATTTAATGAATTTTCAAATTTCATTCGGGTGTTTAATGTAATACACTGATAACCACAGCGTCCCGAAAAGAACTCCCGCATAAGCCAAGATCGCAGTGACGATGTCGATGACCGGAAGGAGCGCTGCAATGGGCGAAATTTTATCCGCCGTCATTCGGGTCGCTTCTCCCAAAATCAAAAACAAACCACCCAAGCCGACCAGGTGATATCTACCCATCGCCTCTTTCGTCACCCGAGCAAAACGGGCAAAAACAGGAACTGCCAACAACGCAAGCGCAAAGATCGTGATTGCATTCATGGTGAACCCTCCTTATTTCATCTAGTTAGACGCCGACTTGTTCGCAAAAACCTTGCGAATTTTATTTTATTCGAAACATTATATAATAAGCGTTCAATCTAACGTTAGAGACTTCGGATTAAAAAATCCATCCTTAGATCGTATGCGGATTTCGATTTTAAACGAACTAAGTTAGTCCGGGAACGGTGATGTTTTAAAAAACTAGTATATTCGTAAATTCTAAATTAGAAAAACTTTTTATTTGCGATCCACCACGAGGAGCGTCACGTCGTCGTCGAATTTCGGCCGGTTGCAGTATTCGACACAATCCCCTACGATCTGTGCGGCTGCTTCCTTGCAGGTTTTGGATATGGATTTGCGGACGGACAACGATATGGCTTCTTCGCTGTATCTTCTGGATCGATCCTCGGAAGAATGTTCCGAAATCCCGTCCGTATACAATACGAGACGATCCCCACTCTGGAAAGAACCTGTGTTCTCCTCGAAAAACAGATCCGGAATCACCCCGATCAGTTTTCCCTTCGTCTCAAGAGGAATGATCGTTTCGGTCGATCTCTTAAACAACAAAGGATGATTGTGTCCCGCGTTCGAATAAAGAATCGAATTTTTTGCCGTATCGATTACGCAATAAAAAGCGGTCACGAAATTTCCCGCCATTTTATTGTTCAACGCGTGGTTGAGTCCGGTAAAAAATTTAGAAGGACTGGAAAGGGTTTCCTTGTCGAAGGTGGATACGATCGTATTAATCACAGCAGCGATCACGGAAGCGGAAAGCCCGTGTCCGGAAACGTCGGCGATCAAAAACCCGGTTCGTTCCGTATCGAGTTTAAATACTCCGTAAAAATCGCCGCCGACGTTCGAATAAGGAATATGTTCCGCACCGATTTCCAAATCTTTGATATACGGAATCGCCGTCGGTATGACCTTGGACATCACTTCGCGGGCCCTTTGTAATTCCCGATCGCTGTCCACGACTCTGTGGAAAAGATCGGCGTTTTTGATCGTTACGGAAAGTCGATTGGCGATCGCCCCCAACATTTCGAGATCGTTTTGATGGAATGCGAATCCCGAATTCTTACTGTTAACGCTGATGACTCCTAAAAGTTCGTCCCTATAAAGCAAAGGGGAAGAGATGAGGGAATTCGCCTCGAACTTATACTTCGCGTTTTGATCGTATCGTTTGTCTTCTTCGAGATTTTGAATCAGAAGATTTTTTCTCTCCACGGCGACCCAGCCGGCGATCCCTTCCCCGAACGGAACCACGATAGAATGCAAAGCCTCTTTGGGAATTCCCTTGGCGGCTAAAATACGAAGCGATCGATTCGTATGATCCGCGAGGTAGATCGTTCCGGTTTTCGCTTCCAAAAACGCAAGGATCTTTTCCAAAACCCAACTTCCCAGTTCGTGAATGCTTTTTTCGGACACGATCAATTTTTCGAACTCGTAGAGAAGCGAAAGTTCCAGGATTCTCTTTTTGAGATTGTCGTGGATCTTCGCGTTTTGGATCGCGATGGCCGCGACTTCGGAAAGGGAAGTGAGATAATGCAGATCCGAGGAATCAAAGGAACGTTCCCGGGTTTTATTCAGGATTTCTAAAGTCCCGATGATTTTGTCTTCTACGAACAACGGCACACATACCAAGGAGCGGGTTCTGTAACCGGTTTTTTGATCCCAGGCCTGGTTGAATCTTGGATCGGAATACGCGTCCTCCAGGATGATGGGCTTTTTTTCCTTTGCGACCCAACCCGCGATTCCTTGGCCCACATCGAGACGTCCGTATTTCTGGATGATTTCCCCTTTTTCTCCTAAGGCCACCTCGCAGTACAAAAATTCTCCGGTTTCGTCGAGAAGAAACAGGGAACTCGCCTCCGCTTCCAACAGATCTTTGGAATACAACATGATCAAAGGCAAAAGCTGATAGAGATCTAAATTTGCGTTTAAGATCGTACTCGTATTGAGGATACTTTTCAGTTTTTGAAATTCTAAATCGACCGGAACCATGGAACTTTCTGTCAATGCTACGAAAATCGGAAGGTTCGTCAAGGGTTTGGGAATATTCGACTTGATGAAAATACGAATGCGTTTTTCCTAAGGACTCCGGAATTTAATCCGAATAGAAACTTCGATCGTTTTTTACGGTCTTATTAAAGTAATGGAAAATCAAATCTCCCGCTTTCTCATATTTCTCGGAGTGTTCACTTTGATCATCGGGTTAGGTTATACGTATACCGGCTTTCGTTTGATCGACGGTCTGGGGGCGCAGGGTTGGACGTCCCGGTTGGCTTGGATCCTGATCGTTTTGTTCACGCTGAGTATTCCGATCAGTTATTATATCAGTCTTACCTCAGATCGGGAAAAAATTCAGACCGCGTTCTCGTATCTCGCGTTTACCGGCTTGGGATTTTTTACGATCCTCTTCAGTCTGGTTTTGTTGAAGGACATAACGACCGCTTCCGTAAACGGAATCGTAAGCGTTCTTCCCGGTTCGACTTCCGACGGGGCCGTTTCTTTTTTCGGAAGAAGGGAATTTCTCAATCGTATTTTGAGCGTTTCCGTTTTAGGTCTGGCCGGCGGTCTGACAGGAATCGGTTTTTACCAAGCGCATCGTAAGTTGAAGATACTTCCGGTGACGGTGCCGGGAGAGAATTTACATTCTTCCTTGGAAGGATTTAGAATCGTTCAGATCTCCGACATCCATATCGGACCGACCATCAAAAAGGGTTTTTTAGAGTCCGTGGTAAAGACGGTGAACGAATTAAAGCCGGATTTGGTCGCCATCACGGGCGATCTTGTGGACGGACCGGTGAACAAACTCAAACACCATATCACGCCGTTGGCCGATCTGAAATCCAAACACGGGACTTTTTTCGTTACGGGCAACCACGAGTATTATTCGGGGGTTCTTTCCTGGATTCGGGAGTTGGAAGGTCACGGGATCGAAGTTTTGTTAAACGAAAACCGGATTTTGGAACACGGTTCCGCCAAACTGACGTTAGCTGGTGTTACGGATCTAAAAGCGGGTTCCATTCTTCCGGAACACAAAACGGATCCGCATAAGGCCATCCAAGGCGGGGAACATTCCGATTATAAGGTATTACTGGCTCATCAACCCAACAGCGTGTTCGAAAGTGCGGAGGCCGGTTTCGATCTTCAACTTTCGGGACATACGCACGGGGGGCAGTATTTTCCGGGAAATTTTCTCATTTATCTCGCGCAGAAGTTCGTCGCGGGTTTGCATAGACATAAGTCCACTTGGATTTACGTAAGTCGGGGAACCGGATATTGGGGGCCGCCCTTACGTTTGGGAGCGCCTTCCGAAATCAGCGTCATTGAATTGAAGAAGAATTCCTAAAAATCCGATAGTTATAGAAAGGACTTCGAACGTGGAGGATGGACATGGTCCTTTCCCAAATCTATCGAACAACGATTGCGATCTTACTTTGTTCGCTTTTGATCGGCTGCGGCAAAAAAAATAAGGAAATTTCCAAGCCGTCAGAGGCTCATAAAAAATCCTCCGTGAAAAAGAACGATCTCGATCTGGAACCGGATATCAAAGAGAGGAAATTCTTCCAGGAAGATGCGTTCGGTCAGCCGAAAAAATACGTCGAACCGGAATCCGCGCAGGAAGAGGTGGTCGCTTCTTCGGAGAACGTTCGACCGAAAAAAGAAAACAAATCCTTGAATTCCTATGTAGGATCTCCTCCGGGATGTAAATCGGGAAACTGCAACAACGGAAACGGTATTTTCGTCTACGATTCGGGCGAAGTCTATTCGGGAAGTTTTAAGAACGAACAAAGACACGGTTTCGGTAGTATCCAATATAAGGATGGGGATCGTTTTTCCGGTGGGTTTCGTTTTGACAAAAAATACGGGCCGGGGACCTACCGTTTTTCCAGCGGAGCGATTTTTAGCGGTCGTTTTCTCGAAGACGGAGAAAGCGCCGAAGGCTTTTTGACGGTCGGAAAAAAAAGGAAAGAGTGTTCCATTCTTCGAAATCGGATGAGTTGTTCCCGCTGAAGGATTTCGAAGTTTTCGATTTTTGTATCGGACTGAAATTCAAGCGACGTTTTGTTTTGTTAGGAAACAAGTGCGGGAACTCCCGCGGATCCGAATGCCGATCAAAGTAGGTTAAAACGAAACGAATTGTAGGAACACCTAAAAAACGCGGATGGTTCTGCGGTGTTAGAGAAGGAAACCCGTCGCGCGAAAAAAGGCGACGGGTTTTACGGGCTCATACCCGATTTGAAACGATTATCTATCGATTGGTTTGCAGTTCCAAACCAGTATAGGAAACCGGAGAAATCGGCGTCTCGATTTCCTGGGCGATTTTTTCCTTAAACAAAGAACTTCTGAATTCTTTCGGAGATTTACCCGCAAATTTGATACAAGCCCTACGAAAGGAAGAAGGAGAATTGAATCCGCTGGCTAAGGCGATTTCTAAAAGATTCATTGCCGGTTTTTCCAGGAACATCCGTTTCGATTCCTCCAAACGATGAAAATTGAGAAAATCGGTGAAGCTCGATTTCTTGTAATTGTTCAAATAATACGAAGCCTGATGAAGGGAAATTCCCAGATACGCCGCAAAGTCGGATAAACGCAGATCTTCGTCCAAATACTCTCTGTCTTCCACGAACTTTTCGATTTTGGTTTCGATCCGACTGAGATCCAAACCCTCGATCAAATTTCTCGGAATGTAGGAACTCAAACCCGCTTCCGTTTCTTCCACCGACAAGGAGGATCCGTCTTCGATGAGTAGTAATTCCGTCAAAACAGACTCCGTGTTGTTCAGCTCCGCGTTTTCTATCTTTCTCCAAAATTCGGGATGGTTGTATTCGAGAATGAAAAAATAAACCACAAGAAACGCAGGAACGATCGCGGATCCGATGACCAACGGAAGGAAACCGATCCAAAGTCCGATCGTATGACAAAGAATCGAAATACAAACCGTGACGTTGAGAATCGGATAGTTGTAGTAAATCGGTCGCATCCGATTCTTACGGATATAACGAAACGAGGTGATTCCGGCGCTGATTTGAATCAGTAACACGACGGATTTGCCGACATATGTAATCGTATATAAGTTGTCTATAAATTGGGAAACGCAGTAAAGAATCGGAAATCCTAAAAATCCCCAAAGAGAAAGTTTCAACGGATCCTGGATGATTCCGAGAAGATACGACGAATATACGGCGGTCGTGAGGCAAGCGCAGATTGCGGATCCGATAAAATACGAAAAGAAAAGTCTTCGTTCTTCGTCTAAAAGCCCGTTGCCTTGCGTTAGGTAAAACAGCGCCTTCCCTTGTCCCAATAAACAAAAGGAAATACTCAGTAGAAAAATGGCCCGTACCAAATTCAAACGATCTTTTTTCGCTTTATATAATCCGGAAATCCCGGTCAAAAAGCTGATCGCAATACTTACGGCGTAAAAATATTCGATATATCGATTGAACACTTCCGTCGCAAACGTTCCATACATCGATATGTCCAAGTTCGGAAAAAATCCCATCACACTCGCTCCTGTTTTTCCGTTTCGCTTTCTCCGCTTTCGGTCAATATTTTTTTGACGACCGGGAAAGCTACTCCTTCCTCTCTTCGTTTTAAAAAATTGAATCGTTCTTTAAAACGAAATGCCCGTTCCTTTGTATTCATTCTTACTCCAAATGAAGTTTAGAATTTAATACGAAAGACTTAGGCTTTTGTAAAAACGTTACAGGTTGAAAGAGTATAAATCCTTTCACGATATAATTTGAAATAAGAAGGATCTATGTGAAATAATATTCATGGAATTCAAACTATAGAAGTAAATAGTCTGATGTTTTTTGATGTCATTCTTTGTTAAACGAACTGCATGTGTTGCGGAAGCGTTTTGAATCGATGAGATTGTTTCTTGGTTCGAAAAAGATCGCGTTAGGGATGGGAAGGACGCGAAGCGGACCCGGAGCCGTTTTGGGCGAAGGGGCCGAAGCGAACGCGAAGTCCGGACCAGCCCGACCCAACGTAATTTCGGAGAAAGACTTCTCAAAAGCTGCGCATTCGTTGGGGAACGCCCGCATTATTTGTATTCGTAAACGGAACGTTTGTTATGTTTACTTCGTTCGGTTTCGTTTCTTTTTTGGAAAAGGAATTGAAGTTCGATCCGATTTCGTATACAACGGAGCCCGTTTACGGGACCGATTCCGTTTCGGGGGATTCGTATTCGGTCTTGTCGATTCGATTTTGGAGGATTTGATTTATGAAGAATAAATGGGTCGTGGTTGCAAATCGTTCGGAAGCTAAAATTTACGAATACAAGGGCGCTCGCAACGGGCTGGAACTTTTGGAAAGTATCGAAAATCCGAAAGGCAGATTGAAAAATCGGGAACTCTCCGCGCATTCCTCCGGGATTGGTCGAGGTTCTAAAACGAAACGAGTCGCGTTCGACACGGAATCCGTCCAAGAACCCAAACACAAGGTCGCCGAATCCTTTGCCGGTCAAATCGGTGATCGGATCGCAAAAGCCAGAAAATCGAATCGTTTTTTGAGCCTCATCCTCGTTTCCGAACCGGGTTTTTTGGGAATTCTTTTGGATAAGCTGGACCGTCGTTCCCAAACGATGATCTTTCATAAAATGCAAAAAGACATCGATACAAGCGACAACCGAAGGATTCTCTCCCAACTTCGGGGAATTCTCGCGTAGTAGTCGTCGGTTCGTTTTTCGAATTCCGATCCGCCGCCGCGTTTTGTTTTTGTTTGCGGCGGGTTGGATTTTGAATGTCATTTTTTCGCAGTCTGATTTTTATAATTCGGTTTGTTTTCGTCCTTTTGCCTCGGCTCTTCTTTTTTTCCGGTCGGAAAAACATAGACAGAATCCGGCGTCTTCGATTATCTAATTTTTTGATTTCGATTGAGCCTTCGTGGTCGTTTGCTACGACTTCGTTTTCTTTTTCGGTTTTAGGTTTTATTTTCGGAGATTCGAATGGCTAATTCTCAGGGTAAGTTTGTTCTTTCCATCGACAGCGGAGGAAGCGGTATTCGGGCGTTCGTGCTCGATCGTAAGGGAAAAATCGTAGAAAGACAATACGAAAAAACTCCTCCGAATATTCCGGAGGCGGGCGCTCTGGAACACGATCCGGAAGTCCTCTGGAAAGCGCTTCTTTCTCTTTTGAAAAAGATCCAAAAACGCAAAGAGATCGCCAAAGATATCATCACATTAGGGATTTGTAATCAACGAGGTTCCTTCGTCCTTTGGGAAAAGGCGACCGGAAAACCGCTCACTCCGTTGATCAGTTGGGCCGACGTCCGCTCCCACAAAACCTCCGAAGCCATGAATCGAAATTGGATCTGGAGATTCATTCAACTCGTCTCCACGGTCATAGGACGTTTGACCAATCACCCGATGATGATCGCCACTTCTATGCTCAAGTTCACGACCGATCACGCAACCTGCCGTTTGAAATGGGTTTTGGATCGGAATCCCGATCTCAGAAGACGCTGCAAAAAAGGGGAGGTTCTTTTCGGAACCTTGGACACTTGGTTTATCTATAAACTCACCGGTGGAAAACAACACCTTACCGATTCTTCCAACGCGGTCGCGACGGGAATGTTCAATCCGTTTCAACTGATCTGGAACAAACCGGTCTGCGGTATTTTCGGAATTCCGATGAATTTGTTCCCCGAAGTCAAGGACAGCAACGGAGATTTCGGCCTCACCCTTCCCGAATTTTTAGGCGGGCATTCGATTCCGATCCGGGCTTCCATCGGAGATCAGATGGCGGCGTTGTTCGGTCAGTGTTGTTTCGAACCGGGAGAAGTGAAAATTTCCCAAGGTTCCGGCGCGTTCGTCGATATCAACATGGGCCACAAAGCCAAACTCTCGAGAAGAGGTCTGTTCCCTATGATCGCTTGGAGGTTGAACGGCAAAACCACCTATATGCTCGAAGGTTTTGTCGCGACTGCGGGAACTCTGATCGATTGGCTCGGTAAGGGAATCGGTCTTTCGGACACGCCGAAGGTTCTTAACGAATTGGCGGCTCAAGCGGAGGATACGGAAGGGGTAGTTTTTATTCCTACGCCTACGGGGGCCCGGTTTCCGTATTTTAATCCGAGAGCCAAGGCTTCGGTAATCGGTCTTTCTCTCGCCACTCATAGAAGACACGTGGCGCGCGCCGTTCTCGAAGGAATTTCGCTGAGTTTATACGAAATTCTGGAAGGAATTCAACAGGATACGAAAGTGAAAATCAAAGACATCAAGGTGGACGGAGGCGTTTCCCAATCCGATATTCTTCTGCAATGTCTTGCGGATTTTTCGAACGTTCGCGTGGATCGCGCGCCCGAACCGGATATGACCGCGACAGGAGCCGCGTATATGGCCGGTCTGGCCGTGGGTTTTTGGAAGGATCTGGAGGAACTCAAAACATTACAAAAAGGTTATAAATCCTTCGACCCGAAGATGGATCCGTCCAAACGCTCCGCAAAAATTCAACGTTGGAAAAAGGCGGTCGCCGCAACCCTTGCCATCGAATGATTTTTACGTTCGGTTTTTCGAAGTTCGAACGAATTCCGTTTTTTTTTCAAACCCGCGGTACTCCGCGCGAATTTCTAAAAGGACGGAGGCCGTTCGATCGGAGGATACGATAAACGTATGTTCGATTTTATATTCAAAAAATTGAATCTGTTTCGAAAGCCTGAGGACGAATTTGTCGTCACCCTTACGGATGAATTCGTTAGAGTGGAACATCCGAAACGAAAAACGGAAGAGATCCTTTGGAAGGAGATCGACGAGATTCGACTGATCAACACGGACGCCGGTCCTTTCCAACCGGATATCTGGTTGGTTTTGATCGGCGAGAACGGAGGTTGTTCGATTCCGAACGGTTCCGAAGGTTATTCTCGGGTCTACGATATCGTCTCGGAATACGATAACTTCGACTTTATGAACGTTATCCTATCGATGTCCACCGCAGAAAATCGGGAATTTCAACTCTGGAAAAGGCAAGGATCGGCATCGCGTTAGACGAAACCGTCACGGGAAACCGTTATGCGAAACGAATCGAGCTGATCACCGTCGTCAAATCGCGGACCAGCGCGGAGGGAGGAATTTCGTCTCCGTTGTAGGTAAGCAGGATCATCCGTTTTCCGTTTGCGATCATATACACCATCCAAAACCGATCCTCTTTCCGGAATTCGCAGGCCATGATTCTGCTGCCTTCCTCGTTTTCAAAGGAAGCGACCTTGTCCTCTTCGAAGTCGATCTCGTGGGTTTTCAGATATCGGCGCAGTTCTTCGTGCAGATCGTAGCTGCCCGCCTTGTTTTCGAAGGCGTACACCTGCAAAGCGCCGCTTCCGTTCTCTTCGAAAAAAGCGGGGATCCCTTCGATGACCATATGGACCCAATGCGAGGGAACGACCATCGAATACCAGCCGTTGGGGGAGTTGTAGAGTTTGAATTCCGGTTGCGACATCCGTATGCCTGGATTCTACCAGATTTCCGTTTTGGAATTTTCGGGCAAGCAGCTTCTAATCCTTGACATTTCCCGATTTCGTTTATTTTTATCGTTGTGATCGCCATTCTTAAGAATCGTAGAAGTCCTTTCTACTTAGCGACTACGTTTCTCATTCTTCTTTTGTTTGCGCTGTTTGCATCGACCCTCGCGTTCATCTTTTCGGGCGTTCTGATTTTGATTCTTCTGATTCACCCACTTCTTCTGAATTGGATCGGGAAATTGTACGGACAAGAAGACATCGCGGACGAGGTTTACTTCGCCAAGACCAAAGACGGTTGGAATCTCGCGCTACATCGTCATATTCCGCCCCAGCCCGATCCTCGCCTGGCTCCGGTTTTAGTGGTCCACGGAATCGCCACGAATAAATTCGTCGTGGATCTTGATAAACGACATTCCCTTCCGTATTATCTCAAGTTGCGGGGATACGACGTTTTCGCGGTTTCCCTGCGCGGATGCGGTCGTTCGTATCACGATAGTCCCACCCGTTACGAGGATTTCACCTTCGACGACATCGTGAAATACGACGTTCCGGCTATGATCGATAAGGTGAAACGGATCGCGAATTCGGATCGTGTTTCCTACGTCGGACATTCCATGGGTGCGATGATCGTATATTCGCATTTTTGCATGCAGGAAGCGGAGGACGTCAAGGATATCGCCGCCTTTGTTTCGTTAGGCGGTCCGGGCAATCTGAATCATATCGGAATCACCCTCATCGGCCTTCTTTCCAGATTTCCCCGGGCGAGGAAAATGTTGGATCTGAAATTCGGCGCTTCCATTCTTGCTCCCCTTGCGGGAGAGTTGTATACTCCCGTGGACGAGATTCTCTACAACCCTAAGGTGACTTCTCCTAAAACCGTGAAGAAGATCATGAAAAACGCGATCGAAAACATCGCGGACGGTGTGACCGAGCAGTTTATGCGTTGGATCGAAACCAAACGGATGGTTTCCCTAAACGGTTTTTTCGATTACGAAAAACTCCAACAAAAGATCACCGCCCCTTCCTTGTTTATCGCAGGCGAGAAAGACGTCATCGCCACTCCGGATTCGGTGCGTTCTGTTTTCGAACGCGCCGGTTCCAAAAAGAAGGAATTCAGAATCGTTTCCAAGGCGAGCGGTTCTTCCGACGACTACGGTCACGCTTGTCTTGTGATGGGCGACCGAGCAGAAGACGACGTGTTCCAATACGTGGAATCCTTTCTTAGAAAACACGGGACTCGTTCTTCGGTCGGAGTTTTGGGGAAACTGGGCGAGGGAATCCGCCGTTTTTTTTCGAAACGGCGCCGGTGATTTGCCGGTTAAAATTGCCTGTTTCTTAAAAGAACTGAATTATGTCATGCCTAAAAAATAAGCGATTTATAAATGTAGGTCGCGAAATTCTTCTTTATTTCTAAAAAAACAACAGATTTTTCCTCGTTTTCTATACTGGTACGCTTTTTGCAGATACTTCTGTAAACAGAAGCGAATTCAAGGATTCCATTCTTTCCTTGGAGTGCGGTATATGATAGATATAAAATTTGGACAACGCAAGGTCGTAAGTTTCCGGGGAAGTCACAAGGTCGTAGGAGGACTTACGGAAAAGAATAAGATCGATATTCTTCTTTATATCAGTAAGGAATTTTCCTCCGTGGATAAACACGAGGAACTTTACGATTCCGTAATTAACATTTGCAAAGATATTTTCGAATGCGACAATACGACCCTTCGTATCTGGAAGGACGGTCTTTTGGTGCCGGTTCGTTATCTTTTGGAGACGACTCCTCCCCGCAGAAGCGTCACCGAAAACGAAGGATATTCCGGTCACACGTTTAAGACGAAACATTCCCTTTTGGTGCAGAACCTCGCGTATCATCCCGAATACGTGGACGAGGGAGAATCCACGCTCTCCGTTATGTGCGTTCCCATTCTTTACAAGGACGAAGTGCTCGGAACGATCGCCGTGGAATCCGAACACAGTTTTTTTTACATCGAAGACGACGTGGAAATTTTGGAGGCGCTCGCGGCGCAACTGGCGCTCGCTTTGACCACGGTCCGTCTGATCGAGGGTCTTGTGGAGGCGAACCACAGAGAAGCGGCGGTTCTAAAACAACTCGAGTTCGATATGAAGATGGGGCGTAACGTTCAGAGTCAGATCATCGATACGAATATCGCCCCTTGGAACGGAATCCACTTCGGAACATACTACGAACCGATGACCGAAGTTTCGGGGGATTACTTCGACGTTGTGCGTCACGGGAACGCGGTTACCGTCATCATAGCCGACGTTTCCGGTCACGGTATTCCTGCGGCTCTCGTCACCATGTCCATCCATTATCAATTTAGAAGATGTACTTCGTTGGGGCTCGGGCTGACGGAAACGCTCGCGGAACTCGGCGAATCCATCCGTCCTCAACTTCCGGACGGAACGTATTTCACAGCGTTCATTTTGAGAATCTACGGAGACTACTCGTATTCCTACGTAAACGGAGCGCATCAGAAGTTGATTCATTTTCGCAACGACACAGGCGAGATCGACGAGTTGGATTCTCACGGTGTTCCTATGGGAATTTTCGAAGTCGGCAGAAGCAACTTCGAAGAGAAACACGGCCGCATCCATCCGGGAGACATTCTCATTCTCACTTCCGACGGAATCGTGGAACAGAAAAATCCGGAACGACAAGAGCTCGGAAATGCCCGCTTTTTGGAATGGGTCCGTCAGGAAAAACAAACTCTCGAAGAACAAAGGGATCGTATCTACGTCGGAGATCTCGTCGATTCGTTGATCTCGCGTTTCAAACGTTATAAGGGAACGGCTAAAAACGGAGACGATATTTCGATCCTGGCTCTTCAGTGTAATCCTCTTTTAAACAAGGCCAAGTCGATGATGAACGTTGCCAAAACCGCGGCTCGGGAAAAGAACGATTCGCTCGCTTACGACAAAGCGTTGGACGTTTATTCTTTGGACGATTCGATCAAGGACAGTCTGCTTCTTCTCGGAAGAATGTATTACCGCGACAGGAACTTTCCCAAGGCGATCCAGTTTTTGGATAAGTTCGTCAAAACTTCCGGAGAAGATTCGGCTTACATCCATTATCTGATCGGTAGAGCTTATTACGAAACGGATAACGTGACCGAGGCGAAACGTTCGCTCAAACGTTCTCTCGCGATCGATCACACGTATTCCAAGGCTAGTCTTCGTTTGGCGAGGTGTTATCTCAAAGAGAATCAAAGCCCGAAGGCGATCAAGGTGCTTCAACAGGGAATTAAAAGCGCTCCTACGAACGAATACCTTAAAATCTCTCTGAAAAAGTTGGAGGACTTGATGTATAACAAAAAGGAGGATTCCTCCCTTTCCGACGAAGAGGAGAAACTCGCCGTCTGATTTTAGTTTGGAATGATTTAAATAATAAAGGAGATTAAGTTATACTATGCGTTGGTGTTTTATCCTAATTCTTTCGCTGGCCGCTTCGGGAATTTTTGCCCAAGAAACCCCCGTCGTGGAAACGACTTCACCCGTCTCGGATCCGGCTATAACAGCCGTTAGTACCGAACTTTCTACGTTACGATCGGAGATCAATTGGCTTTGGACTTGTATCGCGGCGTTTATGGTCTTTTTTATGCAGGCGGGTTTCGCATACGTGGAAGCCGGTTTTACGCGCGCGAAAAACGTTGTGAATATTCTGATGAAGAACTTCATCGACTTCTGTCTGGGATCCGTCTTTTTTTGGCTCGTAGGTTTTTCGGTGATGTTCGGTCCTCAGTTGTTTCCCGGTTTCGGAATCGGGGTTCCCGGATTTGCGGATTCATTGATCGTTAAGGACGGAACTCCGGATAAGTGGGGATTCGCGTTCTTCCTGTTTCAAATGGTTTTTGCGGGAACCGCGGCGACGATCGTTTCGGGGGCGATGGCGGAACGGACCAAGTTCGTTTCTTACATTATCTTTTCCGTTGTGATCACCGCTTTCGTTTATCCAGTATTCGGAAGTTTGGCTTGGGCCGGTCTTTGGGGTTTGGGCAAAGGTTTTTTGGAACAACAAGGGTTTATCGATTTCGCAGGTTCCACCGTGGTTCATTCGGTAGGCGGTTGGGCCGGTCTTGCAGGAGCTTTGATTTTAGGGCCGAGGATCGGTAAGTATCAAGACGGAAAACTTTTTCCTATCTTAGGACACAACATGTCCATGGCTGCGTTAGGCGTCTTTATTCTTTGGTTCGGTTGGTTCGGATTCAATCCCGGTTCCACCACTTCGGTCAACGGCGGAAACTTCGCGGTCATCGCGGTTACGACCAACATGGCTGCGGTCTCGGGCGCACTGGCTTCGATGATCGTGACTTGGATCATGTTTAAAAAGCCGGATATCGGTCTTTCGTTAAACGGCGCTTTGGCGGGACTCGTCGCGATCACTTCTCCTTGTGCGAACGTAAGTATTTCCTCCGCTTTGATCATCGGTTTCGTTGCGGGGATCCTCGTGGTGTTGAGCGTTTTGTTCTTCGATCGGATTCATATCGACGATCCCGTCGGTGCCGTTTCGGTTCACGGAGTTTGCGGCGCTTGGGGAACTCTCGCGGCGGGTTTGTTCGCGCAAGAGGCGTTCGGCGGAGTGAACGGTCTTTTTTTCGGAGGAGATTGGAGCGTCGTTTTTACCCAGCTTTCCGGAATCGGAATCGCGTTTGTTTGGTCGTTCGGTGTTAGTTCGATTATCTTTTTGGTTCTGAAATACACGCTGGGTCTGCGCGTTTCCGAAGAGGAAGAAATTACCGGTTTGGATATTTTGGAACACGGAAACGAGGCGTATCCGATTTCGAAGTAGGGCACGAGACGGATCTTCCGGTGTTTTTGGGGGAGTTCCCGCACAGTTTGAATAGCAAAGGAACTTCCCGGTTTCCCACAAGAAAGGCAGGAGTTCCCGCACAGTTTGGATTTCGAAGCAAATGTTGCCTTAGTCCGGTGGAGAACCGTGGAGTTCCCGCAAATTGTTCCGCAAGCGACACGTAGGGCTTGGTCCGGATTGCACGGAACTTGTTCGTTTCCCGGAAGAAATCATTCTTGGGGGATCGTCTTTCGGACCGAGCGGGAATCCGCGAGCCCGGAGTCGGCGCGGTCCGCGAAGGTATAGTTCGGGGAGTTCCTACAATCTCTGTGAAATTTTCCCTTCGCGGATGCGGCCCGCACCGTTTTTGTGAGAGTTCCCGCAGTCCGAGTTGTACGGTCCGTTCGCGCGTTGAGGAGTTCCCACGTTTCTCGCTGGGACGGAGGATCGAAGCGGTGACGGGTTTCCTAAGAATGAATCGGGCTTTTCCAAAGACGAACGACGGACGAGCAGGAACATTTCACAAAAAATTCTTTCCAACGAGGAAACCAAATCTCTCGGTAGAGCGTTTGATTCCAATCCTCCCGATCCGTCGCCTTTACGGTACAACGCAACGAATAGTTGCACCCGGGCGGACATTCTTTCGGATTCCATTCGTGGAAGGAATTCCTCCGATAGGTTTTGGAAATAGAAAGGATGAAATCGTCCGTTTCAGCGATCGCCCATTCGTTCGCGTCTTCAAAGTCAAAGTCAAAGGAGAACGTTCGGAATATCTCTTCGATCTTTGCGCAGAATTGTTTCAGAGAAATTTTAGAATGTAGATAGTAATGATCGATACATTGAATTCCGACATGGGTTTCCAATGACCTAAGAAGTTTTTGCCATTCTATCAGTCGAATTCCAGTCTTGTCTTCCTTCGATTCGGTAAAACTGGTTCGCAGATTACAATCGGTTTCCCGTCGAGGATTGAATGGCATATATTCGAGTTTGATTTCCACTTCTTCGGACTGGATTACGGCGACGTTTTCGAGAATTTGTACGACCGTTCCTTTCGTTGTAAGGACGATCTGTTCGCAGATTTCGTTCCAAGAAAGCGACGTGCGAAGCGATTGAACGTATTGCATGGATTCGATTCTTTTCTAAAATCCTGAACATTTCGGAGAAGGCGTCGAGAAATAAATCGCCTCCGATTTCCGAACGTTTTCAAAAACGGATTCATCTTTGAAAACGAATCGGACTCGGCAGACGATCTTTCTTTTGTGCAAAAGGCTCGGGAAAGACCCCGGAAGGACGGCTTTGGATTTACGTTGACGGAATCCTTTTTCGTCCCAGATTTGATGCATGAGCCTCGTTTCCGGCCGAATTTCCAAAGTTTTTCTTTTTACGATCGTCGCGTTTTGCCTCACCAACTGTTTCGATTACGAAGAAACCGTGACGATCAATCACGATTTTTCCGGGACTCTCGAGGTTTCCTACGTAGTTCCGACCCGTCGGAATTCCGACGAATCCCTAATCAAATTTCTACCTACCAGAAAGGACGAGATTTTGGGTCGGCTGAACAAGGGCTTTTTTTCCAAAAACGTTTCACTTAAAGATTATACGTTTCAAAAGATCGTAACACCGGAAACGGATCCGGGTTTATTTCGGGAAAAGGCGAAAGTGTATTATAAGGTGGAATTTCAGGATCTTTCGCAAATCGAAGACGCGATGTTGGGAAAGGTGCAGGTTCGAAAAAAAGGAAATACGATCTACGTCAAACGCGAAATCCCTTCGATCAGCCGGGCGCCGGAAACCCTAAAAAAAGACGGAGAAAAAAAGATCTATTCGGAAACGCTCCGTCTCCTACGAACCAGTTCCATACTCTTTAAGGTGAATTTTCCGATCGCGTCCGTATGCAGATCCAACCGAGGCGACGTCAATTTAGGCAAACTCAGTTACCGGCTGCCCTTGGCCGAAACCATAGAAAAAACCGGAAATAATTCCTGGGATTATAGAATCACCGTCATCTACTAACCACTGTTATGCGCTCAACGACGTCGGCGTCTTTCTGGATTTTTCTGCTCGTATTTTTCGTCGATCTCGTGCTTCCCATCAGCCCCGTCTCCGATACGATCTGGAACGTTCCGACTACGGTCAGCATACTCAAGACCGGAAATTTTGATCTGGACGAATATCCGGATCTCGTCGCAGAAAGATCCGGTTATGCGATCCGTAACTCCCGCGGACATCTGTACAATTATTTTCCAGTAGGAGTTTCCATATTAGCGATTCCTCAAGTGTTTTTGTTGATGCAGATCAACGGCACCAGGGAAATCCTCCGTCATCTTCCCGAGGCCGAACGATTTATAGCAGCGGGTTGGATCGCTCTCTCGGTATCGTTTTTGTATCGAGCGCTTCGCGGAAGATATGGGCGAAAAACCGCTTTGATGTTCTCGCTTTTATTCGCGTTTTGTACGCCCGTTTTATCGACTGCGGGAAGGGCGCTTTGGCAACAAACGGGAGTTTTGCTCGTCAATTCTATCCTACTAAGAATATTTACCGGGGAACTCCGCTCGAAGAAGGATTACTTTCTCCTCGGTGCGTTATGCGGCTTTGCCTTGTGGATCCGTCCGACGAGCGTACTAGTTTCCGTCTGTTTGTTTTTCGGAGTACTAAAAACCAGGCCGAAGGATTCGTTACGGCTTCTACTCGCTGCGATTCCGTTTTTACTCGTATTTTTAATGTTCAACTGGAGTTTATACGATTCCGTGTTGCCGCCGTATTACCGGGAGGACGGAGAAAGAATTTTCACGTTATCCACCTTTGGGGAGGCGTTTTTAGGTCATTGGATCAGTCCTTCCAGAGGCTTGTTTATATGGTCTCCATTTTTGATCCTTTCGTTTTTCGGAATGTTCTCCGCCGTAAGAGATAATGGACCGGTCTTCGCGGTCCTTTCGTTATCGATTCTTTTGCACGTAATCGTGATTTCCGGTTTCGATTCCTGGTGGGGCGGACATTCGGTAGGTCCCCGTCTATGGACGGAAACGATCCCTTTTTGGATCTGGTTTGCGGCGAGGGGTTACGAGGATTATTTTTCCTCGTTTCGGACTTCGATTCCGTTACGAAGAATCTGGATTATACTTTGTATCCTGAGTCTGACCGTCCATTTGCGCGCATCGGTCGATCCCGGTCCTTCTCTCTGGAATCGTCATCCCAAGGACGTGGATACGGATCCTAGCCGGGTCTGGGATTGGAAGGATCCGCAGTTTCTCCGGGGCGATCATAGTATTCGACTATTCTTATAAAGAATTTCCTAATATTCTAACGGATCTGAAACCGTCCGATCTCAACCTTCGTTTAAACCGAGGTTTTGCGCCAATTCCCGAGGAACCCGTTTGAGTCCGCCTCCCCGGATTTCCACACAAGCGTAAACGAGCGAAGCGGAACAGAGGGCGGTGTTTTCCCGATAAATCGCGAGGTCCCAAAAAATCTTCACACCCGAAAAGGATCCACGTACGAAAACCTCGACCGTATCGTCGAAACGGGCGGGCGACTTAAAATCGATAGAACAATGGACGACGTGGAAATCGAGTCCCAGTTTTTCGGACGATTCCCCGTAAGGAAGACCGTGTGCGCGGAAGTATTCCGTGATTCCCACGTCGAAATACGTCAGATAATTGGCGTTAAATACGATTCCCTGTGCGTCGCATTCCGCGTAACGCACCCGAAACGAATAAGAAAAATCGAATTCTTCCTTTTTTAAAACCGCTCCCATATATTCTCCGAATCAAAGAATATTCAATTTTTTGCATTTATCGCCGAATAAGACGAAACCCTTTTTGTCCTCTTCGGTCACTTTGTAATGAAGTTCCTGCGTGAGATAACTTCGAACCAGTTCGTTCGGAAGACGGGACTCGTGGGAAACGATCTCTTCGATATGGGAAAGACCGTATTGCAAAGAAGCGACAAACAGGGATTCCTCCAAAAGAAGCGGCTTTTTGCTGGCCCACAAAGCGAAGATGAACCCGAAACCGGTGAGCCTGTGCCACCACTCCGCAAGATCGAGCACTTCGTAGTCGTTCGGATTCCACTTCGCCAAAAGCGCGTTGTCACCGAAGAGCATATGCGATCCGATTCCCTTGGCGATCCGATCTTGGATGAGCGCCGAATCGGTGGGAATCACCTCGGGAACACTTCCGCTTTCTTCGTGAATCAGAACGCGAACCAAGGACACGCTCGTTTTGGATCCGTTGTCCGTTAGGATCAACCGGGGAGGAAACTCTTCCCGTTTGTTCTTAAAAAACAGAATGGACCGAACCTTGTCGGCCGCACAAACCCCGGTGCTTTCGTACGAATTCAAAAGTTCCGCGTTACGGATACATTCGATCGAAGAAATTAAACCGACATCGATCATTCCGTTTATTAGATAATCCTTTAATACCGCCGGGTTTTCGGGAACTATTTCGTGGTTTTCGTCCGTTTCAAAACCCCAAGTAAGAGGTCGTGCGTTTAAATGTTTTACGATTCCTATTTTCAACGATTTTCTCTTTCCAAGAATTCCTTAAGGGCTGGGTAATCCCTTTCCGTCATGAACAACACCGCGATATGATTTCCCGCAGGAACGGCGGCTCCTTCCAAAAAGAACAACTCTTCGCCCAAAACGAAGTACGGTATTTCGTTCGCGTCCAGAAAGGATCGGACTAAGGCAAGCAAAAGACGATCCGAGGTTTCGAATTTTGCGGAGAATTCCTCTTCCTCCTCTTCTTCCCTTTTGTCGAACGGTTCCATCATCGATTTCAGAAATATAACGGTTGAATTCCATTTTTTATACCGTCTAATTTTTTCAATGGTTTTCAACGAGAAAGTCTACGTATCCATGAAACTAAAAGACTTCGCAATGGATCACGATGAGTTCAGGAATTATCTGAACTCGCATCTGGAAAAAAATCCTTCCTGCGTCGTCCTGGATTTTGCGGAAGTGGAAGCCGTGACCTCCGTCGCCCTCGGCGTCCTTGTGGGCTTCTCCAATCGCCTTCGCGCTCTCGGAATCGAACTTGAATCCGTAAACGTTTCCGATCGTCTAAAACAAATCCTTCGACTTGTATCTCTTGACAGAGCTTTCGGTCCTTTATAAAACAACCCTAATATGTCGGACCTACAATCCAGTTTAAACGCCATTTCGGACGAGGAGTTTCAATTCATCAAATCCTTAATGTATAAGGAAACGGGAATCTTTCTCGCCGACCATAAAAAGATCATGGTTCAATCCCGGTTAAACGGAAGGGCGAGGAATTTCGGCCTCAAATCCGTTTCGGAATACATAGGAAAACTGCGGAAAGACCGGGAGTTTTTCGAGGCCGAACTCACCGAACTCATCAACCGAATCACCACGAATAAAACCGATTTTTATCGGGAGAACCATCATTTCGATTTTTTAAAGGGGACTTTTTTCCCCTCCGTGGAGGAAAAGGCGGCTAAAACCGGAAAAAAGACGCTGCGCATATGGTCTAGCGCGTGTTCGACGGGAGAGGAGCCGTACACCATCGCGATCACCTGTCTCGAATACTTCGGACTCAAACCTGGTTGGGACATAAAAATCTACGCCTCCGATATCGATACGAACGTGATCAATACCGCCAGGGAAGGACAATATCGGGAAGAACGTCTGTCGCCGGTGGAGGAAAAACTCAAAACCAGATATTTTCTCAAACAAAAGGACGAGCGGGGTGAAATCCAATATCTCGCCAAACCGGAACTCAAGGCTTTGATCGATTTCAGAAAGGTCAATCTTTTGGAGACTCCTTATCCGATTCCGGATAAGATGGATTGTATCTTTTGTAGAAACGTGATCATCTATTTCGACAAACCCACCCAGAAAAAAATATTCGAAAATTTCGAACGGGTTCTAAAGGATCGAGGGCTTTTGATCATCGGCCATTCCGAAACCCTCTTCGGAATTTCCGAAAGTTATAAGTTTTTGGGACATACGATCTACCAAAAAAAGCCCGTCGTATAACGGGCGTTTGTTGATTCAAAGTGCGCTTTCCTTGTCCCGGGATCGTTTCCGGTCGTTGCTCGTATAAGCCGGTCCGGCGTAGAACCGACCGTTGTACGATTACGAACCGGAAAATTCGTTCCAGATACGTATCCATTCCTTCTGCATTTCATAAGGTTCGTATATTACAATTCTAGAATTCGCTAATACGTCCAAAAAACCTGCCTCGTTGGGAAACCGGGGTACGATATGTTGGTGTATGTGCGGAATGGAGCCGCCCGAGTTTTTACCCAGGTTGTATCCCAGATTGAATCCTTGTACGTTCCAGAGTTTTTTCAGGATGGAAATCGCTTTGCCGGTTCCTCGGTGGATTTCCAGGGCTTCTTCGTCGGAAAGTTCCTCGTAGGAAAGAACGTGACGTTTCGGGAAAATGATGAGATGTCCCGGGTTATAAGGGTATAAGTTCACCGAGACGACGGTATGTTCCGTTTCGGAAACCGTTAGATTGGGAACCTCCGGATCTTTTCTACAAATTCCGCAGAGGATACAATCCACGTCGGGGCGTTTGCCTCTGGCATATTCCAATTTGTGAATGGAAAATAAGTTTTTTCTGGGTTCTTCCCAAGGATCCGGATCCGGTTTTTCCATATCCCTAAATTATTTTTCGAACGCCGAATGTCAAAGGATTCGCGGGAACCTTCCGAAAAACGAAAACCGTTCGAGTTCCTTTCGAAAACGAAAAAACGGAAACGTAGGCTTTTGTCCTTCGAAATCCGACCGAAGGATTTAATCCGCTCCATCGGGCCGGAGTCGATGCGCGGGAATCGGCGGAATCTCCTTGCCGCTCGGAAACTTAGTAAAACAATGGAGAGAGTTTGGAACCGGTTCACTATTCAGTCCAAGGCAACGATATCCTTAGGATCTTTCGGGAGAATTTTTCGAAAGACGACCCGGTTTTGTTTTTGGACGGAACAGCCGGAGAAGGCGGACACAGTTTTCTTTTCTTAAACGAGTTTCCCCGCTCCAAGGTGATTCTTTGCGATCGTGATCCGGTCATGTTGCAGAGGGCTTGCGCACGTCTCGCCCGGTTTCAGGATCGTGTGATTCCGATCGAAACCAACTTCTCTAAGATAAACGCTGATTTGTTAAACGAACACGGGATCGCGGAGGCACCGCAGGGGATTCTTCTCGATTTGGGAATCTCCACGTTTCATCTTTTTCATTCCGGAAGGGGATTCAGCTTTCGCGAAGCGGAACCGTTGGACATGAGACTTTCCGAGGACGGCGGTCCGAGTGCCGCGGAGGTTCTTAATCTTTATCCAAAGGATCGTCTTCTTCATATCTTTTACACGTACGGAGAGGAACGTTGGTCCAAAAAGATCGTCGAAACGATTTTGGAGCGCAGAAAAAAAAATCCGTTTTCAACGGCTTCCGATCTCGCCGATCTGATTTCTAAAATCATCCCCCGCAAGTTTTGGCCTCCGGGAAGACATCCCGCGACTCGGATCTTTCAAGCGCTTCGTATCGAAGTCAATCAGGAACTGGCGCACGTGGAAACGGGAGTAAATACGCTTCTCGAATTACTCCGGATCGGCGGGGTGATGCAGGTCATATCCTTTCATTCTTTGGAGGATCGTATCGTTAAGAATTTATTTCGAGATTACGCCAAACAAAACGGCTTCGAACTCCTCACGAAAAAACCGATTCTACCTTCCGAAGAGGAGACGACGGAGAATCCTGCGTCCCGTTCCGCAAAATTACGCGTACTCAGAAAGACAAAATCGGTCGATAAGAAATATGGAAAACGAGAGTTCGAAGAAGAAGAGGAAGAATAGAACATGTCCGCGTTGTCCGATTTATTTCGCAGTCCCGTTTGGAGGGATTTGGGAATTTTGTTTTTCCACCTAGGCAAGGTGGTTCTTTTTTTAAGTCTTTTTTTTCTCTACGTTTGGCAGAACGTTCAGGTCGCGAGGTTGAACCGGGAGATAGGAATCGCCACGGGAGAAAAGATCAAACAGATCAAAAAGAACGACGATTTAAAGATCGGAGTCGCGACCTACACTTCCGCGAGAAGGATCGAAACCTTATACCGCAAAACGTACAACTATCTTCCCATCACCGTCGGAGACAGGATCATAACGTTGAATCTTCCTCCCGAAAAAAACGACAATGAAAACGAACCTAACCAAACTTCTCCGTGAATTTCCTGAACTCAAACCGGTACGGGTTTCGGATAACGTATCTCTTGATTCCGTAGAAATCGATTACGTCCGATCCGATTCGAGACAGACGAACGTAAACGACCTATTCTGCGTTCCGGAATCTTCCTCTTCCAGAAAACAAGAATTTATTTCCAATGCGAAAGCCTCAGTAATACTTCTCAAGTCCGGGTCCGACGTTCTCGTTCCTGAATCCAAAACGGTTCTGGAATACGGAGACGACCCGGAACGGATCCAAGGACCGATCGCCTCTTTTTTATCCGGCCATCCTTCCCGGGAAATGGAGATCGTCGCGGTCACAGGCACCAACGGCAAAACGTCCTTAACGAATATCTTATATTCCCTCGCCAAAGACCAGGGAAAACGTTGCGGTTTGATCGGTACGATCGGCGTGAAGTTCGGAGACAGTCTGATCGATACGGGATATACTACACCCGACGCCTCGTCGTTGAACGAAATTTTAAGGAAGATGAAGGACGAGGGAATAAATCTCGTTTTTATGGAAGCGAGTTCGCACGGTCTTAAACTCGGAAGGATGAACGGAATTTCGATACGCGCGGGAGTGTTCACCAATCTCACCCAGGATCATCTAGACTTTCATCCCGATATGGACGACTACTTCGAAAGTAAATTTCGTCTTTTCGAAATTTTGGATTTTTCCCGCGCTCCGTTCGGGGTTTTGGATCGCGCCTCTGCGGGAGGTTCGGAGATGTTCGATCGTATCCGTAGAGAAATTCCCGAACTAACGATACACGCGTTAGACGGTTCCGCGGATGATTGGAGAACGCATAACGTTTCCCTTTCCCTACAGGGAACTTCGTATTCCGTCTTCAAAGGGAATTTGTCTTTCGGAATCGAAACGAATCTTCTCGGTTCGTTTAACGTGCGTAATACGGCTCTGGCTTTTTTGACTGGCAGGGGACTCGGTTTCGATGAAACGGCAATGTGCGATTCTTTGCGGACAGTTCCCCAGATTCCGGGCCGTTTCCAGATCGTCTACGACAAGGATCGTTCCCGAATGGCCGTCGTGGATTATGCTCACACACCCGACGCATTGGAAAACATCATTCGAAACGTGCGCGACTCCAAACCGAAACAACTGATCACACTTTTCGGATGTGGAGGGGATCGGGATCGCACCAAACGACCGAAGATGGCGCGTATCGCAGAGGAACTTTCGGACGAGGTCATACTGACCTCGGACAACCCGAGGACGGAGGAACCCGAATCGATTTTAGACGAGATTCAAGCGGGTTTTTCCAACGGGTTCCGACCGTTGTTACGCGAAGCGGACCGGGCCAAGGCTATCCTTCGGGGAGTGGAACTTTTGGTCGAAGGCGGATGTCTTCTCGTCGCCGGAAAAGGACACGAGGAATACCAGATCATCGGCAGGGAAAAACGGAGATTCAGCGACGTGGAAGAAGTGCAAAAAGCGTTCGGTATTTTTTAGAATTTTTCCGATACAAAAAAAGGAACATACCGGTTTTTCTAAACGGGGCGGGTTATTTCATGTTTTATTATCTTTACGACTTGTACTTCAATCATCTGGATTCCCTGAGAATCTTCAGTTACGTAACTTTTCGCGCGTTGATGGCGGGTTTGACTTCCATGTTCGTGACGTTCTGGTTCGGAGGAAGAATCATAGATTTTCTCTACGGTCTTAAGTTCCGAGAATCCGTCCGCGACGACGGTCCGAAATCGCACGAAGCGAAAAAAGGAACCCCCACGATGGGAGGGTTGTTGATCATCGGTTCCCTTTTGTTGTCGGTCCTACTCTGGGGAAATTTAAAAAATCCTAATATAGTAATATTGACGGTGTTTGCGATATTATTTTCCGCCCTGGGTTTCGCGGACGATTATATGAAATCGGTCAAAAAGATCAAGGGCGGGATGCGGGCCCGCACTAAGTTCGTACTTTCCATCCTGATTTCGTTCGCGTTTTGTATATTATTTTTTTATCATACAGGTGTCACGCCGGTCGGACATTCCGGAAAAATTCCGTTTGAATTGACGGATTTGTTTTTTCCGTTCGTCAAAGGTCCGGTTTTGGCTTTGGGAATTTTTGCGATCCCGTTTTCGATTCTTGTTATCATCGGTTCTTCGCACGCGGTAAATCTCACCGACGGATTGGACGGACTTGCCACGGGGACGGTCGCGATCGCCGTCGTTACTTTGGGAATCATCGCCTACTTTTCGGGTACGCCGATCGTGGCGAATTATCTGAACATTCCGTATCTACCCGGAGCGCACGAATATTCGGTTTTTTTATCGGCGCTCGCCGGTGCGCTCCTCGGTTTTCTATGGTTTAACGCGCATCCGGCCCAGGTTTTTATGGGCGATACCGGTTCCCTGTTTTTGGGCGCGACCTTGGGAATGATCGTGATCCTTCTGAAAAAGGAGATCCTACTTTTGATTCTCGGAGCGATCTTCGTTTCCGAAGCGTTATCCGTCATTCTACAAGTGGGTTCGTTTAAACTGACGGGAAAACGTATCTTCAAGATGGCGCCTTTACATCATCACTTCGAATTGGGCGGAGTCAAGGAGACGAAAATCGTCATCCGATTTTGGATCATCGCGGTGATCCTTGCGATCATATCCCTTTCCACTTTGAAAATTCAATGATCGATTGGATCGTAAAAAAGTGGAGGGAGGTTTGGCTTCCCGGAAGAAGTTCCTTGGATCCGCTTCTGGTCCTGACCGTTTTCGTACTTCTTTTCACCGGACTTTGTGCGATGTATTCCTCTTCGAGTATCACCGCTTGGAGAGAGTTTAAGGATTCCGAATATTTTCTGAAAAAACAGGCCGTTTGGAGTTGTATCGGGCTTTGTTTTTTCTTTTTTTTCTCGTTGTTTCCGTATCGTAGATTGGAAAAACTCGCTGCTTTCGGGATGATCGCCGCGATCGTACTTTTGATTTTGGTGTTCATCCCCGGAGTGGGGAAATCGGTTTCGACCTATTACGGAAGGAACTTCCATCGATGGATTGCGATCGGTCCGTATCAGCTGCAACCTTCCGAGGTTGCGAAAGTAGCCGTGCTCGTGTATCTCGCTTCCTTGTTTCAAAAACTGAAACTTGAATCTACGCCAGATTACAAAAAGCTAATATTTCCGGCGGCGTTGCTTTTGACCGTGATCGTATTGATTTTGGTCGAACCCGCGTTCGGTACCACGTTGGAAATACTTTTCGTGATTTTAGGATTTATATTTCTGTTCGGTTTCCCCTTCCGCAATCTTTTGATCGCTGGAATCGTTTCGCTCCCGCTCATATACGTTCTTATCGACCGTGTCGGTTATCGTAAGAAAAGGGTGGAAGTTTGGTTGGATCCGTATCGTTACCGTTTCGACGAAGGGCATCAGCTGGTTACATCGTTTCGTGCGTTTTTGGACGGAGGTTGGTTCGGAAATAAACTGGCGGCAGGATACGCGCATCGATATCTAACCTACAGCCACACGGATTTCGTTCTCGCGACCTTCGTAGAGGATTTCGGTTTTATAGGATTTATGGTTTTTATATCCTTGATCCTATTGTTGTTATTCCGCTCTTTTTATCTGATCCAAAAAGTTCAGGATCCGTTCGGTTTTTATCTGGGCGCCGGAATCCTGATCGTCCTAGGAACTCAGTTCATCATCAACATGTTCGTGGTCACCGGAATTTTTCCGATTACCGGAATCAGTCTTCCTTTCGTCAGTTACGGAGGGTCGTCGATCCTCATCGTGTTGATTTCGTTAGGAATTCTTGTCAATATTACCCGAAAGGAAAACTTAGGTCTATGAGATCGATCGTAATCGCGGCCGGCGGAACCGGGGGACATATTTCTCCCGGAGTAGCCTTGGCGGAAGTGTTAACCGATTTGAAAGAGAAAATCGGATTCGAAAACTTATATCTTTTCTCCTTGGAGCGGAACCGGAACAATCCCGATTTGGAACAAGCTCCTTGTCCCGTCCTTTGGCACGATCTTCCGCCGCTTTCCAGTAACATTCTTCTGTTCCCGTTCCGTTATGCGTATCATATACTCAGAACCTTTTATATATTCAAAAAATTGCAAGTAGATGCGGTCGTCGGAATGGGCGGATATTCGACGGTGTCCTCGATACTCTACGGGATTCTATTTAAAAAAAAGATCTACCTTTGCGAACAGAACACCGTTCCCGGAAACGTGAATCGTCTGTTCTTTCGGTTCGCCGATAAGGCGGCTTTCAGTTTTCCGCCTAAGGATTCCAAAATTCCGTGCGATTGGCAGGTGCTCGGAAATCCGCTCCGTAAAAAAACGATCCCAAAGATGTCGCTTAAATTTTCCGAAAAATACGACACGAAAAAGAAAAAGCAGTTCAACGTGCTCGTCATGGGCGGAAGTCAGGGGGCGAGGCAGGTCAACAACATAGTGCTTGGGCTGATGAGCCACGAAGAGATCAACACTCAGTTCCGATTCCGTTTGCTGACTGGAACCGCGTTGTACGAGGAAGTCTCCCAAAAAACGAAAAAGGACAAGGACGCCGAATTGATATCCTACTCGGACAATATGAAGGAACACTACGAATGGGCCAATTTCGTGATCGCCCGTTCCGGCTCCGGGGTCTTGTCCGAATGTGCGGCGTTCGCGCTTCCCATGATCCTGATTCCGTATCCGTTTGCCAAAGACGATCATCAGATGGCAAACGCGAAGTATTTCGAAATGAACGGAGCGGCCATCGTGTTGGATCAGAAGGACGAAGACGAATCACATCTTTTTCGGATATTGGATCAAATGGCGAATAACGTATCTTTGTTAAACGACATGTCCATCAGCTCGCTTCAGTGTTCGCACGTGGACGCGTCCAAAGACACCGCTAAATACTTTTTCTCCCTCGACTGATATGAAAGAGGGGTACGAATCCTATCAGAGGCCGTTCTTTTTAGGAATCGGAGGATCCGGAATGTCTTCTCTCGCCTTTTTGCTTTTGAGCAAGGGGATGAAGGTTTCCGGATACGACGGTAAAATCTCCGATACGGTCTCTAAGTTGATCGAAGACGGGGCGCAGGTCCTCGGAAAAGACGACGTATTAAAAGCCGACGATTACGACCTTGCCGTATATTCGTCCGCAATCAGACTCGATTCGCATCCACTAGTAAAAAAGTTTAAGGACGAGGGGATTCCGCTCCTTCATCGCTCTGCGTTGTTGCACGAAGTCATGTCCGAAAAAAAACAAATTTCCGTCGCGGGTTCGCACGGAAAAACGACGACTACCGCGATGACCGCCTTTCTTCTCGAAAGGTGCGGGGCTTCTCCTTCCGTTATGGTGGGCGGAGAGGTCGCTTTTTTAAACGGAAGAGGCGGGCGTTGGGGGAAGGGTGCTTGGGCGGTTTTCGAATCCGACGAATCGGATGGAACGTTCAACAATCACGACGCTTCGGTAAGAATTCTTACTAACGTGGACGAGGATCATCTCGACTATTATCAGAATCGCACCAATTTGTTAAACGCATTCGCTCGTTATATGGAAAAAGCCCGAGACCGGTTGATCCTCAATCTGGACGACGTCGGTATTCGGGATTCGGTTCTCCTTCTGAAGGATCGATCCAGAATTCTCGGGTTCTCCTCCGCTTCCGACCCGGCTTCGGATCCTTTTCTTTCCTCTCTCGGCCTCGAGGCCTCCCAAATCGTTTCATATACGATCGAGGGTCAAATTCTACGATTTAATTTTCAAAAAAGTGAATATTCGTTTTCTTTAAAGTATCCCGGGGAACATTATCTTAAAAACGCACTCGCCGGAATTCTGGCCGCTTCGGAGGCTGGTTCGAAAACGGAACAGCTTGTTTCGGTCGTAGGGGATTATTCCGGCGTAAGCCGTAGGTTGGAGTATCTGGGGAATCGGGACGGGGTGGAAGTTTACGACGACTACGGTCATCATCCCACCGAAATCAAAGCGGTGATTCGATCTATGGAAGGATTAAAAAAGGACGGAAGGGCGGTTATCCTGTTTCAACCGCACCGTTATACGCGCACACAGAATCTATATCGGGAATTCGCGTCCAGTTTGGATCTTGGAGAAAAAGTTTATCTCCTACCGATTTATTCCGCGGGAGAGAACCCGATGGAAGGAGTGGAAACGGAGATGATCGCCGCAGAAATGCGGACAACTCCGGAGATTCTTCCGAAAAAAATCGAAGAAGGGATTCCGATCCTAAGACGTTCCTTGCGACCTGGGGATAAACTGGTGACGCTCGGCGCGGGGAACGTGCGCGATTGGGGGATTCGATTTTTAGAATATTAAAATATACTAATTTAATGCGTCGATTCTGAGTTGTAGATCCTTTTTTTCTTCCGGGTCGGAAGTCAGTTCCAGCGTTTTGCGGAAATCGTTCTTTGCTTCCTCTTTGCGGCCGAGTTCCTCGTATGCGTTCGCCCTGTAAAATAAGACCGAAGCCACGTCCCCGTTGGGATATTTCTCCAAATACGAGCCGAACGTCTCGACGGCGGCCTTAAAGTTTCCGCTTTCGAGATGGGAAATTCCGAGGTTGTAGAGTGCGTCGTGTTTTTTGTCGGCGTTTTTGGGATCGTTGGATTCTATAACTTTACGGAAATAATTTACGGATTTTGAATATTCTCTCGCTTCGAAGTAATATACGCCAGCTTGAAAATTGGATTTGGTTCCGTTCGGATCCTTGTTTAGCGCTTCCAGATATTCCTTCTCCAGGTTTCTACGGGTATACGCGTTCCGGATCGATCTGAGGATCATCTTCGTGTCGGGCATTCCCGTGATCTTATCGATCAGGCTTCCGTTTTTGTCCAGGAACAGAATCGAAGGGTAACCTTTGATGCCGTATTTTCGTTTCAGGTTCGGGAATGCGTCTCCGTCCAGGGAAAGCGTTACGAATTTGGAGAGTTCGTTTTGAACTTCCTTTGCTGGATAAATTTCGTTCTTTAAGGTTTTGCAATACGCGCACCAATCCGCGTACACGTCGATAAAGATCGGTTTACCGTCCGCCTTTGCTTTTTCAAAGGCGATTTTGACTGACTTTTCCCATCGGATTTCGGCGCTTAAATCAGCGTGAGAAAAACAAAGTATCGATACGAACGCAAAAACAAAATTCTTCATTGTCAATCATAGGACCGCCGGGCGAATCGTTTAGCCAGCGTTTTCTTGTATTCGATCGGTAAAAATACGGTTGTCTCCGAGGAGTCGGTCGGGAAAACTAGGGGCAGATTTACCGAAGGAACCCTCCGATTCATGGAATTTTTGATACAACTGGAAACGATTCTTAAAAAAAGAAAACAGGAGCTTCCTGATAAATCCTACACAGCCGATCTGTTCCGCGGCGGGGTCGATCGAATCCTGAAAAAGGTCGGCGAAGAAGCCGGAGAAGTAATCATAGCGGCTAAAAACGCGGACAAAAAGGAACTTACGCACGAAGCTGCGGATTTGTTGTTTCATCTCCAGGTTCTTCTCGTCGAACAAGGACTTTCCCTGCATGACATCGTGGAAGAATTGCGAAAGCGACATTCCTGAACGATGTCGATTTTCGGAAATTTCTTTACGAAAAAAATTTCCTTAAAAGACGCGACGTTTTCTATATTCATTTTTCTTTATGTATTTTTATTCTATCACAACGCATGGCTTTCCGACGATTCCTTCATCACGTTCCGAGTCGTAGATAATTTTCTAAACGGATACGGATTGCGCTGGAACCCCGTCGAACGAGTCCAGGTTTTCACCCATCCGCTTTGGTTGTTTTTGCTCGTTCCCGTTCAGGCTTTCATTCGCGATATTTCCTGGACCGCGTATCTGCTTTCTTTCGTCTGCGGGATTCTTTTGTTATTACTTTGGTATTTTCAGTTTCGGAAATCGGAAGGGAAAACCGCCGCGGGAACTTTTCTTTTCACGATCCTATTCTGTTCCAAAACCTATTTCGATTATAATACGAGCGGGTTGGAGAATCCGCTTTCCTTCGTTCTACTTTTGTGTGCGGCGATATATTTCGTTCGTTGTCTGCAAAAGGGAAAAACTCCGGACGGAGAAGTTCGTCGCGATTCTTTAGCGTTGGGTTTTTTGATCGCTTGTCTTGCGCTGACCCGTTTGGATTTGATCCTGTTTTTCGTCATACCTCTTCCGTTTCTTTTTTTTAAAACCCATCGTGAAAATAGGATTCAATTTCTCAAATATTCCATAATTGGAATATTTCCATGGTTTTTGTATCTTTGTTTTTCGACGGTCTATTACGGATCCCCTTTGCCGAATACCTTTTACGCGAAAACGAACGTCGTATCTCCGCTTTCGGATCGGTTGGTCGCAGGTTGGAACTACGTTCGGATCGGTCTTCGTTGGGATCCGGTCGCTTCCATCGTGTTTTTTGTTCACTTGTCGTTGATGCTCGTGGAAGTTTTATTCCGGTCGTTTTCGAAACGAAAGGGGATTTTGAACGATGAGGAAAGAATTTATTTATTTGTAGGGGGAGCTTCCGTGTTTCCGGTGCCGTTGTATCTGCTCTGGATCGGCGGAGATTTTATGTCGGGGAGATTTTTGGGGACATGCCTAATCGTATCCTTGTTCGTGTTGGCGAAAATTTTTTCCTCCTGGTCGGAGCGGAATTCTGTCGTGGCAAAACGGATCGGATTCCTCATCTATACGATCGTAGCGTTCGTTTTTTTTATCTCTAAATCCTCCCCGTTTCGGAATACGTTTTCCAAAAACGAAGTCCGTTTGGAAAGCGGGGTAGTGGACGAAGCGGCGTCTTACAGAGACGATTGTTCCTTAAAAAGTCTGATTCGAGGGCATTCCCCCGACTCGCACCCTTGGGCGCGATACGCGATTTCGCTTTCGCAAGCAGGATCGAAAATCGGGAAAAATGCTACGGAGGGGGGCGTCCCTAGACGTTTCGCTCAATCGTATATTCGGCGTTTGGCGGCGGATCCGGCTTTTTCTAATTCCATAGAACGCGTCCAAATAACGACTAACGTAGGTTTGGCGGGATATTACGGAGGACCGAAAATTCATTGGATCGATTTATTGGGAATTACCGACCCGTTTTTGGCGCGACTGCCCGGTAAGGGATTTCCCGGGCACTATATACGTCTTCTCCCGGAAGGATATAAGGAATTTATCGAGGAAACTTCCTCTTCACTTTCGGATCCGGATTTGGACCGTTTTTTTTACGAAATCCGATTGTTAAGCGAAGAGGATTTGTGGACGGAGGAACGTTTTGCGGCGATCTTCGATTTTTCGTTTAGGGGGAGGGGAAACTTCCTCACGCGGTTTCCGAAAGGTTTTCGTTACCCTTTCGTTTTGGAAGTATATCGTAGCTCCCTATACGGAATTCCCTTTGTGGGCACAACCGACGCGGAACTACGGAAACGCCTAGAATCGGAATACTTCCTAGAATTAAATAAATAACGTATTCTAATATTCAAATTTAAGAATGGACTTCGCGGGGGTTACAACCTGGAAAAAAGTTTTCTTTCCAGGAGCGACGGTATTCGTCACTGGAAAACGCGCCAAAAAACGGTAAATGTGTTCGGTGTCGGTCGTTACGTCCGAATCGTATAGGATCGGTCCTGCAAAATAGCCGCTTGTAGCTCCGGGGTGATACGGATAGGCGAACGTTCCGTAGGCGGGAAGAGCCGCATAACGCGAGTTTCTGATTTTCGAAGTAAACGTCTGCACGTAGTAGCCCCAGACTTTTTCCGCCGGTTTGTCGTTTAAGGAGAATTCGAAATTCAGGAATTCAGGAAGCACTCGGGTTTCTGGAACGATCTGGAACAGAATATACGTTCCTTCCGAACCGTTGAGAGAGGATATTTCCTTCCAACGTTCCGGTCCGTCTTTTGGGGCTCGGGAGGCGAGTTCGTTCTTTAAATCCTTACGGATTTCCTCGAAATCGTTTTTATCCACCTTCGAAGCGGAAACGTAAAATCCTGATCCGTAGTAAGGCAGTTCGGGGAGTTTTCTCAATTCTCCTTGGAGTTTGAGGTTTTTTTCGGAACAAGCGAATATTAGAAAAAAAGAAAATACGAATGCGAAATACGGCGTGATGCACCGATGTCCGTCGATTATACGATCAATTTGGTTCCGCAGGACGGACAAAACTTCGCTCCTTGGATCTCGATTTTAAATCCGCATTCGTGACAAAATTTGGTCGGTACTACCGAAGAGGTTTGCGCGTCCTGCACCGGTCCGGATAAGTTCTGCGCGATTTTGCGGATGCGGTCGTCGAATTCCTCCAAGTCCTTGACGATTCCGCCGGATATACTTTGGAATTCGGATTCGGTGAGTTTGCCTGTGTCGAATTCGATTTTGATATCTCGAAGATTCTCCAGGATCACTTCCCGTCTATTGATCAATTCCTGTTTGTCCGATTCGGATTCGGTGCGTTTTTTATTTTCGGAAAAACGAACGTATAAAAACGGAGCGGCGAGTATTCCCGCGAGTATGAAGTAAAAAGGAATGAGTAGAAGATCCATTATTTCTGTTTTTCCTCGATTTCGGAAAGATATTTCTGGAAGGAGGTTTCCTCCTTTTTCGCAACGGCGGAATCGAGTCCGTTTTTACCGGAGTTCGGGCTCTTACGCTTCCAATAGAAATAGATCAGAACGACGCCGAGTATCCCCGCGAGGATAAGGCTCAGGTTGATCCAAGTCGAATCGGGCGTAGCGAGTATGTTCTCGCCGAAACCGTTGACCACCGACTCGACCATTCCGGTATTTCCGGACTCGGCGAACTTTCGTATCACCGGATCGGATAACGCGTCTTCTCCGAATCCGTTCACCATCTTATTCACGATCGTTTCTGCGTTTTCGCCTTTTTGAATACGATTCTCTATGAAAAGTTTTAACTTTGCGGAAACCGTACAATTGTTAAACGAACAACTTTTGATCGTTATGGAAGGGATGCAGATACAACGTATTCGCGACGTCACCTCGTGAAACGTCCGGATCTGATCCGGCTCGGTCAAATTTGTGAACGTGGAATCGGCCGTTAACGGCGCCGATAAATACGCCCAAAAAATCAGCAGCAAAGGCGAATAACGTAGGTAAGATGGAAGTTTCAATTTCTGGATTCTCCTATCGGTAATAGGATAAGAAGTCCCGAAAAAAAGAAAAGTATCGAACCCGCCCAGATAAATTTCACGAGCGGATTGACCCATACTTCCAGATTGGCGACGATCTGTCTCGGAAAACGATTGAAGTTTTCCAGTTTACGCACCGGTTGGTTTTCGTTGGTAAAAAGGTAATTCATAAATAGAAAAGGCAGATCGGGATTTTCGTCGGAAAGATCCGAATGTTCGATCGCACCGAGTTGGATATAGAGGTCCTCTTTCGGTGTGGAGGCGATCGCGGGTTCGCTCGTCGGAATATGAGTTTCGAATTCTCCGCTCAAGTGGGAAATCTGCGGATAAAATCTTCTTTCAGTGACCATCGTGGAAAAATCCTTCAGGTGCCTTTTGATCTGGAACGTAGCCTCGTGTGATACGATCACATTCTGAATATTTAATCCGTTTTTCGGATCCCCGTTTACGAGAGGTTTGATCTTCAGTGTGTTGGCCGATATCTGGTAGTTGCCTAAAACGCCCGTATCTTGACTCGAATAGACGATTTCGTTCTTTTCCGGCGGATTTAAGAAATAAAAGAATTTGATGGACGTATTCTGTTTAAACGCGTTTCCCGCATATCCTATAAAAAGAATTACCATCGCCAGATGTACGAGATATCCGCCGTATCTTCTTTTGTTTTTAAGAAGCATACGCAAACCTGCGAAGAAATAATTTTCCCCGGGATACGCCGTTTTCCGAGCCGAGATTCCGCGGTGATATTCCTGTGCGATTCCCGATATCGTGAAAATTCCGAGGCCGACCGCAACTACGGAATATACTTCACCCAATACGTCCCCGAGGCTGTATTCGCTGATCGTAAAATTTCTCGTATAAAAAAGGACGTACAATCCGGCTCCGAGAAATCCGACTAACAACGGTTTGAGGAGAGTGGTAAAGAAAATCTTATCCGCTCCCTTTCTCCAAGCGAGCAACGGAGCCGAGCCCATCAAAAGTATCAGAAATATTCCCGCGGGAACTCCCCATGAATTGAACCAAGGAGCCTTAAATTCTCTTCCGTAGAGAAGCGGCGAAAAAACTCCTAACAGGATGGCCAGCGTCGCGATCACGAGAAGAAAATTATTAAAAAGAAAACTTCCCTCTTTGGAGGTCAGCGCTTCCAGATTGTGTTCGGGTTTTAAGGAATTTCTTCTATAGATCAGAAAGCCAACGAAGAAGAAAAAACTGACTCCGATAAAAATGATAAAAGGAGTACCGATCGTCGATTTGGAAAAACTGTGCGGACCTTCCAATACTCCGCTTCGCGTAATCCAAGTTCCTAATAAACAGAAGTGGAACGCGAGTATGATCAAAAGCATATTCCAAAACTTTAACATTCCTCTCCGTTCCTGGATAATCATGGAATGAAGAAACGCGGTCGATAAAAGCCACGGCATCAGCGAAGCGTTTTCCACCGGATCCCAGGCCCAATAGCCGCCCCAGCCCAATTCTTCGTAGGCCCATTTGGATCCGAGAAGAATCCCGGTTCCCAAAAAGAACCAAGAGAAGATCGTCCATCTTCGTACGAAACGGAACCAGTTTTCCGATAGATGTCCGGTGATCAATGCCGAAGCCGCGATTCCGAAAGGGATCGCAAAACTCACGTAGCCGACGTAAAGGATCGGGGGATGGATCACCATAGCCCAGTGTTGTAGGAGCGGGTTGAGTCCTCTGCCTGCTGCTGCGGCCGGTTGGAATTCTCGGAACGGTTGTGCGTCCGGATAAAAAACGGCGAGATAAGAAAAGAAAGCCCCAAGGACGGCTAACGTAAGATTTAGGACGGGAATTCGATCGTGTACTAAGTCGCGGGTTTGCCAGAGTACGACGAACGTAAATGAGGAAAGTAGAAGATTCCAAAAGAGGAGCGATCCCGAAGAGCCGGACCAAATGCCCGTTAGTCGGTAGAACAAGGGCAGGTGTTCGTTGGAATGCATCACCACGTAATAGTTGGAGAGATCGGTCCGGAAAAGTTGGACGAGTAATACGACGAACGCGAGTAGTATCACCGCCGAGTTCGCCATTAAAGTATATCTGCCGAGCTCGATCGCCTGCGAGTCCCGTTTCCAAATTCCGTAAGAGGTTTGTGCGACGGAGAATAACAATATCGCAAACGAGGAGATGATACAGAGGGCGCCAAAATCGTTCATGTCAAAAGTCCAGGATCCTTTCGCACGAATGCGAATTAGAAAAGTTGAATTATTTATTTTCTTCCGAATAGTCCGCTTCGTATTTCGAGGCGCATTTGGCTTCCACGTGATCGGAGACCAACACCCCGTCCTTCATATAACCGTCCACGCGCGCGCGCGTGCCTTCCTTAAACGCATCGGGCAACATGGATTCGCCGGTAAAAAAAACGGGAATCTGTCGATTGTCGAATTCCAGGATGAATTTCGCGGTCTTGCCTTCGCGAACCACCGAACCGAGTTTTACGAAACCCCGGACTCTTAAAAGTTCGTCCTGATACCGTGCGGGAGAAGCGGCGAGTTCCGAAGCGTCCAAAAGAGTGTAAGAAGTTTCTTTGGAAGAGAAGTAAGCGATGGAGCCGAGGGATAAAAGGATGATCCCTGCGAGGAGCGTAAATTTAAGATTCATCTTGATTGTTCCAATCTCATTTATCTGTGTTTAGACCATGAAAACATACGGAACGGAAAGAGAAAAGTGGAATTATTCTTCCGCTCCTTACGCGTTTTCGAATCGTTTACGAATTCCTGATTTTATACACGAGAATTCCGATCCATTCCTTGATCGAGATCGTCGAGTTTTCGAGACAAAAGGTGGAAGGAAAAAAATTATCCAAAGTCAAAACCGGTTTTTGCGCCCTAAAATCGACCGGATAAGGAAACAGAGTGATTCCTTTATTCTCGAAAATAGATACGGAACGTTTCATATGAAAGGCGGAAGTGACGAGGATCACAGATTTCCATTTCTTTTCCTTCAACAACTCCATCGTATAAGACACGTTTTCGGAAGTGTTGCGGCTTTTGGATTCTAAGATTAAAGAGGATTCCGGAATTCCCATCTGCTTGAGAAAGTTTCCCGCCGGTTCGGATTCGGGAACCTCCTGATAAAATAAATTTCCCGATCCGCCCGAGAAGAGAATTTTAGAAGCCTTTTGCGCGCGATAAAGACGCACGGTTTCGGTCAGTCGTTCCGCCGTGTTGTAGAGTTCTACTTGTTCGTCGTAGCGGCTCAAGGTGGAGACCATTCCGCCTAACACGAGTATTACGTCCGCTTTAGGAACTTTTTCTATCGGAACGGGAGGATGATAAATTTCCAGAGATTGAACCAGCTTTTGGGAGACGGTGCTTGTGGAAAGGATCCACAAAAGAACGGTCGGGATCAATACGGAGAATTTTTCCTTCCACGGTTTGAGCTTGGCTCCGGCAATCAGCAGAAGTAAAAGAAATAGCGGTAAGGGAAACAGGAAGAGTGTTGCGAGTTTAGAGACGGAAAATAATACAGTGGACATGGCTTGGAACGCGGCGGTTCCCCTCCGTTTGTTATTTTGAATCGGTCGAACCGTTTTCAAAAAGATAACAAATTTTCTTCCGAAATTTATCCTTGAAAACGGATCGGATGTCGTAAAGGATACTTCTATTCCAGAAGTTTTCCTCCTTTGGCCCAGTTTTCGCGGGGCACTTCTTCGATTACGATGTATGTGACTTCGGGAGGTTTTCCGGCGACTCGTTGAAGAGTTTCCGTGAATTCCTTCACGATTTCCTCTTTTTGTTTTTTGGTGAGAGGGCCGGCGACTTGTAAGTTAACGTATGGCATAAGGTTTGCGACTTTCCTTTTTTCGTTTAGGAACGAAATCCGGGTTTCGTTCCTAAACCGCATTGATACGGAAAAACCTTGATTTGTAAATCGGATTTCTTTTTATCTAATCCTTTTGGATTTTATAATCCATCCGGAGTGAACGCAGCCCGATACGCTTCGGGAGGACAGGTCAGATACGTGCAGGACCTCGCACCCGTATTTTCCGGATCCTCCGTCCAAATTCCCTTAGATGTCAAATCATCGCAGGATATTTTGAACGAATTGGATTTTTGTCTTCCGGAAGAATATCCCTGACAACTCCAAACTGGAATTTGCGTAAAACAGGTACAATTCCCTTGAAACGCCTGCGTATCCGTACAGTAAACGCAGTCGGATCTGGTCTGTACGAAGGCATTGGCTAAAAGACGATTGAAATCTTCCTTTTCATACTGCCGCTTGTCTTCCTGACAAAATACAACAGAAAAACAGAATATAATTAAAACTAAATATTTCATTTTTTACTCCAATACTGTAAACGGGAAGGATATTTTCAGGATCGCGTTCATCCCGGGGGCCAACGCGTATTCCTTGTATCGGCTCAGATGATCGACATACGCAACGTTAAACGCGTTTTGGACGCTGAAATCCAAAGTCGGTTTCGAGTTGCCGTCTCCGAAATACGGTAATTCGAAACCGAGTCCGAAATCGGTTAAATTATAACCTTTCGTCGGGGTTTCTTTAGGATCCACTCTGTATTGAGAATCGTAAAATCTTCCGTTGATCGAAAAATAGAAATTTTTTAAACCGAATAGCGATTCTTCCGTCCATCTTAATCCTGCTCGGGCTCGGTTGGGGGTCGTTTTTGGAAGGGGATTCGTATCGTCCTGATTCCTCGCATAAACGAGGTCTATTCCTCCGGACAATACGAGTTTTTTGGTCGCTTCCACTTGTATGGAAAACTCTCCGCCCTTTAATACCGCGTTTCCTTGTTTGTATTGATATTTTGGTAATCCGGATTCCGAATCTATTTCCGCGATACTAGAAGCGTAAATGAAATTTTGAACCCGGTTTTGAAAAACGCCAAGTTCGGCTTGGACCTTAGAAGACGCATAACGCAGCGCAAAATCGACGTTATTCGAATATTCCGGTTTGAGAGCGTCTTTTCCGATTTCGAATCTGCCGCTTCCTTCGTGGATACCGTTTGAAAAAAGTTCAAACGGCGTCGGAGCGCGAAACCCCCTGCCGTAGTTCAGGACGGCGGAAACCGATTTTTCGATCCTCCAAACCATTCCAGCCGAACCCGTTGTCGCATAATAATTTTTAGTCTGTTCTCCAATACCCAAGTCCGCGTTGTTTCTAACGTCCAGACTCCGCTTGTCGCCCCGTATTCCGGCGCTCAACGTCACGGATCCCAGTTTTAATTCTTCGAGAAAAAAACCTGCGACGTTGACGATTCCGTAGGACGGGATCAAAGGTTCGGTCCCTTTGGTTTTGTTCGTTTGTTGGAACGCCGAAACTCCGAATGTTCCATGCAGAATATTGAATATAGGTTTGTGGTGAAACTTTGCATCAGCGGTGGAGGTATCTAAAAAAAGATTGAGTCCCTGATATTTGTCGCGACCTAAAACCTGATAGAGCTGAAACGATTTTTCGAAAGTATCGACCGAATCGTCCAAAAGAACGTCCTTGATCGGCATCAGCTTGTTTTTGGATTCCACCTCTCTTCTGTTGTTTCTCTGATAGGAAACGTCCAATTCCAGATTACCCGCAGGAAGAATAAAGAAGGAATGAAAATGCGACTTTTCGTGCAAGAGTTTTTGAAAGACGGTCGAACCGGGATTTTCGTTGGGATTGTCGAAGAGATCCTGTGTTTGTTCCCGACGGAAGGAATCGACGTAGAAATTTCCCCACTTGCCATCCATTCCAACCGAGGCGCTCTGATTTTTTTCTATCAAACCGGTGTTCGGTAGCGTGCCCTTGGGAGTGGCGATTCTCCCGGCCTTCCTCGTGTTCGAGCTGGCGCGATATCCGAAACCGTTGATATTCCCGTAAACCGCAAAATTTCCGGCGTCCTGCTTATTGTTCGAGTAACTGTTGGAATTGAAAATACCCGCCATCTTGGGAACTCCGTCTCCGGAAATCGGCGCCTTATCCCTTATTACGTTTACAACGCCGCCTAACGCGTCCGAACCGTATAAAACGCTTCCCGGTCCCCGTATGATTTCTATTTTTTGAATATTAAACGAATCTAATTCTACTGTGTGATCGTCGCCGAACTGTTGTTCCTCTTGACGTATTCCGTCGGTCATGACTAACACCCTCTGACCTGTAAGACCGCGGATGATCGGCTTTGACGTTCCCGCTCCCGTGGTGAGGTTCGAGACACCGGGAGTGTTGTTTATGGCCGACATCGCCGTTTCACCCCTTTGTCTATCCAGTTGTCTTCCGGACAAAACGGTTATCGGTTGGGGGGAATTCAAAAAATCAGAAATGGTAGATTTCGCGGTGACGTTTATCGCGGTATCTTCGAGCAAACTTCTGTTTAGGATAAACTGGATCTTTTCGTCCTTGTCACCCGCAGAGAAGGATATCGTTTCCGATTGAAATCCGTTTGCGAAAGCGGTTAACGTATATTTTCCCGGCGGAATATGATCCAAAGTGAATTCCCCTTTCCGGTCTGTAACCGCGCTTTTTCTGGATTCGCGGATGAGTACTTTCGCGCCGACGACCGGATTGCCGTCCTTATCCCGGACGTATCCGTTCAAAGCCACGTCCAAGGCGTTTACGGAAAAAGGAAAAAGAAAAGTAATAAATAATAATATTTTAATATGAATATATAAATAATCTTTCAAAGAAGACTCCCGGACGTAAAACGCCCATTTAAAATCGAGTAACCGGAACTAAAGGATTACGCCGATAGAAAGGGAGGTGCGCGTCCGAAACAAACGGAGCCGGAAAAAAAAGATATTAGGGAAAGTGAATCTAAAAAATAGGTCGCGTATCGTCCTAGAACGGGAGAAATCGAAATCTCCGAAAGATCTGGATTTGCGATCGTGTGCGAACTTCTTTGCAGCTCGCAGATCGGACAGGAAGCGTTCGGCTTGGAATCGGGGTCGGAAGATTCGATTTCGAAAACCGTTTTCTCCGCGAGTTCCCTTTCCGAATGGGTATGAGTCTCCCTGCTTACGAAAAGAAGTAATAGAATTAGCAGAAATCCGATTTGGAGGCGGTTGAGAGACATTTTATTCTTACTACTAATGATAAACCAATATTAATAAGAGGCAAAATGATGAAAACAAAAAAATCTTCTAGTTATCACTTAGGTGGAAGGTTTTGTAAATGGAAGGCGGTCTTGACGCTTTTCTAAAAAACGAAAAGGTCAAAGACGATCCGGCTCGATTTACTGTCGAAGAGTTGAAATTTCCTGAATGGAAGATCGATTGATTCGAATTACGTCGGAGTCGATGGGTTGGATTGAATAAGAATCTCCTATTTCGATTAAATACCCTTCTTTCGTATCTCCGTTCTGTAAGGTAATTCTGACGTAAGGTCGATCGGACCATTTTTCAGATTCTTTGATCTTACGGATTTTTTGAAGTTCCAGAGGCCGATATTCGTGCTCGACGATATTTCGTTGGATCGAATTCATCGATTCGAATTGTTCTCGAAGTACGGATTCTTCCGTTTCCGATAATTTTTGGATCTTAGGCTCGTTCCAATTTCCCGTCTCACCGTTGTTCGTCGCTTCGGCGATAGATCCTTTTTCAAGTCGAATTCCGTTTGCCGAATTTGCTTGTGAAGGTTCCAAACGGAGGGCTCCGTCTATGAGCACTATTCTTTCTTTCGATCCGGACGCCGAAATAAATATCGAAGTTCCTAACATAACAGCGCGTAGGTGAGGGCTGTTAGCGCTCACGATACTTCCTTCCTTCTTCCGAATCGTTGAAAAAAGCGCCGATCCCGTTTGCACGATAAAATTCAGCTCCTCATTTCGGGATTCCATCCGCACAACGGTTTCGGGAAGAATCCGAATCGAAAATTCTCCGAAACCTTCCAAACGAAGATCACAGTACGAATTTTCCACCGTTTGATAAACGACCGCTCCGTTTTCTTGTGCGGTCTTTTCGCACCGGCCTTGCCGAGCTTTTTCGATCGTCACGAGAGAGATTTTCTCTTCGTTTTTATGATAGAATAAAAATAATCCGAACACGAAAAACAGGGATGCAGCGGCCAATACGAACGCTCCCGTTTTTTTCCACAACGAAATCGGAGGTCGAAGCACGGTTGTCGGGACGGGAAAGTCGGATGGATCCAAGGAACTCAACATACGTTTCATTCTGAGATAATCGAAAAGTTCCTTTTTAGCTTCCGGATCGGAAAGGATCTCGTTTAAATCGGCGTCTCCGGAATTTTGAATCAGGCGGAGTAGGTTTTCGTGCGAATCTTTTTTCATTCCTGAACTCCTTGTAACCAGCTGCCATCGATGCCGGACATTTTTAATTCATCTTTCAAAAGTTTGAAAGCGGATACCAATCTTCTGCTCACGGTTCGCTGCGCGATTCCGGTTTGTTCCGAAGTTTCCGCGATCGATTTACCGTGAATACAATGCAGAACCACGATCGATTTTTCAGGTTCTTTCAACTGATGAATCGATTTGTTGAGTTGTTCCATCAGCATTTTTTCTTCCGCATCATTTTGAGAAGAACCGCTGGAGAAAGTCAAATTTTCCCATTTCTCCCAATCGATGATCGTTTTTTCGTTTTTATTCCTCCGATAAAAATCGATCAATTCGTTCTTGGCGATCGCGTATACCCACGTGTTTTCGGAACCTTTGTTCGGGTCGTATTTCTGGTGATGTTTGTATATCTTTATAAAAGTTTCTTGACAAAGTTCTTCCGCAGATTCGTTCGTTAAACCTGACTTCAAAAAGAAAAACTTGAGTTTATTATAGTAACTTTTATAAAGGCGTTCTACTTCTTCTAATGTATCGCTCATTCGCGCTTAAGCTCTTACATCTTGTTTACGTATGAGAATTATAATGTTCGCCAATTTATTTTTATTTTTTTTCAGGAATAGGGACAAGAACGCAACGTTTCAAAAAATTGCGGTTTTCGCTCTTATCCTTGTCTTTTGCCCGATTCTTGATGCCGATCAAATCGTGTTAAAAAACGGCCAAAAGATCCGAGCGGATAGGGTTCGAATGAAAAACGGAGGCAATTCGGTCGAAATCGTGATCGGAAATAAGGTGGAGACGATTCCTTTTTCCAGAATAGAATCGATTCTACCGGATTTTCCTGCAAAAAAAAATAAGACCGATTCAGTCGGTCAAATTCCGAAGAAGCCGAAAGTTTTAGAAAATCCCGAGACGGACAAAGCTCTAAAAGTTTCAGAGACTCGAAAGATCGTCGAAGTTTCCAACGTTGCTGAGACTTCTGAGACTCCAAAGGTTCGGGAGGAGATACCGGATGTCGCTTTAGATCCAAAGGACGTTAATGCGAAGAATCCGGGTAAAAAAAGTCGCTGGCGTTTGTTGCAGGCCTTGCTCCCGTTTTGGTCTCCGTTATTACTTTCCGATCGCGGAAGTCAGCAGCTTTTGGGAGGACTTATGATCTTCACCAAATTATTTATTCTCTACGAGGGGCGGACTTATTTCCAAAAACCCCGCCCTTATTTCGCTTTTGGGCAGGAAGATCTTTCTCCGCAGGGGAGGCAGGATTTTTACTTGACGTTTGGAGCCTTCTTGTCGAGTCCTACCGGAAACAATGCAGCCAGCGCCGCTTTTTTACTCTATCAGTTCGGACTTAAAGGTTCCGACTACGTGGTTTCGTCTAACGGTACCCGTATGGAAGAGGAACTCTTTTACGAACGAAGAAGAAATTACGCGTATCTGCTTTTGACCGCGATTACCTTGGATATTTTTTTGAGTAATAGGGATCTATCGTCCGGGGATTTAAAAAGTGTTAGCGTCTCCACTTCGGACGGTGGGCGCGCCAATTCTCTGTCCTTCACCTGGGTTTTCTAAAAAAATGACGTAAATCAAAATAGTTTCCGAAGCGACGAAAAATACGTTTCAGGAATTGTTTTGTGCCGATCCGAAAATTTTTTCCTTTTTAGCGTTATGTGACTTTTATTTTAAGTATCGATCCTCGTCCTCGATTTCTTTCTGAAAAAAAAACCGTAGAATACTTCCGGCGTATTATATTTTTCTACTTATAAGTTATTTAATATACAGTTTTTATTATGAATCCGGAATTTAATGGATTTCTATTTTTGCCGTTCTTCCTTATGCGATGGTCCGGTAGGCCGGGAAGGACGGAAAGCGCGTTGGAACGATCACCAAATCGGCGTTAAATTATTTTTTTACTTTCGGATCGTTTTCCGTTTTAGATTGAACGAGTTATCGTTTTGTTTCGGGGAAAGGAAATTTGTCGATCGGTTCGGAACGTTTCGGTAATGTGGAATTTTACGGCAGGTTGTTTTTTCGGAAGTACACGTTCGGAATTTTTTCTGCGACGCGGTGGAACTTGCAGACTAACACAGATTTTACGGAGAGGGACGGGGAATAATTCGAGAAAACTCGGTATTTCGATCTCTGTTGTCGTATGGGCTGCGTTCGTTCGAGCTTAGTTTGGAAATGACACGAACGTCCGATCCTAAAGCGGAAATATTTTATTCGACCGTGGTTGCTCCCGGAGTTCTTTTAGATACGGAACCCTTTAGCTTTGGCGTTTCGTTTCCGATAACCACCGCGAGAATTCGTTTACCGGACGGAACCTTGACCGCCCGGGATACGAAGTTTCAGGAGAAGGATTACGATGTCTCGTTTTCGGTAAAAGTGTTCCGCTATTTCTAATCGAATTAGAAAATTCTAATATTTCCTGATCCAAGAAGAGAAACGTTATAAGACCGCGCGGATCCGTTCCAAAGTTTTCCGTTTGTGTTCGAAAGGAAAAAAGTGATTGGTTCCGGGCCAGATTTCCAAAGTGGACTCCGTATTTCCGCGGACGATCCGTTCGGCTCCTTTCGGAGAACAGACTTCGTACGGTTCTGGAATGGTCAGGTGCGTTTCCGTTTCGATTTTTCCGTACTGATAGAGACTCAGATAACTCACCGAATCGAATATTTTCGCCTCCACTTCCGGTGCACAACGTAAGAGCGCTTTTCCGGTTTCGTCGATCCTAAAACAACTTTTTATGTAATCCTCATAGATTTCTTGATCCCAGCCCGAAAAGGAAGGAGTTCTTTTGTAGATTTTTCGGACCGTGTCCAAGTCTTTGAATTCCCTTCTTCGTTTGATCGCCACTTTGGCCATCGGGTTGTGCGCGATGCGTGAATACGTTACTTTAAGAAAACTTAATACTACCGGATCATGAGCGATCACTTTCTTGAAACGGCGCGGTGCCGCGTACGAGGAAAGTAGAAGACTTGCTCCTCCGAGGGAATGTCCGATTCCGACTAAGTCGTTTAGATTTTCGAATTCGATCAAGGCCAATACTTGGTCCCTGAAAAAATACCAATTCGCGAACTCGAGCGTGGACTCCGACTCTCCGTGACCGGAAAAATCCAGGGCGAGGACACGATGCGTTTTTCGAAGTTCTTCGATATAAAAACGATACGTGTAGGCGCTGTAGCCGTTTGCGTGACAAAGTAGGATCGTCGGTTTATCGACGGATTTCGGATCGGTATCTATGTAAGAGAGCGTAAGTCCGCGGAAAGGGAAAGTTTTTCTGAACATTGAAAAGAGATTTGACCTTGATCTTTCCAACTCCTTCGGTGAACTGGTTTTCGTAAAGTCAAAACCGGAGTTCGTCATGCAGATCCAAGTTCTTATCGTGTTTATCGTTGCTCTCGTTTTCAACGCATTGGCGAACATTCTCATCAAAGCGAGCTCGTTGGGAGACGCCGCTTCGAATCCGGAAGGAGTTCCTGGAATTCTCCGTACGATTTTGAATCCGATCTTTATCGGAGGTTTGGCTTCTTTCGGTTTAGCGTTGCTCGGTTATCGTTTCGTTTTAGGTAAAGGTTTGAAACTTTCCCTCGCTTATCCGGTTTTTACGAGCGCCGGTTTTATCATCGTGTTGATCGTTTCCTCGTTCGCGTTTAAGGAAAGACTGAGCTGGTCTCAATGGGCCGGAATCGTTTTGATCCTCGCCGGTGTTTGGTTATGTGCGGCAAACATGTTCGACGCTAAATCTTAATTCGCCCGAATACTTATACTTCTAAATATCTCATGGATGGAATTCGTATTCGCCGCGGGGATCGCTCGCGGTTATCGTTATCGTAAAATTCTTTCAACACACGATCGAAGTTCCTCATTGATTTCGACCTCGGTTCGTCGATCAACGGCCGCACGTCTTCGTCCGCCTTCGCTTGTTCCGGAATCGTTTACGAAGCGAAAAAAGGTATCTTAAATTCCTCTTCTTTGTTAGATGGGAGAAAAACTTTTTAACGCGCGAGGATTAGAATGAACGAAGGTCCACTTTCCGGTATAAAGGTAATCGATTTGAGTCTGCTTCTTCCCGGTCCGCTTTGTTCCATGTATTTGGGAGACATGGGGGCGGAAGTAATCAAGATCGAAAATCCGAGGGCGATGGACGCGACCCGGGTGATGTTCAAAAAGGCGAACGGGGCTCCTTCTTTGTTTCTTATGCTCAATCGGAACAAAAAGGCGATCACGCTCAATCTCAAAAAGGAAAAGTCTAAAGAGATTCTTTTTAAATTATTAGAAAATGCTGATATACTGTTGGAGGGTTTTCGTCCGGACGGTTTGGCGAAAATGGGTCTCGGTTACGACGATCTCAAGGACCGTTTTCCGCGTCTGATTTATTGCGGTATTTACGGTTACGGCGCGGAAGGAAAATACAGGGACTTTGCCGGGCACGACGTCAATTACCTTTCTCTTTCCGGCGTTTTGTCGCAGACGGGTGCGACTCCGCAGATTCCAGGATACCAACTCGCGGATATCGGAGGCGGAACGATGACCGCACTTTCTTCCATCTTAGCGGCGTTATACGCCCGGGAAAAAACCGGCAAAGGACAAAAAATTGCGGTTTCCATGATGGACGCTTCACTTCCGTTTCTCTCCTTGTACGGGGGAATTTTCGCCGCGACCGGAAAAAATCCGGAAGGAGGCAACGAGCTTCTTTCCGGTAAATTACCGAATTATAATGTTTATCGCACTAAGGAAGGAAGATGGGTGGCGCTCGGCGCTCTGGAGGATATGTTCTTCAAAACCTTTCTTAGGCAATCGGGACTCGACAAACATCTCGAAGAATTCCCGACCGAGGAAAAACATTTTCCTAAATGGAAGGAAATTCTTATCTCTTACTTCGAATCGAAAACGTACGAAGATCTTAACTTTCTTTTTGAAAACGAAGATTCCTGTCTGACGCCAGTGAAGACGATGGAGGAAGTCAGCAGTGATCCCGTTCTTAAGGAAAGGGGGATGATTCTGGATAAGAAACACGCGCGTTACGGCGATTATTTCCAATTCGGAGCTCCGTTTCCTTTTTCGGAAACTCCGATCACATATCGATTGGATCCTCCGGAACACGGGGAACATAATTCTTCGATTTACCAATCTCTGGGTTATTCTCCCGAGGAAATAGAAACGATGAAGAAGGAAAAAGTGATATAAATCCTTTTTTATGACGTTCGGACATCGGAATATTTTTCCTGATTGAGTCGGTTTAAATTCGCAACAGAACGTTCGTTCTTTGAAAAAAGGTCGGATTCTTTATTTTGAATCCGATTGTTGGACTCGAGTTTTACGTTAAAAAAATAGAAACAAGATTCTTCTCGAAAATGCAGTGAACAATCGATGCGACCGTTTTTTTCCTCATATTTTGGTTTGATCTAATCGACGTAAAAAAAAAAGTAGGATCAGAATCACTCGCGCAAGAAGGGAAAGCCCATGTACCAGGAATATACTGAACAGCAGATCGAAATCAGGGATCAGATCCGTAATTTCGTGAAAAAAGAAATCACTCATGAAGTCGCAATCCACTGGGACGAAGAAAATAAACATCCCGAAGAACTCATCAATCGTATGAGAAGAGAATTGGGGGTCAACGGTCTTACTGTTCCGGAAGAATACGGCGGATGGGGACTCGGTTCCGTGGAACAATGTCTTGTTACGGAAGAACTTTCCAGAGGTTGTCTCGGAATTTCTCTTTGTTTCGGTTATACCGGTCTCGGAATCCTTCCTATCTTGAAAGGAGCTTCTCACGAACAAAAGAAAAAATGGCTTCCTCCCGTCGTCGAAGGGGAATACGGAGTTTCCTTTTGTCTCTCCGAACCCGGCGCAGGTTCCGACGTTCCCGGCATGAGCACCACCGCCGTTAAAAAAGGCGACAAGTGGGTCATCAATGGAACCAAACAATGGATCACCGGTGGAGGCAGCGCTGGAGCTTATACCGTATTCGCATATACCGATAAAGGAAGAGGAACCAGAGGGGTCAGCTGTTTCTACGTTAAGCGGGACACCCCCGGTTTGACCGTGGGTAAAAAGGAAGATAAACTCGGTATTCGCGCCTCCGATACTCGTCAGATCATTTTCGAAGATTGTGCGGTTGAAGAAGCCAACATGATCGGAAAGGAAAATTTAGGATTCATTTACGCTCTTCAAACTCTGAACGCTTCCCGTCCTTACGTCGCGGCGATGGGTGTGGGCGTCGCACAAGCGGCTCTCGATTACGCTTCTAAATACGCAAGACAAAGAGAACAGTTCGGATCCAAGATCTCCAGCTTCCAGGCGGTTCAACACATGCTCGCGGATATGTCGATCGGTTTGGAAACTTCCCGTCAAGTTACGTATCTCGCTGCGAGAATGTCCGATGCGGAAGATCCGAGACTTCCGAAGTATTCCGCGATCGCAAAAGCGCACGCTTCCGAAACCGCGATGAAATGCGCTTTGGATGCGGTTCAGATCTTCGGCGGATACGGTTATACGAAGGAATACCCCGTTGAAAAACTGATGAGAGACGCGAAAATTCTCTGTATCTTCGAAGGAACGACTCAGATCCAGAAGAACGAAATCGCGGCTTACGTCATCCGCGAGGCTGCTTCCGCGAAATAAGAATCTTCTATTAGAAAATTAGAATTTTCGAAAGCGCGTTCCCTGAGGACGCGCTTTTTCGTTTTCGGAGGTAGGTCCCTTCCGTTTTTATCCTTTCGTTTCGAGGACGTCGCATTCGGTCGCGAATGGGTTTGCAATTCCGCCTAACGTTTCCCGAGGAAATTCATCCCGTTTGTCCGCGACTCTGGGAAACACTATAAAATCGACGAATCGGTTGCAGGATTTCTTATGGGATCGTCTCCGCTTCTCAATCCTGGTTTGATCGACTATACGAAACATTTAACGGCGAATTCCTGAAATTCGAGTTCGTTTTCGACGTACCACTCTATCTTTCGGTTGGAACGGAACGTCTCCGTCGGAGAAACTCCGAACATTTTTCGGAATGAATTCCGACGAATGGGATGAATCGTAGAAGCCCGCGTTGACGGCCGCTTCGGTTATCGAAGCTCCGTTTTTGATGAATAAAATCGCCGTTTTTAATCGGAACCAAGTACGGAACAGGCGAATGGGAATTCCGATTTCATCTTTGAACAAATGCGCCAAACGGGAAGGCGATAACCCGACTTTTTGAGACATTTCTTCGATCGAGAAATTCTCATCCGGATCTTGCAGAATCAAACGCATCACCGGCAAAAGCCTATGATTCCAAGGTTTTGGTTTCGATCTTCGGATAGGAGGAATACAAATATTTTCCAATAGTTTCGGGATATCCTCCTTTCGATTCGAATCGATCAACGTTTCTATACTGTTTAGAAGCTCTTTTTCTTTTTTAAGATGTAAAATCACTCCGCTTCGACTTGGACTTTCCTTTTCCGATGTTAGATTTGGAAGTTCGGAAGAGTTCGGCTCGTAAAATAAAATGACGGAATAAGTTCCAGAAAAACGAATCGCCGAGGGAGTTCCAGGAGGCGCCATCGCGGATCTGCATCGGATCCAATTGAATCCGTCTTCGCTGTGTTCAAACTCTCCGTCGATCCCCACACATAAAGCATGAACAGCGTGCGTATGAAGTTCTATATCTGGATGTCTTCCTGCAAACAAACCCTTATTGTCCCAGAGATAAAGTAGAGTTCTCGATAGATCGCGCATAATGATCCATTCTTTTAAAAACGCTGAATTTTCCAGAAAAAAAGAAATTTCCAGCAGGTTTTTCCTATTCTTGAACTTGCCGGCGGTATATTCTCTGAACGATTCGGCGGAATTTTCAAGCCGATGATTTGTTCAGGAGAATCACATGACTCGTTTAAAACCGATAGATCGTCCCGCTTCCCTTTTGATGAGAGTAGTATATTGGATGTCCAAAAGACGATTCGGAAAAGTTTTGGCATTGTTTAACGTGCTATACGTAAGAAGTTCCCCGCTTTTGTTCGTGGCCACAAAGATCATTTCGACAGAAAAAAAACTTTCGTTGTCCGCGGATACGAAACTTCATATCCGCAGTTTCGTATCCTATCAAAATAAATGCGAATACTGTAGTAATCTCGCCGAATATACCGCACAAAAGGAAACCGTCGAATTTCAAAAAGTCAAAGAGTTGATGAATTTCAGAGTCAGCAATTTGTATTCGGAAAAGGAAAAAGCTCTTTTCCTATATTTGGAAGAGATATGTTTAACGAAATTCGTAAAGGACGAAACGTTTAACGGACTTAGAAGATTTTACGACGAAAAAGAAATCGTGGAAATAACCTGGTTGTCCGCAACGGAGCATTATTTCAATCTTCTTGCGGAACCACTCGGAATGAATTCCGACGAATTGAAAGTATAGGAACGAAATCACGTTCGAATCGTAAACAATACGTTTTGCGTTCGGTGAATCATTTTTTTCTGAGTATGGCCCAGTGTACGATTTTCAACAAAGGTTTTGTCCAAAGAGGAGGGGTAGGATTTCGTGCGGAACCCTTGGGGAACAGAAGAAAAAATTCCAGAGGAAGGATAACCTTACGTTCCAAAAGTTCGCTTTTATTTTCGAACGCCTTCATCTTTTCTTCGTTTAACACACTGTAGATGGAAGAGATTCCGTTTTCGTCGATGATGAAACTCCTTAGATAAACGGGTTTGTTTTTTCTGTAGACTAAAACGCTTTCCGCACCGTTGCATTCCGTAAAATAGAGTTCGACTTCCGATTCTTTAAAGAAAGCATTTTTGGAGGTTCGTATCAAAAAAGAGGCGGCACGTTTTCTGCCGAAAATCGGAATCCTCGCCGCGTGGACCTTGCCGCCCCCGTCCGACCAAACCACGATTTCCTCTTTTAAAAAGGGAAGTAAAAGTTCCGGTTCTCCTTTGGAGGAAGCCAGTAGGAAGTTGTGGAGTAGTTTACGTTTGGTTTCCTTGTCGGGGGTGAATTTTTTTCTTCCGAATTTCAGAGAGTCTTTGGCGCGTTTTAGGATTTGTCTGCAATTTTCCTGGGATTTTTCGACCGCTTCCGAAATCAAACTGTAGTCCATGTCGAAGGACTCCCGTAGGATAAAAACCGCCCTTTCAATCGGATTCAATTTTTCTAATAGATGAAGAAAGGCCAGATCCAGTGTTTCCGGATCCGGCTCTTCGATTTCGGGCGAAGTCGGGATCGGTTCCGGCAGCCAAGGACCGATATAAGTTTCCCGTTTGTTTTTCACTTTGCGGAGAGTGTCGAGGGATAGACGCGTGGCAATCGTGGACAAAAAAGCTCTCGGTGAACGGATTTCGTCGGAACCGGATTTTTCCCAACGCAGATACGATTCTTGAACGATATCTTCCGCGTCGTTGACGCTTCCGGTCATTCGATAAGCTATCCCGAAAACGAGAGACTTGTGTTCTAAAAATTGCCCGAGTCTATCCATGATCATTTCTCCGATTCTGTCGCAAGAACCGCGGTTCCGTACTCTGCCTTGGTTTCAGGAAAGGATTTCCAGAAATAAAAATCGAACCATTTTTCGAGTCGGAACGAAAGGATTGTTAATTTGCAAATCGATTCTTTGATCCAAACAGCGCTTCGTGACGTCCAGATTTTTAAAGTCGGAGAATCGTCCGGATTGGATACTTGGATTACTCCGTCTTTTCTTCCAAGGCTTGCGTTTCTTCCCAAATACGCGAACGAAAATGGCGCGATTCCTTTTTTGGTTTTTCCCCCGAGCAAATGGGTAAGTCTTTCAGCCGCGTAGATTCCCATCGGAAGCGCACTCGCACAAGCCATTCTCAAATGATCGTAACCGGAAGAAACCACTTGTACACAATCGCCCGCGCCGATGATTTCCGGATAATCCTCTACTTCGAGGAATTGATTTACGTAAACCTGACCGATCGGATTGGTTCTGAGACCCGATTGTTCTCCCACTTTGGAAGCGGAAAGTCCGCTCGATAAAACGCAGAAATCGTGTTCGATTCTTTTCCCGTCCGCGGTTACGAGAGCATCGTCTTCGTATTCCATAATTTTAGAATGTTCTAAAATTCTTACGTTCTTATTTTCGAAAAATTCTCTCAGTTTTTTCTGTGCTGGAACGGAAAAACCTTTTCCAAGCGGACTTGCGTCCACGAGTGTCAGTCGAAGGTTCGGAAAATTCTCCGCAAGTTCCGCGGCCGTTTCGATTCCGCTCAAACCGGCTCCGAGAACCGTGATTTTAGCGTTCGGATTCGATTTTAGAAGTTCGTGCATCTTCGCACATTCTTCCGTTTCCGAAATTCGAAAGTAAACGTTCGTGTTGATTTTTGCGGCGGACGAACCTTGCACTCCGAGGGAGTAAACGAGGTGATCGTATTTCAAAGCGGAACCGTTTTCGAGAACCACACGCTTGGATTGAGGTTCGATCTTTGCGATTTTCTCGATTACGAGTTTTACGCTTTTATGAAGAAGCGATCGTATGGTGTACGTGTTTTTGAGAGTTCCCGCGAGCAGTTGATGGTTCCGTATTCTTTCCTGAAACGTTTCCCGAGCGGTCACCAATACGATCTCAATCGGAAGTTTTTTTCTGACGAGACGATTGGCTGCGATGATCCCCGCGTATCCTCCGCCTGCGATCAGCACGGTTTTGATTTGCGACATGTTAGCCTCCTGTTCTGAAAGGAAGACGCAGGCTCCAAGGGTCGTGTGACAAAGAATGAAATTTTTTCTTTCGTAAATCGTTACGGTTTGCGAACGATAAAAGGTTTCTTTCTTTTTAACACGGAATATGTAATTAGAATTGTTCTAAATTCGAATTGACAGAAGGGATTTTCATTGAACCATGGACGCAGGATGGTCCTTATGATACGGATTTTGTCCATTTCGTTTTCGATTTGCGTTTGGCTCGTTCTGAGCGACTGCAAGGAACCGGTTCAAAAACCGGAACTGGAAAGTTTTGTGGTCAAGAACGTCATTCATCCGAACAACAATCCTTATAACAAGGATAAGGTGGAGTTGGGAAAACTGCTCTACTTCGACAAACGTCTTTCTTTAAAGGGCGACACGAATTGCGCCATCTGTCACGGCGTGGAGATTCAAAATTCCTCTGCGGCGCCTCGGAATCAAATTCATAAATCCTCCGCTCCAGCCTTGACGAACGTTGCGTTGTATCGGGATGTTTTCAAGGATCCGCAGGCGAACGATCTCGAAGACATCGTCAAAGAACGGGTCCACACCGCCGTCATGTTGAAGGACGAAAAAACCATCGTCGCAAGATTGAATCAGATACGGGAGTATCGGGAGCTTTTTGAAAAATCGTTCGGATCTCCCGGTATTACGATGGATCGGATCGTAAAAGCGATCTCCGCTTTTGAAAGAACGATCGTTTCTAAAAATTCCAAATTCGACCGTTATGTGATGGGTGAGGAATCGGCTTTGTCTCCGGCCCAAAAACGAGGACTCGACGTTTTTATGAACAAGGCGAAGTGTTCGCAGTGCCATAAGGGGCCCAATTTTTCGGATTCGGAGCGTCATACGACCGGTTTGAAGGGAATCACCCAAACTGTGAGAACGCCCAGTCTGCGGGACGTGAGTAAAAAGAACGAATTTATGCACAACGGTGAATTTAGGAATTTGGAGGACGTGGTCAGTCATTTCGTGAACGGCGGCGCCAGAGGTTCGATCGAAGATCCGTTGTTGAAACCCGCTGCGATTTCCGAAGCAGAAAAGAGGGACTTGATCGAATTTTTGAAATCTCTGGAAGGTGAATCTCTTCCTTTCGAAATGCCTAAAATTCCGAAGGCTTGATTTCGGCCTTTCGGTTTTGGATGGATGTGGTTTCGGGATCGGCATCCGTTTCTTTTGGTCCTCCCACGAAAGAATTGCGGAGATGAAAGTTTTGTCGTAAAACTTGTGTGGGAACTCACACGGGAAAGCGCATGTGCGAAAGAATTGCGGAGATGAAAGTTTTGTCGTAAAACTTGTGCGGGAACTCACACGGAAAAGCGCATGTGGGAAAGAATTGCGGAGATGAAAGTTTTGCTGTAAAACTTGTGCGGGAACTCACACGGGAAAGCGCATGTGGGAAAGAATTGCGGAGATGAAGGTTTTGTCGTAAAACTTGTGCGGGAACTCACACGGAAAAGCGCATGTGGGAAAGAATTGCGGAGATGAAGGTTTTGTTGTAAAACTTGTGTGGGAACTCACACGGGGAAACGCATGCGGGAAAGAATTGCGGAGATGAAGGTTTTGTTGTAAAACTTGTGCGGGAACTCACACGGGAAAAGCGCATGCGGGAAAGAATTGCGGAGATGAAACGACGGAAGGATCCTTGGAAAAAAGGGCGCAGGATGCCGCAAAGGCAAAAGAAGAAGAAAAATTAGTCCGAAGACGCGCCCGCTGAAATCGCTTTGGAATCTGCGGCGGCTTTCAGCAAACGATCGATGATCTCTTGCGCATTCACCCCGAATTTCTCAAAGATATGGTTCTTTGCGAGTTCATAACGAAGAATATCGATGTTGAATTGGATTTTGGCTTGAGTCACTTGCAATTCCGATTGAATCAAATTGTCCAACGCGGATTTGACGGCGACAGCGGTGAAACGCCCTTGTCGAAAACGCTCCGAAAGTCCTCTGTAAAATTTACCGGCTTCTTCCTTTCTTTTTTTGGTGCCTTCCAATAAATCTTTTCCGGCCACAATGGCAGCGTAACGATTGGATAATTCTTCTTTGATGGAAAGTTTTAACTCGGTTTCTTTTTTTTCCAAGTTTTCTAAGTCGAGTTTGGCGTTGCGAATGTCCGCTTTGATTCCTTTATCCCAAAGAGGATAGGAAAATTGAAACGCAGCGTACGCTTCGGGGTACTTAAACGAGGCAATTCCACGATTCGTATCCGTAACGTTTTGTTGCGGGGCGACGATATTCTGCCCGCGGGTGGAATACGCACCGGAAATCTTCAAAGAAGGCATATCTTCCGCTTCTTTGATTTTAAGATTGAGTTCGGCGATTTCTCTTTGCTTCCGCAAATTTTTCAGATCCGTTCTGTGTTCTAAAGCGAATTGATAATCCTTTTCCACGTCGAAGTCCGCAGGGACCGTTTCCTGCAAATCGGTGACCCCTTCCACCCGGGAAGAAGGATCCGCGTTTAGAATTCGAATCAAAACCCTCTCCGCCTCCCGTCGGGAAACCTTCGCTTTTTCCAAATTAGCCGCGGTTTGCGAAAGAATGGAACTCCAGAGATTGACTTCAAATCCTTCGGAAAGTCCTAAGTTCCTCTTTCTTACGGTCAAATCCCGGATATTTCTCGTGTTGGACTGTAATTCTTCCAAGGTTTTTACGTTGGAATCGTAAATGTTCAAACTCCAATATTGGATCAGCGTCTGGACCACGAGTTGGGATAAGGTATAAATCAATTCTTCCCGTTTTACTACGGTGTTTTGTCTGAGAATCGAATCCTTGTATTTCTGCGTTTCTCCGAAGCCGTATTTTAAAAGTTCTTGGCTCAGAGTAATCGTCAAGGCGCTCGTATATTGCGGAGGAATCGCAAGTTGCGACAAACTGGACGGGGTCGTGGCCGGATCCTCGAATGCGCTCGTATCAAAACGAGTGGTGCTTCCTTCTAATTTCGCGTAGGTTCCGCTACGGAAATTCTTTTCGATCCCTACGCTGATCTTATCCTGACTTTGTTTCGTTCCTAAGAAAATATTGTTTCGGTTGTTGGGAAGAGTGGTCTTAAAAACGGTAATCCCACCGATCAAATTCCAGGTGAATTGGGATTCGTTTTTGAGTTCGGTTCCATCCGCCTTGACATATTCCATCTTGGCATTTTGGATTGTTATATTCTTTTCGAGAACGTGATTCACCGCTTCTCGAAGAGTCAAACGAAGCACTTTTCTGGAATCGCTGAGGTTCCCTTCGGAAGATTTTTTTTCCTCTTCCACAAGGGCTTCGTTCGGATTGATTTCCTGAGCGACTGCCGGTTGAATCGCGGCAAAAAGGAGGGTTCCGGAAATGAGAACTGTTTTGAATTTTCTACGAATCCGTTCCTTTTTGAAAGCCATGTAAGTGCCTACTTAATGGACATGCTCTAATTCAGGAAGTTTTTTACAAATCGAAAAATGAATTTTCGAACTTAAAAAGGAATCAGTACAATGCAGCGTCACTCACAAACTCCCAACCGCCTTGTGCGAGAAAAAAGTCCGTATCTCCAACAACACGCCTACAATCCTGTGGATTGGTTTCCTTGGGGAGACGAAGCATTTGCAAAAGCCAAGTCGGAAGATAAACTGATCTTTTTATCGATCGGTTATGCTACCTGTCATTGGTGTCATGTTATGGAACGCGAATCCTTTGAAAATCAAACGATTGCGAGCTTTCTCAATGAGAGATTTGTTTCCATCAAAGTGGACCGGGAGGAGCGCCCCGACATCGACCGGATTTATATGGATGCGTTACACGCGATGGATCAACCCGGAGGATGGCCGTTGAATCTTTTCCTCACACCGGAGGGAAGACCGATTACTGGAGGAACGTATTTCCCTCCGGAACCGAAATACGGTCGAAAGAGTTTTTTAGAAGTTTTGAATATTTTAGATCGGGTCTGGAAAGAAAAAAAAGAAGAGTTGCTCCAGGCTTCCGCGGAATTGACCCGGTATTTGAAGGATAACGGAGAAGCGAAAGCGGGCGAATCCGGTGATAGCTCTCTTCCCGGACCGGAGAGTTTTGATTCAGCGTTTTTATTATTCGAAAGTTATTACGATCCGCAGTTCGCCGGTTTTAAAACGAATTCGCTTAACAAATTTCCTCCCAGTATGGGGCTTTCGTTTTTACTCCGATATTTTTATTCTTCCGGAAATCCTCGTGCGCTCGAAATGACGGAACGGACTTTGATCGCGATGAAACACGGAGGGATCTACGATCAAATCGGAGGAGGTCTTTGTCGTTATTCGACGGATCATCGTTGGTTGGTTCCCCACTTCGAAAAGATGTTGTATGATAATTCCCTGTTTATCGAGGTTCTCGCGGAATGTTCGCAAGTTTCGAGTCGTATTTCCGCGCGAGAGTTTGCGATGGACGTGATCGAATATCTTCATCGGGATATGCGAACGGCCGAAGGTGGAATCTGCAGCGCAGAAGACGCAGATTCGGAAGGAGAGGAAGGTCGTTTTTACGTTTGGAGTTCGGAGGAATTCCGCGAAGTATGCGGCGAGGATTCTTCCTTGTTGGAGAAGGTTTGGAACGTTACGGACGCCGGTAATTTCGAAGGAAGGAACATTCTGCACGAGGGATTTCCTCTTTCTTTCGCCGAACAATACGAAGGTGATTTCGGTGAAGTTGTACTCGTCGCGGAGCGGGCCAGAAAAAAACTTTTAGAACGCAGAAACGGAAGAATTCGCCCGCTCCGCGACGACAAAATTCTCACCTCTTGGAACGGACTCTACGTCAAAGCCTTGGTGAAAGCGGGGACCGCGTTTCAGGACGAAAGTTTACTCGTTTCCGCGGAGGAAACGTATTCGTTTTTAACCGAAAAACTCGTCGATCCGAATGGAAGAATTCTACGGCGTTACCGGGACGGAGAATCTGGAATATTAGGATATTCTAATGATTACGCCGAGATGATAGCCGCTTCGATCGTTTTGTTCGAGGCCGGCCGTGGAGTCCGTTTTCTCAAGAACGCCGTTTTGTGGATGGAGGACGTGATCCGTCTGTTCCGCTCCCCGGCCGGCGTCTTTTACGATACCGGAACGGACGCTGAAGTTCTTCTGCGTAAAAGCGTGGATGGATACGACGGAGTGGAACCTTCGGGAAACAGTTCGATCGCCCATTCTCTCGTTCGTCTCTCCGCGTTAGGCGTCGATTCGGATCGTTATCGGGCCGCGGCGGAAACGATTTTCGCCTATTTTTCGAAGGAAATTTCCTCTCAAGGATTAAGTTTTCCTTATATGCTTTCCGCCTTCTGGTCGAGCCAAAATCTCAAACGGGAAATCGTAATCGTTCGGAAGGACAAAAATCACGGTAGGGAATTGATAGCAGCCGTTCAGACCCGCTTTCTTCCGGACGCGGTCGTCGTGATCCTCGACGAAGCAGAACTGGAGGAAGCGGCGAAGTTGTCCGATCTTTTTGCGGGACGGTCCGCCGGAAATTCCGCCACGGCATATGTCTGCGAAAATTTCTCCTGCAAACTTCCGACGGATTCCGTATCGGAATTGGAAAAACAACTTTTGCAGTAGGGGACGTTTCGAAGAGGAATCAGTATCCTAATTTATGAAACATCTCATTGGTGATTTTGGCGCCATTGCAGTTGAGATGGATTTGATCCGAATAGTGTTCCGGTTTTAAAAACTGTTTTTCGAATCGAAGAACTTTGAGATGCGGATATTTTTCTAAGAGCGGAGCGAAGGCCTTCCAGAATTTATCGAAATATCCCGTGGGTTCCAAATATTCCGGAAAGGGCATCACTAGATAACGGACCTCCACTTTTTGCTCTTTCGTATACCGTAAAAAATCCTCGAACGCGGAAAAATCGAAATGCGGCTCGTCCTTATACGGAGTTAGGATTTCCTCTTTGAGTTTGTCTCGGCTCATCTGATACAGAAGGGCGTGTTGGGGTTTGATCCGGTCGGAGATGTTCAAACCTCCGTTTTGAAACGAAAGTTTTTCCGCGATCCAACGATTGTCCCTGTAATTACTTTCCGGAGCAGTACACCGCGGAGTATAGAGCTCCTCACAACCGCAATCCAACTTGAGTGCGGCTTCCGCGGGTTTGTAATTTTCGTAGGAGAATACGTTTAACAACGCCTTACGGTATCGATACGTAGAAAGTCCGTTGGGCAACGAAGAGGAAAGGACGTATAAAAGTTCCGGACCGTCGTATTGATCGAACATCTCTCGGATCGAAAACAGATGTAGAATCCTGTGCGAAAAAAATTTCCAATTGATTTCGGAGATTGTCTTGCGCATATTCGCCGGATCGGATTCTATGATGAAATTCTTATACGTTAATCCGGAAAGGAATCGATTTTTTAAATATTCGAAAAGACTCATATTTGGACGGACGTATTTCATCAGGGAAGGATCTACGATCGGTTCGCCGTATCCTCCCGCGATCAGGCCGGGGCTGGACGCGAAAATGACATACTCCGGTTTTTTGTTTCCTGCGCGCAGATACTTAGCGAGGTAATGCGTATAATATCTTGCCCCCATCGCGGGAAGACTGAAGTTGTAGACGTGGGATTCCGAAGAGGGAATCAGGGACATACTTCGTGAATCCCCGAAAATCAATCCGTCGTAAGCGAGTGTGCCGGATTCCATTCTTTTACGCACGTTGTTTACCAAGAATACTTCCGTGTGCTCGTAGAAATAAATTTCAGTAAACCGCGCGATCGTTTCCACTGAGAGAAGAATCGCCAAAACGCTCAGTACGACCTTATTCTTAAAAAGCGAAGTAAATGACATTCTTGCCGAACACACCTTTCAGAACTATGCAGTAGAAGAAAAATAAATACGTCAACACGCGGACTACGGCGTGTTTTTCGAAGATAAAAAACGCGGAGTTATTCTTAAAATGATGGTAATCCCAGACTAACAGAGGTACTACGACCTTGAGAATCTCCACCAGATAATTCGAAATAGAAATCTGATCGTTCGGTCCGCGTAGGGAGAAAAAATTCTCGAAAATCCCGGAGAACAGAATCTTTACGTGGTTCCAGTCGTAACTACGGAAGAAGATGGAAGTCATCGCGAACATAAAAACCGTAAAAAAACAGGACCAAAAAAAGAAAGTTTTTCGGAATACGTTCCGTTGCAAAAACGGAAATTTCGCGAGCATAAATCCTTTCAAACTTTCGAACGGTTCCTTAAAGATCATATAAAGGATGATGAACGATCCGCAGGAAAGCCCCCAAAAGGCGAAGTTCCAGCTCGCTCCGTGCCAGATTCCGGATAGGCCGAATATGATCAGGAGATTCCTGAAGTTGTATAGACGGCTGACCTTACTTCCACCTAACGGGATATAAACGTAATCGGTGAACCATCGATTTAACGTTACGTGCCATCGACGGAAGAGTTCTCGGAAGTTCACACTAAACTCGGGCGTTATAAAATTCTCGCTGAGATGAAAGCCCAATAGAAAGGCGGATCCTCGCGCTATGTAGGAATAGCCTGCAAAGTCGCAGTAAATTTGGAAGAAAAACGCGAGAAACGCGAGGATCGTATGCGCCGCGGAATGCCCACCCGCCAGACTCGGATCGGCTTTGTAGATCAGGGGATTGTCCAGGAATACGAGATCGACCAATTCCGCAAGATTGTCCGCGACGTAGGTTTTCATATAATATCCTACGAGTAAAAGAAGACAACCCTTATAGAACAAATCCAGATCGATCTTTCGATCCTCTTTTATCTGCGGTAGAAGATCGCCGGCTCGTTCGATCGGGCCTGCGACGAGCTGCGGAAAAAAACAAACGAATAGGGAAAAATCCACGAGATTGTCTTCCGCTTTGAGTTTGCGGAAATATACGTCGATCACGTAGGACAGAGTTTGAAACGTGAAAAAACTGATTCCCACCGGAAGAATAATCTGCAAAAACGTAGCGTCCTGAAAGAGGGAAGGATCGTTTACCCCCAAAAGACCGGTCGAGGTTTTGACGACGGCTTTGAGATTATCTATAAAGAAATTATAATATTTGAAAAAGCCCAACATTCCCATGTCGATCAAGACCGCCAGGAAAAGGAGCCAGCCTCGTAAACGTGAGGATTCCTTTTTTTCGATCAGAATCGCAATGAAAAAATTGGAAACCGTAGTCGTGATGATCAGAATCAGAAAAATCCAATCCCACCAACCGTAAAACAAATAGGAAGCCGCGAGAAGAAAGAGGTTCTGCACGGCGCGAGAGGTTTTGCGGAGCGCGAAACAATAACTGACCGCAAGAACGATCAAAAAGAAATAAACGAATACGGCTGAGTTGAAAATCATCCTGGATCGGGCGGTCCGAAACGGTCCGAATTCTCCTTAGAGTTCCATTCTCTTGGCGTCCCGCCAGAGTCTGTCTAAATTATAATATTCCCGTTTTTCGGGGGTCATGATGTGCACGATGATTTCTCCGAAATCCAAAAGCGTCCAGCCTGAGTTTGCGGATGTTCCGGTTTTATCCGCTTCTTTGTGGGAAAGTTTGTATTCTTTCAAGGTTTTGCGAACCTCTCTCGCGACCGCATTCGCTTGAACGGCGGAGTTTACTGTACAGATGACGAAGTAACTCAAATAACTGTTCACGGTTTCGAGGTTGAGAATACTCACTTCTTCGCACTTCTTATCCGTCATGATATCGCGGATAACTTTAAGAATTTCTAATGTATTGGAATCTTGTTTCGGGGTAGGGTTCATGCGTTTATTTTCTGGGTTCGTAATCCGAGCCTACTACCACGGTCGCGTCCATTCCCAAATCCTTTCTGAGGACGTGATGGACTTCGGCTTTTTCGAGGACCGTAGAGATGCGATCCATGATCGCCGTGTTGCCGGAGCGGTCGATGACTACGGTTTTCGGAAATCCTTTTTTCCAAGCGTTGTCTGCGGCCAAAACCTTGATCCGTTTATCGGAAAGAATTCCGCGGACGTCTTTGGCAAGTCCCGCGACTTCGGTTCCGTTGAGAACCTCGGTTCTTCCGAATTCCGCATCCGTAAAGACGTCGGAGTTCATATCCTTGGAGAATTTACGAAACGCGACTCTGGCTCTTGCGATATCCGTTTTGAGAAAGGGTTTTTTCGTCTTCGGGTCGTTTTGCGGTTCGCCGGGAAGTTCTCCCACTCCGAATTGAATTCTTCTGGAATTGACGTATTTGACGAGACTGAGGAAATCCTCTTTCGAGAGATCCGTTTCGATCAGACCGTGTGCGAAGAGGAGAAGCGGTAGAGTTAGGAATTCCTTTCTTTCGGTCAGAGTTTCGTAAAGGGTAAGAACGATACTTTCTTGTCGGCTGATTCGATCCAAATAATCGAGTGTTTCCTTTTTTTCCATCGTCGATGTGTAGTCGTAAACGTCCTGACCGGACATCGTATAAACCCCGGCTTCCCGATTGTATTCCTGCGAGCTGCGGGCGGTTTTGTGATCCATATAAACGTTTAAACCGCCCAGTAGATCGACGAGACGGATCCAATTTCCCGCTGAAATGGAAATCGTATAATTGGGTTTTGCGCCGATCAAATCGGTGACTGCGCTTTTTACGGAGGATTTGGCCCCGGACTTGAGAAGATCTAAGGAATCGTCCGGATCGTCGAAGGAAGTGATCGGATGAATGAAATACAACGCACAGCGGTTATTCGCGGGGAAGAGGGTTGCGAGAAGACCGAATTCATATTCTTCGTTATCGCCTAAAGCGTGAAAGAGAAAGTAGATCGGTTTACCGGAAGCGATTTTCTCTTCCAGCCCGGTTCGGTTGAATTTGCCGATTAGAAATAGGAGCGCGGAAAATAAAAGAATCCCCGCCGCAATGTAGAGCAGCCAGCCCGATTTCTTTTTAGAAGTTTCTTTTGATTCCAAACGTAGCTCCGATTCCATTTCAATCCGGAAAACCTGACTGTCAAACGGTTATTTCTGGGAACCTCGATTGGTTGCCGGCAGAATCGAAGGGAAGTTTGCGATCGCGAGCTTCGCAATAAGCGATCTTTTGGAACGTCGCCCCTGGCCGTTTCGACGGAAAAGGTTTGTAAGGTTTGTCCGGAAGAAGCGATCGGGTTTAGGGGGGTTCGGGGCGTGTCTCGGAGCCGCCGGTGGTCGGCCAAACTACATTCATTTTTTGGAATATTCCGGCGGCTCCGAGTCGCGTGACTCCGGGCTCGCGGATTCCCGCTCGTCCTCTACGAGGACGCTTCGCGCCCTGCGGCCCGCTCACGCAGGAAATGTAAGAGGAAGCGAGATGGACGTTTGTGCCAAACGGCCGCCCAGCCGCAGCCACGGGATCTCGCGCGAGAAGAGCGGTATGGTGTTGTCACGGGCGAGCGCGGTGCAACGCAAAACAAAAAGAACGCGAAGGTATGCGCGCCGCGTAACGGGTTTGATGAGGTTTGTTTCGTATTTGTATTAACGGCGTTTTCATTTTTGTTTCTTCGTTTTGTCTTCTGTTT
>NZ_RQFA01000066.1 GCF_004770155.1 Leptospira gomenensis | reverse complement strand
AGCGCCACGACTGAGAGCGAGCAAGGGCGAGGCTTTGTTTGTCGTAGCAATTTGTGCGGGAACTCACACGTTTTCTCGAGCGCGGCTTTGTTTGTCGTAGCAATTTTTGCGGGAACTCACACGTTTTCTCGAGTGCGGCTTTGTTTGTCGTAGCAATTTTTGTGGGAACTCACACGTTTTCCCGAGCGCAATCAAGGAGAACAGCCAGCATTTTGCTCAAAAGCCCCGATCGAAAATCCTGCAGATCCGGCGGGCACCGGGACAGGCGGCCCATCGAAAGATCTCGGGGAACCCAATAAATCCAAAAGATAGAATTGAGACAGAGGAAAGCCGAAACCCGGATCCACACCTCCAAAAACGGAGGAACATTTAGAACTCGGAGCTAAACGAAATACTTCCGTGGCCCCCGTCGCGGCCGCGAAAACGGGCGGAACTCTAAAATTCATTTGCGTCGCGGTAGTGAGCGGAACGATACAACCGCCGATCGTCAAAGCACCGGGACCAGGACCACAAATATCATACTGACCGGGATTCGAATCGACCTTTCTAAGACAGTTGAATAAATTATTTCCTCGAATGTCCGACCCCGGGTCCACGGTATTTCCGGTATGAATGCAAGTGCTCATCGTGGTCGAAGAAAGATTCGCGAAGATCTGATTATTGATGACGTTCAAGATTAAATTCGCAGTGGAAAAATCTTCCTGTTTTATACCGTAGGATTCCAGAGTTCCCAAACCGCCGAAAATCGTATTATGAATTACGAATATATTAGGAGAATTCACTGAGAACCCGTTGATTCCGACCGAAATCCCCGTGTTTACAGGGACTCCCGAGGTGATAAAATGAGAATTGATAACGTTATTCGCGATCACTAAGGACTGCGTGTTGCTAACGATTGCATTACTTAAATAAATTCCCATGGACAAATCGAGGGTCGGATTTACGCCAGCAGTGGAAGCGCCACTCAGATAATTACCGTAGATCAAACCTCGGGTGTTGTTCGATAAAAACAAACCCGCGGAAAACGAATTCCCGGAACCACCCACGACCCAATTACCGGAAACGACGAGATTCCCACCGACGGAACTCGCCGAAATCCCGGAACGCACCGTACCTAAGTTATACGCTGCTGCGGAATCCCTACCTAAGATGATGTTTTCGTTGATAGTAAGATTGTTTCCTCCTGTAGTAACGTTCACAAGATGAATTCCCGTGGACCATTGATTGTTTCCGTTAGTCCGGATCATGAAATTTTGGATGAGAATATCGTCGTCTAAGGTCAAAAAACTTCCGATGATCGGAGAACAGGTCGCGGCGAAGTTATTGCCGCAAACTCCCGGACCTTGATCGTCGGTAATCGAAGTCGGATACAAACCGAAATCCCGATCCGTAAACGTGGAGTTAAATCCGCCTAACAACTGCAGACGATTGACCAATACGATTCTGTCCACCGCTGTCGAAACGGAATACGAACCTTGGGAAACCAACACGAAACAGGGAGCGGTTCCGTTGCACAGCGAAACCGCATATTGGATATTGTCACAGGCCGTTGCGACCGTGGAGCAGGTTCCCGCCGTAGCACCTCCTTGCGAAACGTATTTGATCTGATTCGCAACGGAATAACGGACCGGAGTGGGGATCGGAAACACTCGACCCGTTCCGTTCTCCGTGCAGCCTGCCAATTGAATACACTGATTTAGACCGACGGGCCAATTGGCATTCGGATTGATCGTGACCGTATTTCCGTTATAATTCGCCGCGTTCAAAACGAATGCGGACCCGCTCAGATCTCCCGAACAAGCGGGAGAAGGAGGCGCCGGCGTGGGCGCGACAAAATTACAACTGAGCGGGGTAACTGGCTTGGAGAACGTGAATTGAATAGGTTGCACGGAGGAAAGAACCGTTTGCGCCGGCGGATTGGCCGTAAGTAGACTAAGACAATTCACGTTAACCGTAACAGGAGCGCCGTTGATGGTTCCGGTTCCCGGCGGAAGCGCTTCTAAGATACATTTGTGTCGAAACGGATTCGTGAGAATTTTGACGGAGTACGAACCCGCATCGGGAATCTGAGCAGGGAACGTATAAGTTCCGTCCGCACTGATGGTCAAAGTATTCACGGGTCCGGTACGCGCGGTCAGATTTCCTGTGGCGGCCCCCGAAATTCCGAATACGTTCAGACTCAAATTGAAGAAGCGGGTCCCACATTGAATTTCCACGAGATTGTTGTTCGGATCCAAAATTCCGGAAGGATTCGTGATTGCGCAGGTTTGATTCGGAGTTACGACCGGTTGGGAAATGACATTCACGCTATAATTAGAGAATTTCGGCTGCGACTGAGAAAAGGCGAATTCTCCGTTTCCAAAAACGGTCACGACTTCGGAGTTTTGATTCGAAATCGCGAAAGAAGCCCCGGAGGCGAGACCCGAAACGCGAACTTTCAAAAAAATGGGAGTTTGCGAGGAAGTGAAAAAATTGGAAAAAATCGCGGTGTCGATCCCCGAGACGCTCCCCGGTTTGGGAATACAAGCTTGTAGCAGTGCAATTTCCAAAAGAAGAAGGGACCAAAAATAGAAAGTCTTTGAAGCCTTCATTTTATAGTTTGTAGTCCTCTGATTTATAAAAAAACAATCCATAGATGTAACAAATGAGAATTCCGTTTTATTCTATTTTTCCGATCGGGCTATATAATTTCCGAAGTTCGGAATCACCGACAATCCGAAAGGAAAGAAATCGGGAATCCATACCTCCCAAAAAAAACACAGTGTCGTTCGATTGCTGAACTTGTAGAGAGAAGCGGTCTATTCGGTATTACATTCCCCGGGATTCCATGTTTATTCGTCAGTCGGTTCAATGTGGATCGGCGTATCCTCTTTCAATTCAGAGAACTTAGGAATTCCCGATACGACTGCGTTTCGCTCAGAGCTCGAAAATCCCTTTCGGAGAGGATCTTGTCTTTGTTGTATTGCTCCGGCTCCAGACGTACGGCTTCCCGTAGGTGAGAGACGCTGGTTTCAGGTTCTCGAAGTTTGGAATATAGACACGCGGCGTTAAACTTAGCCATCGCGTAATACTTACGAAAAGCGATCGTATACTGATGATCGTTCGGACCTTCGTCTAACGCGCGATTGGTGAAAGCGGAAACTGTATCTTTTCGGTATTCGAACCGGCTCCAATCTTGTGCGAATAACGATTCGAATACTTCCTTTCCCTTTTCTAAATTTCCGTTTTGGACGTGAATTACCGCAAGATTGGCCGCAAATAACACGTATTCAGGTCGCCTAACATCGATTTGTCGTAATACGTTCGATAGCAGAATTTCCAACTCGGGCAGTTTGTTTTCCCTCTGGAACGCCCAATGGATAGAAATAAAACAATTGAGGATCGTTTCAGGATTCATATCTTTGGCCGCCTGGACGATCACATCCGATTTCTCCGTTTCCTTAAATCTTGAAAAAAGAATTTTAGCCAGATCCTTCGCCGGAACGTCGCGGTACTCGAGAATAAAATAGGAAAGAAATTTCTGAAAAACGGAATTGGAGAAAAGTTTATCCTTTAACCTAGAATCTTGAAAGAAAAGTTTAAGCAGTGGGAACGCGGATTCAGCCGATGTTTCCCAATCCAAAGTCCGCAATAACTCGGCCGAAAACACGCGGGCGTTTTCGACTAGTCTGGAGGCGATTAAGAAATTCAGAGATGAGTTTTCCGGTTTTAAAAATGCGGCCAGATCGTTGTCGGAAAACGAATCTATTTTTTCCAAAATTCCGAATTCGACCGTGTCCTTTTCGATCATAATTCTTCGGTCATCCGTATCCATTTTAGAATATTCATTTTTAATGATATTCAAAAAAGGATCGAATCGAAGGGATAGAAGCTCGCTAGAAAATTTTCCTTCGGTAAACAATCTTCTTAGAACAATCGTTTTCGTCTTTTTGTAAAACGAATATAAACTTCCGCGAGAAAGTTCGTTCCAGTCCCGATTCGAAGAAAGTAGATATGAAAAAAGGGAATTTTGCGTCGAGGAGTCGTTCTTCCATAGAATCCGAAGTGACAGGCGAAGTTCTTCGATCGCTTTTCCGATGCCGTCCTCTTTTTCGACCCAATTTACTTTCAAAAAATACAATAAGCCGTTGTCGGGAACGGCGGTAAGCGTTCGTTTTAGTATATCCGCAGTATCCGGCTTATTCTCCAGGAAAAACTCTATGGCTTTTGCGGATACTGCGCATTCATAAAGGAATTTTAGTTTTTCGTTCTCCGCTTTTTCGTTTCTTAAGAGGTTTAATAATTCGGCAATTTCGGACGCGGATTGGAAAAAACGATCCCGCTTTTTCGAAGATGTTTCGGCTAACGCTTCGCAATAGAATAAGGAGAATTTTTTAAGAACCGGTCCCGGTTCGTTTTTTAAAGAGCGTAATAACGCGTAAAAAATCCGATTTCGTTCCGGAAGTTCCTCAATGTTTTCATAATATACTTGGAATCCCGGTTCGCTATCGTAGAGAACGTGTTCCCAGGTTTGCGGGGCGGCAAAGTCCTCCGGAAAATTTCTAAACCGATCCAGAAATTCGACCCAGCGCTCCCGAGGAACGAGTTGAGACCAGGAATCGTAAAATTCCTCCAGATAAAAACGGTTGTTTTTGTGAAGTTTGTGCACCGACTCCGGAACGTCCTTACAACCTATCTTATATAAAATCGGAGCCAAATGTAAGGTGCAGGATTCGTTTAATCCGGATCGATTGTAACGTTCCAATGCCGCAACGACCGCGGGAACACAACGTTTTGCCAGTTTGCCCAAGGGCACTAAACGACTCTGAAAGATGAAGTCCCAAGATTCTCCGAACCAAGGAAATTCTTCCGGCATACAATCGACGAGGTCTATGAGAAGATTCAAATATTCTTCGGGAGGATCCGTAAAAATAGGATGTCGGTCTTTGGTTTCCCAGTCGGTTTTTTTAAGATGGAAACTTTTGCCGGCACGTAGAACGAGTTGCGGATTATCGTGGATGTTTCTACCGGATAAACGGAGCCAATATCTTATTTCCATAGAACGGAGTGCGAAGGCCGGATGGGGATGATTTTGGAAAGAAACGAGCTCCGTTTCCACCAGGGGTAAGAATTCCTCTCTAAACGTTTCGGGAATCGTCAGAAAACAAAGCACGAATTCATATGTAAAATTTTGAATATAAGGAATTACTTTTTGATAGTTGTCTTCCGGTTCGAAAGGTTTGCGCGAAAGGATTTCCGTTTGGAATTTTCGAGCTGTTTCTCCGTGTCGGGTTTCGTCGATTTTCGCCAATTCCCAGAATAGTTTCGTAAAACTTTGCGGGGAGGCGTTCGTGATTTTTTCAGAGATCGATTTTTCTTCCTCTGAACCGTCGTGCTGTTCCGTTTCGGAGGTTTCGTGAGAGGAGAGAAATTTTTTTCGGGCAGTTTGTTCGATTTTGGATACCCATTCTTGATTGAAGGATAATAGTTTTAGAATATTCTGATATTCTTCTGTTTCCGGATTTTCCAGGAAATCCAGGTAGAAGAGGAGTTCTTCTAACATCGAGAATTGAGTTTTTAGTTCCGAAGCCTTCTGATAGGAAGGGAAATGCGGGTTCGTTTGCAGGGATTTTAATTCTATCGGATTGTTGATTTCGAAAAGAAATGGCTTTTGAGAATAATCGTAACATTCTTCTGAATCGATAAACACGTAAAACGGGAATTTTTTCGGAATTTCGGCAAAACGTTTTTCCTTGAGTAGGGTTTCCACGATCGTACGAATCATCTTTGTGAAGAGAATCAGTTTCACATACAGGTGAAGTTCCTTTCCGGGTATAGTTTCGTTTTTGTATACGATTTCGTATTCTCCTTCTTGAAGATCGTAGATAAAATCGTAAACTTCAGAACTTTTTTCGGGCGGATAAGAATCCGCATCCCAGATCATTTCCAGGTCCAATCCGAATCGAGGAGAAATTCGGCCCGTCTTCGGATCGAAGTGAATCGAGTTCAGGATCGCGCTGCAAAACTCAAAATCGCTGCATCGAAAAAGTAAACCGTTCCAAGGTTGAAATTGGTGTGCCCGCATTTCGTTTTCGTCTTGTAGGGTTTCTTCGAGATCTTTCAAAATCCGATCGACTCTGGATTCGAGCGATTCGGAAAAATGAAACTGGGAAATCATTCTTCGATAATGAGCGTATAACGTATCTTCGTCGGTTTCTCTTTTTTCTTCCGGGAATAGAAAATCGGAAGGTTTTCCTTTTTTCTTTTGGCGTTCCGCGTTTTGAAAAAGGAAGGTTAGAAATTCTTCGGCTTCTTCGAATTGGAGCGCGTCGATTTTCTGAAAAAATTCCCGGTAGTAGGCGGAAGATTCGGTTTTGTTCCAGTCGGTCGGTTGTAGAATCATAGCAGTCGTTGGTCTTGTGGTAAATCCCGAGTTTGTATAGTGGTTTATACTACGGAAGATATCCTAAGATCGTTGCACGTTCTTTTGCGATCCGATCCCTGCAAGTAATTTCAAAAAATTGAATGTATCTTTCTATAATGATTTTGTTTTCGATTTACAATTCGATATTTTGATTTTTATCGATTGATAATGCCGTAGAGGTTGATTCGTGTGAGTTCCCACACAAATTGCTACGACAAACAAAGCCGCACTCGAGAAAACGTGTGAGTTCCCGCACAAATTGCTACGACAAACAAAGCCGCACTCGAGAAAACGTGTGAGTTCCCACACAAATTGCTACGACAAACAAAGCCTCGCTCGGGAAAACGTGTGAGTTCCCACACAAATTGCTACGACAAACAAAGCCTCGCTCGAGAAAACGTGTGAGTTCCCACATAAATTGCTACGACAAACCAAAGCCTCGCTCGGGAAAACGTGTGAGTTCCCGCACAAATTGCTACGACAAACAAAGCCTCGCCCTTGCTCGCTCTCAGTCGTGGCGCTAAGTTTAAACCGTTTTAAATCCCGGATTCTTCACTAAAAAAGAGAGGAATTTTCTTCCCCGTCGGAAAATAAGAGTATTCTGACCGAATTCCGGCACCGGAACCAACGAACCAATCCGGACCCGACTCAACCGAATATGAAAATCGAAGCCATTTACAGATACTTTCTCCTGACACCTGCAACCCATTTGCCGGTCGTGGATGATTCCGGAGAACTCGTAGGATTTTTGTCCCGTAAGCTCATTCAGATGGAAATGGCGGATCTGAGTTCCTCCGAACGGGAATATTCGTTTTTACCCGAAACACTTTTGGAAACGGAAATCCCCGAATCTTTTTTTCAGTATTTTCAGAGACAAAAACAAATTCCCGTTCTCGCCCAAACCGGAGAAAAAAAAGAAGACTGGGATAAAATCCAGGTGATCGCCGGTCTGGGTAAACTTGTGGCCGCACAAAAACCGGAAGAATCGATTTCTTCCATCGAACAAAAACGGGAACTGGAACAAAGCTCCCGCTCCTGGTTCATGGAATTGATTCTTCAGAATTTTCCGGACGGATTGTTGGCTACGGATTTGGAAGGGGGGGCGGCGTTTTACAACGAAACCTTCGAGCGTGAAATCCTTCCTAAACGATATTTCCGGGATTCCATTCTGCACGCAGAACGAATGTTGAAGGAAATGAGTAAAAATCTTTTGGCAAACTTCCTAAAATCCAACGAATTACGATTGGATGGGAATTCGCCATTTTCCTTACAAACCTACGTGACCGAATTGGAGTGTAACGTACGAATCATCGTTTTGAAACAAGGTTCTAAGATCGCGGGATATTTGTATCATTTTGTTTTTCCTCGTTCGGGCTTAAATTTTCAGGAAGAAAGCGGACTGGAATTTCCTTCCGTGAGCGAGGCGTTTGCCCAAAAACTTCCTTTGGAAACTATGCTCAAAGAAGTGGAAAGTTCGTTTATCTATCATTCGTTAAAACGAAATGCGGATAATATCTCGCATACCGCCTTGGAACTCGGAGTTCCTCGCACGACGCTTCAAAACAGGATCAAGTTTTTGGATCTACAAAACCGGTATTCTCTTTCTCGGGAGAATCCGATTCCGAGAAAAAAAGCGAATCCGACCGTTCCACAACCGGACATTGTGATTCCGGGAGAACGTTCTACCCGTCCGAAAGAAGGAGCCCGCTCCGTAAGAAAAACTTTTTCCAAAGCCGGAAAAAAGGTCGCGTCGGCTTCTCGAAAGGCTTCCGCAAAAACCGGTAAAGGATCCTCCAGTTCGAAGGCTTCCGCAAAAAAAAGGAAATAACGTTGAATAATTTCGTTGACAACCTTCGGTTCGATCCTTTATCTCTTGGTTAGAGCCGATCTAACCGATCTCTTCTCCACTCTGTATTCTCAAAAATAAAATCTCAAAAAGGCGAATCCCTTCCCTTTTTTTAAACCCAAAGTAGCTCCTTTATGGCAACAGCAAGACGAGACAATAAAAACAGACACCAACATTCCAATCATAATCACAACAACCAAAACGATTCTGAAACGGGCGATTCTTTCGAAGAAGAAGGGATGAGTCAGGAATCCCAAGAATTCGATTCTTCCGAAAACTCGGACCAAAGATCCCGCAAGCGCAAACGGGGAGGGTATGACGGTCCGACTCCGGTTCCCATCGATCTCGTAGAACTCAAGAAAAAAGCGATTTCCGATTTGATCGAAGTCGCAAAAGGCCTGGGTGTTGAAAACACGGGGGGCTTAAAAAAGCAGAATCTAATCTTCGCCATTTTACAAGCACAAGCCGAACGAGACGGTCAAGTGCACGCAGCCGGCGTCATGGAAAAACTTCCGGACGGATACGGTTTTCTTCGTTCTCCCGATTATAACTACGTTCCGGGTCCGGACGACATTTATGTTTCTCCTTCTCAAATCAAACTCTTCGGTCTTCGAACCGGAGATACGGTGGAAGGTCAGATCCGCCCTCCGAAAGAATCCGAACGATTCTTTGCGATGCTTCGTGTGGAAACCGTCAACGGTTATACTCCCGATGTAGCGGGCAAACGCGCTCTTTTCGACAACTTGACTCCTCTTTATCCCAACGAACGACTCAAGATGGAATACGATCCTTCCATGCTCGACACGAGAATTTTGGATCTCATGTGTCCGATCGGAAAGGGACAACGTGCTTTGATCGTCGCGCCGCCTAGAACCGGTAAAACGATTCTCATGCAGAACATCGCGAACGCGATCACATCCAATCATCCCGAGTGTACGTTGATCGTACTTTTGATCGACGAACGTCCGGAAGAAGTTACCGATATGGCGCGTCACGTCCGCGGAGAAGTCGTTTCTTCCACCTTTGACGAGCCGGCGCAAAGACACGTTCAAGTGGCCGAGATGGTCATCGAAAAAGCGAAACGTCTTGTGGAACACGGCAAAGACGTCGTCATTCTTTTGGATTCGATCACTCGTCTGGCGAGAGCCTACAACCAGGTCATTCCGACTTCGGGGAAAATTCTTTCGGGCGGGGTGGATTCCAACGCGCTTCACAAACCGAAACGGTTTTTCGGTGCCGCGAGAAATATCGAAGAAGGCGGATCTTTGACCATCATCGCGACGGCTCTGATCGATACCGGTTCTAAAATGGACGAGGTCATCTTCGAGGAATTCAAAGGAACGGGTAATATGGAAATTCACCTCGATCGGAAACTTTCCGATAAACGGATTTTCCCCGCGATCGACATCAACAAATCCGGAACTCGTAAGGAAGAACTTCTGATCACCAAAGACGTCCTTCAGAAAGTGTTTGTCCTTCGAAAAGTACTTTCTCCTATGAGCATCACGGAAAGCATGGAATTATTGCTGGAAAAAATGAGGCTTTCTAAAACGAACGACGCCTTCTTGGCCAGCATGAACACCCAGTAAGCGTTTCAAAAAGGGAATTTATGAAAACCGATATTCATCCGAACTATAGAGCCGCAAAAATCAGCTGTGCGTCCTGTGGAACCGTCTACGAAACGAGAACTTCCATCGGCGATATCAATATAGAAATCTGTGCTTCTTGTCATCCGTTTTTCACCGGAAAATCCAAACTCGTTGATACGACGGGTAGGGTTGACAAGTTCAAGAAAAAATACAAGATGCAGTGAGAGATTTCTCTCTTCCTTCCTTCTTTATGCCGTCTAAAAACCGGGCAGGTGAAATTTCATGAGTGTAATGGACTTTGCACGGTACAAACAAATCAACGACGATCGAGTCAACTATCGAGAGATGGAGGATGCGACCGTCGTTTCTAATTATAGAAACGTTGGTTGCGGAGACGGTTACCGCATTTATCTAAAAATCGATTCCAGCGATCAAGTTACCGATGCGAGTTATACCACGACCGGTTGCGGTTTTGGAATCGTCGCGCTTGCGATGGCGACCGAGTTTGCAAAAGGTAAGACGATCGATCAACTGAAATCAGTGACTCCCACCGATCTCGAAAAGATGTTCGAGTTTCCGGAACGCAGGAAGAATTACCCCGAATCCGCGGTTGCAGCTCTTTTGCAAGCGGTACGCGACTACGAAAGCGGAGCCGGAGTTCCCAAGGAAAAAAGAATCACAGCGGGCAAGGCGCTCGAAATTCTCAAAGAAAAAGGTTCTCTCAAAGAAGAGGATCTTTCCAGCATTATATTAGAAAAACAGAATTTTGACGGAGTGGATTTCAGCGGGGCTAACCTCGGTCATGCTTTTTTGCAGAATTCTTCCTTTGTGGGCGCGAACTTTTCCGGCGCGAAACTCAGAGGTTCTTTTTTAAACAACGCCGATCTGCGGAACGCGAACTTCCGCGGAGCCGATTTGCGTTGGGCCAAACTCGCGGGTGCGAATGTGGAAGGCGCGGATTTTACGGATGCGATCTACGATATCGGGACGCGTTTGGATCAAAAGCAGATCCATCTGTTTAGCGTGATGAAAAAAGAAGGAAAAGATCTTTATCTCAACAAAGAGGCCGAATGAAACCGGGCGACAAGGTTAAAATCGTCAAACGTACGTTTCTTCACAACGGAATTTTCGTTCATACGAATACGATCGTAGAAGTGATTTCCTTCGAAGACGAAAAACTCGTCGTTCTTTTTCACGACAAAGAAGGATTTACGCACAATATCGAATCCCTCACTTCGGCGGACGTGGTTCCTATTTGATTTTTTTCGAAGCAGTCTAAGTTTCGATTCGATGTAGATTATTTGGAAATGAGTAGAAAGAAATATCCGCCGTTGTAGGAATCCGATTCTCGTAGTCGGGAATATTTTTTCTCCCAGACCCCGTCTTCTAAATCCCGTTTTAGATTTTTTAAAAGTTCTTCCAATTTCGTTTCGGGTAGGAGCGAAAAAACGCTGCTGCCCCGTCTTACGGCTTCGTCCAAATAACGTTCCGGATATCTCCAATTCGCGTAAAAAAACTGGTCGGTCAAATCCGGAGGAAGCGGAAAGTCTCTGAACAGAACCTTGGACCCGAACGTGGTTTCCAACAATTGTTCCATCCATTTTCGTTCGGGAACCGTTTCACAATCCGCGTCATAGAACGGTCGGAAATAATTTTTTATCCAACAGTTTTCGTCCGTCATTCGTGGATCGGCCGTAAAAATCAGTAATTTTCCGCCCGGTTTTAACCATTCGAAAATTTTTCGTACCGCCAGTTTCTTATCCTGAAAGTGATGAAACGAAAGAACACAAATCGCCGCATCGAAATTCGTTTCGTCTAACGACAACGTTTCGACGGAACTTCGGATCCAACGCAGGTTCGCGTGCAGCTTGGATTGTCCTATCATGATTTCGGAAGGTTCCACAGCGAGAACCCGACATCCCGTTTTCGCCAACTCGATCGAATAGTTTCCCGTTCCAGCTCCTATATCGAGGACGTTTCGTTTTTCTTCACCTATAAGTTCCAGAATTACGGAAACGATTCTACGATCCGCTTTTCTCGTTTCCGAGTATGTCTTTCCGATCGTATCGTATTTCGATTGGGCTTTCATTCAAAATTCTGAATGTATCTTTACGCGCGATTTCGTGGAAAAATTTTATTTTCGATCAAAACGAAAACTGGGAAGACCGAGATTCGGAGTAAAGATTCATTTACATTCTCAAAAAATCCCTTTGTTCTTTGTCTTCCCGTTCTCTTCTTCGTTTTTCCTTTTCCTGTCTGAGCAATTCTTCCGGAGTCAACTCCCTAGGTGCTTTGGTTTTTTTGACCTCGGTTGGATTCGTATTTCCGTTTTTTGTCTCGGTTCGTGCGGCCTCTCCGGTTTTGGTTTCGGCTTTTTTCGGTCCGGAATTCGGATCGGATTTTTCCTGGATCTTGTTTTGTTCGTATTTTTGTCCTTTGAGGTAATCGCCGGGATCGTATCCGGTTCGAGACGAAGAGGAACCGCTTTCGCTCCGGGATGTTTTCCCTTCCTTTTCCCGGGAGGAATTCGCACGTTCCAGTTTCAGATCGGACTTCGTATTGATTCCGTTTTGTCCGTTTCCTGCCGCCTTTCCGGACGCGGAAGTATTGCCGTTTCCGCCGGAGGAAGACGTAGTTTTGGAATTCGGATTTCCGTTGTCGTATTTTCCGTAATCGGCCGGATCACTTGCACTGGACGACGAGGTTCCGGATTCTGAATTCGTGCGGGAAACGTTCGATGATCTTCCGTCCGAGTTTGAAACGTTCGTTCCGTTACTCGTGCCGTTCGTTTTGTTTTTATCGGGATTGTTTATCGCGGTTCCCGTAGAAGCGGTTGCGCCTAACGTTTCGGTCGTTTGAATGCTCGCCGGAACGGGAAATAATTTTTCGAATCCTTCCAGCGATCGTCTGGGTATCATCGGAAACGGATTGCTTGGATCGGGTTTGATCGTTCCGGATAGAACCGCGTATTCCAACGTTCTCTGATTTTTCTTTTTTTCAACGTTTACGATTCCTTCGACGAGTTTGAGAACTCCGTCTCCGGATCGGATGCCGAGAGGACTGGAATTGGAGTCTTTCGGATCGGGACGTTTGGTGACCTGCAATCCGCCGACCGATATCTCCAAATTGGCCCGGTTATCCAGATAATCGATGAAGATCATAGAATTTTCGGCGATCATTATTTCGGTTCCGTCCAAAAGTCTGAGTTTCGCCTGAGACCCTTCCGAAGTCAAAATCGTGTCCCGGTTTTGTAGGGAGTTTCCCGCGTCGATTTCCCTCCAAACGACTTCCGTGTCGAATTTCCTTTGGATGGTTTTGGATTTAAAAAGGACGGTTCCGATCACCTTTTGCGAACCTTGATATCCGTAACGGGTATAGTCGTATAAGAACACCGAACTGAAAAAAAGGATATTGAAGAACAAAACGAGCAGAATCGGTCTGTCGCCGGTGAGGAGCCGTTCTTGTATCATTCTTTCGATCCGCCGGGTTTGAACTCTAGGCCGATTTGTTTTCTGAGTTCCTTTAGATTTTTGGGACAGTTTTTATCCTTCGTAGAACCTAACACCGCGTAGATGGTCTGCAGGGATTTTTTCCCTTTTACCTTGATCGGTTTCAATTTTTCGACGTTGAACTTTCCTTTTATCTTTTCGTAGGAATTCCCAGTGATCAGAATATCCGCTCCGAAAACCTTGGTCAAGGATTCGACTCGGGAGGCGAGGTTGACCGTGTCTCCGATAACGGTGTATTCCAATCTGTCCTCGGATCCGATCTGTCCCGCGATCACTTCTCCCGTGTTGATCCCGATACCGATCTGGATCTTCGGTTTTTTTTCGGATCCTCTTCCTTTGTTGAATTGAATCAGGCTCTTGCGCATATCCAAAGCCGCGAGAACGGCTTTTTCCGTGTCCGAATCGGTATGTCCCAGTTCTCCCCAGACCGCCATGATCGCGTCTCCGATGTATTTGTTGACGCTTCCACCGTTCGCATTGATACACTTGACCATTTCCGTAAAATACTGGTTTAAAAATTCGACGACGAGTTCCGGTTCGATCCTTTCGGAGATGGATGTAAAACTGCGGATATCCGAGAATAAAATCACACATTCTCGTTTATCCCCTCCTAGTTTGACCTCTCCTTTGAGAACCATTTCGGCGATGTCCTTGTTTACAAACTTGCCGAAGGCGTCTTTCATCTTATCGCGGTCGGATAAACCCTTTCCCATTTCCACGAAGGAAGAGGTGAGTTTCCCGATTTCGTCCCCCGATTCGGGTTGGAGTTGAATGTGGAAGTTTCCCTGTTCGATCTGTTTGGAAGCGTCCACGAGTTTTAGGATCGGTCTGGTCAATCTTCTCGAATAAAAAAACACGAACAAGATCGAGACGTTTACGACGAGAAACATCAGATAGAGGTTTCTCTTCTGAATGTTATAAACCTCTTCGAACGCTTTTTTTTCCGAAGTGGTCGATACAACTCCCAGACCGGCGTATCCGATTCTCCGGAAGGAACCGAGATAAAACTGTTCGTCTTTTCCTTTGTATCTCGTTTGTCCGTTGCTGATCGAACTTTCCAAAAGATTTTTTACGATCGGGTCCTCTGAAAGATCGGTTTGTTTGAGAAGAAGAGTCGTATCCGAGTGAGCGATGACTTTTCCGTCCGCGTCTACGAGAAAGAACTGCGTGATCCCCGACGTTTTGAAAGAATCCAGAATGGAATCCATGCTGACTAACGCGACTACGATCGCCGAATTGGTTCCGTCTCCCAAAGCCACGGAAAGATAAAGGACAGGTTTGCGAAAATCGGGAGATACGTTCTGCACGACCGGCTTTCCGATCTGTACCTTTTTTTGGGAATTCAAATGGCGTCTAACGATCTTATCCGCGTCTTCGGCGGACAATTTCATTCCTTTGAGGACGTTTTCCTTTTGAACACGTTTGACTCCGGCGTATTCGTTGTTTTCCTTTCGGAAAATTTTCAGATAGAATATGTCCTCGTCGCCCTCCAGGATTTCGTTCGATTCCTCGCTGCCGGCCACCGTCCGCGCAAGTAAAAGGGAACGTTTGGTCAAGGAGGCGATATCCGAGCGGACCTTTTGACTGATCACGTCGGTCAGTTTTAAGTTGTTCTCCTTGATTCGAACCTCGTTGTCCGATTTGAAGAAATAAGTGGCCAAGGATATGATTACGCCTAACGATACCAAGATGATGATCGAAATGATCACCATGAGCTTACGTCGAATGTTCCAGTTATATAAATTGAGAAATGAGTTCATAACGTTTCCGTCGTTCGATCTTGCCTTTTGATTGAGTCTATCTCATTCGCATAAATCCACAAAACAAGACTATTTTACGGATTCTTTTAAAATGATCGGATTTCGCGGTTTCGGAATTCAGTAAATAACTATTTATACGTAGATTTCCATTCTATAAAATGGCGGGCGGGATATTGTGTCGAAATCGACTCTAAATTCGGGGCGAAGTTGTGGAATTCCATCCAGAAATTATTTCCCAAAGGGCAAATTTTTCCTCGGACGAGGAAGTTTTAGGAATGAAAAAACGAAAAAACGGAACGGAAGCGGTTCCGCTTTCTAAATCGGAAGGATAGAAAATTCCGCGTCAGCCTAGGGCCGGTTCCTGCCAAAGTCCGTGGTTTTTGATGAGTTCCACGAGTTTTTCGTCCGCCTCTTCGCTGGGAACGTTTTTCATCACGATCTCTTTGCCCTTGTAGAGATGAACCTTTCCCGGACCGGCGCCTACGTAACCGAAGTCGGCGTCCGCCATTTCTCCGGGGCCGTTTACGATACAACCCATGATCGCGATTTTGACGCCTTTGAGATGACCGGTTCTGGATTTGATTCTGGCCGTGGTTTCCTGTAGGTCGAAGAGGGTTCTTCCGCACGAAGGACAGGAAATATATTCCGTTTTTGTTAAACGAAGTCTGGTTCCCTGCAATAGATCGTAGGAAAGTTGTAGTATTTCTTCTATGTTTTCCGTTCCCGGAATTTGTATCCGGACGAGATCCCCGATTCCGTCTATGAGTAGGCCTCCGATTCCGATAGAGGCTCCGTAGAGCGCTTCTTCCGGATCCGAAAATGAGCCGTGTAACACGATCGGGAACTCCGAATTCGAAAGTATGTTGCCGAGTTTGCGGTAATCGTGGAGGATGCGCGAAGTACTCAGCGAAAATAAAACGTTTTTGATTCCGGTTTCGCCTAACGTTTCGGGAAGTCCGCGTAGGGACGAAAGTTTTTCAGAGACGGTCCTTATCTCCGAATAGAAGCCCGCGTTTTGTCTGTCGCGCAAAAGTGATAACATTTTTTCTCCGTCCTGAAATTGCAAAAAAGGATCGAAGACGATTCTGGAAAAACGGGCGAGTTCCTTTTGCAGTTTTTCGTTCAGGGAAATTTTGTCTCCTAGAATGATTCCGACAGGAATTGAAAGTGCTGCCGCGGCTTCCGAAATTTCCTCCAAACGATCCGGTTCCGGAGAATCGACCAGAATACTTTCCGGTTCTATGGAAAGATTTTTGCCGTACTGATACAAACGTGCCACGTCGGCTAGGAAGGTTTTCGCGTCGGAGAACGGAAGAACGGTTTCCACACGGACGGGATGTTTTTCTCCAGCTTCGAAATTTCCCACTCGGATTTCGCTGCTGTAAAAACGTTGGTAGGAAAACGGATTTCTGAATTCGGAATAACCTTTTGCGGATTCTAATTCCGATTTTCTTCCGTTAAAACGATCCGCGAGAAATCGGGCTACGGGAATCTCCAAAACGGGATCTTCGGTGAGGGATACCCGGATAGTATCGCCGAGACCGTCCTCCAAAAGGGAACCGATGCCGACCGCCGATTTGATCCTACCGTCCTTGCCGTCGCCGGCTTCCGTGACTCCGAGGTGGAGAGGATAATCCATTCCTAGTTCTCCGAATCTCGCGGAGAGCATTCGATACGCCTGCACCATCACCTGCGGATTGGAGGCCTTCATGCTTACAATAATATCATAATAATTTAAACTTTCTGCGATTCGTATGAATTCGATCGCGGATTCCACCATTCCCTGAGGAGTGTCTCCATATCGGTTCATAATCCTATCGGAAAGAGAACCGTGATTGGTCCCGATACGCATCGCAGTCCCCAATTCCTTACAACGAAGGACGAGAGGAGAAAAAACCTCGGCGATCCTTTCCAATTCCTCGCCGTATTCCGAGTCCGTATAATCCCGAACGTTGAATCTTTTCTTATCGGCGAAGTTGCCCGGATTGATTCTCACTTTCTCCACGTATTCCACGGATTTCATCGCCACGCTCGGGGTGAAATGAATGTCCGCGACCAAGGGAACCTTACTTCCGGACTTTTTGAGTTCTTTGCGGATCGAAGGAAGGTTGTCCGCGTCGGGTTGGGAGGGAACCGTGAGTCGTACGATTTCGCAACCCGCACGTTCCAGTTCCAGAATTTGACGGACAGTTGCTTCCGTATCACGCGTGTCTGTGTTGGTCATCGATTGGATCCGGATCGGATTGTTTCCGCCGATTCCCACGTCTCCGACTTTGACTTCTCTGGTTTTTCTTCTTTGATAAGCGAACGGGGTGGAGTTGTATCTAAAGTTCATTTCGACTTTTATCCGGCGATTTTTTTCGCCGCGGTCCTCTCATCTGACAAATTTACGGGGAATTCCCGCCTCGTCATTCTCCTTTTTTATCGAAAACGTTCCGTTATTTTTTCCGGGACGATTTGATTCCGGTTCATCGAACTCCGATAGTACAATCACATCCAGGGAATCGAGAGTATATGGATTTTCCTTTTAACAAAACGCCCGAAACGTATAGAATCCGGGTTACGGTCGCGATTTATCGCGGTAATATTCTGTCCTATAAAAACGAGGTCATCATTCCTTCGGAGTATGCGAGAAGAACAGAGGCGAGGGCGCATATTCAGAGAGAGATTTCGGAACGACTGTTTCACTCCAATTTTTTCCGTTCACCTCGTCCGGACTACGATTTGGTGCGTTATACGGAAGAGGCAACTTGCAACACGTTTCTTCGTTATCGGATCCTTTCTCTGAGATCGGGGGAAGGATTGATCAAAGAGAGAATTTAGAAAACGATTCCGATCGTTAGGCTAAAAAAATCCAGACGACGTCGTCTGATTTAGGACGAACGGTTATGAATCAAGACACTCTAAATTACAACGACGCGCAAGCAGAAGAAGAAAGAAAAATCTGCGAAATCATTTCGAGAGAAATCGACTCGCATCTTCCCGGAGCGGAGAATAAAATCTGGCACGGCCATCCGGTTTGGTTTTTGGAAGGTAATCCCGTCGTCGGTTATAGCAAACTCAAACATTGTATACGTTTACTTTTTTGGAGCGGACAATCGTTCGAAGAAGAGGGTTTATCTCCCGAAGGAAGTTTTAAGGCGGCCGAAGTGCGTTATACACATTCCGATCAGATCGACAAAAAGGATTTAAAACGTTGGATTCTAAAGGCGAAAAAGATCCAGTGGGATTATAAGAACATCGTAAAAAGAAAAGGAGTGTTGGAACGGTTGAAATGACTTTTCAACCGAAAGCAGTTTCTTTTTTGAGGATCGATCGGATTCGAATCGATCGTTTTTTGAAGCGGATGTTTTTTTAGGATCGTTTCCCGATCGATGATATTCGGATGCAAAAGGTGCGGGTTTTATGGATGAATCTTGGTTGAATCGTTGGAACGAAAGATACAGTAACGCAGAATACGCGTTCGGTGAGGAGCCGAATCTTTATTTGGAGGAAACGTTAAAAACGTTATCCCCCGGTTCCGTTTTGTTCGCCGCGGAAGGTGAAGGTCGAAATGCGGTTTTTGCCGCCAAACTCGGTTGGTCAGTGTGTGCGTTCGATATCAGCGAAGAAGGAAAAAAGAAGGCTCTGCGTTTGGCGGTAAAGAACGAAGTTGCGATCGACTATCGGGTGGGGGAGTTGGATTCTCTGGGTTTTCTGCCTCAGACGTTCGATACGATCGCGCTTATCTACGCCCATTTTCCTGCCGCAATCAAATCAGAATATCATAAAAAACTAAATCTACTTTTGCGCGTCGGCGGAACCGTGATATTCGAGGCTTTTAGTAAGAAACATATCGACTACGTGACTAAAGACGAAAGCGTCGGCGGGCCGAGGGAGTTGGCGATGTTGTTTTCCGTCGAAGAGATCGAGGCCGACTTTCCGAATTACGAAATTCTGGAATTACAGGAGCGCGAGGTCGATTTGCGAGAAGGAAAGTTTCACAACGGGAAAGGTTCTGTGCTCCGATTTTTTGGACGAAAAAAAACGCTCCCCTGAAACGTAAAACACCTCCGATACAATTTCCTCGGTCGGGTTGTTTTGTGAATATTATGTAGTTCTGATGTTCATTCGGTCTGTGCGCAGTTCGGGCAGGTCGTGGTGCCTTGTATTGCCGAGGTTGTGTGAAGTTCGTAGAAGCGCATTCGCGGCATAGATAGAACCGTTGTCCGGTTCCCGGGCTTACACGCAGTTCGTATAAACGCGCACAGCTCCCGCGGTCGCGCTGCACTTCCCGCGCTTTCACGAAGTTCGTATAAACGCCCGCAGGTCCCCGCGGTCGCGCTGCTGTTCCCGGGCTTACTCGAAGTTCGTATAAACGCGCAAAGCTCCCGCGCTCACGCTGCACTTCCCACGCTTCCACGCAGTTCGTATAAACACGCACAGCTCCCGCGGTCGCGCCGGCCTTCGCTCGCTTCCACGCAGTTCGTATAAACACGCACAGCTCCCGCGGTCGCGCCGGCCTTCGCTCGCTTCCACGAAGTTCGTAGCTCCGCCCTTCGACGTAGGTTTCTCGACTTTTGCGTTCCCGAAGCACTGGCGCGAAGGGGTTGGAACAAGTTCTGAGCGAACCTTAGTGAACGTCTTGCAAACCGAGTGACAAAGCAAATGTGGCTTTAGCCCGTAGTGAGGATTGTATGAGCGATTCCGAACGAAGTGAAAAACCGTAGTTAGCTGAAGTGTGGCGTTTTAAGATCGGTAATTTCTTTTTCTAAAGCTCTCTGAACTAATTGATTCAAAGAGATTCCTTCTCTCAAAGATTTTCTATAGACGCGTCTATGAAGTTCTGTTGGTATGCGAACATTAAATGAACCTTTAAAAGATCTCTCTGGACTTTTTTTAGCTTTTTGACATAAAACTAAATAATCATCTACTGATTCTTGAAATGCTTTCTTTAATTGTTTAACTGATTTACCTTCAAAGGAAACTAAATCTTCAATTCCTTCTATTCTTCCAAAAAATACTTCATCATCTGCATCAAAATGAACAGAGCCTAAAAAGCCGTTATATTCGATAATATCTTTCATTTTATGTAGCCCTCCGATTTTAATTCATCTAAAATTTGATTTATCTGGTACGACTTCAAAATATTCTTCGGGTGAGGTTTATGAAGTCTAATAATATGCTTCGTTTTAGGATGAATCCAAGCGACTCTTGAGCCAGAGGATTTGCCGGAATTATTTTCATTATATCCATAATTAGAGAGGAGTTTTCTAAGCTCATCGTAAGAGAAATCTCTTGGTTTTCCTTTAAATCTTTCTACTAACTTTTCGCCCTTCGACACAATCCTTTTTTAAAGTAAATTTTGAAAATTGCAACTAATATTTAGTCACATTTTTATTCCGATCTCGAATGCAAAATTCAGCCACATTCCGCCCTTCGCTCGCTTCCACGCAGTTGGCAGAAACGCGCGCACAGCTCCCGCACACCCACCGCACTTCCCACGCTTCCACGCAGTTCGCAGAAACGCCCGCAGGTCCCCGCACTCGCGCTGCACTTCCCACGCTTCTACGCAGTTCGCAGAAACGCCCGCAGTTCTCCCGCACTCGCGCTGCCCTTCCCACGCTTCCACGAAGTTCGCAGAAACGCGCGTAGCTCCCGCACAACCCCCGCACTCGCGCTGCACTTCCCGGGCTTACACGCAGTTCGCAGAAACGCGCAGGTCCCCGCGGTCGCGCTGCTGTTCCCGGGCTTACTCGAAGTTCGTATAAACGCGCACAGCTCCCGCGCTCACGCTGCACTTCCCACGCTTCCACGAAGTTCGTATAAACGCCCGCAGTTCTCCCGCACACTCACCGCACTTCCCACGCTTCCACGAAGTTCGTATAAACGCGCACAGGTCCCGCGGTCGCGCTGCTGTTCCCACGCTTACGCGCAGTTCGTATAAACGCCCGGACCCCCGCACACCCACCGCACTTCGCTCGCTTCCACGAAGTTCGTATAAACGCGCGCAGTTCCCCCGCACACGCGCACAGCTCCCCGCACAACGACGATCTCTGGATTTCTGCCGAAACGGTTTTGTTCGTAGTATTTGCGGCCTTGTGGAATCGCCCGAAATGTCTTGAATTCCTGAAAACGGAGCGAAAACTGACCAATCGACGGCCGGAGACGCCGTTCTTTAGGATGTGTTCCGATTTCCATCGAATCAATCATATATGTCCGGAAACGATAAAAAGATCATAGAACAAAATTCTCACGGAGAATTCGAACTCACTCCCTACGGAGAGTTCCTCAGCTATTTTCATACGCACATTCAGCTTTTCAACGGATTGATTTCGGGAAAAAAAATCCCGCCGACGGAACAGGAAGTTCTCAAACAAAGGATCCGCTCGTATATCGTAGGGAATATTCAGAAGACGGAACAGTTCTTCGATCATCTTCCCAAGTTTGCGGAATATCTGGGAATTTCCCAAGCCGAACTTTCCGCGTTCATGACGAAAAATTTCATGAACGCGCACGCAGGGATCAAAAACAAACTCATCGAACAAGAAAAAGCCGGAGCGGGGAAACCGAAGAAAAAAAAATATTCCCGGATTTCGGAAGAGCTCGTGGAAATGATCGGGACCCTCGTTCCGCCTGGAAAACGTTTTGTGGGAATGGAAGGTTACGTAGTTCTTCGGGACGACGCAACGGGGAAGGACATAGAACCATCCCTTTCTTCGTTCGGAGATGCGGCTAAGGAAGCGGATTCGTCTTCGTCTGCCGCCAAAAAAGCCCCACCTCCCGTTCCGATCCGTAAGGGACCGGAGGCCTTGATCCTTACCGAGCTCGTGGAAAAATTCGGCTCCGAGTTTTCGGGAAAACCGATCGTCCTTCAAAAAGAAGAATTGGAAGACGACGAAGTCGCCGCAGCTGTGGTTTCATCGGGCGGAGAAGAATTGTTAACCGACATCGACGACCTTCAGTTCGGAGGTTTCGACGAATCGGCGTTCGCCGAAGAACCCGCGTCGGAACCGGAAGAACCTCCGGTGATCATTCCGTTTTCCAAATATATGGAAAGTATAAACCGTGTCCGCCAATTCCAAAAAGACGGACAGCCGGATGTTTATAAACGATGGCTCATGACCCTCCCTCCCGAACTAGGAGCGCTCGTTCAACTTCATTCCTATGTTCTGAAGGAATTCAAAAACGAACCCGTGGATTGGAATTCGATTCTATCTTCTCTTTCCTCCCGCGTCGGAATCAAGGAGACGAGATTGTGGAAGGTGCTCGATCTAACGAGAACCTTCGCAAAGTTACGCAACGCATTGGAACGCGCGTTCGTTTCCTCCAAAGCGGCGGGGCCGGGTATGGAAGAACTCGTCAAAAAAGCCTGGCCTCATATTCTCAAAATCTACGACGAATATCCGGATACGACTTCGTTGCGTCAAAAGTTGGAGCAGCTCTTTCTAAGAATTCCGGACGCGACGCAAAGAAAAAAACTTTCCGATCTTTTTCTTCCTTCCCTTCAGGTCCTCTGAGAATCGGACCAACTCCTCTTCGATCCGAAACTTCTTTCTTATCGTTCGTGGATCTCTGAATACGAATTGCTTAATCTTGAGGCAGTTTGCGTCTAAGCCCCGAGCGTCTACCGATTTCCGATTTCGAAATTCCGATTCTTGTGATACGCTTGGAAATGGAAGAGGGATACAGTATTTCAATCCTCTGTTTTAAAAGAATGTTTTCAATTTACGCAACTCTCGTTTTATTGGACATAGCTGGTGAATTTTGCTGAAATTTCAGCCAAGGGCGACCCGACGCATTTTTGTAAACCAGGGAAATTGGATGATGAGGGATCTCTGCAGATGAATGACGTAAAAGAACAACTACAACTTCAACGGTATCTGGAAGAAAACGGTCTTTATGAAAAGTCGTTCGAACATGATAACTGTGGAGTGGGATTTGTTGCTTCCTTTCAGGGAGAAAGCAGCCACAAAATCGTATCCATGGGTTTGAAGGCCGTCGCCTGTCTTACCCATAGGGGAGCTGTGGACGCGGATATGGTCACCGGAGACGGAGCCGGTATCATGATCCAAATTCCGAAAAAGTTGTTCGCAACCTACATCGAAGAGATGGGGCATCGTAGACCGGACGAGGATTCGATCGGTGTCGGAATGATCTTTCTTCCGAGAGAAGACATCGATAAACAGGACATGTGCCGCAGTCTCGTCGAGTCGGCGCTTATGGAATTCAACTTTAAACTTTACGCATGGAGATACGTTCCCGTAAATCCGGAAGTCCTCGGACCAAAGGCGAACCAATCCAGACCCCAGATCGAACAAGTTCTCATCGGCAAACCCGAAGGAATGTCGAGCGAAGACTTCGAAACGAAGTTATTTTTAATCCAGAAAAAATTGATGAGAGACGCGGATCGTCTTTCGCTCGCGGGAGATTTGTATATCTGTTCCCTTTCCTCGGAAAGGATCGTGTTCAAAGGACTCTTCAACGGAAACCAGGTTTCGCAGTTCTACGAAGATTTGAACTCGCAAGAGATGGTTTCTCCGTATTGTATCTTTCACCAGAGATATTCCACCAACACGTTTCCTTCTTGGGCTCTCGCACAGCCTTTCCGGATTCTCGCCCACAACGGAGAGATCAACACCATTGTCGGCAACAGAATCTGGATGCTCGCACGCGAAGAAGAACTCGAGTGCAAAAAATGGGGAGAATATCAAAAAGAAATCCATCCGATCATCCGTCCTCACATGAGCGACTCCGCGAGTCTTGACAACGCGATGGAAGCGATCGTTCGTTCCGGAAAGGACGTGTTGCAGGCAAAAGCGATGCTCGTTCCGAACGCTTGGTCCAAAAACCTTACGATGTCCGAAGAACTGAAAAGTTTTTACGAATATAATAATACTTTAATAGAACCTTGGGACGGACCGGCCGCTCTCGCGTTTGCGGAAGGGGACTGGATCGGAGGGGCGCTTGATAGAAACGGCCTTCGTCCTGCGCGTTACGCGGTCACCGAAGACGGTCTTTTGATCATGGGTTCCGAAGCCGGACTCGTTCAAGTGGACGAAGAGATCGTAACCAAAAAAGGACGTCTCGGTCCCGGAGAAATGATCGGGATCAACTTAAAAGAGAAAAAGCTCTACTACAACGAGGACATCAATTCCCTCTTCGAAAAGAAATACGACTACAGAGAATGGTCCAAAGAAAACGTCTCGTATCTCAACCAGGATCTCGACGCGTCGATGCAGGAAACGATCACCTACAAAGGTGACGATCTTAGAAGAAGACAGGTATTATTTGCCTATTCTCCGTTTAAACAAAAGTCGGTGATCAAACCGCAGGCGCATCAGGGAAAAGAAGCGATCAGCTCCATGGGAGACGATACTCCTCTGTCGATCCTGATGCTTTCTCGTATCGGTCTTTACACCTATTTCCGTCAGAGATTCGCTCAGGTAACCAATCCTCCGATCGACTATATCCGCGAGAAGGGCGTGACCTCTCTTTATACCCGTCTTGTCAAAAAGATGAACCTGTTCGGAGACGAAAAACCGCAGAACTGTCTGGTTCTTTCCCATCCGTATCTCACCAATTTGGATCTGAAACGGATCCGCGAGATGGACGGAAAGCCGTATAAAATTCTCACGTTAGACGCAACCTTTGAGGCGCACGTCGAAGCGGAAGCCAATCCAAATCGAAACTATCTTGAAAAGGCGCTCGACTCACTTCTCGAACAGGCGTTGCAAGCGGCTAAGTCGGGAACGAACATTCTCGTTCTTTCGGACAAAAAACTTTCGAAAGAACGCGCTCCGATTCCTATGGAACTCGCGGTCGCGGCGGTTCACAACCATTTGATCCGCAACAAAACCCGTTCCGCCGTTTCGATCCTCGTGGAAACCGGATCCGCATTCGAAATTCATAATGTGGCCGTGTTGCTCGGATACGGGGCTTCCGGCGTAAACAGTTATCTGATCTGGGACACGTTATTCGATCTTTGGGAAAAAGGGGAATTCGACGCGGAAGACGGAACCCGTCCTGCGTTCCACACGATCTGCGGAAACTACCGCTACGGAGTGGACGACGGACTTCTCAAGATCATGTCCAAGATGGGAATCTCCATTCTTTCCTCGTATGTGGGCGGTCAGGTGTTCGAGGCGATCGGACTTTCGAGAACTCTCGTGTCCAAGTATTTCCCCGGAACGTATTCACGGATTTCCGGAATCGGAATCGGCGGGATCGAACAGAACATTCTCCGAAATCACGAACAGGCATTCTACAAAGAACTCAATCCGGAAGACTTCATCTCCGAGAAGGACGATCAACCGCACCGTTGGTCTCCGAGGGTCGTTAAATTCTTAAGAAAGGCCGCGGTCGATAACGACTACGAAGCGTTCAAAGAAGCGACTAAGATTCTCAAGGAAAGCGATCCGATCAACATCCGCGACTTGTTCGATTTCGTAGCCAGAAAGCCGATCCCGATCGAGGAAGTGGAAACCGTCACCGAAATTCAAAAACGTTTTTTAACGCCTGGAATGTCTCACGGTGCGTTGTCCATCGAGGCGCATACGGATCTCGCGATCGCCATGAACCGGTTAGGTGCTAAGTCTTCTTCCGGGGAAGGCGGGGAAAATCCTTCCCGGTACGTAGTGAACGAAAACGGGGATCTCGCGAATTCTTCCATCAAGCAGATCGCTTCGGGAAGATTCGGTGTGACTTCGGAGTATCTGAATTCCGCGACCGAAATCGAAATCAAAATCGCACAGGGTGCAAAACCCGGAGAAGGCGGTCAGCTTCCCGGTAAGAAGAACAACGAGGAGATCGCGACCAACCGTCACACTCCGCAGGGGATCGATTTAATTTCTCCTCCTCCTCACCACGATATCTATTCGATCGAAGATTTATCGCAGCTCATCTACGATTTGAAGATGGCCAATCATAAGGCTCAAGTTTCCGTGAAACTCGTCTCCGAAGCGGGAGTGGGAACGATCGCGGCCGGTGTCGCAAAGGCGAACGCCGATGTGATTCTCATTTCCGGTCACGTGGGCGGAACCGGCGCGGCTCCGATCACTTCGATCAAGTATGCGGGTTCTCCCTGGGAGCTTGGTCTTTCCGAAACACATCAAGTTTTAGTAATGAACGGGCTGCGCGACCGAGTCGTATTAAGAACGGACGGAGGGATCGTATCCGGAAGGGACGTGATCATCGCGGCTTGTTTGGGTGCGGAAGAATACGGAGTGGGAACCGCGTCGCTCGTCGCTTTAGGTTGTATCATGGCGAGGAAATGCCACTTGAACAACTGTCCTACCGGAATCGCGACGCAGGACATCAAGTTCCGCGCGAAATACAAAGGATCTCCGGATCAACTCGTAAATCTTTTCACTTGTCTCGCTCTCGAAGTGAGAGAATATCTCGCGGAACTCGGATTCAGATCGATCGACGAAATCATCGGAAGGACCGATCTTCTCAAGCAGATCACTCGTTACGAAAGGGATCGTTTGGATTCTCTCGATCTCAATCCGATCTTGGTGCGTTTGCCTCTGTTCTACGATCCTGCAAAACAGAAAAAAGACAGATCGGTCCGCAAAGAACCGATCGGAGAAGTATTGGATGATCGTATCATCAAGGACGCGGAAAAAGCGTTGGAAGGAAAATCTTCCATGGCGCTTTCCTACTTGGTGCGCAACACGAACCGAACCGTCGGCGCGAAGATCTCGGGTCTCATCGCGAGAAAATACGGATCCAAGGGATTGCCCGGAAAACTGGAAATCATCCTGGAAGGAACCGCTGGACAATCCCTGGGAGCGTGGCTCGTCAAGGGAGTTCAGATCACCTTACACGGAGATGCGAACGACTACGTCGGGAAGGGACTCTGCGGCGGTGTGATTGTGATCAAAAAACATCGCAAGTCCAAACTCAAAGCGTATGAGAATACGATCATCGGTAACACTTGTCTTTACGGAGCGACCTCCGGAAAACTTTTCTGTTCGGGAAGAGCGGGAGAACGTTTCGGAGTCCGTAACTCGGGAGCGGAAGCGGTAGTCGGAGGCGCAGGAGATCACTTCCTCGAATACATGACCAGCGGAACCATCGTCTGCCTCGGAAGCGTAGGTAAGAATATGGGCGCGGGAATGACCGGCGGAGTCGCGTATTTCTATCAAAAGGGATGGGACATTCAACCTCTTCTCAATAAGGAATACGTAAAGACCGTGGATCTGGAAAACGGAGACTACGAGGTGATCAAGAATTTAATTGGCGAACACTCCAAGTTGACTGCTTCCGATCTTTCGGAGGGAATTCTAAAGGATTTCGAAGGGAACAAAAATTATTTCGTGAAGGTAGTTCCGAAATAAAAGACGGACTATAACGAACGGAATCTTCTCCCGGACGGTCCTAAAAAACGGCGGACGGGTCCAGGAGGAGATCCGCTTTCGATCAAGTTAGAAAGATAGAATCTTCTCATTGAAGAATTTTCTTAGAATCCCGTCGGACGGGCTTCTTTGCTGGAAAAAATACAATGTTAAGAATACACATCGCACTCGCATTTTTCGCAACCATACTCCTGTTTGCGGTAGCCAATCGTCAGCAGAAAAAAGAAATCAGCCCGGTGGATTTTAAGTTTCCGGAAACGGAAGAAGTCGCTCTCGATCCTGTGTCCGGGATAAAAATTCCCATAACGAAGTTTTCGTTCGAAGACTTGAAAAAAAAGGCCCGCAGCATGGCGCACGGACGTTATGTGAAACCTCAGTTCGTATCCACGAATTTCCTGAAAGGACTCAGTTGGGACCAATACAAGAACATACGGTTTAAACCGGAATCCTCTCTCTGGAAAAAGGAAGGAAATCCCTTCCAGATCCAGTTCTTTCATCCGGGACATTTGTATAATACCAACGTGACGTTGCACGAAGTCAGATCGGATCTTGCGAGACAAATTCCCTACGACGGAAGTTATTTCGATCTCAGTCATCTTAAGATTCAGGGGGAGATTCCGCCTAATCTGGGTTATTCGGGATTCAAAATTCACTATCCTCTGAATACTCAGGAACATACGGACGAATTCACCGTCTTTCAAGGCGCGAGTTATTATAGGATGGTTTCCAAAAAACAGGTCTACGGACTTTCTGCGCGCGGAATCGCGATCAACACGGGAATGTCGTATCCGGAGGATTTTCCAGGGTTTACGCATTTCTGGATCGTTCATCCGGACAAAACCGATTCCACGATTTTCGTATATGCTCTGTTAGACGGAAAAACCGCAACGGGTGCGTATGAATTTCAGATTTCACCCGGCAAGGTTTCGTCGGTTCACGTAAACGCGGAAGTCACTTTGAGAAACAAGGTGGATCGACTCGGGATCGCTCCTTTGACATCGATGTATTGGTATTCGGAGACGCGCGGAATTCCGGAAGGACAAGCGTATCCTGAATCTCACGACTCCGACGGACTGATGATCGAAAACGGAAAAGGAGAATGGATCTGGAGACCTCTCGATAATCCGAGACGCGTCACGATCAACGCATTCTTAGACGAAAATCCGAAGGCGTTCGGCTTGATCCAGAGGGACAGGAATTTTTCGAGTTATCAAGACAATTCCATGAAGTATCATCTCAGACCTTCCGCCTGGGTAGAACCCGAAGGAAACTGGGGAAAAGGAAGCGTTCAACTTTTGCAGATTCCAACGATCAAGGATTCTGACGATAACGTCGGAGCGTTTTGGGTTCCTTCCTCCGTTCCGGTGCCTTTACAACCATTCGAATTCAGTTATACAATACGCTGGTTAAACGAAGATCCTCTTCCGGAGGAACTTGCAAAAACCGTTTCCACGAGAGTCGCTCCGGTTCCGGGAGAATCCGATATGCGCGTTTTTTACGTGGATTTTTCCGGAGAAAAACTGAAAAACCTGGATCCGTTTACGTATCTTCAGGCGGCCATCGACACGGGAGAAAATGCTGAATTAGCGGATTATAATATTCAAAAAATCGAAGAGACCGGCGTGTGGAGATTGACGTTCCGAGTCGTGCAGAAAAACAGGAATAAACCCGCCGAGCTGCGGGCGGTCTTGAAAAAAAATCAGGAAGATCTTAGCGAAATCTGGACGTTTACTCTTGAATCCGCGATCTGAATCGGACGAGTTTGTCTCCCGTTATCGGGAGATTCTTTCCCGTCTTTACGCGAAGGCGGAATTGTACTGTGTCGCTTCCGGTATCAAAGATCCGATTTTGACTCATTCCGAACTATCCGAATTTATAAACCAACTGAGAATCCGCGCGGAACACGAATTTCCGCAAAGACAAAACGATAAAACTTCCTCTCGGAAAACGAAACTCGCCGTTTTTTCGGAAGACGAACGCAAGTTGGAAGAGGAATGGATGCGGCTTTTTCTTGAATCCGGAATTGGGAACGTAAAAAGAAACGAGGCTCCGGAACTTCCCATGATCGAACCGGCGAGAATGATACCGAATCCGGTCGATTTCGGGACGTTAGGAGAACTCGCCGAACCTAAGGAAAATTTGGAACCGGTGGCGATCGTTTTCTCGGTGTTATTCTGGACCGCCGTCTATTCCTTTCTGTTGTACGGGCTTTTGCGATGAGAGCGAATACTACGGGCGGATATCTCGTGGATTCGAAAACTCTGACTTATAGGCGTTTGAGTTTTGGAGGTCTCGTTTTTTTCTTCGTAATCATAGGCGTCTTTTTGGAAGTGCAATTCCTTTCGTTTCAGTCTATTAGCCCATTTGAATGGGCTACTTTGATCCTATTTTGCGCGCTTTTCCCGGTCATCTGTTTCGGCGCGGCGACATCCATTTTCGGATTCATCCAAAAGTTGAGGGGAGGGGACCCGCTTCGGATATCAAAAATATTAGAAAATAATGATATTCTAAAAAACATTCCGCCGGTTGCGGTCGTGATGCCAGTTCATTGCGAGGACGTAGCTCGTATTTTCGCAGGAGCGGAATGTATGCTTCGGGGGATCGCGGACAACGGTCTGGAGAAAAAGACCGATTTTTTCATCCTTTCCGACACTTCCGATCCCAATCTCTGGGCGCTCGAAGAAAAGGCCTTTTCCGTATTAAGCGCCAAACCGGAAAATAAGGGTAGGGTCTATTACAGGAAACGTAGACTGAATCTGAATAAAAAATCGGGAAACATCGCGGACTTTTGTCGTCGTTGGGGTAAAAGATATAAATACATGATCATTCTGGACGCGGACAGCGTTATGACCGGTGAATGTATGAAAAATCTAATATGCCTGATGGAAAAAATTCCCGACGCCGGAATCATTCAGACTGTCCCCGAAGTGATCGAAACGAAGTCCTTGTTTCAAAAACTTTCCGCGTTCGGAGCTTGGGCGGGAGGCGGGGTTTTCGGCGCTGGCTCATTTTTTTGGCAATTAATGTCCGGACCTTTTTGGGGACACAATGCGATCGTCCGCCTCCAACCGTTTATGAAATACTGCGGCTTACCCGGTCTTCCGGGAGAAAGTGCGATCGGCGGAAAAATTCTGAGTCACGATACGATCGAAGCGGCCTTGTTCCGCAAGGCGGGTTACAGCGTTTGGTTCGCCGCCGATCTGAAGGGTTCCTACGAGGAAGCACCGCCTAACGTGCTTGAGGCGCTCAAACGGGACAATCGATGGTGCCAGGGAAATCTTCAACACTTCTGGTTTTTATTCGGAGGGGGACTACGTTTTTCAAGCAGACTTCAGATTCTCTTGGGAATTTTCTCCTATTTCAGTTCTCCTCTTTGGGCTTTACTTTTGATCTCCTCTTCCTTGACCACGATCGAAGACGTGGATTTTTTCAGACTCGCCTTGTTGCCCGAGGACTGGGCCGCCTTTCGGGACGATCTATATCTTCCGATCGCATACACGTTGCAAGGTTATACGTTGTTCGTGCTTTTTCTTCCGAGGATCGTTTCCTTTTTGGAGGTAAGCCTTTTTCGAAGAAGGGAATGGGGCGGGAGTTTTTTTTCTTGGACAGTTTCCTTCTTTTTGGAATTCCTTCATTCCGTTTTTATGGCACCGGTTTATATGGTTCAATACAGCCGGTTCATACTTCTTACATTCTTAAATCGTAAAATAGAATGGGGCCCGCAGAATCGAGACGCGGACTCCGGTGCCGATTTTCGCGCTCTTGCCTATACGCTGTTACCCGCGTGTTTTTACGGACTCGGTCTCGGAATTTGGATGTTCGTATCCTATCCGGTTCTTTTTTTCTGGTTTCTCCCATTACTCGCGGGTTGGATTTTTTCGTATCCTATCTCGCTATGGACTTCGAAATCCACCAAATGGAAAACCGATTTCGGACTTCTGCGTAATCCTGCCGAATCGCGGGAAGCGAATCTTTTGGAACGTCTGAATCGGTTTCGCGAAGATTATTCGGAAGCGGTCGGAGATGCGACCCAGAATCGGGGAATTTTTTTGACGATAGCCGATCCGGTTCTTAATGAGTTTCATCGTTCCCGTTTGAGAAAACGAAATCGGGAAACACCTGGTAGAAAAAAATATCTGCGGGAACTCAGAGATTTGTTTCGGGAAAAAGGACCTTCCGCTTTGAGTGCGAAACAGTTATTTAGAATATTATGGGATTATGATTCTGTCGAGGAGCTTCACGTTTGGCTTTGGACGAACGATTTGAAAAACTGTTCGTATTGGTGGAGGAATTCCTTTCTCGCGTATCAACGGGAGATTTTATTGAGTAAGGTCGTTTTGCCGTATGAATTCTCCGAACTTAAAAACCACGATGTGCGACCTTCGTCCTAAGTCGGTTCGATCATTGGATCAGTCTTAAAAAAACGCCGACCGCGTGTTTGACGTCTTCTCTTCCATCCCGTTTGAATAGGGGAGAAGGTTTTCCTTTCCAGGACCGAACGCGTCCGATCGCGGGTTCGAATCGGAACGCGAACAATTCCTCGTTGGAAAGATATGCGGACGGAATCTCTTCCTCAAGCGCTTTGATCAGATACGGTACTTCCGGAAAATTTCCGCGATCCGTATACAAAACCGGAGTTTCCGCGTAAACCGCTTCGCTTAATATTCCGTAACCGGGTTTTGTGATTACGTAGTCGCAAGCCGCGACCAAGTCGGGGTAGTGAATTCCGGAAAAGGTGCATACGCTGGAGCGTAGGCGTTCCGGAATTTCGTCGAGATTTATATTAGTACCCGATAATACGATTCGATACCGTTGTGGATCCAGGGAATTCCAATGGAACGGTGCTTCTTTGAGCCCGTAGGCTCCGAAGGAAAACAGAAGATTGATCCTGTCGTCGGACAATTCGAATCGTTTTTGAGCACTTCGTTTGTCGAGGGTGGGCCTTCTTCCTACGAGGCCTATTTTTTTCCGCTCGGGAAGTGAATCCGCGGGGCAATCGAACGGTAAAAGTAATCCGAACGTGGCTTGATAATACTCGGCGTAAAAAATTTCGGCCGCGCGCGCGAAAACGGGAGATACGTCCGAATAACCCGCGTATATGAAATCCCAGGTGAAATTTCCGACGAACAAGGAAGGAACCTTGATCTTGTCGGCCACTGTGAACGGAAGGGATGCCGCGTCAGAGATCACCAGCTCGGTTTCGAAGTCGAGACAGGCTTCTATTTCCGAAATTTGAATATACGATTTTTGAATATTAAATTCCTCTAATGCGAATTCCGTGGATCGTACGTCTATCGAAAGGGAATCCTTTTGGATCATTCCCACGTCCACGCTTTTGTCGCGTACTTTCAGACGTTCGGTCAGGGAAGTATCCTCCGGGTTAAACGAAAGTGTGCGTAGGAATTCTCCGCGCGTCGTGACGAGTTCGATTTCCAGATCGGGATAACCGCGTAGCAGATGAAATACGATTTCCGCGGAACGGCTGATATGTCCGAATCCGTGTCCGCTTACGTAATACGTGATTCTCATTTTACGATTCCCTGCCTTACCGTTTCATACATTACGATTCCGGCGGACATCGCCAAATTGAGAGAGTCGGCTTCCCCGTACATGGGGAGTGAAACGTATTCATCCGAGGAACTCCTCGCGTAGTCCGAGAGTCCGTATTGTTCGCTTCCGAAAACGAGCGCGATTTTTCCGCGAAGGTCGGTTTCGAAATATCTTTTTTTCGCCTCCGGTGTTACGGCTAACGTTTTGTAGCCGTTTTCCTTGAGAACGGAGTAAACCTCCTCGGTTTCTCCCAGATAAACGTTTAACGTAAACAACGCACCGGTGGAGGCCCGAATCACGTTCGGATTAAAAAGATCCAGTCTCGGGTCGGTTACCAATACCGTATGGAATCCTGCCCCTTCCGCGGTTCTTAGGATGGTTCCTAGGTTACCCGGTTTTTCCACTCCTTCGATCACCAAAATCGGTTTAGAATTTTTGAATGTGTTTTCCGATTCCTTACGGAACGCGTCCAACCCGACCGGATAAATGCGAGCGGTGGCGACGAGTCCGTCCGGTCGATCTCTATAGGAAATTTTTTCGAAGATCTTTTTGGGAACCTTGATCGATCTGACTCCGATTTCGGAGATCAGGGAATATTCGTTTTCTCCCAAAAAACATTCCGGGGAAAACAATACGTTTTGGAATTCTATTTTCCCCGATTTTCGTGCACGATGGATTTCGCGGTAACCTTCGATAAAAAACAATCCCGAACTTTCCCGGTGTTTTTTCTCCTTTAAGTGGGAAATCTGTTTCAGTTTTTCGTTGGAAAAACTCGTGATCTCCAATACGTGCGGTTCGGCGTCCTTCTTCAAAGCGATAGTCTCTCCGAGACATAGATACAATTGGATCCGGCGGGGTAAAGTCTTCCGCTTTGTTCGGGGATGGAAAGTTCTCCCAAATGAAAACGTCCCTTGTTGCGGATCCTTCCTTCCAAGATCCGTTGCAGCGCCAACGGGCTGAATCCAGTGGAATGACAGGTCAATACTATGAAGTCCGGTTTGCCGCCGCATAATTCCATCAGCAGATCCATGAGTTCAGGCAGATCTTTTTCGATCTTAAAAACTTCTCCGCTCGCTCCCCGTCCGAACGTCGGCGGATCGAGAATGAACCCGCGGTAATCCTTTCCTCGTTTGATTTCCCGTCTCAGGAATTTCAGGACGTCCTCCACCATCCACCTCACCTTTTTGTCGGCGAGTCCGGACGCGGAGGCGTTGTCCCTGGCCCAATCCACCATTCCTTTGGAGGAATCCAGATGACAAGCGGAGGCTCCCCCGTCTAACACCGCCAAGGTGGATATTCCTGAATACGCGAAAAGGTTCAGCACTTCCTCCTCTTTTTTGAGTTGGGCGCTCAACGTCTGTATTTTTTTCCAGTTTTCTAGCTGTTCCGCGAATATTCCCAAATGTCCGAACGGCGTAAATTTTATTTTTATAGAATATTCTAAAATTTGAATATAGAATTCCTCGTCCACCTTTTTGTTCCATTTCCAGGAACCTCCGCCTTTGTCCGAACGAACGTATTCTCCGTGGAAGTTTTTCCATAAAGCGGGTTTCGTTTCGGGCCATGCGGACACGGGGGAAGGGCGAATGATCGTATAAGGTCCGATCTGTTCCAGTTTTCTAAAGTTTCCGGAGTCGATCAGGGAATAAGTTCCTTCCGACGATTCAGCTTCTTTCGCAATTTTCATAGATATGCACCTTAAAATAATTCCCTTCCGGAAAGTTTTTTCGAACCGGATGATCTTCTTCCGGTAGTAATTTGCGGAACGTTTCGCAGTTCCATCCCCGATTTTTCAGGATCGTTCCCGCTAAGGTCTCCAATTCTTCCGAACGGATTCTTCCCGAACAGGAACAAAGTACGATGGTTCCTCCGTTACGAAGTGAATCGAGACAACTTCCGAAAAGATGCGCGTACGACTTGAGCGCGTTCCTCTTGGACTTTGCGTCCGGGGTAAGATTGGGGGGATCGATTACGATCAGTCCGAATTTTTTTTCGGATAAAATCCCGCCTAACTCCTGAAAGACGTTTCTTTGTTCGAATCGATGTATACACGTACTTCCGTCCTTTTTGAGACTGAGGGCGCGCTGAAACGAATCGAGCGCCTCTTTGGAAGCGTCCACGGACATCACCGACTTCGCACCAGCTCGATCCATACAGATGGAAGTCAGCCCGGTATGCGAAAACAGATGCAGACAATCCTTTCCCGCACTCAATTTTTTATTTTCGAGGAGGAATCTTCTTAAATTTCTGAGGTCCAGAAAAATTCCTCCCTTTTGTCCGGGAAGTTCCACGGGAAAACGCAGGTCGTACAAACGGATCGTTTCCCTGATTTTCGCAGCGTCCTTTACGTTCGTCGATTCTCTTTCGCGTTTGGAGGAGTTTTCGTGCGGCTTCGTTTTCGAGTCCGTTTTTTTTCGGAAAGCGGAATCGATCCTTCCTCTCCAATAACGGAATTCGATCCGTTTTGCCCCGGGTCGATCTTCGATTCGGTTTTGCGCGTCGATTCGGTCCGAGTCGTTGTTTATACGCGTCGTCGGATTCGTAAGGATCGCCTTGTCCATACGATCCTCTCCCGTTTTTTCGGGCGGATCGAATAGGATCCGTATCGGTTGCGGTTCTTTTAATTTAGGATTTTTGCATATTTCGTATAAGTTCCGGACGATCCATCTTCCGTATGCCATCAGTGAGGAGGAATATATCCGCACGACCCAGGTGGTTCCGATTCGGTCGATCGTTATTCCCGGAAAAAAATCGTTTTCTCCGTGAACGAGCCGATACGCGTTCGTGGTTTCGCGGAGGGAATTTCTCCGACCTAAGGCTAAGACCAGATTCTCCCGGATTTTTTGCGCGGAGAATTCCGGTAAAAATTGAATCACTCGAATTCGAATCAATCCCGTCTCGGAATAAATGCCGGTCGCTACGGGTTTGTTGTCCGTGGAATATAAGGTCAACCATTGTCCGTTGACGAAGGGTCGTACCGCGGAAGAAAGATTTCCGGAGTAGATCCAGGGATGTTTGCGTTGGACGGATTGTTCTCCCTTCCGGTTCAGCTGGTAACGCCGAAACCGGAAGTGGGAAGGGAAGGCGGAGTTCAGGCTTTTTTCTTGGCCTCTTTGTAGGAAAGTTCGGTCGCTCCGGTATAAATCTGTCTCGGACGTCCGATCTTCATATCGGGAGATTCGATCATTTCCTTCCATTGCGCGATCCAACCGGGAAGTCGTCCCATCGCAAACATCACGGTGAACATGTTCACAGGAATTCCGAGAGCGCGATAGATGATTCCGGAATAGAAGTCCACGTTCGGATACAGTTTTCTTTCCACGAAGTACGGATCGTGAAGTGCGGCTTCCTCGAGTTCTTTAGCGATATCTAATAAAGGATCCTGTACTCCGAGTCGTTTTAACACGCTGTCGCAGGCCTTTTTTATGATCTTCGCCCGAGGATCGAAATTCTTATACACCCTGTGCCCGAATCCGGAAAGACGGAAGGAATCGTTTTTGTCCTTGGCTTTTTCCACGATCTTTTTGACGGGAAGTCCGCTGGCTTGGATTTCCTGCAACATTTCCAATACTTCCTGATTGGCCCCGCCGTGTCTCGGTCCCCAGAGAGCGCAGATTCCCGCGGAGATCGCTCCGTAGAGATTGGCGAGAGAGGATCCCACCAAACGCACCGTAGACGTGGAACAGTTTTGTTCGTGATCCGCGTGCAATATCAATAATAAATTGAGTGCCTTTACGATTTCGGGGTCGATCTTGTATTCTTCGCTCGGAACCGAGAACATCATGTTCATAAAATTTCCGCAATAATCCAAAGTGTTCAACGGATGGATCGTAGGTTGTCCGATGGATTTTTTATACGCAAACGCAGCGATGGTCGGAAACTTCGCGAGAAGACGGATCATCGAGATATGTCTGTGTTCCGCGTTTTCCGGATCATAGGAATCCTGATAGTACGTGGAAAGGGATCCGATCATCGAAGACATGATCGCCATCGGATGTCCGTCCTTGGGGAATCCGTTGTAAAGACGTTTGAGATCCTCGTGGATCAGAGTGTGCATCGTAAGTTCTTCGTTCCAGTTTTTGAGTTCCGCGTCGGAAGGTAGTTTCCCGTAGATGAGCAGATACGCAACTTCGGTAAAGGTGGAATGTTCCGCGAGTTGTTCGATGGGAATTCCGCGGTAGCGTAGGATTCCGAGTTCACCGTCGAGAAAGGTGACCGCGCTCGTGCAGGCTCCGGTATTGAGATATCCGTTGTCGAGAGTGACGTATCCGGTTTGTTGACGAAGTTTAGAGATATCGACCGCTTTTTCGTTTTCGCTGCCCACTACGATCGGAAGTTCGTATTCCTTTCCGTCGATCTTTAGAATTGCCACCTCAGCCATATTCCTCTCCTGGAGTTTTGTAAGTCTTCGTTTTTTCCGGAAAGGGTGAGTTCCCTCCGGTTCCTAAAAAATTGCGTTTCGTCGGTTTCAGATTCCTATCCTATTCCTTCCGTCAGATAGACAATCTAAAAAATCTAAATTTAAAGATTCTTATATCGTCTTAGGTTCTGATAATTGTAATAGTTGGACGTGACGATCCTACAATAGTCCCTCGGTTCCTTGATCGGCAATTCTTCTAGGAAGTGGTTGAAGTCTCCGTTGTAGTGATTGCGTTTCCATTTCCTCAGATTTCCCGGTCCACCGTTGTAGGCGATCGAAGCCCATTGCAGATTCCCGTTGGCCGAAACTAGATACCGCAAAAACCTCGCTCCCATTTCGATCGAAACCTCCGGATCGAAAAGAGAATAAGAATCCAAGTTCATTCTTTTCGCAAGTTCCTTTCCCGTCGGTCCCATGATCTGCATCAGTCCTCTGGCGTTCGATACGGAAACTGCGTTTTCCTTAAAGAAGGATTCCTGTCGCATAACGGCGTACACGATGTCCTCTTCGATTCCCAAATTTTTGGAAACGGAGGATACGATTCCACGGTGCGGCCTGGGATAAATTCTCGCCGCGAGTTTTGCCGGCAGAAGGATCACGTCGTCGGAAAGTTTTTCCTTTTTCATCAGGGATCTCGTATGAAACACGGTGAGATACGGTGTGCCGGTTTGTTCTCCGAGCGCCGCGAGGATTTCCTCCTTTTCGGTTTCTCCGATTCCCTGTTGTTGTTTGTATTTTTGTACGAGCAAAAGTGCGTAGGCCATCTCTCCGACTTCCAGGTATTCTTTTGCGGATTGTAGAATCCGATTTCCCCTGATTTTGGAATGAGCCGAGTCGATCCGCACGTTCAACTGATACGCGGCCGGCTGCACCGCAAAGTCCAAGTCCTTTCCCAATATCTTTCCGGAAAGATCGGGGATCCCGGCCGTTAGGGACAGATATTCGAAAAGTTGATCGCGGTTTCGTGTCGGATTGGAGGGAAGGGGAACAGCGGAAATTTCCTCCTGGAATTCCTCGCGGACGACCCTCGTATAATACGAACCGGGTATGTGTTTGTAATAGGTCTTCAGCCAAACGTTGAGTTCGTCGGTTCTTCCGTTCTTTTTTAAGAAACGAAGATACCAATAGAGCAACCTTCCCTTAACCGGAAGGTCGGGGATTTTGTGTAACGCGTCCTTCCAATACGCGTCGCCTAGGAAGTTTTCGTGGTTGCCGGTGAGAAGATCGATCAATTCGTCCTGTCGAATCAGATTGGTAGGACTTTTTTCCAAAGAGTCTATTAGATTTCTGAAATATAGATCCTTATTTCCGTATTTCTTATATACCCTCGCATACGCGTAGAGAATCTCGTCGGTTTTTTCGGGATTGGAATCGTTTAAAAGTTCGAGTCCTTTCGACGCGAGATTTTGGTTGGTCAATTCCCGGGACATGGCCGCGGTAAAGTCCGGATTGGATCGCGCGAGATTTACGTTTTTTCTAAAAAATCCGGGAAGCGATTCCGGTTCGTGTGCGGCGATGGCCCTTGCAGTTTGACGAAAGGCCTCTCCTTTGGAAAATCCAACTCGCTCCAGATCCTTGTAGGAAAGCAGATGTTTTTTTTCGGAAACGTTTAAGTGGGAAAGGAATAAGGCGGCCCGTTCTGGCGTAAGAGAAAGATAAAAGTTATTACCCTTCCAAACCTGAAGATCCTCGAGGATGAATTTTTTTATGGAGGAAACCACACCCGGATCTTCGAGCAGGGAATAAAAGATCGATTCCGCTTTTTCAGTGTTTCCTGATTTGTAGAGCGATTTCGCATAACGGTACGAGATCATCGGAGAGAATATTTCGGTCTGTTCCTTTTCGGAAAAACTTTTCGCGAAGTCCAGACATTCCTGGAGCATTCCCGCTTCGTATTGTATCCTGAGAATTTCCGAGATCGCGTTCTGAGAGATCGGGTCCGGTTCCCTCGGAAATTTTTTGAGAAGTCCTACGAGTTCCTCTCTTCCGAGAAGTTTTCTGTGTTGGGTTTCCTCGTACAACTTCCAAAGAGCAAGACGTGTGATCGTCGAGGTCGAAGGCAGGGGGGCTTGGATGATCTCCAGCAGATCCTGTCTTCCGGGAGAAACGCTCATTCTCCCTTTGAGGAGCGAAACCAAATAGGAGAATTTTTTCTCCCTGTTTCCGTCGGGATGTTCCTCGTGATAACGGACGAGGGAGTAGACTTCGTTTTCGGTTCCGGGGGGGCGTTCCCGAAAAATCCTGTGTATTTTTTGAAGACTGTAGGATTTGATCAGATATTTGAGATCATCGTTTGCACAAAGGCTGCCGAAAATGAAGAAGAGTAGGCTGAACAGGGCGAATTTTTTCATTCGTATTCTTAGTTACCTTTTCGGCTTTAGGAACCAATCGCAAGAAGGAAATTCCGATGCAAACCCTGGAAAAAGACGTCACAACCGAAGAATGGCCGGAGATCACCCTCACTTCGTTCGCCGAACCTCTTCTTCCGAAACAAAAATCCCCCCGAGGACCGGGGCCTCGTAATCCGGAAATCCTCCGACTCAAATCCAAAATCCTGGAATATTTTTCCGGCGCCTTAAACCGGGTTCATTCCCCGTTTTTTAACGCGCGTGTGGATCTGTTCGGGGAATTCAAATTTCAGACGGACGCCACTTCTCCTTTCGAAGAGGAAGGACTTTCGGAGCGGGAAAAGAATTTATTGCAGATTTTTTTCGAGGAACTTTTCGACCGGGCTTTGGAGGATCATCAATCGGATCCCGAAGTCTTTCAGGTTTTGGAATCCTATCTTTTGCACGAACAGAAATTGGACGAATATCTGGCCTTGACCGGAGTTTTCGATCAGGATCTTCCGTTCATCGTGGAAGCGAAACGGTTTTTGGCCTTGTTCGGAAAAATAGAATATTCGGATTCTCTAATGAATGAGGGTGGTGCCCGTTTTCATAGATACGGCGCTCTTTGGAAACTAGGTAAGCTGGAACTGGAAGACAGGGAACGAATCTACGATCTCGTCGTTACGGGAGAAGAACCGGGACTTTTGGGGTTGGCCTGGGTTTTGTACAAACACGAAACTTCCGGACTCAGAACCGTTTTTCCGATCGAACGCAGAATTCTTTCCTCTTTGGATACGTTTACTTCCGAAGAAAGGGAATCCTTTTTTAAGGCCTATTCCTCGCGTCACGGTTATCTCGAAAACTACTTCGTATTGAAGCGGATTCGTCCCCGCGAGTACAGAAAGGCCTGGCTCGAAGGGGAGAAAAAAAAGAACGGAAGATCGGTCCTTTTGGGTTCGTTGCAGGAGAATATTCTCGCCGGACAGGACGATTCCCTGGATAAACGTTATGCGCTCTTGAAACAGAACCGTTTGGTTTATACGCTCGGTCCGTTCGAACTTCTCATCCTTTTGAATTCCACCGAATCCGCCAACGTGGAAAAGGAGATAGGCGGTCATCAGGAAAAACTGCCGGATTCGTATCTCACCAAACGCGCCCGGCTTACGCTCCGTTTTTTTAAGAAAGAGTATGAGGAATTTTTAAACTCCGTCAAAGATTGCGGACGTTTCCGTTTTTCGCCGGAAATGATCTATCTTCAGGGTTTGGCGATGATCGAGGTGGGGCGGACGGAGGAAGGTATCGGCCTTTTGGAAAGTCTGTTTTTGCGTTTTCCGGAATCGGACTATCTCCGTCTGGTGTTGGAACGTTATAAGAAGTCAGCCTAATACGACTTCAACTTCCCCTTGACAGACCGTTTCCGAAACGGGAAGATGAGCGGGTTTATACGCCAGGATCGTAGGAACGAAAATTATGGCCATCAGTCACGAACAGATTCTCGAATTGCAGAAATACCAGAAGATGATCCATCAACTGGAGAAGATCGCAAAAGCCTCCAAAAACGACGAACAACGGTATCGAGTTTCCCGGGACCTGGACAAATACAGAACGAAGATGAAGGACATTTCTCCGGAAGGAATTCCGGACAACCTCGACGTCGCAGCGGAACAGATCAAACGGTATAAGGAAAACCCGCACGAGTCGGGGCAGATTCTTGCGAAGTACCCCGTGATGAAAATTTCACCGAATTCGAACGACGCGGAAGTCAATCAGATAGGAACCTGGATCAACGTCATGGACCGGGAATATCTCCCCGTGTTGAACGAAACACACGTACGTTTCGATTTTTCGCATACGAACGAAAAAGACGGCGTGGTCAAATACATGGAAAACATACGGAGGAACATCAAGGTTCTTACGGAAACGATCGAGGAATTTCACGCCGCCGAAAAACAGGAATTCCGAGAACAGCTCAGCAGAATGAAAAACAAACAGACCCGGATTTTTATCGCGGAGGCCTACGAGATGTTCGTGAAATTCAACGAGTTTTTGAATAAGGTGATCCGCGAAGCCAAGGAAGTCGGTGGAGTGATCATGAATTTGGAGGACGCGATCCATTTTAATTCCAGGTTCGAACGCGCCACGGAGTTGGAAGGAAAATCCATCATGGACGCACTCAAGGAATTTCAGGAGTTTACCGCGGAGGCTCTCGAACGTATCAATGTTCCCAATATCCGGAATTAAAGTCCGGTTTCTGCGGCAATTTTCAGGATCGATGCCTGAAAAATTCTTTTCCGTTGGACGGGATCTGCATATTTAGTGAATTTAACTCCTTTCTGGAAACCATTTACAGGAAAACAGGCGCATGGCACTCGTTAAAAATTCATCCGAAGTCACAAACTCCACGATCGGAGAAAATTCATACTTTAGCGGAAAATTCTTTATCAACGGATCTTTAAAGATCGACGGAAAGTTCGAAGGGAAATCCTTACAGGCGGAACAACTCTACATCGGCGTTACCGGTAAGGTCAAAACCAATATCACGGCAGCCAGCGTCATCATCGAAGGAATCGTTATCGGAAACATCACGGCGAGAAACAGGGTGATGCTTCTTCCTACTTCCAAAATTCTCGGAGATATCCGCACTCCGGAGTTGATCATCCAGAACGGTGTGATTCTCGAAGGACGTTGTATGATCTCCAACGACCTCAAACATTCCGCGAAAGATCTGATCGATTTGGAATATTCCAAGGATTCTCTCAGCGTTGAGAAAATTTTCGGAAAACAATCCGGCGCCAGAGAGGCGTAATACGACGGCGGCGCGGGACTCGCGTCGCGTTCTTTTTTTACAGAAGTGAACCGGATCCTGATCACAGAAGGCGATCCTTGTGGAATCGGTCCGGAACTTTTCTCGCAAACCCTTCCTCTTTTAAAAAAAATTTCCAAAGCCAGGCCGATTCTTTACTTTCATTCCGGGCGTTTTCCGTTGCCGAAGGAAATTTCGATTCTTAAGAACGAAAATGACGGCGCGGACGCTAAAAAAGGGATTTATTCGATTCCGATCGGCTCGCTTTCCCGCAAGGAAATATTCTCTCTGAAACCGGGGAAGCCGTCCGCGGTTTCCGGAAAATCTGCGTTAGGCGCGCTTGCGCTCGCGGTGGAATTTCAAAAGAGGGACGGTGGGGATCTGGTCACTCTTCCTCTCAGTAAGGAGTGGGTGATCCGGTCCGGAGCTTCTTCCTTTCGAGGTCATACGGAATTTTTGGCGGAGACCTACGGTAAAAAAACGTTTATGCTTATGTCGGGGAAGGAGTTGCAGGTTCTTCCTTTGACGACGCACGTGCCTTTGGTGAGTGTTCCGGAGTTCCTCAAAAAAATCGATCTTACTAGTTTAGCGGAAGCGATTCTTTCCTGTAAAAAAATCGATCTTAAAAAACCGATCGCGTTTTTGGGTCTCAATCCGCATGCGGGCGAAGGGGGAAAGGTGGGTAAAGAGGAGAAAGAAATTCTGGAACCCATGATTCGTTTTTTGAAACGGAAAGGTTTGCGCGTCGAAGGTCCTTTGTCCGCCGATTCGATGTTTGGCGACGACGCGAGAAAACGATTCGGTCTTCATCTGGCCTGTTATCACGATCAAGGTCTGATTCCGTTCAAGATGTGGGAAGGCAAAAAAGGGGTGAACCTCACTCTCGGTTTGGATTTCACGAGGGTCTCTCCGGATCACGGTACTGCGTTCGATATCGCCGGGAAAGGGCTTGCAGATTCGGCGAGTTTCGTAGAATGTCTGCTTCGGATCACCGGGAAACGTTCCGGGTTTTCAAAGTAATCCGTCGATGTTAATCGTAAAAACGAGGTAATATGCCTGGACTTTTAGAACAAATCGTATTTCCGGTTTTCCTGTTTTGGTTTTGTGGCCTTACCTTGGTTTTATTCCGATCCGACTTCGAGTTTGTTTGGAAGATCATTTTCGTTTTCGTCTTTATCTTTTATTTCTTTCAGTATTTTCCGGAATTGAGGTCGAGTTACGAACGTCTCTCCAATAGTTATCCGGTGGAAATTCTTTCCTGGATCTACGGTTTGGGAAAGGGAACTTACTTTTTTCTTTTTTTTCTGTGGCCGGTCGCTTTGGTGCGGATTTTTTATTCCGCTTCTCCACAAACGAGCCGATCTTTGGCCAAGGCTTTGGTCGCGTTCAGTCTGATGTATTGGGGAGGTTTGATCCTTTACACCAATTTTTCCGCGGAAGTGGACGGCTTTTTAAACGGGGCATTTTTGAAATTCTTGAAATTTTCGCAGAACTGATTCCAGTCTAATTTTTAAAACATGAATCCAATCTATCTTCAATCGTTCGGTGAATCGGAAGAGGCGAAGCGGCATTTTTTGATCGCTTACGAATATCAGACCAAAGGAAATCTTAAACTCGCTTCCATGCACTATCGTAAATCCTTGGCCGCTAAACCTACTGCCGAGGCTTGGACGTTTTTGGGTTGGTCCTATTCTTTGGCCGGGAAACTGGACCGCGCGATCGAGTTTTGCAAACGTGCCATCGAGACGGATCCTTCCTTAGGGAATCCTTACAATGATATCGGGGTTTATCTCCTTCAGCAAAAAAAATATAAGGATGCGTTGGTTTGGTTCGAACGGGCAAAATCGGCGTCTCGTTATGAGGTTCCCGTTTATCCGTATTTTAACGCGGCTTCGTGTTTGGAGATTTTAGGTCATTTTGAACTCGCTCGTTTAGAATATGAAAAGGCGATTCAAATTCAACCGAATTATCCGCCGGCTAATTTGGCTTTGAAACGGATTTATATTCGTTACAATTGATCGGTTTTCTGCGCGCCGGTTGTTCCGACGAACTTTTGTGGGAACTCACACGGAACTCGCGTTGTGTTTGCGGTGAACTTTTGTTGTTCCGACGAACTTTTGCGGGAACTCACACGGAACTCACGTTGTGTTTGCGGTGAACTTTTGTTGTTCCGACGAACTTTTGCGGGAACTCACACGGAACTTGCGTGTGCAGCAAAGAATCCCCGCACCTAAAAACAGCTGAAACAAAAATTTTAATTTTCTTTTCCGATCAATCCGGCCGCAACGCAACCCGGGACTTTCCGCACATCAACCCCTGGATTTCTTTTTTTTCCGTTTCGCGCTGGCGGCCTTGAGAGTTTTGATTTTCTTTTCACCGCTTTCGGATTTTTCCTCAAACTGAAAGTAAAATTCATACGGCCTCCGAAGAATCTTAAAGAACCTCCAAAACTCGATGACATCCAGTCTGCGTTCCCCGGATTCGATTTTAGAAATATAAGACTGCGGTTCTCCCAAAAGTTTGGCGAGTTGAGCTTGCGTAAGGCCGGCTTCCTTTCTGGCAAAAATCAAATTTTTACAGAAAATTTTGGCTTCTTTAGAATGTAAGGACTTGAACAAAACGGATCCATAGTAAATCCCGAAACGGAATATACCAAAATGGGATATTTTGATATCCCAAATATTCGTGTCGAAAAGATTTTATGGCAAAATAAAATGATTTATAGCCAAAGAGATCTCGCTGCGTTTCGACATAAAGATAGTTATAGAATGCAATTCATCCTAAAAGATGACTGACCAAGGAAGGCGGCACACAATTACCGCGAACCAAACAAAATCACTCGCAAAAGCGAAATGGAAATCGGTGGAAATCCGCAGGGCGGGAGCGAGCGGCTTGGATCCTTGAAAAAGACGACTTTGAGCCAAGGGATTCCTCCGATCTTAAACGAACGAACCGTCTCCTTTCGAGTTTCGTAATTGCCGAAACGAAACCAAATACGTCCCCACGTAAACGACCAAACAAATCCAAAAAACGATACTACCCGGAATTCCAAACCGCCGATGAACTCCGAAAAACAACATTGCAGGAAGATTCGCGAGCGTAAAAAGGAACACGACTCTACCCTTGCGTTCGGTTTGTACTGCCACCCTTTGGTAGAGGTGTTTTCTGTGTGCTCGTAGGATGTTTTCCCGATTGAAAATTCTAAACAGAATGGTAACGACTCCGTCCACGAAAAAAACGGGGAGCAAAAAAAAGGCGGAAGTGATCTCGAAGGAAATCCAATTTTTTTCTTCGATAAAAAACAAAGGCAATACGGCGATCGTATAACCGAGGGGCAGGGAGCCCGAATCTCCCAAAAAAAGTTTCGCCTTGGGAAAGTTATAAATCAAAAATCCGAAAACTCCCGCGCAGATCCAGAGATAAAAAGAAGGTAATCCCGAGCGGAACAAAAACGGAAAAGCGAACACGGCGAGTAAAAAATGAGAGGACAAATACGAGTCCAGTCCGTCCATAAAATTACAAAGATTAACGACTAACAATACGTAGACGATCAAGAGCGTCGTAGAAAGTCCGATCCATGGATCGGTGGAAATTCCCAAAAAGGTAAATCGAACCGGCTCCATTCCGAAAAACAAAATCAAAAACGCGATTTCCAAAAAGAGACGGATTCCGGCGCCGAGAGAAAGAAGATCGTCGGCGAGACCGATCGTAAAAAAGAAAAACAAACCCGCGAAAAAAAGAAGAACGTTCCGTTCCGGAGCTTCGATCGTTCCATACCACACCAAGGCGCAAGACAGAACCGACAAAAGGATCCAGATTCCTCCGGATTTTTTTACGCTGCCCACGTGCATGCTTCTTTCGTTGGAGACGTCCGCGATTCCCAACGATTTGGATCGGAGATACATCCACGAAAAAAACGCGGTGAACAAGAATACCAAAATGGATAGAAGTCCGGGATTCCAGAAAAAAGAAATCTGTTTCACTGGCAATCCAGCCTAGAGAGAAGAGGTCTCTCTGCAATCAGAAATCGGAACGTTTTTGATTGCCAAATCAGGCCGAACTCGGGAACCTAACCTTATGTTCCAGGGCGTTTACACGGCGATCATCACTCCTTTTAAAAACGATTCCATCGATTACGACAGTTACTTCAAACTTCTGGAAAAACAAATCAAGGCCGGAGTAGACGGGGTGGTTCCCTGCGGGACCACGGGAGAATCTCCCACTCTTTCCCATTCCGAACACGCGGAACTGATCCGGGAAACGGTTCGGGCGGTGCAGGGAAAAATTCAAGTCGTTGCGGGAACCGGTTCCAATTCCACCAAGGAAGCGATCGAACTCACCGAGGCGGCTTGTAAGGACGGGGTCAACGGAATTCTTTCCGTAAATCCGTATTACAACAAACCCACCCAAGAAGGACTCTTCCAACATTTCAAAGCGATCGCGGAACATTCTTCCGTGCCTGTGATGCTCTATAATATTCCGGGAAGAACCTCGGTGAACCTTCTTCCGGAAACCGTACTGAGACTCAGCGAGATCCGACAGATTCGTTCGATGAAGGAAGCAACGGGGGATCTCGGACAAATGGGGAAGTTGATTTCCCTCGTGGGAGATAAAATGACCGTTCTTTCCGGAGACGACAATCTTACGTTACCTCTTCTCGCGATCGGAGGAGTGGGCGTGGTTTCGGTGATCTCCAATTTATTTCCAAAGACGATCGTTCGATTGGTTCGTTCCTTCCAAGAAGGAAAAACGACCGAGGCCAGAGCGATCCATTACGATTTCATCGACGTCTTCTCTCTCGCGTTTATGGAAACCAATCCGATTCCGATCAAGGCCGCGATGCACTGGTTCGGTCATTGTGGTCCGGAAATCCGTCTACCTCTGACACGGCTTTCGCAAAATCCGACGAGCGAGAAATTCAAATCGGTTCTCGAATCCCTTCAACAAAAAGGATACGAATAAGGAAATGACTTCTCCGAACTCCGGCGGATCCAAAAATCGAACGACCCAAATCGCCCTAATCGGCGGTTCGGGAAGAATGGGAAGGGCCATCATCTCGGTTCTGTCCGCCTCTTCCAGATCGACGCTTTCGGCTTCGGTGGTCAGCGGAGGTTCCGTTTTTTTGGGAATGGATTCGGGGCTTCATTCCGGCGTAAAACAGAACGGAGTGAATTTTTCCTCGGACATAGAAGCGGCGGTCGCCGCGGCGGATTGTGTCATCGACTTCAGCACGCACCAAAATTTGGAAACCACCGTTCAAGCGTGTCTAACGCACAAAAAACCGGTCGTAGTGGGAACTACGGGTTTGACCGAAATCCAAAAGGAATCCCTTCGGATCGCGGCGAGGGATATCGCGATCGTGTATTCTCCCAATATGTCGATCGGTGTGAACCTACTTTTCAAGTTAACCGAAATCGCGGCTAAGGTTATGGGGGAAATCTCCGACATCGAAATCCAGGACATCCATCATCGTCATAAAAAGGACGCTCCTTCCGGAACCGCGGAAAAACTGAAAAACATCCTTTTGGAAACTCTGGGTAGAAACGAAAAAAACGTCGTTCACGGAAGACACGGAATTCTGAAAGAAAGGGATCCCAAGGAAATCGGAATCCACACTCTGCGTGCGGGAGAAGTGATCGGGGATCATACGGTTTATTTTTTCACTCCCGAGGAACGGATCGAAATCACACACAAGGCCCAGGATCGTAAAACGTTCGCGGTCGGAGCGGTGCACGCGGCCGAGTTTCTGGCGGGACGCAAACCCGGTTTGTACGATATGTTCGCGGTTTTAGGTTTGTGAATCGGAGGTTCGCGGTTTGTTTTTCTTTAAGAACATATCCCTGTTTCCTCTCGGCAAGAATCCGTTCGTCATCGTTATCGACCTTCTGATCGTCAGTTTTCTTATCTACCAATTCTATACGACGATCCGCAGAACCAGAGGAATTCAACTTTTGTTAGGAGTAGCGGTCATCTGGTTATTGGGGATTTTTGCGAGCACCTTCGAGTTGGAACTTTTGGATTGGATCATCGAAAACATTCGCCCCGCGCTCGTGTTCGCCATCATCGTCCTGCTCCAACCCGAACTGAGAAAGATCACCGCGGATCTTTCCAAGATGAAGATATTCCAGCCCTTCCTTTTAAAACAGATGACCGATCTCGAGGAAATCATAGAGGCCGTAAAGATCATGGCCAAAAACAAAACCGGTTCCTTGATCGCGATCGTGCGCGAAAACAGTCTGAAGGAAATCATCGACCAATCCGTTCAACTCGACGCGATTATCTCCACTAGTCTGTTGCTCACAGTATTCAAAAAAAATTCGGCGCTTCACGACGGCGCCGTCATCATAGAACAAAACCGGATCGCGTGTGCGGGCGCGTTTTTGCCGATGGCGCAGAATTTGGACGACGCGCGTATGGGCGCGAGGCACAGGGCCGCGCTCGGAATTTCCGAGGAATCGGATTGTATCGTAATCGTCACTTCCGAGGAAACCGGGGAAATTTCCGTCTGTTACGACGGAGAAATGACCCACCCGGTCAAACCCATCGAGCTGAAAAATTTCGTGAATACGATCCTACAAAAAAAGACCAATCCAGATAAACACAACTCTCTCGCGGAAGAGAAGGTCGATCGTTGATGTTCCGCCGTCTTATTAATAATTGGCAGGCGAAACTCGGGTCCTTGATTCTCGCAGTAGTCTTCTATATTAATTTACAAAATTCTAAAATACTCGTCAAAGAAATCCATATCCCGATCGAATATCCCAAGTTAGGCGGTTCTTTGACCGTATCTAAAACCTCGGATAAAACCGTGCCGGTCAAGGTGGAAGGAGTTCGCGAATACGTGAACTACTATTCCCAGTTTATGAAGGCGCATATCAATTCATCCGAATTGAAACCGGGCGAAAATATGGTTTCCGTGTATCGGATTTCCGGAGCACCGGCGGGACTTCGGATCACTCGTCTCAAGGACAAAATCAAAGTGAACGTGGAATCCACCTCCGGAAAATCGCTTCCGATCGACGTAAAGTTTACCGGAGATCTTCCGCAGAATTACGTGAAAACCAATCATTTCGTTTCTCCGAGCGCCGTTTACGTCAGCGGTCCTCCGGGAGTTTTGGAAGGTTTGGGAAGAATTTCGATTCCTCCGATTTCCCTAAAGGACAAAACCGAATCTTTTACGTTCAAACACAAACTTCCGGAGTTTCCCGCGACGGTGAAAGTCCGAGACAACGTCAAGGAAGTCACGGTTCGAGTGAACATATTTGCAAGCGCGTCTAACGCGGGGGAGACTCTTCTTCTCGGAATTCCGATCAAGTGCCAAACCTTGGATAAAAATCTGGAGGCGGAATTCTCCGAACCCGAGGTTTCGGTGAAACTTCAATCCAAAACTCCCCTCAAAAGTATTCAGGTCATCAAAGGACTTTCGGCGAGTGTGGTCTGTTCCCATAAATACGATCCTAAGACCAAGAAAATTCTTCCGGACAATAAGCCGGTTTTCGCAAAGATCAAATTGAACAAGACGGCTTCGTTAAAAGCGGTCGAGGTTTTGGGAGTTTTTCCGGATCGGATTTCGATTCTTTATAAGATCAAATCGGATCCTCATTCTTCCGGAACGGATGAAAAAAACGACGGCACGGAAGAGGAGAATACGATCGAACCTGATTCCAATCCGGAGCTTTTGGAAGAGGAATGAAAATCTCCGTCGGCAACGATATCGTAGAAAATTCCCGGATCCGCGACCTTTTGGAAAAACACGGGGATCGTTTTTTAAAACGGGTCTTTTCGGAATCCGAACGCGAATATTGTTCCAATCGAAAGGATCCGATTCCGCATCTGAGCGGAAGATTTTGCGTCAAGGAAGCCTTTATCAAGGCGATCGAACCCGGCGACAAGGTGATCCTTGACATGAGGGAAATCGAACTTTTCGGAAAGGAATTCGGAAAAAAAGAATTGGTACTCCATGGAAAATCCAAAGAATTGTTTCTTACCAAAGGGTACAGCGGTTGTTCGGTTTCGATCAGTCACGCTGAGAATTATTCCACCGCCGTCGTGGTGCTTTACAAGGAGTGATCGATGATTTCCGATTCGATGAAACAAACGATTCAATTTTACAACGAAGGTTTGAACTTGTACAAAACCAGAAAGTTTACGGAAGCCCTGGAGAAATTCAAAAAGGCGATCGAGTTTACTCCGGACGACGGCCCTTCCAAAAAATACATAGGCCGTTGTCAGGCATTCATCGAAACTCCTCCCCCCGCCGACTGGGATGGAGTTTTTGAAATGAAAACGAAATAAGAGAATCCATGTCCAAAAAACCCGCAACCAAATCCTCCCGTCCTATTACAGAATACGGGGCCATTTCCACGGTTCTCGGAAGAGAAACTTCCTTTTCGGGAATTCTAAACTTCCAGAAACCCCTCGAAATTTCGGGGGAATTCCAAGGCGAAATCGAGTCCGAAGGATTTCTTCTCGTAAGCGAAGGCGCTAAGGTCCGAGCCAATATCAAGGCGGGCACCGTGATCGTGGGAGGGGAAATTACCGGAAACGTAATCGCGACTCAAAAGCTGGAAATGCTTTCGACCGGTAAGGTAAACGGAAATATCAAAACTTCTAAATTACAAATTGCAGACGGAGTGATCTTTGACGGGAACTGTGAGATGATCCAGCCCAATAAAGATTGACCCACGTTTTCCTCCGTAAAAAGTGGTACCTGCTAACCCGAAAAAGCCTACGGACAGGGCTGAGATTGGCAAAATCGCCCTCATTCTGCTCCTCGGTTTTTTCGCAGGAGCCGTGACGGGAGTCATTCTCGATCGCCTAACGGGCGTTTCTTTTTTCTCTTCCTACCTGCTCCGAGAAGCAATCAAATTTGAACTCTACGTAATCAAGGTCGAAATACAATTTACCCCTGCCAGTCTCATGGGACTCGTAGCGACGTTGTATTTCGTACTAAAAAAGGGGTAAACCATGTCAGTGATCTCAATGAAAAACCTTCTGGAAACCGGAGTACACTTCGGTCACCAGACCCGTAAATGGAATCCGAAAATGGCGCCGTACGTTTTTACGGCAAGAAACGGAATTCACATCATCGATCTTCAAAAGACCGTCCAAAAGGCCAAAGAGGCGTATGACGCGCTCAAAAAATTGACCGCCGATGGAAAAAAGGTCCTTTTTGTAGGAACAAAAAAACAAGCGAGAGGCGCGATCGAACGCGAAGCGATCCGCTCCAATATGTTCTTTATCAACAACCGCTGGCCGGGCGGACTTCTTACGAACTGGAACACCGTAAAAAGAAGTATCGCTCGTCTGAAAAAACTCGAAGGTATGGAAGCGGACAACAGCTTCGAAAAAGAAGTAAAAACTAAAAAAGAAGTTCTTACCCTGAGAAGAGAGTTGGAAAAACTCCGTAAAACCCTCGGCGGAATCAAGGACATGGCTACCATTCCGGAAATTATGTTCGTGATCGATCCCAAAAAAGAAGAGATCGCCGTGAAAGAAGCGCGCAAACTCGGTCTTACGATCTTCGCGGTCGTTGATACCAACTGCGATCCGGAACTGATCGACTATCCGATTCCGGGCAACGACGACGCCATCCGTGCAATTTCCCTTTTCCTCGAAACCATGTCCAACGCCGTCATCGAAGGAACGGGCGGAGTCGTGGAGCAACCGAGATTCAGCGAAGACCTCGATTCCGAAGCTCTGGCCCTGGAATACCAAGGTGAATACGATGAAAGCGGTAAGTTCATCATGGACGAAGACGCGGACGCTAAAAAAGCGAAAGCTGCGGCCGAAGAGGCTGCGGCCAAAACGGCGGGAGAAGCAGCGGCCAGCACCACGGTAGAAGTGGATAAAAACGAGTAAGGGATTCTTAGCAATGGCAGTAACCACAGACTTAATCAGAGAACTCAGAGAGAGAACCAGCGCAGGAATGATGGACTGCAAAAAGGCTCTCGAAGAAAACAACGCGGATATCGAAAAAGCGATCACTTGGCTCCGTGAAAAAGGGATCGCCAAAGCCGCTAAAAAAGCGGGAAGAGAAACCAAAGAAGGCCGTGTCGTTTCCTACATCCACGGGAACGGAAAGATCGGAGTTCTCGTCGAACTGAATTCCGAAACCGACTTCGTTTCCAAAAACGAAGACTTCGAAGCTCTTGGAAAAGAAATCTGTATGCAGATCGCCGCGATGAATCCTTTGTATCTCAACGAGGAATCGATTCCTGCAGCCGATCTGGAACGGGAAAAAGGAATTATGAAAGCTCAGCTCGAAGCCGAAGGCAAAAAAGCGGAGCAGATCGATAAGATCCTTCCCGGAAAAATCAAAAAATACGTTTCGGAAGCCTGCCTCGTAAACCAGGCATTCTTCAAAGACGATTCCAAAACCATCGACGATCTGGTTAAGGAAGCGATCTCGAAATTCGGCGAGAACATCACCATCGCCCGTTTCGTCCGCTTTCAGGTGGGTGGACTCTAAGTTTTGGGAACGGAAGCGAAGTATAAGAGAATTCTAATTAAACTCTCCGGTGAGGCTCTCGCCGGTGAGGGAGAATTCGGGATCGATACCAACAAGGCCCATTCTCTCGCGGAAGAAATCAAAGAAGTTCACGACTTGGGAGTGGAAATCGCTCTCGTGGTCGGAGGCGGAAACATCATCCGCGGGACCAATCTCGCAAAAGCCGGAATCGACCGTGCGACCGCGGATTATATGGGAATGCTCGCGACCATTCAAAACGCCCTCGCGCTCCAAGACGCCTGCGAAAAAAAAGGACTCTATACAAGAGTTCAATCCGCGATCGAAATCAATTCCATCGCCGAAAGTTATATTCGCCGTCGCGCGGTTCGTCACCTCGAAAAAAGAAGAATCGTAATTTTTGCCGGCGGAACCGGTAACCCTTACTTCACCACCGATACGACCGCAAGTCTTAGAGCCGTGGAAGTGGGTTGCGACGTGATTCTCAAAGCGACGAAAGTGGACGGCGTTTATACCGCCGATCCTAAAAAAGACAACGCCGCAAAACGTTATTCTCAGATTTCGTTTATGGAATCGATCAATCGCAGATTGAAGGTGATGGATTCCACCGCTCTCAGTTTGTGTATGGAAAACAATATGTCGATTATCGTTTTCGATATTTTCAAACGGGGCAATCTCAAAGACCTGATTACCGGAACCAACATCGGAACCCTGATCTCTAACTCGGAGGACATTCAAATCGATGGCAAGTGAAGAAATCATCTCCAGCATGAAGACCAAGATGGATAAAACCATCGACTTGGTGAAAAAGGATTTCGGGACGATTCGTACGGGACGTGCGAATCCATCGCTCGTGGAAGATATCCGCGTGGATTATTACGGAACCTTAACTCCGATCAATCAGCTCGGAAATATCTCCGTTCCCGAACCGAGAATGCTCGTGATTTCTCCGTACGATAAGGGAATCATGAAGGACATCGAAAAAGCGATCCAGGCTTCGGGGCTCGGACTTCAACCGTCTAACGACGGTGTGGTGATCCGAATCATCATTCCGGAACTTACCGGAGAACGACGCAAGGAACTTGCAAAAGTCGTAAAGTCAAAGTCCGAAGAAAAGAAAGTCGCGATCCGTAACATCCGCAGGGATGCGATGGAAGACCTCAAAAAACACACCGAAGGTATGTCTAAAGACGAGATTCAAACCGTTCAGGATCAGATCCAAAAGATCACGGATTCTTATGTGGAAAAAATTTCCGCTCTGACCGCAGAGAAGGAAAAGGAAATCACTACGATCTAACGTGGGCTTGTTCGAGTCCCATCTTCCCAAACATATCGCCGTAATCATGGACGGTAACGGTCGATGGGCTACTGCTCGAGGAAAATCCAGATCCGACGGTCATCGGGAAGGCGCGAACGCCATCGATCGTTTGATGGACGCGAGTCTCGAACAGGGTCTAAAAAATATTTCCTTATACGCGTTTTCCACGGAGAATTGGAAACGTCCGATCACCGAAATCCGCGCCATTTTCAATCTTCTCGTGGAATTCATAGACACCCGTTTGGATACGATCCATACGAGGGGAATTCGGATTCTTCACTCGGGAAGCCGAAAACGTCTGACGCGGGGAGTGTTGGACAAGATCGATTCCGCCGTGGAAACGACCCAGAAGAATAAAAATCTAACGGTCAATTTTTGTCTGAACTACGGTTCCCGAGACGAACTTCTCCGCGCGGCCCAAGAGGCGTTTTTACGCAGAAAACGGGAAAAGGTTCCGTTCGAAAAGCCTCTGAAAGAGAAGGAACTCGAAAAATTTTTATATACGTCCGCTCTTCCTCCCGTAGATTTACTGATCAGAACGGCCGGAGAACAAAGACTTTCGAATTTTCTGCTTTGGCAATCCGCATACGCGGAGTTGTATTTTACGGATACACTCTGGCCCGATTTCGATAAAACTTCCCTGGTGGATTCCCTCAATTGGTACGGAACCAGGACCCGAAAATTCGGAGGACTTACGAATGGGTGAAACTTCCAAAAGACTCGCTTCCGCTGCGGTGCTCGTAGTAATTTATCTTTTTATGATATTCTATGCGGGTTTTTATTATCTGCAGACGTATCTCGTTTTACTCGCGGGCGGTTATATCGGGATCAAGGAATTCTATAATCTTTCCGATCGAGGAGAGGACGGAAGGCCGTTTCGCGGCACCGGAACTTTTTTTATGTTCCTCATTCTTTCGTTTTATTATTTCCGTTTTATCGGCGCCCAGAATAAGTTCGAAGCTCCGTTGTTTTTTCAACAATACATCCGATATTTCATTCCTCCGTTCGATCCGGTTCCCGCCGCGTTTCTACTTCTGTTTATCGTAACGTTTACTCTGCAGATCACCAGACGCCCGTTAGACGGAGCCATCTTTTCCGTGGCTTCGACGTTTCTCGGAGTGTTTTACACCGCGGTTCCTCTCGGTCATTTGTTGCTTCTTCTCGGGATGGGACAGGGAATCTATTACATCATTCTCGTATCCGTGATTACGTTTCTCACCGATGCAGGAGCGTATTTCGGAGGAAGATGGTTCGGAAGACATCCGGCCGGTCTCGCTATTTCTCCTAAAAAAACCTGGGAAGGATACGCGACTGGAATCGTCACCGCGATCGCTTCCGTGTTTCTTTTCAACCTGATTTGGGAAAACACGACAGGAACCTCCGCCTCCGTACGAGGTTGGGAAGTGTTTTTAATTTCCGCGATTCTTTCCCTCGTGAGTGTGATCGGAGATCTCCTGGAATCCGCGATGAAACGGGACGCCAAGATCAAAGATTCCGGTTCTCTGATTCCGGGTCACGGCGGAATGCTCGATCTCGCCGACGCCCTTTTGATCACCATTCCCGTTTTATATTATTATCTCCAAATCAAGGGGAATCTCGGGTTCCAAGTCTAACCTGTATGGCGACTTACGTTTGTCTTCTGGGCGCGTCCGGTTCCGTTGGGGAATCGACTCTGAAAGTTCTACGCGCTTTCCCGGAGGAATTCAAACTTCATTCGTTCAGTGTTCATTCGAATCTAGATAAGGCTCTCTCGATTCAAAAGGAATTTTCACCCGACTTTATCTGCGTAAGCGACACGAACGCGGACAAGTCCGTCCTCGGAAATAAAATCGGCAAAACACAAATCCTGTACGGAGAATCGGGTCTTTCCGAAATCGTGCGCCAGCCGGAAGTAGGGATCGTGATCACCGCCATCGTCGGTTCGGTCGGTTTGCGACCTACGATCGCCGCGATCACCGCGGGAAAAAGATTAGGAATCGCTAATAAAGAAACGTTAGTCACATCGGGACCCCTCATCAATTCACTGATCGCAAAACACAAGACGACGGTGGTTCCGGTCGATTCGGAACACAACGCCCTTTTTCAACTTCTCGAATCCGTAAACAAAAACGCACTGGAAAAAATCATTCTCACGGCGTCGGGAGGTTCGTTCCGCGATTTTTCCGTAGAGCAGCTCGCGCACGTCACAAAGGAACAGGCGCTTCATCATCCGACTTGGAACATGGGACCGAAGATCACGGTCGATTCCAACGGGATGATCAACAAGGGTCTCGAAGTCATCGAAGCCCATTTTCTATTCGGAGTTCCGTACGAAAAGATCGGAGTTGTGATCCATCCGCAGAGCGTCGCCCACGGGATTGTCGAACTCAAGGACGGAGCTTCGTTCGTATACGCTTCTTATCCCGATATGATTTTTCCGATCGCACATTCTCTTTTTTATCCGGAACCGGTTCCGAAAAATCTTCGGTCTTATTCCGCGAAAGATTGGGGAAAGTTGGAGTTTCGGGAGCCGGATCTCGTCCGTTTTCCCGGTTTAAAGTTGGCGTTCGAAGCGGGAAAAGCGGGGGGTACGGCTCCTTGCATTTTTAACGCCGCCAACGAAGCCGCCGTTGATTTGTTTTTAAAAGATCGAATCCGTTTCGCGGAAATTCCGGATTATATCTCGGCCGCGTTAGACGAAATTCCGATCGAAAGTCCTTCGTCCCTGGAAGGGTACGAGGAAGCGGATCGGATCGCCCGCGAAACCGTCCGAAATTTCAAAATAAGGAAGGTTGTATCCTCATGTTGATCATGGTATTAGGCGCCGTATTCATGTTGGCGATTTCTATTTTTATCCACGAATTGGGACATCTTCTTTGCGGTTGGCTCGTCGGCGTTCAGGCAAGGATTTTTTCGATCGGATACGGAAGAGGGGTTTGGAAAAAAAAGGTAGGAGAAACCACCTATCAAATCACCGCGATTCCCGTGGGCGGTTACGTCCTTTTTAAAGGAGACGACTACGGCGGAGAGATCAAAGGAGAACCGGGAGAACTTCTTTCGACTCCTCCCCTCAAACGGATGGTTCCCGTTCTCGGCGGTCCGTTATTCAACCTATTCTTAGGTTTTGGAATATTATTGATTTTGAATTTTCTCGGGCACAATCCTCCGGGTAATAGGATTTTCATCGATCCGGCCGATCAGGAATTTTCTGCCGCGTTTCAATCCGGTCTCCGGACGGGGGACCGGATCCTCTCGATAGAAGGGACTCCGACCGAAAAGTTCGAAGACATAGTGACTAACGTCGGTTTGTCCTCGGGAAACGCGCTCAGGATCACGGGAGACAGAGACGGTAAGCCGATGGAATGGAACGTTATGCCCCGTATCGTCTACAACCCGAAACGTTCCTCGGGAATTCCCACGATCGGAGTGGAGCCTTTCGGAGAAAGAAGGGTGGTGGCGTCTTTCAGTTATTCCGAACAATTTCAACATTGGTTATCCTCCCGTTTGGACAAATCGCACGAGGCGGAAAATTATTATCAGGAACGTCTGAAAAAAGCGGTGGAAGGAAGGGATATCCCCGCCGAGGTTCTTCTTGAAAAGGAAAAGGAAGAAAAGGAAAACCTCCTGCGTTCCAGGGCTTTGAGTTACCTGAACGACGGCGACGTGATCCAAAGCGTGAACGGAAAATCCGTTTCCACGGTCGGCGAACTTCAGAAAATTCTCGGAGAACATCCGAACGAAAAAGTGACGATCGTGGCAGACCGCAAAACCTATCCCTTGGTGAATCCATGGTCTACGGAAACCGTCTCTGTGGAAATACCGGTGCTCGGGGCAAATATATTAGAATTTAAGAATATTAGAGATCAGAAATTCCCCGAGTTGGGGTTGGAAACGTTTCAGTTCGCCAGTTACGATCCAGAACTCGGTCAAAAACTTCTCAACCTGGCGGTGGACGGAAAAACGTTTCCGAGTTTCGAGGAACTTCTCGCCTACGTCAAAGCCGCCGACGGAAAAACGGTAACCGTGGATATGGGAAATCTGCGTCTTCTCGCCGAGCCCAAGATCCGGCCGATCGGTCTGCTCGGATTTCGTCCCAATATGAAATTCAACCCCGAGCCGATGCAAAGGAATTTGGGATTTTTGGAATCGTTCGCGGTCGCGGGTAAGGACGTTTACGAAAACGTGGAAACGACCCTGAAAGGGATCGGTATGTTGTTCTCCGGAATCCTTTCGGTTAAGGACAGTTTGTCCGGTCCGGTGGGGATCGTTTCTTATGCGGGGATCAGTTTGGAAATCGGTTGGGCCACGTATTTGGAATTCGTCGCTAGGATCTCGATCGCATTGATGATTATGAATTTACTTCCCATTCCGATGGCGGACGGTGGACATATCGTATTGTATGCGTATGAAGCGATCACCGGAAGACCTCTTCCCGGAAAAGTGATCGAGTCCATTTTTCGAATCGGATTTTTATTCCTTCTCGGGCTCGGACTCTACGTCACCTTCAACGATGTAATGCGAATTTTCTAAAACGCATGAAAGCATCGAAATATATCCTTCCTACAGAAAAAGAAAATCCGGCGGACGCGGTAGTCGCGTCCCATCGATTGATGATTCGCGCCGGTTTGGTCCGCAAGTCCTCGGCCGGTCTTTATTTTTTCCTGCCGATGGGGCTGCGCATCCTCAAAAAAATAGAACAGATCGTCCGGGAAGAAATGAACGATACGGGCGCTCTGGAATGCGAACTGCCGATCCTGACCCCTTCCGATTTTTGGGAACAGAGCGGACGATGGACGGCGATGGGAAAGGAGATGTTCCGTGTCAAAGACAGACACGATCTTTCCTATGCGCTCGGTCCCACTCACGAAGAATCATTCAGCTATCTGATCAAACCGATTCTGAAATCCTATAAGGATCTTCCGATCAACGTCTATCAGATCCACACCAAATTCCGCGACGAAATCCGACCCCGTTTCGGCGTCATTCGTTCGAGGGAGTTTATTATGAAAGATGCATATTCTTTCAACTTGGACGACGTTTCTCTCGACGAGTCCTACCAATCCATGCGGGCTGCCTACCGGAGAATTTTCGATCGCTGCGGTCTAAAAACGATTCCGGTTCAGGCGGATTCGGGAAGTATGGGCGGCTCCGCTTCCGAGGAATTTATGGTGGTTTCTCCGATCGGGGAAGAAACATTACTTTTATGTAATGCTTGCGGATACAGTTCCAACAGCGAAAAAACACCTTCGATTTTATCCGCGAAAAAAGCGCCTTCCTCCTTTCCCGAACGTAGGGAAGTTTCCACACCCGGCAAAAAGTCGATCGAAGAAGTGTGTTCTCTTTTGGGAATTTCCGCAGAAGAAACGATCAAGGCTGTCGCTTTACGTTCGGAGAAAAAAAACATCCTCGTCTTTTTACGAGGTGATTTGGATCTCAACGTTCACAAGCTACATTCTCTTTTGCGTATCGCGGATTCGGAACCGATGGCCGATTCGGAGATGAAGGAACTCGGGCTCGTTCCGGGATTTATCGCTCCTATGGCGCCTAACGATAAGATCAAGGTTTTATTCGATCGTTCGCTTCAAAAGGATTTTCCGTATGTGGTCGGCGCGGGAAAGCCGGATCTCCACGTCCAAGGGTTTATTTTGGAAAAGGAAATTTCTGTTTTACCCGAATTCGCCGATGTCGCATTAGCAAGGGAAGGCGATCTTTGTCCGAATTGTAATTCTCCTTTAAAGGCCGAAAAAGGAATCGAGGTCGGTCATATCTTCAAACTCGGCGAAAAATATACGAAAGCCTTCGGTATTTCCGTCCTCGACCAGAACGGTAAATCGAGAACGCCGACGATGGGCTGTTACGGAATCGGGATCAACCGAACTATGGCGACCGTGATCGAGCAGTGCAACGACGACAAAGGGATCTTTTGGCCGATCAGCATCGCTCCGTTCGAGATCGTTTTGGTGAGTATCACGAAAGGCGCGGAACAATACTCGAAAGCTGAAGAATTTTATAATGTTCTAAAGAACGAAAACTTGGAAGTTTTCTGGGACGATCGGGATCTCGGGCCGGGTTTTAAATTGAAGGATTCCGAACTCGTGGGATTTCCGATCAGGGTTACCGTAGGAAAAAAATTCTTCGAGAACGGGGAAGTTTCCCTTTATAACCGCAGAGCAGATAAGGAAGAATTTTTCGCTTTCTCCGGTTTCGAGAATTTAGTCGCGAGGATCGAGGCCCTTCGTCAGGAACTTTCGGAGGGTTTGGTGTGATATGGGAAAGGAAACCGGGAATCATTTCGATAAGGAAGGTTATTTCGGGGAATTCGGAGGAAGATACGCTCCCGAAATTCTACACGACGCTCTCGTGGAACTGGAAACGACCTACAAAAAATTAAAGAAGAATAAACGGTTCAAAAAGGAACTCGAATACTATCGTAAGAATTACATCGGTCGTCCCTCTCCGTTGACCTTCGCCGAACGTCTGACGAAGGCTTGGGGTGGAGCTAAAATTTGGCTGAAACGCGAAGACTTGAATCACACCGGCGCGCATAAGATCAATAATACGATCGGTCAGGTTTTGATCGCAAAGACGATGGGTAAATCGAGAATCATCGCCGAAACCGGAGCCGGTCAGCACGGGGTCGCCACAGCCACCGTCGGCGCTATGTTCAAGATGGAAACCGTCGTTTATATGGGCGACGAGGATCTTCGTCGTCAGGAACTCAACGCGATCCGTATGAGAATGATGGGGGCCAAGGTGGTCGGAGTTTCGAGCGGAACTGCGACCCTTAAAGACGCGACCAGTGAAGCGATGAGAGATTGGGCATTAAATGTTTCTAATACACATTATATCGTGGGCTCTTCGATCGGACCTCATCCCTTCCCGACGATCGTCCGCGATTTTCAATCCGTGATCGGTATCGAATCCAGAAAACAATTCAAAAAAGAGAACGGCAGCCTTCCGAACGCCGTTGTCGCTTGTGTTGGCGGAGGTTCGAACGCGATCGGAATGTTTTACGGTTTTATCAAAGATAAAAAAGTGAAACTCTACGGTGTGGAAGCGGGCGGTTTTTCTTCGGAGCCGGGATCACATTCCGCCACGATTCGTTTTGGCAGAACCGGTTTTTTACACGGTACGAAAACCCTGGTGATTCAGGACGAGTTCGGACAGATCGTTCCTGCTCATTCGGTTTCAGCCGGACTCGACTATCCCGGGGTCGGACCCGAACACGCGTACTTTCATAAAAGCGGTCGAGTTACGTATGCGAACGTTGGAGACGAAGACGCGTTAGACGCCTTTTTAGAAGTCTGCCGTGTGGAAGGGATCATTCCCGCTTTGGAAACAGCGCATGCATTCCGTTTCGCCAAGGATCTCGCTAAGTCCATGGGTAAAAAGGAGAATCTTTTGATCTGTTTGTCAGGAAGAGGAGACAAGGACGTCGCCGAAGTTGCCAGACTTAGAAAAGGAGAATTTTCTTGAACTCGATCTCTTCCGCTTTCTCCTCCGATAAGAGCGTTTTTATTCCTTACATTTCTCTGGGTGATCCGGATTACGAATCCTCAGTGGTCTGGGCGGACGCGCTCATTCGCGGCGGCGCAGGAATTTTGGAATTAGGGATTCCGTTTACCGACCCTGTCGCGGACGGACCCGTCATCCAGAAGGCTTTCAAACGCGCCTTGTCGCATCCGTTTTCGATGAAGAAGATTCTCGAAATCACCGCGGAGATTCATAAACTTCATCCGCAAACTCCTCTCGTTTATCTTACGTATTTTAATCCGTTGTATTCTATGGGACTTGAAGCCTTTGCGGAAACGGCTAAGAACTCCGGTATCCAAGGTTTGATCATTCCGGATCTTCCGTATGATACTCCTGAAGCGGAGGAGTTTTTTTCCCAGTTGAAAAAAAGAAAAATCGATTTCATCCATCTCGTGACTCCCGCCACGACGGAAGTTCGGATTCGTTCCATGAAATCTTTGGCCTCCGGTTTTATCTATTACGTTACTTCCTACGGTGTGACGGGAGAACGTCGCGCTCTTGCCGACGGTCTTGAAGATAGAATCCGTTCTGTTCGAAATCAGGTCGGTCTTCCCGTTTGTGCCGGCTTCGGTATTTCCTCCGTGGACCAGGCTCGGACGATTTCGGAGTACGCGGACGGGGTGATTATCGGTTCCGCGGTCCAGAAAATCATCGAAGAAAAGGGGAGTGATCGCGATTTGTGTGCGAGCGCACTTTTGGCGTTCGCATCCGGGATTCGTTCCGCGATGCGATGAGTGCGGGAGTGAATGGGGAAAACGGGGAGCTCGGGTCAGTGCGGATGGGCTCTTCTAAGGGTGATTTGGCTTTTGAGAAGTTTTTTGTTACAGGAGTATTCTCTTGTAAGATGCAATATTGTTGGAGCTCCATTGATTTTCCTAGAAGTTTTGCTCGTCCGGCTCCATGACAATAGCAAAGAAAACAAAAGGCATCTCGATATTCCCAATCCCCAAGCCAAAATCCCCAATTTACACCAATCTTTCTCAAAAGGACGGAAATTCATCTTCTGTAAGTTGAGATCCTTTTCCTGATACTTAGCATAAACAGATCTTTTTCCCAAAAAACGCTTTCGAATCAAAGCTTCATCCCACTGAGACAAAAGATCGTGCAGGGTTTTACGGAGCAGTTTCGGACGAAGTCTAAACTGCGCCACCAGTTCCTCCGGTATCAAAAAAGAACAAAGATTTCCTTTAGAACGCACTTTACAGAGATGAAATCCGGATTTCAGAACATGGTATCTCATAACGAGAACGGTTCCGGAACAAAGCCGAGCGGAACAAAAAATGAGAAAAAGTGAACTAGAGGGCACAAGAACGGAGCTAAGTCCCTGTAAAATATTGACGAATCTTGAAGCGATTGGATACTGTTCCCCGATCTCCGACGGAGGAACGCAATGAGCGAGACAAAGAATAAAATCACTCCCTTCAACATCGTATTTTTAGTATTGGGGTTCGCGGGGATCGTATCGATATCGATCACTGCGTTTTTCCCGAAAATCACGCAACTGACCGAATTATTGATCGGAGGATTTTTCGCACTTTTGTTATCCGCGTATCCGATCTATAGGTTCATTTCGTCGGTCACTGCGGATAAACAAAAATCGGGGAGCGTATGGTTGGCGATCGTAGTATCGCTCGTAATGTTTTTTCTCTATCAGATATTCACTCCGCTTGCGGATTTGGAGGAATCTTCCGTGTCTTGGAGATTCACTCTCTTGAGAGGGGGGATCAACAAAAGCGAAAAGGAATCCGAGGAAGGGACGATCGAATATACGAGATACAATCCTCCTCCCGGGGCGAGGCAGGATATCCAGATCATAGGAATCACAACGACTTCTTTAGAAAAACTCCAAGGACGTTGGCCATTGCCTTGGAAATATTATGCAAATATAATAGACATATTCAAAAACACATCCAACCAACTGATGTTCGATATTTTCTTCGTGGATTACAAACCTGGACAAACGGAAGAAATGGCCGAAGCGTTGGGAAAAAATCCGCAGGTAATGTTTGACTACCCGATGGAGACGAGTCTGGAATCCAAAAGTTCTATTTTGAATCTGGACAAACGGATTGAGGTCCTGAGAAAGTTCAAACTGGAAAACGTACAAGATCCGGGAGAAACGGGGACGGTCTGGTTGAAGTTTCCTCAGCCGCCGATCGAACCGGTGGCGGGTAAGGCATCCGGATTAGGATTCGCGAATATTAAAAAAGACGAAAGTGGTCTCAATCGCAGAATGCCTTTGGTAGCGAAACTCCTCAACGCAGGGCCTTTGCGCGAGACGGAATATTATCCTTCCATCGATTTGATCATCGCTTGTAATTATTTCGGAGTGGACGTAAAACGCGACGTGGAAGTCGTAATGGGAAAACACGTAAAGATCAAGAATATCCCGCAGAAGACCCTAACGAATTTTAATCGTAAAAGTCTCAAGATGGAAACGAAGGATATCATGAATCGTCCGAACGAAACCCGCGAGGTGACGATTCCGATCGACGAGGACGGTCAGATGCAGATCAATTTTCCGGGCGGGTTGTATTCGTTTCGTGCCCATGAAATCTTCGAGGCGGCGACGGAATGGAACGAGGAGACTGCATCACAATTTCAGAATACGATTTTTCTCGTAGCGATGTATTATGCTACGGGAGCCGGAGCCGCGAAGGATACGCACTTGTCGCCGTTCGGCGATATGTCCGGAATCGAACATCACGCGGCGGCGATCAATACGATCTTGAATCAGGATTTTCTATTCGAATTGCCGTTGTGGGGAGAATTTCTGATTCTGATTTCCATCGGATTGTTGGCGGGATTCGTTCAGCCTAGATTGAAGACTTGGCTTGCGTTCCTGTTTTTCTTAGCGGTGGCCTTGGTGTATTCTGTGGGGACATTGGTCAATTTCTCCGAGCTCAATTTGGTGCATTTGTATCCAACGGTATTGTTGGAGCAGTTGTTCATATTCATCGGACTCATCGGCTTTCGGATTTTAACGGAAGAAGAAAACGTAAAATACATCCGAAGCACGTTCTCCAAATTCGTATCCAAGGACGTGGTGGACGAACTTCTCAAAAATCCTGAGAACTTGAATTTGGGAGGTTCCAAACGTGATATTACGATCTTCTTTTCGGATATCCGCGGATTTACGACCATGTCCGAAAAAATGGGACCGGAGGAGCTGGTTCAATTCTTGAATCAATATCTTTCCGAGATGACCGAGATCATCATTGAATTCAAGGGAACGATTGATAAATACATGGGTGATGCGATCATGGCATTTTGGGGGGCGCCTGTACCTCTCGAAGATCATGCGTATTACGGATGTGCCGCCGGTTTGGCGCAGATGAGACGGTTGGCGACTCTTAAGGAAGAGTGGAAGAGCTTGGATCTCCCTCAGATGGATATCGGAATCGGACTCAATTCCGGACCTGCGGTCGTAGGAAACATGGGGAGTTCCCACAGGATGGATTATACCTGTATGGGGGATACGATCAACCTCGGTTCGCGACTGGAAGGAACGAACAAGGAGTACGGAACCCATATTATCATCTCGGAATATACGTATGAAAAGGTAAAGGATCGGGTTATTGCAAGAGAATTGGATCTGATCAAAGTGAAAGGAAAAACCCAACCGGTCCGGATCTATGAACTTTTGGATTTGGTAAACGAGGATGACCTGAAACTATTAAGAAAACCTTTGCAAGCGGGCTGAGAACAGGATCAAATTAGAATAGAAAGTTTTCATGCAAGAAGAATCAACTCTGCTGGATCATATTCATTATCCGGCCGATCTCAGAAACATACCTCTGGAAAAACTTCCCGAGGTATGTAAAGAGGTGAGAAATTATATCATCGACACTCTTTCCGGAGTGGGCGGACATTTCGCGAGCAATCTGGGAGTCGTGGAACTCACGGTAGCTCTTCATTACGTTTTTGATACCCCGAAAGATCGATTGATTTGGGACGTGGGTCATCAGACCTATCCGCACAAAATACTGACCGGTAGAAAGGATCGGTTGAACACTGTGCGGAAATTCAACGGTCTCTCCGGTTTTCCGAAACGGGAGGAATCCCAGTATGATCTCTATAACACCGGTCATGCGGGAACGTCCATATCACAGGCGTTAGGCGAAGCTGCCGCCAGGGATTTGATGGGGGACGATTACAACGTGGTCGCCATCATAGGAGACGCTTCCATTGCCACGGGAATGGCGTTGGAGGCGATGAACCACGCCGGACATCTCAAGAAGAACATGATCGTGATTTTGAACGACAACTTCATGTCCATCTCTAAGAACGTAGGATCCATCTCCAATTATCTGAACAACATCATTACGTCCCATTTCTACAACCACTGGAAACGGATATTTTATACTTTCTTAAAGTGGTTGCCGCTCGTCGGACCTGCGATGGAGCGTTTTTTCAAACGAGTGGAAAAGGGATTTAAGGACGTGATGACTCCGGGCGGGTTGTTCGAGGATTTGGGATTCGGTTATATCGGACCCGAGGACGGACATGACGTACTTCGTCTCGTCAAAATGCTCGAAAAAGTGAAGAAGATGAAAGGACCGATCCTACTTCATTTGATCACACAAAAAGGAAAGGGATACGATCCTGCGGAAAAGGATCCGATCAAGTATCACGGTGTTACACCTTTCCGAAAAGAGGACGGCGCGATGGACAGCGGGGATTCCTCGAAAATCGCGTATAGCAAGATCGTCGGAAGAATGTTGTCCATTCTCACTGAAAAAAACAAACGGATCGCGGCAATCACACCGGCGATGATCGAAGGAAGCGGACTCAAGGAATACGCGGAGAAATTTCCGGAACATTTATTCGATGTGGGAATCGCGGAACAACATTCGGTAGCGTTTGCGGGAGCGATGACAAGCGGAAATATCGTTCCGTATATGTGCATTTATTCGACTTTTTTGACGAGAGGTATGGATCAGCTCGTCGAGGATGTTTCTCTGATGAATCTTCCCGTACGTTTTATCATCGATCGTGCGGGTTGTGTGGGACCGGACGGAGAAACGCACCAAGGTTTGTTCGATTTAGGATATCTGTTGGGGCTACCGAATATGGACGTATTCGTTCCTTCGAACGGGCAGGATCTTATAGATTCGATTCGATTTATGGAAGGATACGACCGAGGACCGATCGCGATCCGATTTCCGAAAGCGAACACGAACGTAAACGAATTGGATTTTCACAAACCGGCGGAAATGAAACCCGGTACGTTTCGGATTCTCCAAAAAGGCGCGGACGTCGCTCTTTTGTCGATCGGATCGATGTTGGAGGAGGCGAAGAAGGCGACTCAAATTCTGCAGAGCGCGGGCTTTAGCGTAACGTTGATCGATTTGGTCTGGCTCAGGCCGTTGTCGATCGACGATTTGAATTCGGAACTGTCGCAGGTTCGTTCGTTTGTGATTTTAGATGAAAGTTACATAGACGCGGGCGCGTCCGGATATTTGTTGAATCGGATCGGGCAGGAACATCTATCCAAATACGTTCGCACGTTCGGATTTCCGCCGGAACCGATTCATCACGGGGAACGAAAAGAGATCTTCGAAGCCTACGGTTTGGACGGAAAATCCGTCGCGGCCAACATCGCGGACGTATTAAAAAAAAACTTGATCAAGCCTTGAACGTTCCAAACCGAAAATCAAAGTAAAAAACGGGTTATGGAATTGGAAAACTTTACTCCTTCTGATTTTTTAGAAGCGGCGAAATTCTTTTACAAATCGGGTGATTCCGATAGAGCCGAATATCTTTTCAAACTTTCTTTAGAAAACGAGGAAAGTCACGAAGCCTATTTCTTTTTGGGTTTGATGGAGAATCAGAAGGGAAAGCCGGAAAAAGGTCTGTTGCATTTTTACAAGTCCGTGGAAATCAATCCGAACTACGGAAATCCCTGCAACGAAATCGGAATCATACTTTTGAGAGCGGGCAAGGAAACCGATGCGGTGTTTTGGCTAAAAAAATCGCTTCGGTGCGACCTCAACGACGCGCCTCATATCTCTTTGTATAATCTTGCAACGCTGTATAAGATCTGGAATCGTCCGGAACGGTCCTTACAATATCTACATCGAGCGATTCAAATCAAACCGGACTTCGAAGAAGCCAAACGTCTGCGGGAAGAACTCGGTTCCGCCATTTAGACCGCTTAGTGTAAGAAAATCTGCCGCGACCCGGAAGCGAAAACGAAACGCTCAATCGTGAAACGCGGCAGGAAGCGGCACTTCCGGAGATTCTCCCGATTCGAATATAGGAACGGTCGTTTCGCCGAAACGGATCTCGACGCCTTCGCTCGTTTCTTCGAGAAAGGGACTTAGATCGGAAAGACAATTTCGATCGAGTCTGAATTTGATCTTCTTTTTATCGCGAATACGGGCGAACAGACATCCGTTTTCGTCGAGAGCAAAATCCAACAATTCCAGCGGAAAAGATTCGTCCGACTCGGAAAGAAAGTATAACGTTTCGCTCGAAAGTATACATGCTGTTAGGTGAATCGGATAACCTTGGATTCTGACGTAGCCGTTTTCGGCAAGATCCCCGAATCGGTTGTCTATATATACTCCCGACTCGTCCTCCTTTAAATTTTTGCGGAAGTAGGAAAGAACTTCCTTTTGGTCGATACGATTTCCGCGAAAGATCCAGCGATCCTGTGCATCCACAATGATTTCGCTGTCGAATTTTCGAGGAGAGACGTTCTTTTTTTCGGAAGAGGATTTCATCGGAAATTGTCCTTGTACCGATATGCGACCCCTTCGACGACTCCCATTTCGTTGTTTACGTATCCGATGGAGACCGTGTTTCCGTCCCCGTTTCCACTTTGTATTAGAATGGGAGCCACGTTTACGATTCCTTTTCCGGTAAATACGACTCCGTCCATATGATTGGCAAACAATTCTTTTTTGAGTTCGACAATGATATGTTCCGGAACAGGACCGTTGGAAAACGTACGGATCACAATTTTACCATAGGTGCGGTACGGTTTTTGCGGGGAAGTGTTTCTGATTTCGATTTCAGTCCAGGCGCTTTTATGAGAAAAACCGAATTCTTCTCGGAGAGCGGTTTCCGGGATAAATTCTACGGACTCGCAAGAAAAAAGAGTGGAAAGAAGAATCAGTACCGAAACAATCTTCGCAATCCGTAAAAAGATGCGAAATTTTGCAGATTTTTCTGTCCGCGGAATCATAATTCCATTCAGAAAAAACCGAATTCTGACGCAAGTGTTTTAATCTTCGTTTTCCTCGACGGAAGAACGGAGTTGTTCTCAATCAATTAGATGTTATGATAAAACGGGATAAGGGTAAATAGTTCGGATCTCCTCAAAACGAGTCGCGCGTCCCTACAACTTTCAGATGGAAGATACAGAATTAGAGAAACGTTCAAGAGAGAACGTATTAAAGATCGGTTATTGTTCCTTGGATGAAATCGAGGAAAAGGTCAAAGCGTTTCGAGTGATGAACCAAAACGCGGCGAAAAAGAGATATCTCATTACGAGGGAACCGGTTCTCGACAACAACGGCAAACCTTTGCTGGCAAAAGCGGCGGAAATCGATATTTCGGCGGCTAAACTTTTACGAAGACATTTCAAGGGCAGTCAGATGTTTAAAACCTTTCAGCCGGACGAAGGGATTGTGATCATTTCGGACATGACTTCCGCCGAAGGGGTTTCGTTTACGATGGACATCGTCACTCAAATTATGAATCTCGGAGGCGGCGCCTACGAAGGTTTCATCGATCGTGTCGATAGTTTCGGCGAATTCATCAATCTTTTGAAAAAATCCCTTTTTCCGAAGTTGATTATCATCGGTTATATTCCTCAGGCTCAGGTTCAGTCGGAACTCCTCAATTTCGTTCGTGTGAAACGCGTGGATAACTATCTTCGTTCCATCGAACTCTCTCACAGTCTTTTCAAACCGCATCCTTATTTTCCAAAGATCAAACAGGTCGAAATTTCGCAGCACGATCCGAAAAGTTGGGGTCGTTTCGTAGTGGAAATCATTCGAGAATATACGCGTCCGTATCTTTTGGAAGAGATTTGATTTTTTCGCGGGAGTTCCCGCGTAATTTTTCCGACAAATCGTTGCGGGAACTCCCGCGAAAAAGCGGGAAGGGCCATTTTGCGTTTCGGCGGTTGGATAAACGGCCCGTTTGTTCTATTGTTTTTCCGACAAAGTTGTGTGGGAACTCACACAAATTCCGCTAAAACAAAAAAATCCTTCGTACAATCGAATCTCGACCGGACGCGATCTACACAATCCAGCCGACACAAAAAAACCTTAGAACTAAAAATGAACATGGAAAGAGGAAAAAGGAACCAACAGAGGAAAAAAACGCGCCGCACCGAAGAAAGCGGAAACCAATCTCCTCCGCGCTCGAAAAAAAAGAATCGAATGTTGCCATTCCGATTACGACCGAATTTTAGCGCTGGAAAAACAGCGAAAAAGTCAAATCTGCCGATTCTATCAAACCCGATAAAATTCCAGATTGTCCCGCAGAGGATCGGGTAACGAACCCAGCGCGTTGATGTATTTTTTATATCGGTTTTCCAATTCGGTATATTTACGATTTCTAATATTGATGAAACGATTGTGAATCTCAGCGAACGCCGGCGTTTTCGCCACTTTTTCGCGGATCGCTCTGCTAAAGGGAATATGTCTGTAAAAAATTCCCCGAACGACCTTGTTCAGACGTTGTACTCCGTCCGATTCGTATTTCATCCAGAGTTGATAGTCGTTCGAAAAAATGTCCCGATCGTTACGGAATCTTTTGAAGTCGCTCGCCAGTTTTTCCTTGATCTCGATCGAGAGATCCTTGTTCTTCTTAAAAAATTGAATGTAATCGGTGTAATCCGCGGTAATCGAGGGATTGCCGACGTTATTCCATTCCGCGCCGAGAATGGATTTCGTAAGTTCCCAGCGAAAGGCGGCTAACGCGTCCGTAATCATCGTCTTCAAATCGCCTTGTGCCAAAATCGGAATCACGATCCGCCCCGGACTTTCTTTCGAACCGGAACCTCTATGAACGGAAAGATCCTGCCACATCATCACCTTCGTTCCGATCGAAGGAACGATGATAAAATCGGGGATCACACATTTTTGAATGAATTCCTTGGTGATTCCCAGTTCGTTGTTGTTGTAGATGACTTCCCGATGAAAAACGGAATAATCGATTCCCATCAAATCGTGAACGACGTCGGAAAGCATTTTTTTTGAAACGTAGGCCTTATCGATCGCCATCTGACTGTGAAACTTGGTCAGGATAGGAAAGTGAGTGGCAGGACTTCCCGAAGTTAGTCGGACATTGGCCTCGTATAACGACGCGAATTCGAACTTCAATCTGGTTTCGGGATTGTCCAATTCCGGTGGGATATCGGATTCTTTTTTGATATTGATGTTTCTATTTTCGAGTTTGACCTTTTCGAAAAAGTTCTGACCCATTTCGTCCAGAGACGTAGGCACTTCGCGTTTATAAACTCTCTCCAACCATTCGGTTCCGAGAGAAATCGGAATATCCGTAACGGAATTCATCGTCTCCTTGAACGAATACATAAACGCGAGCTGGGAATCGTCCACCAGACTTTCGTCGAAAAAACCGTATTTCAACATGAGATCGACCGCTTTCGGAACGTTCCGGTTCGAATGCATGTATTTCATATAACAGGACTGATACATGTCCCAGTAATGACGTCCGAGAGTCCTTCGTACCTTACGGATATCCCCTTCCGGATCGAGAGGGTTTTTTAGGCTCTTCACCTTTACCATCAATGCGGAAAATTCCTTTACGCGCTCCGCATCAAGACCGGAGAACTGAATGATCACGGAAGCGGAATTGTCCAACTCCTTTCGAATCGCCGCGATGTCAACTCCCGCCGCCACGGAAGAAGAGGACGGAGCCGCGGTTTTAGGAGAAGATTCCTCCATCTTTTTAGAAAGCGCGGTCGCTTTGGATTGAAATGCGTTCGTGTTCGGAGAAATACCGGCTACCGGAACTCCGAAAAGGGTTTGATGACCGTTTTTGTATTTTTCTATCTTTCCTGCAACGGCGCCTAACACGGGAACTACGAATTCCGTAGGGGAAGTTCCGTATCCCGAAGCGGTGATGTCCAGAATGAGATAGAATTTTTCGACGAGGCTGCTTTCCCCAACGAAAAAAAGACGAAACGCGTCGTCCAAATCGGAAAGAAGCGTCTTGAGAATTCCGGAAATCTGCTCCAGAACGCCGGCCAACTTACCGCAAACATAGGCCAACATCGTAGGATCCGCGGTGAAAAGCGCATTCAGAATTTTCGGATCCTGAATCACCAACTTTCGAATGAAAGAGAATTCTCCGTCTTGGAAATCGATTTCCTCGGGATACAAACGAGTCAGTTGGGATTCGTGTTCCTCCTCCATAAATTGAGGACTCGGTCTGTCCGGAAGTATGCCTCCGTTGTCAAAGAATAATTTCAAATTCTCTCTACAAAGACGCATAACGGGATCGACCACGTCCGAGGAGACTTCCGGGATCGGAGAACCGGGTTTGATATCCGGAAAAACGTTCGGATTGAATTGATAATAAAGAATGGAAAGATTGTCGTTTACCTTTTCGATTTCGGAAGTGATCTTTCGGATTTGATTCGCTTTTTTGAAAAGTTCGGTGATTTCCTTCAAAAGAGTTCGGGCCACCATCAAACCCAGGGAAACGCGAGAACCTACGCTTTTGCCGATGGTATCCCGATTCATCGCGTACGTCGAAATCACACACGCATCTTCCGCCTGGAGTTGAAACGGATATCTTCCTCCGGTAAATAAGGCCATCGATCCGGGAGTCAGATTGGCTCCGTTGATTTTGAAAAGTTCCAATTTTCTTCCACCGGAAATTTCGGTGAGATAACGCACCGTCCCGCTGTGAAGCACGTTGAGGGTATTCGCGGGCGAACCTTCCGGAAATAGGACGCTGCCTGCGGGGGCTTGGGCTTGTTGTTGCGGGACTGAGGGATCGAATGCCATACTTTGTTTATCGAAGGTTAAATGAAAAAGAAACTATCTATCTTCCCTACGGAAAACTCTTTTTTTCACGCGCGGGGTAAAAAACCCTTCCTCCATCCGAAACACAACGGGGATTTCGTTGCACTTGACTTCGAACGCGACGCAAAAACGATACCGGAAGGATGAAACAAATCGAAACTCTCCTTCGCAAAGCCAGGATCGGGATGATCACGAATCAAAGCGCGTTCGGACCGAACGGAGAATATCATTTTCAAACGATCCGCAAACGATACGATCTCAAAAAGATCTTTCTGCCCGAACACGGCCTTTTTGCGGAATTGCAGGATCAGGTTTCCGGATCCGGTTTGCGTTACGATTGGGAAGGAGTGGAGTTCGTCAATCTCTACGGTGATCACGAATCGAGTCTCGTACCGGATGCGGTTTCTTTGGAAGGATTGGATCTCATTCTCGTGGATATACGAGACACGGGTGCTAGGTATTATACGTTTTTGACCACTGCGTATTATTTTTTGGAGGAAATCGGAAAATGGAATTCCTCCGGGAAACAGGAAATTTCCGTGCTTGTGATCGATTCCTCCAACCCCGCGGGAAGAAAAGTCGAGGGAACTCCCTTACAAAAAGAGTTCGAATCCTTCGTCGGAGTGCGCGGAGTTTTGCACAGACACGGTCTGACTCCGGGGGAATTGTTGTCGTATTACGTGGAAGAATTTTCGATCAACGTGAATTTGAAAACGATCCGCAAAGGATGGTACCGGGATGAAAACGGAGAATTTTCCTGGATTCCTCCTTCGCCCAACATTCCGTTTCGATCCACCTGCTACGTTTATTCCGGTCAATGTCTTTTGGAAGGAACCAACCTTTCGGAAGGAAGAGGAACGACTCGCCCGTTCGAAATTTTCGGAGCGCCGTATGTGGACGAGCGGAAGGAAAAATTTCGAAAGGAGTTGGAGCGCTTGCAAAAGGACGTGTTCGTCCTGCGACCTCTTAAGTTCGTTCCTACGTTTCATAAACATAAGGATCTCGTGTGCGGCGGGTATCAGATTCTATTGCGAAAACCGGAGAAGTTCCACGCATTGTATTTTACCTTAAAGTTCATCCGCATGTTGCGCGAGGAATATCCGAACGAGTTCGCGTATCGGGACGGCGCTTACGAATTCCGATCCGATCGTCCCGCAATCGAACTTCTAGTCGGGGATCGGATTCTTTTGGATTATCTCAACGGAGAATATTCGGATTCGATTGTATTCGAATATTTGCAAGAAGCGGAGGCCTCGTGGCGCAAAAAAAGCAGACGGTCGATAAGAAAATTCTAATTCTCGGAGAATAGGGACGCAAAGTGGGATTTCGGTTTCGCGGTTGCTATCGGAAGTTCGTATAAACGCCACGCTGATTCCACTTTGTTCCCGGTTTCGCGGTTGCTATCGGAAGTTCGTATAAACGCGGCGTTGATTCCCCAGAAGTGAAGAATATCGGTAAAACATCCGACCCTGGAATCTTACACGTCCGCCTCTTGAATGCGCTTGATACGCGAGGAGAGGATCGGGAATCGGAAACGTGGTGTGGGGCAACGGTGTCGGCTTACAAACGATAGAACCAGGACAAACCGTTTCGGTCACCTTCCGGATTTTAGTCCGAGAACGGTAGATACGTTTTATTTACCCGATCTCATCGCTCGGATTACTTTCAGTTTTTTGTCCCGCGAGAACTTTTTGTATTCCGCGGATTCACATCCGTAAACCGCGATCTTCCCTTCCGCATCGCTGTGAACTCCCCAACCGTAACGTTTTGTAAGGGGAGAAGCCCGGAAACAAGGTTGTCCTTTGGAAAAAAAGCGCTCCCTTTCCGAAGTATATTCTTCTTTTTTAATATCATTTCGGATCGCAAAGACCTCGAACAAAACGTCATCGGAAGTGAATCGATACGGATGATTCTTGACCATGTCGAACTGAAGATTGGCGACGGTTTTGTTTTCTCCCTTAAGAGGAGGGATTTCTCCCGACACTGCGGGACAATCTTCCGCGATTTCTATGAACGTATTCAGATAATTGGTTGTATGAGTTTTCATTTTTTCGTGTTTTAACGAATCCGTCTCGATTTTACCGGATTCCTCTTTATTCTTATACGTTTGAGAGAAAGATTTTTTTCAAGAATGGAAAAATATCGGAAGAAACTTCCTTCTAAAGGATTGGAATTCATTTCCCGAATTTTAAGCGGGACGGAAAAACATTCCTCCGATCCGGTATTCGAAACCGTACGATACGCTCGGAAAAAACATAATTCAAAGATTCTCGACGTTTAAGGTTTCGGATTTTCCGGAGTGTTCGATCGAAAGTCGCAACGTTAGTCCGCTTTGGCGATTGATCCGGTGGAAGATCCGTTCCAAAAAACTCGGGTCGGAATCGGTCCTACAATCCGGAGGAAGTTTGGAAACGGTTTCGTCACTCCAGCGAAAACGCGCGAATTCGATCTTTCCGGGAAATAAATTTCTTTCGGGAACGATCCATTCATCCGAGATACATTCGATTCCTTCCGGGGAGTTAAGCGCTAACTTAAACTTCCATTCTCCGTTGGGAAATCTGAGTTCTTTGGATTCGTTTTCGTTTTTCATAAAAAGGAAAAAGGCGGGAAATCCGCTTTTGCCTTCTCGGGCCGACTTTACGTAAAACACGATCGAATCCAATTTGATTTTCGGCGAAGTCGCCTGGACTCCGAACGAACTCGGGTTCATGGCCCGCGCGACCATGCCGATCACTAAAACTACCAAAACCAGGTTGAGGATAAAGATCAGGCGGATTCGGGAAAATTTTCCTCCACTTGATTTTTTGCGGCTTTCATCCAGAAATTTTCGAAACTCTTCCGGAGAACGGGAATGATAACCTCCGCCCATATCAGCCTCCTTTTCGCGTCCAAATTTTACGGATCGAGGAAGCGGTCGGGAAATCTTTCGTTTTACCGGCCGCTTCGTTTAACAACGAATACGATAATTGGACCGCCTGAGGAACGGTAAATTTCCTGGATAGATAAAAGGCAAGGATTCCCGCCAAAAGATCCCCCGTGCCCATGACCGCGAGTTTGGGTTCGGGGCGATTCCAAACGTAGATTTTTTCGTCCGAACATATTAAAAAAGAAGAATGTCTTTTCCAGAGTATGTTGCCTCCGAATGTCCGGACGTATTCCTTACAAAGGGAAAGACCGTTTTCGACGGATGTTATTTTAGAATTCACTAATATTTCCAATTCCCCCGTATGCGGTGTGAAAAGCGTTCTATCGTTCAGTCTGATTTCCTTGTAAGCCGGGATGGCGCCCGCGTCCAGGATCGTATGTTTGTCCGGAGAAAGATTCAATATCGGACATTCCTCCGTTTTTAATCCCGGACCGAGAAGAACGGTCGAAACCTTCCGGGGAAACGGCAGGGACAGAAGATCCGTATTCGGGGGGATCGGTCCTACCATCAACGAGGGATCCTTCTTCAGAACCTGTACGACCGTATTTTCGGAAGGGGTAAGCAGCTGGGAAATTCCGCCGCCTAACGAATGAAAGGCGAGAAGAGAGGATACGGCCGCGCCGGACATTCCTTCCGATCCTCCGACAAGAAGAAGGGAACCGTTCTCGTATTTATGGGAATCCCGCTTCCGGATCGTAGTATGTTGCAGGATCCTTCTCGGAATCCGTTTCCATAAAAACTTATCCGCCGGTTTTCCGATTATCGCCGCGGTCGAACCACCGATCGGAAAGCCGATCCTGTGAAAGGAGGTTTTTACCGTTCCGGGAACGAAAACGTTCCTCCATTTTCTAGTTCCGATTTCGGCTAACGCGTTCGCGGGGATCGGGGGAGAGGATTTTTCCGCAAAGCCGGTGATCGTATCCAGGCTTAATACGAATACGTTCTTTCCGTGCAGGGAACACAAAGAGTTGATTTCGTTCGCCGCCTTCGAGTAGTCCTCTTCCAGGGGAGGGCGAAAACCGGTCCCTAAAAGGGCGTCCACCAAGAACACGGTTCCTTTTCGGACGTCGGAGGAATACGTTTCCAGCGGAGAAATTTCTCCTCCCGCCTTTAAAAACAGATTTTTATAATATTCGGAATCGGCGGATTGGCGTCCCGTTTTGAGATAAACCTCGGGAAGTTTTCCTTCTTGTGCCAGAAAAAAAGCCAGGGCCAAACCGTCTCCTCCGTTGTTACCGCTACCGCAGAGGATTTGGATTCTGTCGTAAGAGAGGATTTTTTTGCGGTAGGAGCGGTAGATCGAAAGGGCGGCGAAACCCATCAAATGGGAGCCGGAGATGCCGAACGTTTCTATCGTTTTTCCGTCCAGATCTCTGCTTTCCGAATCATAAAACAGGGATTCTGAATATTCGGAAAACTTTATTTCCATTTATGGATTTCCAGATAACCGGATTTGATCCTCGCGGAGTAGATCTCGTCGCTTGCGTCCATCCAGGTTTCCCTCCATAAACCCCGCGGAGGAAGATAGTTGAGTCGAATATTGTTCACGTGATTGCCTTCGTCGTCGTGAACTTGGAGACGGATGGAACTTTCCTCTTCGGTTTCGGTTTCCCAGATGAAAAAATTATTGTCCTTCAAAATCCAATACAAGGATTCGGAAGGGTCCTGAACGTCCTTCAAAGACGTCACGTTTTTGGTTTCGAGTTCGTATTTCAGGATTTTGCGCGATTTGAATCGGGAATTTTTCTTATCAAAAAGACTGAAGGACGCGACCACGTATTTCCCTTCGGAATGCGGGAGAATCGTTTCCAGACGGGTCTGAACGTTTTCCGAATCGACCACGACCGATTGAAAGTCGGAAGCTCCAATCGAACGTATCAAAATTCCTTTGTCGTAGACGGAAAGTTTCATTTCTCCGTTCGATTTGTGAAAGACGAACAACAGATCGTCGTCTCCGGTTTCGATTCTTTCTATATAACCGAACGGAGTCGTTCCGGAAATTCCTTCCACGTTGATCGTATTCAGAAGTTTACCGGCGTCGGAAAAATGAAGGATGGAAGAGGGAATTGCGTCCTTTATCTCCGTGTCGAAGGAGCCGCTTTTTTTCAGGAATATATCCTCCGCGTTCGGATCGCTTTTGGGTTGCTCTTCCTTGCCGATTCTGGATTGAACGTAGATCTCTTCGTCCGAGTTGACCGCGACCAAACCGATCCTGCCGAACTTGGCCGGGATCAGTTTGTATTTATCGTTCGGTTTTTCTTTGAGAGTTCCCAAGATGAATTTGATTTCACCGTCCGCGGAAAAAACCTTCAACAGGGATTGTTCGAAATCGGGGACGTAGATTTTTCCCGAAACGATCGGAAGAGTTTGCGGAAGATTGGTCGGAACTCCGTTCAACACTTTCGCTTGAAGATCGGTGAGGGTGTTCCCCAGTTTGATTCTTCCGTAAAGATAGGAATTGTAATTATCGACCTTGAATCGAGTACAACCCGATACGAGCAGAATGAAAAGGACACATCCGATCGTGAGGATTCGAAACGTGCGGTTGCGTACGGTAAACGGAGCGTCGGATTTGAGATTTCCCATGAAAACCTGATTGGAGTGAGAATGTAACGATACCATTCCAAGTATCGCTTGGAAAACAAGCAATAATCCTGCCTTTTCCGAAGGCTCGGGAATCTACGGGTTTTTTTACTTTACACGGTAGCTAAATTTGAATAGTTTGATTAGGATATCAGGAAAAATTCATTCATTTTTGAGTTTTCTCTCTAAGGCCGGGGTTTGACAGTAAACAGGGAAGAAATCAGTAGTATTCTGGATGGCGTCCTGTTTTTGCCTGTTAAGCTGTACTCATTAAAGGTCAACCAAAGGCCTAACCACTCGTTGATCGAGATCGTCTTGGACAATCTTGAACATCCGTATGGTTCAGTCAGCCTTCTGGAATGTGAGCAAGTTTCCAGAAAACTGAAAGAAGAGTTAGATCGGATCTCACCGGATCTGGATTATACTCTGAAAGTTTCCTCCGCCGGTGCGGAACGGAAACTCGACCTTCCGGGGGACCTGGATCGTTTCCGGGGCATACCGGTTCGTCTGATTTTTCTTTCCGAAAAATCGGACCACCCTCGGGAAGGAATTTTTAGAATCGTGAATCGGGAAGGGGATCAGGTCTTTCTGGAAAACTTCCAGAAAGGAAAAAAATCTGCCGGAAAAAAGCAGACGACTCTGAACCTCAAGGATATACTGAAAGGGAATCTCTACGTAAGTATTTGATATGGCAGTTAAGAAGACACAATCGGAAGGAAATCTGTTGGAGGCGATCCAACAATTTTGTGCGGACAAGTCCCTGGATCGGGAAGCCGTTATGGGAGTCATTCGTGATTCTCTGATCACCGCCTATAAAAAAAAATCCGGACTGGAAGGTTTGGAAGAATCCGAAGAGTCAGGCGAACCTTCCCCCGTTACGGTTGAATTCGCTTCCGGCAAAGACAGCGTGGTCATCGCCATCGCGAAAAAAGTGGTGGAGGGAAGCCCTTCTTCCGCACTCGAAATCAATTTAGAAGATGCGAAAGCGATCGACGCTTCCGCGGAAGTCGGCTCGGTCGTTTCCTTCCGCGAAAAACCCGTGGAACTTTCCCGCATCATTTCCAGCCAAGCCAAACAAATGGTCTTTCAAAGACTAAAAGATATGGAGAAAGAACTTCTCTATAACGAGTATAAGGCGAAGGAAGGAGAACTCACGCACGGTTATTTCCAAAGATGGAAAAAAGACGCGATGAGCATCGACCTCGGTAAGGTGGAAGGTATCATGCCTCGCCGAGAGCAAAATCCGGGTGAAAAATATCACAGCGGGGATCGATTAAAAGCAATCATTCAAAGAGTGGAACTTCGTCCGAGAGAACCGATCCCAGTGATCACTCTCTCCAGAGCTTCCGCGGATTTCGTTCGTAAATTGTTCGAAATGGAAATTCCTGAAATTTACGACGGACTTGTGGAAATCATCAACGTGGCCAGACAACCTTCTATTCGCACCAAAGTAGTGGTGCGCGCGACCCGAGGCGACATCGATCCGGTGGGCGCTTGCGTCGGTATGAAAGGGGTTCGGATCCAATCCATCGTCCGGGAACTCGGCAACGAGAGAATCGACATCGTGGAAGCCTCCGACGACCCTTCCGAATTTATCGCAAACGCAATTTCTCCCGCAAAACCGGTGGAAGTGAAAGTGGACGGTTCCGGAAGGGAAGCGATGGTGGTCGTTCCCGACGATCAACTTTCACTGGCGATCGGAATCAACGGATCCAACGTAAAATTGGCTTCTCAGTTGGCCGGATACAAAATCGACATCAAAACGGTGGCTCAATACAACGCAGAATTGGCTTCTCCGGAGGCGAGAGAAAGGTTGGAACGACTTTTTTATACTCCCGTAGAAGAAACCAAAATCCAAGATGAGTCGGAAGAAGAGGAAGAAGGTTTGACTCCTCTCGAAGATCTTCCCGGACTTTCAGCCCGTATCGTCGGGATTTTGAAGAGCGAGGGAATCAAGGATTTGGAAACCCTGATCGAATACAGCCAAGACGATCTGGCAAAACTACAAGGAATCGGACATACGACCGCCGGACAGATTCTGAAACTTTTACGGGAATCTGTGGAATGGGTGGAGGACAACTGAGAAACCCTTCGGGGAAATTCTCAGTCCGGAGCCTTATGAACTCCGGAAGACCAGGGTATTAATTATGGAAGATAAGAATAAGACGATCAAGGAAACGCTTCAGGGCGCAGCGGACGCGGGAAAACGCAAGAAGCTGATTATCAAAAAAAAGGGAGAGGAAACTCAGTCTCCTTCCCCTTCTGCGACTCCCAAAAAAGAAGCTGCCGCGGAATCGACTCCGGTAAAACCTTCTCACCCATTGCCGCCGAGAGGGGATTCGGGGGCTTCGCCGATCGTTCGTCCGGCTCCTTCTTCTACGAGGGAGGTCAGAAATGAAGAACCGGTTCGCAGACCGGATTCCGGTTCTCAAGGTGGTCCCGCAAGGCCGACTCGGGATCCACAAGGACAAGGTGGAGATTCTTCCTATCCGCCGTCTCGTTCTCCGTTTCAAAAAGAAGATTCTAGCATCATCGTTTCTCGACCGATTTCCAGACCTCCCGCCCGTCCTACGACGACCGGCCAAGGCGGCGGCGGTTACCAAGGCAATCGCGGACCGGGACAAGGCGGCGGTTACCAAGGGAATCGTGGACCGGGACAAGGTGGCGGTTACCAAGGCAATCGCGGACCGGGTCAGGGTGGCGGCTACCAAGGCAATCGTGGACCGGGACAAGGCGGCGGCTACCAAGGCAATCGCGGACCGGGACAAGGTGGCGGTTACCAAGGCAATCGTGGACCGGGACAAAGTGGACCGGGGAATCGTTTCGGAGGAAGCGGCCCAGGAAATCGCTCCGGAGGACCGGGCAGTCGCCCGATGCCGATTACTTCTGCAGAAGTGGAACTTTCTCAAGCAAGAGGAGCCGCCGGAGGAAGTAAAAAGAAAGGCCACGATAAGGAAAAAACCACTTCGGACAAGAGGGATTTTTCCGGCGCGGAGAACACGAAATTCTTTAAACAGAGATTCAAAAAAACGAAGGTCGCCGGAGTTTCCGGGATTTCGGTTCCGAAAGAAATTACAGTATTAGAAAACGTGCAAGTTGGCGAACTCGCCAAAAAGATGAACCTCAAACCGGGGGACGTGATCGGGAAACTCATGAAAATGGGAATGATGGTCACGATCAACAATATCATCGACGCGGAAACGGCCGCCCTTCTTGCGGACGAATACGGTTGTAAGGTGAAAGTGGTTTCTTTGTATGAGGAAACGATCATCGAGGAAGAAAAAGATAGTCCCGACGATTATATCACCCGCCCTCCTGTCGTTACCATCATGGGTCACGTCGATCACGGTAAAACGAAACTTTTGGATACGATTCGCAGAAGTTCCGTAATCGATACGGAATCCGGCGGAATCACGCAGCATATCGGTGCGTATCAGGTCAAAACCGCGCGCGGTTTGATCACGTTCCTCGATACTCCGGGTCACGAAGCATTTACCTCGATGAGGGCCAGAGGAGCGAAAGTTACCGACATCGTAATTCTCGTGGTTGCGGCCGACGACGGGGTGATGCCTCAAACTTTGGAAGCGATCAGTCACGCCAAAGCCGCAGAGGTTCCGATCATCGTAGCTATCAATAAAATCGATCTTCCGGCCGCCAATCCGGATAAGATCATGCAGGAACTTGCCAACCACGGTCTTCAATCGGAAGAATGGGGCGGGCAAACCATGTATGCCAAAATTTCCGCTCGGGAAAACATAGGCATCGATAAACTTTTGGAACTGATACTTCTGCAAGCGGAAGTGATGGATCTCAAATCCAATCCGAAGCGGAGAGCGAAAGGAACCATCATCGAAGCCAAACTCGATCCGGGCCGCGGATCGGTCGCCACGGTTCTTATCCAAAACGGAACCCTTCGTGTGGGAGATCCGTTTGTGGCGGGGATTTTTTCCGGTAGAGTCCGGGCGATGTACAACGATTTAGGACATCTCATCGAAGAAGCGGGACCGGCTTTCCCGGCTCAGGTTACCGGTTTGGACGGAGTTCCCGACGCGGGTGCTCCGTTTGACGCGATGGCCGATGAAAAAGAAGCCAGAAATATTTCCCAACATAGGATCGAATTCGAACGAATCGGAAACGCGGGCGCAGCAGCGGGCACCGCTTCCAAAGTGACCTTGGAAAACATGAACGAGTTCATCAAACAAGGGGCTTTGAAGGAACTCAAGGTGATCATCAAAGCGGACGTTCGCGGTTCGGCGGAAGCGATCAAGGAATCCTTGGAAAAACTTTCCACTTCGGAAGTGAAGCTGAACGTAATCCAATCCGGCGCGGGCGCCATCGTAGATATGGACGTTATGCTCGCTTCGGCTTCGAACGCGCTCATCATCGGATTTCACGTTCGTGCGAATCCGAAAACGATCGCTCTCGCTGAAAAAGAACAGGTTCAGATCAAGTATTACAACATTATCTATCAGGTTGTGGACGAGATCAAACTCGCGATGGAAGGACTTCTCGAACCGGAAAAAATCGAGGAAGTCATCGGAGCCGCAGAAATTCGAGAGATATTCAAGGTTTCGAAAATCGGAAATATCGCCGGTTGTATGGTTACTTCCGGAAAAATCCAGAAGTCCGCCAATGTTCGTGTAATCAGCGACGGGGTGATCAAGTTCGACGGAAAACTCAAGTCTCTCAAACGAGTGAAAGACGACGTCAACGACGTGGTTTCCGGATTCGAATGTGGTATTCAGATCGACGGTTACAACGAATTTAAGATCGGGGATATCATCGAAGCCTACAACGTGACCGTGATCAAACGTAAACTTGAGTAGGATGTCCGTTTCGTGAATCCGATCCGAAGAAGAAAGATCGAAGCGGAAGCAGTTCGGACCGTGGCGATGATGATTCTTTCCGGGAAGGTAAAGGATCCGAGGGTCCATATGGTTTCCGTTCATCGAGCGGAAATCTCGGATGACGGAAAGAATATGCGTGTCTACGTGACGGCGATCTGCACCGATAAAAAAAAGATAAAAGTGTTGTCCGGACTCAACAGCGCTTCGGGTTTGTTTCAAACCACGCTTTCCGGAAAGTTAGGACTTAGAATCACACCAAGAATGCAATTTCTCTGGGACGAGGAATACATTCAGAGTTTGGATGAATCGCTTCGACTTACAAGAAAACCCACATCCAAGGAATGAGTCCGGATTTCTCCTCATTCACAAACCGGAAGGAATGACCTCTTCGGATCTTGTGGTCAAGGCGAGAAAAAAACTCGGACTCAAAAAAGTAGGACATACGGGCACTTTGGACCGCGCGGCGAGCGGACTTATGATTTTGCCCATCGGTAGTTGTACCAGTTTTTCCAGCGTGTTTTTGGAAAAAGAAAAATCCTACGAGGCTTGGATTAAACCGGGAGAATCCACCGATTCCGGAGACAAGGAAGGAGAAATCTTAGAATCCCTTTCTCAAGAGGAGACGATACGTTGGTTCGAGGAAAATCGGGAACAACTTCGGGAATTGTTTTTGGAAGTTCCTACCTGGGAAACGCAGGAAGCTCCCGAAATTTCCGCGCTCAAAGTCAACGGAAAACGAAGATCGGATCTGTTTCGGGAAGGAGTGGCGCTGGTTCCTGCGGTTCGAAAAATCAAAATCTATCAGTACGAACTCGGCGCATTCACTCCACAATCGATCTTTTTTAAGATCCGGGTTTCCGCGGGAACCTACATCCGAAAGATCGCGACGGATATTTCGGAACGGGCGGGTTTCCCCATGCGTCTCGAACGTCTGGTGCGCACGAGCATCGGCAGGTTGAATCTGAGCCAAGCCGATTCGTACGAAAATCTTCTGGAAGGAAAGGTAACGATTCATTCTCCGGAATCGATCTTAGAATTTCCGACCGTGGAAATTCCGGGTACCGAGGTCCGTAACGTTTTGAACGGTAGAAAGACGAAACTCGAATGGATCCCCGGTACGGAATTTTTACTCGTTTCTCCGGAAGGAGAAATTCTGGCTTGGTGCAAAAAGGACGATCACGCCATTCATGAACTGGATTATAAATATTTACGAGTGTTTCCTAAAAATTAGCTTTAAAGGGGGACCTATCGCCTGAAAAATGGTAAAAGGTATATTCACGATATGATAGCTACTGAACGGAAAAAACAAATTATCAGTAATTTTGCCCGCAAAGCGGGTGATACAGGTTCCACAGAGGTGCAAATCGCTCTGATCGACGCCCGCATCAAAGAACTCAACGAACACTTCAAATCTCATAAAAAAGATTTTCATTCTAAGACCGGTCTTTTAAGACTCGTGAGCAAAAGAAAAAAACTTCTGGATTATCTCAAAAGAACCGAACTGGATCGTTACAAAAAGCTGATCGAAACACTCGGACTTCGTAAGTAAGCTCCATGGCACATACCATCTCCGGCCAATACGGCCGCGACTCCATCGTTTTAGAAACGGGAAACTGGGCGAAACAAGCGCACGGGGCCGTAGTTTATAAATCGGGAAATCTCGTTTTACTTGCCACGGTTTGCGCGGCCGACGATGCAAAGGAAGGTCAGGATTTTTTTCCTCTGACCTGCGAATATACCGAAAAATTGTATTCGGTCGGTCGTTTTCCCGGCGGTTATTTCAAACGGGAAGCCAAACCTCCCGAGCATGAAATTCTCATTTCCAGAATCATCGACAGGCCGATTCGTCCTTTGTTTCCGGAAGGATATTTCTGCGAGGTGCAACTCCAGGTGCAGGTTCTTTCCGCGGACGGAGACGTTTCCGTAGCCGGTCACGCTCTCAACGCAGCGAGCGCCGCATTAGCGGTTTCTGATATTCCATTTAACGGTCCGATTGCCGGTGCGAGAATCGGTAGAATCAACGGAGAGTTGATCCTCAATCCTACCACGAAAGAAATCGTAAATTCCGATTTGGATCTTGTGGTTGCCGGAACCAAAACCCATATCGTAATGATCGAAGGCGAGGCGAAAGAACTGAGTAACGAGGAAATGCTCGCAGCTCTTCGTTTTGCGCAGAAACATATCGCCGAATTCGTAACACTCCAGGAAGAATACGCCAAAAAAATCGGAGTGGTCAAACGCGAGGTAAAACTCAAAGTTCGCGACGCAGAGCTTCTTGCAAAGGTCAAGGAATATGCGTTCGGCAAATTGACCGCCGCCAATCAAACTCCGGACAAAACGTCCCGGAACAAGGAAATTTCCGCCGTAAACAAGGAAGTCGTGGAATTCTTCAAACAAACGGTCGAAGAATCCGACAAGATCAAGGACATCAAATCCTATCTCCACGAGTTGGAATATGAAATCGTTCGGGAACAGGTGTTGCACCAAGGGGTTCGTTTTGACGGTAGAAAGTTGGACGAAATTCGACCGATTTCCGTGGAAGTGAATCCTCTTCCGGGTCCGCACGGTTCGTCCGTATTTACGAGAGGGCAGACCCAGTCTTTGGGAGTCGTCACACTGGGAACGGGTTCCGACAACCAAAGATACGAAACCTTGGAAGGACAAAAAGAAAAGTCCTTTATGTTGCATTATAACTTTCCCGCTTTTTCCGTAGGCGAGGTTCGTCGTTCTTCCGGTCCGGGACGCAGAGAAATCGGTCACGGGAATTTGGCGGAACGCGCGCTCAAACTTGTCCTTCCTAAACCGGATGAATTCCCCTACGTGATTCGTGTGGTTTCCGAAATCTTAGAATCCAACGGTTCCAGTTCCATGGCTTCGGTTTGTTCCGGTTCTCTCGCGCTGATGGCGGCGGGGGTTCCGATCAAAGGTTCCGTTTCCGGAATCGCGATGGGGCTTTTTTCGGATGCTTCCGGAAAATACGCCGTGTTGTCCGATATCGCCGGTTTGGAAGACCATTTCGGGGACATGGACTGTAAAATCGCGGGAACCAGAAAAGGAATCACCGCGTTTCAGATGGATTTAAAAGTCACCGGAGTCAGCTTCGACGTTTTGGAAAGCGTTTTCGAACAGGCACAACGCGGAAGATTTCATATACTTGATATCATGGAAAAACATATTTCCAAAGCGTCCGCTACGTTAGCCGGAACGGCTCCTCGGGTCATCGTAAGAAATATTCCGAAGGATCGTATCGGGGAACTGATCGGACCGGGCGGTAAAAACGTCCGCGGGATCAGCGAGTTGACCGGTGCGGAACTCTATATCGAAGACGACGGAAGAGTGACCATTTCCGGATCCAACCAAGAATCCGCGGAAAAAGCGGCGAAGATGGTGGACGGTTTTTTTACCGAAGTCGAAGTGGGAAAGATCTACGAAGGTAAGGTAAAACGGATCGCGGATTTCGGTGCGTTCGTCGAGATCCTTCCCGGAAAAGAGGGTCTTTGTCATATTTCCAAGATCGATTTCAAACGGGTGAACTCCGTGAAGGACATCGTAAAAGAAGGCGATATTATCCGCGTAAAAGTTTTGAACGTGGATAAAACCGGGAAGATCGACCTTTCCAGAAAAGACGCCCTCGAAGAAGAACAAGTCTAACGATTTTCAAACGCCCTTGGAGCAAGAACTTTCACAGATCGTTCATCGAAAGGTTCTGCCCGGGGGAATTACGGTTCTCTTTCAAAAGGCACCTCATACGGTCAGCGTGTCCGCCGGAGTTTTCGTCCGAGTCGGTTCGAGACACGAATCTTCAAAAAACGCCGGTTACTGTCATTTTTTAGAGCATATGCTCTTTAAGGATACGGCCAAACGTTCCGCCAAACAACAAGCCGAAGACATAGAACGGGTCGGCGGTTTTACCAACGCTGCCACATCCCGGGAATATACCTACTTTCACGTGACGGTTGCCGGCAAACATCTCGAGCTCGGTCTCGAATTGTTGTCCGAAATGATCTATGAGCCATTGCTCAAACAATCCGATATCGAAAACGAAGCCGGCGTGATTTTGGAGGAATTGCAGGGTTACGAGGATTCTCCCGAGGATTATATCCACGATTTTTATTATCAGAATTTTTTTCCCAATCATTCTCTGGGACGCGACATTATCGGAACGAGAGAATCGGTAAGCGGAGTGAATCATAAAAGATTATTAGAATTTTATGATACGTATTATCACACCGAAAACATGTTCCTCTCCCTATCGGGAAATTTCGAACCGGACGAGGTTTTTAAGGTTGCGGAGAAATTTTTCAATCGTCGGAGAATCCAAAAAAAGAAAGGTAATCTTTCTTCCCTTCCTAAAAAAAAATGGGGTTACTTTCCTAAAAAAAAGAAACTGGAACAGGTTTACTTTATTTTGGGCGGGGAAGGTTTCGCGAGGGAATTCCACAAAGCGTCTTTGGCGAGTTTGTTCACTCATATTCTCGGCGGAGGAACCTCTTCGCGTTTGTTTCAAAAGGTGAGGGAAGAAAAAGGTCTTTGTTATCAGATCACCGCGTATCCTTCCTCGTATGCGGATATCGGAATCAATAGCATCGTTTGTTCCACCTCCAAGGATAAATTCGTCACTTGTTTGGAAACGATCTCCGACGAGATCAAAGCCGTCCTGGATCGGGGAATCACGGAGAAGGAATTGTTCGATGCGCAGACCAATCACGAGGGAACACTCTCCATCAGCTACGAACAAACCGAATCTAGAATGAATACGATCGCTCTTATGGAATTGTATTACGGAAGAAATTATTCGTATGAGGAAAGGGTCAAAGAAATTTATTCCATCACCTTGAACGATTTGAACCGTTTCGCACGATCCGTATTCGGAATTCCGAAACTTCATCTTTCCGCCCTCGGTAATCTCGGGCTTAAGGAAGAAAAAGCGATTCAGAGAATTTTTTCCGTTTAGTTCGTCCGTGCAACCGTATCCGAAAAATCACGTGGTCGGAATCGTTTCCTTCGAACAAAACATCCAGGATTCGTTTGCGAGAAGATTGATGCGGAAGTCGGTCTGCGGATAAAACGATACAAATTTCCGCCGATTTGCCTCGATAAAATCGTACCGCAGTAGAGGATCCGATCCTGGCATGCGATTGGCTTAAAAATCGAAGTTGGTAATCACATTATCTTTTTCAGACATGATCGCGACTCGCACATTCGAAGAAGTCGGGGAGAATCCGAAGGTGAGAACGATGTTTCGTCCCGATTACGTTCTAAGTTTTTTTCGCAGTAGAAATTGGAGACGTGGGAACTCTCACACTTTGAATCGATACAATCCTCGGTAGGACGTGAATCCATCCTACTCGAATTCGACGCCGAAGAACTCGAAAAAGGTTCGCAGATCTCTACGGGCGACGGCCCTTGATCCGTAAGGCCTTAAGGACGACCCGTAGGACGGATCTAAAAAAGACGGGCTAGTTCTGTTTGGTTTCTCCCGAATCCGAAGAAACCATCAGAACATCCGAATCCACAACTTCGAACCGATCTCCCGTAATTTTTCTCAACTGATGAAGGTCGTCGTTGTTCCATCTTTCATCGGGAGATCCGGATAAAAACCAATTCGCTCCGTTGTCCGCAAGGATCATTCCGTATTTTTTCAAAGCACGCAAAATCACCTGGTTTTTTTCGCTGAATCCCTCTATTTTAAAATCCGCCTTGAGACGAAACCGAGCTCCCATCGGAGGCACGTTCGGGTCCTTGATTTTGGAGGCGAAATGACGAGCGGGCCATACGAACGCTTTTTGCGTGCGCTTCGCGGTAAATCGGATGGCATGCGTAATTTCTCCGGCTTCGATCTCTTCGTATCGAACCAAACCCGGTAAAATCGGTAGACCGGCCGCGTCCGCGGAGGTCCAACCGCTCGGGCGAAGAAGATTGGAATTCAAATCGAAAATCGCCCCCGATCCGGCGGTCCAAGATTGTGTGTTCGTCCGGAAACGAGCATCGTATAGTTCATAAAGTTTACACGACGTTTCGGTGACGACCAAAACGTGTCTATCTCCGTCGCTCGTTTCTCCTCCTTCCACCGGTGCGTTAGGCGGAATCGGATAAGGACCGGGGTCGCTTTCTTCCACGTATTCGAACTTTACGGGATACGTTTTTCCCGTCGGAACTGATTTTTCGTCCGCGAGTAAAAAGGGAATTCCGATCGGTTTTCCTTCCCAGAGCCCGGAACCGAAGTCCGCCTTCAATTTTTCCTTGGTTCCTATACTTTGTACGTAGTTTTGAGAGCGCGGATGAACCGGCAATCGATCGACCGGAACGTTCCACACGTTGTTTTCCGGAAATAGTTTACAGTTTCCTAATTTCGGTTGGGAACCCAACGAAAGGACGAACAAGGTAGTCGTGATTCCTACGACGGCGATTCCCGTAATTCTTATCTGTTGCACGGGGCAATTTGTGATCTTTCTCGATCCAAGCGCAATCCCTTTTTCCCGACCGAATTCGTGATCCGTTCTTCCCGCGTTTTTTTAAGAGTTCCGTCCTCTTTTTTCGGAGATTAAATTCGGGGTTTTGGAAACATGGAATCCTCCTTCTTATGAAAATTTCCGTTAAAAAATTAAAACGAAATGCGGAACTTCCCGCGCTTCAAACCGCACATTCCGCCGGATACGACGTACACGCTTGTCTGGATTCGAATCTGACCTTAGAGCCGGGCAAGGTGGTTTTGGTTCCTACGGGACTTGCGTTTTCCATTCCTGCAGAATTTCATTTCGAGATCCGACCACGATCCGGTTTTTCCACGAAAAATCGGATTCTGATTCCCAATTCACCGGGGACCATCGACAGCGATTACCGGGGAGAATTGATGATTCCTCTTTTGAATTTGGGGGATTCTCCGTTCGTAGTCGAACACGGAATGAGGGTCGCGCAACTTTTGATCCGGAAAACCTGGTACGCGGAATGGAATCTCGTGGATGAGTTTCCGGACGAAACGGCGAGAGGGGCGGGCGGTTTCGGTTCCACCGGGATTTGAGCGATTCCTTCCTAAAATTGGTTTGCACAAGATCGATCCCTCTCGTTTTTAGATACTCTTTCCGCGGAACGGTCCGGCTACGACGGAGCGTCCCGAGGAAACGTTGTCGCAAACAGAAGGAGTGAAACATGATCGAACCGTATATGATTCGGAATCCGGAATTGGACCTCGTTTTGGAACGTGTGGTGGAGGTTTCCCCCGACCTGGTTTGGGAGGCTTGGACCAAACCGGAACATCTCGTTCACTGGTTCACTCCGAAACCTTGGCAGACCGTCCACTGCGAGATCGATCTTCGTCCCGGAGGAAAGTTTCATACGGTAATGCGTTCCCCGGAGGGCGAGGACTTCGACAATACGGGTTGTTATCTGGAAGTCGTTCCGAAACGTCGCCTGATTTGGACGGACGCGCTTCTTCCGGGGTTTCGTCCTTCTCCGGCTCGGCCCATGAACTCGATGGATTTTATCACGGCGATCCTTTCCTTCGAACCGCACGGAAACGGCGGAACCAAATATTCTGGAATCGCGATCCACGGAACCGACGCGGCCAGAAAACAACACGAGGCCATGGGTTTTTACGACGGTTGGGGAACCGCCTTGGATCAACTCGTCGAATACGCAAAAACGATACGCGTCTGAAAAATTAAGTCTCTTTTCTTTTTCCGTGCCCTTTCCGATAAAAAGAGCATGGAATCCAAAGAACAAAAGACAGCCTGGAATTTACAGAACGGTAAGAAAATTCTTCCGTATGTCCTTCTTTTTTCGGGAATTTTTCTGACTCTTTCCCTGGGTTCCTTCGATGCGGGAGAGGAAGGGATCCGGCACAATTTTTTCGGAAGACTGGGGTTTTATCTTTCCTACGGAATGTTCTTTTTGTTCGGAGCGGCTTCCTTTCTTCCGGGGTTGTTTGCGATCGGTCTCGGTTCTCTCCGTCTCGTAAAAGACGAGTTTGAATTGACCAACCGCCTTTTTTCTTTGCCGGTGTTTTTGTTTTGTTTCACCGTAACCCTTCAGATTACGGGACACGTTTCCACGATTCCGTTCGCTTCCCAAGGAGGGTTTACGGGACAACTCCTTTCCGCCGGTTTGGAATTCATCTTCGGTGCCACGGGCAAAATTCTCATTCACCTCGTGTTCTACTTTTACGGTCTCATCCTTTTGTTAAACGAATCTCCGTTGCATTTCCTCGGGAGAATGGTCGGCGTCGCCGGCGCCAAATACAAGGAAGGATTGCAGAGCGGGGTTTCCAAAAGTGGAGAGGGTTTGGGTGCACTTTTCCAATCCGCGGTGGAACGTTTTCAAAAACGGGAATCCGATCCTCCTTGGTTCTCCGCGCGTTCGACGGGAACACATTCTCCGGAGGCGATCTTCGAACAGATGCACGCCCCCCGGATGTACGGAAAACGGGAACCTTCCGAGTTGCAGAACGCGCTTCACAACACATTCGCAAAAGAGGGAAAACTTTCCGAGCTTCTTTCCAAAACCGATTCTCGTCCCTTGGTACGTTCCGAATCGGAAGGTTTTTCGTCGGTGCGATTTCAGAATCAAGGTGCGTTCCGCGGAAATTTCGAAGAGCAGGGTAGGGTGTTCCGTTTCGAATCCGTTTCCTCTTCGCTCGCGGAAAAAATCAAAGAGGAAAAAAAATTCCAGGAGACTACTTCCCGTTGGGAGATCCTGGATTTCAGAACGCCTCGTTCGGAAACTCGGTTTCGTATGAATGAAACTTCTTCGAAGGATGTTTCAACCGTTCGAAAGGAATCGTTTGCCGCGGATGCGACCGAAACCGAAACGGACGAGAAAAACGAATTCAATTTTTCTAATATAAATCGGTCCGTATCCGCGGATGAGGTAGGTTCGATTCGACGGAGCGCGTTAGACGAAACTGAGCTTAAATCCCGGACGGAAAAAAAGTTCCACGAATCGGAAATCGAACCCGAAGTGGAATCCGAAGATGTCTCGCAAGAGGAGGAAGCCGACGCGGGCCTTGTGGAAAGGGAAGAGATTTTTTCCGAGACGAAGGCCATCGTCCCCGAGCTCGTGTCCGAGATGTCGGATTCTTTTGCCGAAATAAAAGAACCGCGTTTGGAACCGATTCTGCCCTTTCCTCCGGTGACCCTCGTTCCCGAAGTGAGATCCAAACGTTCCATCTATCACGTTCCCCTCAAAAGTCTGAAAACGACCGCAACCAAAATCCAGGATCCTCTTTTTAAGATCGAGTCCGACAAGGTGGCGCGTAAGATCGAAGAGATCATCCGTCAGTACGGATACGAATCCCAAGTCGTTTCCATGGAACGCGGACCGATCATTACACGTTACGAGTTGACCCCGCCTCCCGGAGTCAAACTGGGAAGGATCACTTCTCTTGCGGACGAACTTCGTTTGTATCTCGCCGTGAAAAATATCCGGATCGTAGCGCCGATTCCTGGCAAATCCACCATCGGCATCGAGGTTCCGAACAGCCTGAGAGAGGACGTGTTTCTCGGAGACATTCTTCATCAGAACCTGAGTTTGCGTCCCAAAAAGGATCTTTCCATTCTGATCGGGAAAGATATTTCCGGTAAACTCGTCAGCATCGATCTCAACAAACTTCCGCACCTTCTGGTCGCGGGAACGACCGGTTCCGGTAAATCGGTATGTTTGAATTCCATGATCTCTTCCTTGGTGGTTCATCTTTCTCCGGAGGAAGTGCGTTTCATCATGATCGACCCTAAGATGGTAGAACTCACGTTATACGAGGACATTCCCCATCTTTTGATGCCGGTGATCACGGATCCGAAAAAGGCGACCCGCGCTTTGGCCTGGGCGATCCAGGAAATGGAAGCTCGTTATCATTCCGTTTCCAAACTCAAGTGCCGCGATTTCAAAACCTACAACGAAAAAGTGGAACAAGGGGCGCACCGGGAAGGATACAAAAAGATGCCGTATATCGTAATCTTCATCGACGAGCTCGCGGATCTGATGATGGTTTCCGGTAAAGATTTGGAGGACGCGATCACTCGGATCACGCAGAAGTCGAGAGCGGTGGGAATCCATCTTATCATGGCCACACAACGTCCTTCCGTGGACGTGATTACCGGTTTGATCAAGGCCAACTGCCCCGCCCGTATGGCCTTTCACGTGGCACAAAAGACGGATTCGAAAATCATTCTGGATCAGAACGGAGCGGAGTCTCTCCTCGGCAAAGGCGACTTTCTGTATAAATCTCCGACGGCGGCGGATTTGGTGAGGATTCAATCCCCGTATGTTTCCGAAGAGGAAATCGAAAGGATCGTGGAAGAGGCGCGCAAATTCGGAAAACCTTCCTACGTGGATTTCGATCTGGACGAGGAGCCGGAAAATACCGCGGTGGATGAGGAAGACGAAGAACTTTTCGAACAAGCCTGGGAAATCGTACGGACGGACCGTAAGGCTTCCGCGAGTTACCTGCAAAGAAGAATGAGGATCGGTTACAACAAGGCCGCCCGTTTGATGGAGTTGATGGAGGAACGAGGATACGTGAGTCCTCAGATCGGTTCGAAGGGAAGGGAGATTCTCCGCGCGGGTTGAAGAAAATTCCGCGTTTTCTCGTTCCGTACGAGAAGTCTTTGGTTCCGTTTTCGATTCTCGCGTTCGGATTCGAAATTGGGACGGGCGGGACATCCCACGTTTTCCCGTTTCGAAAATTCCGGAGGTTTCGTAAAAAAACGACCGCAATTTTCGAAAAAGAACGGATCGGTTTTCCTAAGAATTTTAGAAAGTGACAAGGTTCCCGATACGTCCGAAGCTAGTAAAAAAATCCCGGGAGATCCGGTTTTTCCCATGAAACAAACCATCATTCTTTCTTTTTGCAGTCTATTTATAATCGCGGAAAGTTCTTTGAGCGCGCAGCCGGCTCATAACTGGAATTCCCCTTCCGAAGTCGTCAAACAGGTGAAGAAAAAATTCAGCGAACTGAATTCCTACAAAGCCGATTTTCAGATCCAAACGGTTTCCAATAAGAAGAGCAAAAACATGAGAGGGGTCTGTCTTTACAAAAAAGGCGGACGAATCCGTTATCAATTCAACGATCCTTCCGGCGACGAAATCGTATCCGACGGAAAGACCTTATACATCTACATCGCCCGTCTCAACGCCGTCGGCAAACAGGATCTTACATTAAATAAATCGAATAAATCCGGTCCTATTTTTTCGAGTTTCACCGACGAAGGACTTTCCCGTATTTTCAGAAAGTATCACTATAAATTCGATTCGATCGAACAACCGCAAACCTCTTCCAAGGACGGAAAAAAATACTTCGTTCTCAATTTGGAACAACGCGAAAAAGTGGGCGGTTTCGAAACCATGCTTCTTTACGTGGACGCGCAAACCTACTTCATCCAAAAAGCGGTGGCCAGTGACGGAAGAGGAAAGGAAACGACGATCGAATTCTCCAATTTGGAAACCAATCCCGATTTGGAAGACGGTCAGTTCAATTTTCATATCAGCGGAAACGCAAAAATCGTAAACAACCCTCTTGTGTCGGAACAGTAACCGTTGAGTCCGGGAAGGAGCGAAACATTGAATCAGAAAAGAGTAGGACAGATTCTGCGCGAAGCGAGAGAAGAAAAAAAGCTGAGCGTCAAGGACGTCGCCAAGGAAACGAATATCTCTGTGAAATACATCCTCGCGTTGGAAACGGAGGATTATTCCCAGTTCCCGGGTGAAACGTTCACCATGGGTTTTTTGAAGAACTACGGCAGTTATCTCAAGTTGGACACGGGACAACTGATCAATCTTTATAGGGGAGAGAAGATTGAAGAATCGCAGGCTCCTCTCGAAGAACTGACCCGCCCGACTACTTCGTATTATACGAAGATCAACGTGGATAAGAATAAGATCCTCACGATCGCGTCGGTTCTGATCATCCTCATTTCCGGTTATCTGATCGTGGACAGTTTTACGGATTCCTCTTCCGGAGACGACGCGGTGGAAGAGTCCGGAAAAAAATTGGACATCCCCGAAAACATAGATTTTCTTTCCCGTTCGATTCCCGACAACCGAAGCGAATCCTTTATCCTCACCCCGGACAAGGGAGTCAGCTTTTCGGTGAGCAACCAACAGTGTAAGTTGTTCATCGATTCTGTGGAAAAAGGCGGGGCGCTCAATACGGCGGTTCTTGCGTTCAACGTCTATCCGGAATTGACCGTATACAAATTCCGTCTGAGCGAAGGACAGGAAAAAGTACTCAGTTACACCATTCCCGAAATCTCCAGTCTCAGAAGAAACGTTCGGATCATCGCGCAGGCGGTGACCGAAAATTCGGCGAAGGTTCTCGTAACGTTAAGCGAAGAGGAACAAAAACAGGAAAACAACAACGCGGTCGATAACACAAAGACGTTAGGCGACGTTCCCATCCAGGTCACTCTGTTCTTCAACAAGGCGAGTTACGCGGAATTCATCATCGACGGTCAGATGGGTTTTCGAGGTCTCGTACAAGCCGGGGAAAACAGAAGTCTCGAAGCCAAGGATCGTCTCGAATTGAAAGTGGGCGACGGCTCCGCGGTGGACATGATTCAAAACGGCAAACCCAAGATCACCCTCGGTCGCCCCGGTAAACTCGTGAAAAAGATCTTCGTAAAAACGCAGAATCCTTATGATAGCACTCAGTCCATCATCAAGGAGTTGGGAGAATAGTTTTTTTTGGAGAAGAAGTTCTACATCACTACGCTCGGTTGTCCTAAAAATACGGCGGACTCTATGAGCATGCACCATTCCCTTTTGGAAGAGGGGTTTACCCCGGCTTCTCTTCCCGAGGAATCGGACTTTCATTTTATCAATACCTGCACCTTTATCCAATCCGCAACGGAAGAAACGATCCAGACCATTCTTTCCGCGGCCCAGGTCAAAAAACAAAATCACCAAAAACTCGTGGTAGTCGGTTGTTTTGCGGAACGATACCCGGACAATATCAGCGCGGAAATTCCGGAAGTGGATCTTTTTTTTGGAACCGGAAAATACGATCAAGCGGGTAAAATCCTCCGCGAGAAATTTCCGGATCTTTCCCCTTCTAAAAAAGAATTCAACGAAGATATTCTGGAACGACTCAAACTTTCCTCCGGAATCGAAAACTATTCCAAACCGTACGCGTACGTCAAAGTTTCCGACGGTTGCAATCGGGGTTGTTCGTTTTGTATCATTCCTTCCTTTCGGGGTAAGTTCCGAGAATCTCCTGTGGAAAATATTCTCGCCGACGCGGACCGGGCCATTCGTGCGGGGGCGAAAGAAATCTGTCTCGTCTCTCAGGATACTGTGTATTACGGTAGGGATTCGGAAGTTCTTTTGGATATGGTCCGCAAAGTGGCCGATATCGATTCTCTGGAAATTCTAAGATTGTTGTATTTGTATCCCGATAAAAAAACGGAAAAGCTGATTCGACTCATGGGACAAACTCCGAAAATCGCTCCGTATCTCGAATCGCCATTACAACACGTTTCTTCCAAAATTCTGAAGAGTATGAATCGCGCCGGAGAAGGTTCGTATTTTAAGGATTTGTTTTCGCTCGCGAGGGAAGTCAAACCGGGACTAGAAATACGCACTTCGTTTATCATCGGTTATCCGGGCGAAGACGCGGACGACGTGGATCAAGTTTTGCGTTTTATCGAAGACACGAGACCCGAAAAAGTGAACCTATTCTCCTATTCACCGCAGGAAGGAACGACGGGAGCCGAATTAAAACAGACCGTTTCCGAAAAGGAAAAGTCCAAACGGATCAATCTGATTCGGGACGCACATCTTGCGATTTTGGAGGAAATCCACGAAGCCCGGATCGGTCAAACCTACGACGCGATCGTGGATTCGATCGAAGACGGACAAGCGGTCGTTCGTAGGTTGCAGGACGCTCCGGAAATGGACGAGGTTGTGTATGTGGACGACGTTTCCCTCCGGCCGGGTTGGATCGGCAGAGTGAGGATCGATTCCTTTTACGAATACGATATGAACGGAACTTGGGTTTCCCGATGAAGAAAATTATTTTCAATATTCCTAATATTCTTACGATGCTCCGCGTCGCCGCGGTTCCCTTTTTCGTATGGTTTCTGTTTCAAAAGGAATGGGAATACCATATCGCGGCTTTGGTTCTTTTTTCCGCGGCCTCGCTCACCGACTTGATCGACGGTTATCTGGCGAGAAAGTGGAATCAGGAAACCGAGTTCGGAAAATTTCTGGATCCTCTCGCGGACAAGATCATCGTCACCGGTTGTTTTATCACCTTTATCTTTTTGCAGGAACAGATCGAATTCTGGATGGTTTTTCTGATCATCGCCCGTGATATGCTCATCACGAGTTTGCGTTATCTGGCCATTCGTCAAGGTAAGTCGATCCGCACGACCATGCTCGGAAAAATCAAGACGGTGTTTCAGATGGGAGCCATCGTTCTGATTCTCATTTTTTTTATTTTGGTTTCGAGCAAGAAGAGGATTCTCATCAACGAAGCATACGCGCACGGTAAGGCGAGCGGTCTGACCGTGTTCGAGATCGCGACCGGAAACGCGGTCTACTTTTTCCAAAACCTAAACAAAAACACCGGAATCGGAGACGTTATCTTCGGTCTCGGAGCCTTTGTTCCGTATTGGGGAATGCTCGTTACTACGGCGATCACCGTGATATCCGGGATCCGTTATTTCGTTACCAACAAAGAGGTGTTGTACCCTTCCAATCTCAAAAGGATGTTTGAAAAAAATGGAACCAAGAGCGGCCGTTCTTAAACTCATCGATCGTAAACACCTGAGCGCGGAGGAGGCGGAATCCTTTTTGAGTCACGTCATGAAAGGGGAAGTTTCCGAAATCCTTCTGGCTTCCTTTTTGACTGCGATGCGTTCCAACGGAGAATCCGCGGATGAGGTTCTCGGTTGTACACTCGCGCTTCGTAAAAACGCTCTTCGACCCAAAACCGTATTTCCGTTTGATCTGCTCGATACCTGCGGAACGGGAGGGGACGGACAAGGAACCATCAATATCAGCACTCTTTCGGCGATCACCTTAGCCTCTCTTGGAATCAAGGTCGCCAAACACGGAAACAGGTCCGTTTCTTCTCATACGGGATCGAGCGATATTCTCACACGACTCGGTTACAAAACCGAACAAACTCAGGAAGAAGTGGAAGCGCATCTTTTGAACCGAGGATTCACCTTTCTCTTCGCTCCGATGTGGCACCCTTCCATGAAATACGCGGGTCCGGTTCGTAAGGAACTCGGATTTCGCACGGTGTTCAACATGATCGGTCCTCTTTCCAATCCGTTTTCTCCGCAATATCAAATCATCGGGGTTTATCAACCCGAGTTGATGGAATTGTTCATCAAGGTTTTGCAGGCCTTGGGTTTAAAACGGGCCTTGGTCTGTCATTCCCGGGACGGTCTGGACGAATTTTCCATCTTCCAAATCACCGATTATACCTTTTTGGAAAACGGGGTCATCGGACGTCGTTCGTTTGATCCGACCGTTTTAGGAATTTCCTCCTTAAAACGAGAGGAAGTGTACGCCGATTCCAGCGATCACGCGGAGGGGTTGGCGCGGAGGGTTCTGGGTTCCGAACCGATCGCCGGAACGCACGCGGTCGCCTTGAACGCGGGAGCGGGGCTTTTTGTGATGGGAAAGACGGCTTCGATCGAAGAAGGTTATAAAATCGCCTTAGAATCCTTGCTTTCCGGAAAAACAAAAAAGTATTTCGAAGATTTAATTTCCAAAGAGTAAACGGGAAAAATACTGGTTAGAAATCCGATATAAAGAATAAGACAGGAAAAAAACATGACCTTTGATTCCATCATTCTACTTCAATTGGCGCAGGCCGCCGGAGAAGGCGATAAATCCCCGTTCTCCACGTTACTTTTGATCCCGATCATGCTCGTGATCATGTATTTCCTGGTCATTCGCCCGCAAAGAAGCGAAGAGAAAAAACGCAAAGAGATGATCGAAAGTCTGAAAAAAGGCGACGAAGTGATCACTTCCTCCGGAATTCACGGTAAGGTCGTGGAAATCAAAGACAACAACGAAGTGGTCGTACTCAATATAGCGAAAGACACAAACGTATCGTTCACCGCTAGTACGGTCGTAAAAAAGAAACAAACGGACAAATGAAACAAGCAGCGGTCTCAATTCTGATCTTTTTATTTCTGGGGAATTCCGTTTTGTTTTCCCAAGACGGGGAAGAAATCGACTTTTTAGAAAAGGTCGCAGAACCGAAAAAGACCGCGAGCAAAAAGTCCTCGGGTTCCGGATCTTCGTCTAACGGCGCTAAGGTTTCCAAGAAAAAAGAAAAGAAAAAATCCAAAAAGAAAAAGTCCAAAAAATCCTCCACCAATCCTTCCAACCCGGAAGGAAACCAAAAGAAGAACGTGGAACCGGACAATAACGGTGGAAACGAAAGTTCTTCCGGAAATTCCTCCTCCAGCAACGGAAGCAATTCTTCCAATTCCAATTCCGGAACACAAACGCTCTCCTCCAAAAACGGGGAAGATACACAACTCGCGAGCGCTTCTAGGGTGGACGCGGGAGATCTTCCCAAGCCGTACTGGGTCAATGAGGAAGTCAAGGTTCGTCCCGATAATCTCCCCGGTTATACCGCGTCCGCGGAAGCAGCGCAAACTACACCGCAGGGACCTTCCTTTCAAAGCCGTCTTTCCGACATACTCAAGTTAGGCGAAGACAAGAAAAAGGAAGAGGAAAAAAAGAAGGTTCAGGAAGGACAGAAGTCGGGTTCGTTTACCGGATTCCTTTCCGAATACAAAAAACCGATCATCATCGTCGTCTTTATTCTATTATTTGCTTTGTATCGATTGAAAGCGGGAAAATCGCGCGGAAGTTCCGGCCGCAGATCCCCGGTTACGATCAATAAAATGAGAAGAGACTAGGAGTTTTCCCTTGAAATCTGCGACATGGATTTTCCTGCCGCTTGCTATTATTTTAGCGGCAATCGTTATTCTTTACCCGAACTTCGCTCCGAGAGAATTGGAGATCGCGATCCGTAAGGAATTTACCGTTCTTCCCGAAGAGCAAAAGAAAGAGATCCTTTCCAAATTCGAACAACGTTGGAATCAGGAATACAAACAATCCGGTTGGGCCATTTCTCCCGCTCCCTCCGAGCTCAAGGATCAACCGTATTTTCTGATCACGGGAAGATTCGTCACTTCCGCAAAGATCAACCAGATCTCCCAAGAGAATCCGGATTTGATCCTGGAAGCGAAAAACAAACTTCGCCCCACGATCGTGGAGGAATGGATTTTCAAAGGACGTCCTTTGACGATCAAACTCGGTTTGGATCTTCAAGGCGGGATGCGGGTGGCGATGAAAGGGGATTTCGAAGACTACGCTTTCAAATTACGAGAAAGTTATATTAAAGAAATTGAATCCTTGCAGAAGACGATCGCGGACGTTTCCGCGGACGAAAAGGAAAAGAAAAAAGCAAAGGATCGTCTGAGCGAGATCGAAAGTTACTTCGAACTTTCGCCCAGCCGTAAATTGCTCGAACTCGAAAAGGCGAAACTGATCATAGACAACCGGCTTACGAGCCAGAATCTGACCGAACCGCAGGTTCGAATCCAAAAGGATCAGGATTCCATCGAAGTTTCGCTTCCGGGCGTCACCAATTCCTCGCAGATTTTGGAAATCATACAAAACACCGAAACGGTGGAATATCGTCTCGAAGAACCCGAAAATTCCGCCGGAAACGGTCTGACCTACGCGGCGATTCTACAACAGGAAGAAAACCGTCTTCTCGAACTGAAAAAACGGGAAGAAACGGACATCGTCAAATATCAGAATATCGTAAAACAAAAACTCGGCCGTGCGGAACAGGAAAAGTTTCTTCAATCCTTGGAGGACAAGTATAAAATTCCCAAGGACAAATACAGGGTTTTCGCGTATTGGGCGAGGGGGAACAATCAGAATTCTCCCCTGCTTCCGAGACGTTTTATCGTTTTGGAAAAAGCGATCGCCCTCGACGGAAGGGATATGAGAGACGCAAGACCTTCTTTCGAGAACAATTCCTTCGGTTATATCGTTTCGTTTACTCTGACAAGCGCGGGCGCCGAAAAATTCTTCGAGATCACTTCCCAAAACAAGGGAAGAAATTTGGCGATCGTATGGGGGGACAAGGTGGTTTCCGCTCCTACGATTCGTGGAGCCATTGCAGGCGGAGTCGCGCAGATCGACGGTTCTTTCGCGAAGGAAGAAGCCGTGGATTTGGCGAACGTGATCAGCGAAGGCGCGCTTCCGATTCCGCTTCGTGTTTTGGAAATGCGATTTATCGGACCTACGCTCGGGATAGAATCGATCGAAGTCGGTATGAAGGCGGTGATCATCGGTTTTATATTCGTTATGTTTTATATGCTGCTGATCTATCGTCTTTCCGGTCTGGTGGCCAATCTGGCGCTCTTTGCGAACATCGTAATTCTGAGCGCTCTTCTTTCCTTGATGGGATTTACGCTTACGCTTCCTGGGTTTGCGGGAATCATTCTCACCGTAGGTATGGCCGTGGATGCGAACGTGATCATCTACGAACGGATCAAAGAGGAATTGCAAGCCGGTAAGTCCGCCGCGGTTGCGGTGGCGCAGGGGTTCGACAATGCGTTTTGGACGATCATAGACAGTAACGTCACCACTTTGATTTCCGGAATTTTGATGATCCGTTTAGGAAACGGTCCGATCAAAGGATTCGCGATCACTCTGTGTTGGGGGATTGTCACCTCCCTGTTTACCTCGTTATTCTTAAGCCGATTGATCATGGATCTTTTGGTCAATAAGCTGGGAGTTCAAAAACTCCAGATCGGTTTTAAAAAATTGGAGTCTTAAGAATGTTTTTCGATTTTATAAAATACAAATACGTTTCCATCGTTATTTCCCTGGCCCTCATCGTTTTCGGTTTTACGTATACGTTCGCGGTCCACGGCGGATTTGCCAATTCCCTGGATTTTAACGGGGGGCTGCGGACAGTCGTAGAGTTCGATCGGAATACGGATCGTAAAAAATTGGAAACTTACTTCGCGGATAACAACATCGAAGCGGTTCTCCTACTTTTGGATAAGGAAAAAAACCACTACCAAATCGATATCGGTTTGGGTTCAGTGGATTCCATTCTCCAAAAATACAAGGCAAAAAACGGACTCAAAGCGACGGATAAGTTGGATCTTTCCGGAATCGACGCCCTTATCTCCCTTTTGATCGCGGACTTCGGAATCGACAAAGGTAAGGTCCTCAGCGCCAACCAGGTCGGTGCGATCGTAGGAGGGGAACTTTCCTCCACGGGCGTCACTTTGTTGGGACTAACGATGGCGATCATTCTCGCGTATATCAGTTTTCGATTTCAGTTCAAGTTCGCAATCAGTGCGATTCTCGCTTTGACGCACGATCTCGTTTTGACGGTGGCCTTTATCGGGTTCTTTCAGATCAAACCGAGCGTCCCGATCATCGCGGCGCTCTTGACTCTTCTAGGATATTCGATCAACGATACCATCGTGGTCTTCGATAGGATCCGTGAGAATTCGGCCGGAAATCTGAACGAAACGTTTGGACAAACGATCAACGTTTCGATCAATCAAACTTTGGGAAGGACGTTTAACACCTCTTTTGCGACCTTGATTTCCATCGTAGCGATCATCATAGGAGGAGCGACCGAGTTGTTCGACTTCGCCTACGTGCTTACGTTCGGAATCGTCATAGGAACCTATTCTTCCGTATTCATCGCCGCTCCGCTGGTGGATATCTACGATCATATCTCAAGAAGAGTCCGCACCTGATGTCCATCCTCCCGGAAGTTTTTCGGGAGGAATTGCGTAAACTGGCCTTTTTGTCTACGGGGGAAAGTTCCCCCAATCCTCCGGTTGCTTGTATATTAACCGATCCGGATAATGCGCGTATACTCGCAAAAGGTAGGACTTCTCCCACAGGGGGAGCGCACGCTGAAAAAAACGCATATTCGGTTTTTTCCGAAATTTCCGAACGTGGAATCGCTGTGCCGCATAACGTATGGGTTACGTTGGAGCCTTGTTCCCATCAAGGAAAAACCCCGCCTTGTATCGATCTGATTCTTCGATACAAACCCAAAACCCTATATTTCGGATGGAAGGATCCCAATCCTCTGGTTCGTGAAAACGACGGTCTGGAACTTTGTCGTAGGGCGGGAATCGAAGTAGTATCGGATCCGGATTTGCAAACGATCGCTTCGCAAACCCTGTTCGGATTCGCGTCCCGTCTGGAAAAAAAGAAACCCTCTATGATCTTAAAAACGGCCGTTTCCCGGGAAGGTCATTTTGCTCCGCTGGATAAATCCAGGTTTCCCCTTTCCGGAAAGGTCTCAAATCACCTAACTTCGATTTTGCGAGCGAAGTGTGACGCAGTTCTCGTGGGACCGGGAACACTTTTTCGGGACAAACCCGGCCTGGAGTTCAGAACTGAATCCCTCCTTTCGGATTTGTCTTCGGATATTATCGGTGAACAAACGATCGTGGAAGAAAGTTCCGCGACCCAAGGAGGCGTTTCCGGTTTTTTGGAGGATCTTTTCCGTTTTGGTGCGGATCCGGAAATAATATCCGTTCATAGATCGACTCCGGAAAGGTATCAACCATATCGAGTTTTTATTATATTCGAAGAATCAAATATAACCGAAGAATGGATCGAAAAACAGGAATCGATCGAAAGGAAATTCGGTTTAAAAAGATGCGTTTTTTTCCTCAAAAAGGATGTGGTGATCGCGAAACGAATTCTGCGTAAACTTTCTACCTTGAGTCGTTTCGAACCGTTTCGGTTCGAAGGTTCCGATTTGGCCGAAGAGTGTCTGTCCGTTCTAACTTCGATCGGGGTAAACCGACTACTTGTGGAAGGGGGAAATCTGATTTACGAAACCTTCTCCGCGAGAGCCGATGGAAACGATATCATTCTGAAAATTCAAACTCCGGTTTCCCTTCCGAACGGAATCTTACCCGCTTTAAAAACGGATTCGAAATTCTCATTCTGGAAAAGGAACGCGGGCGAAGACGTCTGGGAGGCGTATCGATGTTCACAGGTTTAGTCGAAACAAAAGGAACCGTTCTGGAAATTTTGGAAACGAACGACGGCCGGGATTTTCTCGTGGAAACTTCCTGGTCGAACCCCGACCTAAAACTCGGGGATTCGATTTCGGTGAACGGATGTTGTCAAACCGTAACCGAGTTTCTTGCGCAGGGAAACCGGTTCCGGTTTTATTCCACCTTTAAAACGTTGGAGCTGACCAACTTCGGTCTTTTGAAAACGGGGGACGCGGTTAACTTGGAGCGAAGCGCCCTTCCTACGACCCGGTTGGGAGGTCATATCGTAAGCGGTCACGTGGATGGAACCGGGAAAATTATTTCGATCGAAGAAAGGGAAGGCGGATCGGTGGTCTGTTATACCGTGGAAAACGATCCGTCTCTTTCCAAATACATCGCTCCCCGCGGAAGTATCACCGTGGACGGAATTTCGTTGACGGTGGTGGATTCCAGACCGGGAGAATTCGATCTAGTTTTGATTCCGGAAACTTTGAAAAAAACGAACGCTTCGTTTTGGAAATCGGGTTCGATTTTGAATTTGGAAATCGATCTTGTCGCTCGTTATTTGGAACAACTTCTTTCGTCTCGGAAATAGTTAAGAATTCGAACTATTCCTTTTGCGAAACATGGATTTGATTCCAAAGATTTAAGTTTCTGTAGCCAAATTTCAGTCCAATAGAAGAGATGGTAAGTAAGAGCTATGATCCAACCTATTGAGAATGCAATCGAAGAAATCAAATCCGGAAGAATGATCATTCTTGTGGATTCGGAAGATCGCGAAAACGAGGGTGACCTTGTCGTTGCGGCCGAGTTTGCCGATAAGGAAAAAATCAATTTCATGGCGACCTTCGGTCGGGGCTTGATTTGTATGCCGATGGAAGCGGAGCGTCTGAAGAAGCTCGGACTACATCGTATGGTGGACGATTATTCCCTGGGAGATAAACACGGAACTGCGTTTACCGTTTCTGTGGACGCGAAACAAGGAACCTCCACGGGAATTTCCGCGCAGGATCGTGCGGTTACGGTTCAAGTTTTATTGGATGAGAAAACGGTTTCCGGAGATTTAATGCGCCCCGGACATTTGTTTCCTTTGCAAGCGGTTCCCGGCGGGGTTTTGCGAAGAGCGGGGCATACAGAGGCTTCCGTGGATCTTTCCAAACTTGCCGGTTTATATGCCGCGGGTGTCATTTGTGAAATTATGAACGACGACGGGACGATGGCTCGTCTTCCCGATCTGGAAAAATTCGCCGAAAAACACGGTCTGAATATTTATACCATAGAAGATTTGATCCGATATCGTAGGGCGAAGGAAAACCTGATTCGCCTGGAAGTAGAATCGAAACTTCCTACCGAATACGGTGACTTTGCGATTCGCGCGTATTCCACTTTGATCGACGATAAGATTCACGTCGCTCTCGTAAAAGGGGAGATCAAAAAAGACGAACCGGTTATGGTGCGTGTTCATAGTGAATGTCTGACCGGGGATATCTTTTCCAGCAATCGGTGTGATTGTGGTCCTCAACTTCATTCCGCCCTGGAGATGATCTCCAAGGAAGGAAAGGGAGTCCTTTTGTATATGAGACAGGAGGGACGTGGGATCGGTCTGATTAATAAATTAAAGGCTTATAATATTCAAGATAAAGGATATGATACCGTCGAAGCGAATGAAAAACTCGGTTTCGCTCCCGATTTGAGGGATTACGGGATCGGTGCTCAGATACTTCGTGAGATCGGCGTCGGCAAAATGAAAATTCTTACGAACAATCCGAGAAAGATCGTAGGTTTGGACGGTTACGGTTTGGAGGTCGTGGAAAGGATCCCGATCGAGATTCAACCCGGTTCGGACAACCACGGATATTTGATGACCAAGAAGCTGAAACTCGGGCATATTCTGGGTTTAAGTTAGTTCGCTCCACCCGCGCCGATCCTCCGTCTAAAAATGTTTTTTCCGGTGGAAGTCGGAATATTCGTCGTAATTCCGAGGATTTTGCCGTGAAACGCGCGCGCCCCCGCCCGAGTTAGGGTGGTGGAGGCGGGTCCGCGGGAGTATCTCCGGTAATTTCTTCCTATCACAGAATTACGGTTTTTGCAATCGAAAACTTCGAGTATGCTGTGTGGTAATTCCGACGCGATGAACCAAAAACGGCCGACCGTTTTCCCGAGGCCGATGATCCTCTTCATACGAGTCAGCGATCGGGACCGGGCAAGAAAACCAATCCTGCCCGAATCCTTTCTTTTCGCGTGCGAAATCTACTGATTAAGGATTTTCCACTACGAGTTTCTCCCTTTCCATTTTTTATATATTCGTAAAGTGTAATATACGGCCGTACCTCCAAACAAAAGAAACGGAAGCCACCAAAGAAAATAATACGTAAGTTGCAGGAACAAGTTTAGGATTCCTACGAGGGCGTTTTTGTATTCCGGAACTTGGACGGCGTCGCTGGGAATCGGAATTCCGTAAGAAACGGAAATCGTCGCCCACTGAACTCGATCCTTGATTTTCCAAGTTTCGTGTTCCGCTAAATCCAATTCGTCTTCGCTACTCGAAACGGATTCTTCGACGGCTTCCCAGTTCTTTGCACCCGCTCCGATCTGATTGTTCGCGTTGTTTCTTCTCGTTAATCGGATTTTTTCCCGAGAAGTTTTACGCTTCTGCCAAACCATTCCCTCCGTATGATCGACGGTGGAAATATCTTCCGTTAACAAAGATCCGAGGCGATCCAGTTCCTGTAAGGCCTCGTAGAGTTTTGCGGATCGAACGTGCATCCGAACGCTCATCGAAGGTTGTCTACCGTTGAAAGCGGAACTGGTTTCCAAATAACCGTATTTGGAAACGAAGTTCAAAAGTTCCTTTCTGGTTTTTACGAGATCGTCACATTGATAGGAAAGCTGGATATTGTATTCCAACAAACGTTCGGTTCCGAGCCCGTTGATCGGCGCGAATACGGCCCCGAGTTGGTTGTCGGCCTGATCCTTAGCCTCTTTTGCCGGAGCCGTTTCGCCGGAAATGTCGAAGTCGGCTTCTCTTTTTTTTTCCGTTTGTTTATCGGCGCCAGGCGGAGCGGGAGCTGTTTTCGACGAAATAGAGCGCAATCTATCTTCCACGGAAGATTCCGATGCGGGAGAATTTTCGTTGGGTGATTCTTTTTTGCCGCAGGCGATCATAGCCGCCAAACATAAACTTAAGACGATCAACAAAAGACGATTTTGATTCAATGGAGTTCTCCGGATGTTCGGGTACGTAATCTAACATCCGGATGGACCGAAATTCTCTACAAAAACGTTCCCCGAATTCGCACAAATCCGCAAAGGAGAGAATTCATTCCCTCCTTTGCGGAACGAATTTCTATCGCGCCGAATTTCGATCCGAATCCTGGAACGGAATTCGTTATTAACGAACGGATCCTCTGAGGATTTTGTCCATGGATTTTCCTTTGGCTAATTCATCGATCAACTTATCCAGGTAACGAATGTTTCGCATCAGTTCGTCTTCGATCTCCTCCACACGATATCCGCAAATTACGCCCTGGATCAGGGAAACGTTCTTGTTGATTTGCGGAGCTTGGTCGAAAAATTCCTCGAAGTTCACTTCGTTTTTGATTTGTTTTAGAAGACCTTTCTGATCGTATCCGGTCAACCAGCGAATGATCGTATCGACCTCCGCCTTCGTTCTTCCTTTTTTTTCCGCCTTTTGTATATAAAGCGGATATACGCTGGCGAAGGAAGCGGAGAATATCCTCGGTTTTTTTTCGGAAAATTTAGAATCCGTCGTTTTTGTTCTCATTTTTTGTTTCGCTCCGGCCTTGCCTCTCAAAGCGGATTTTGATTTTCCGTTACCGTAGTTCTTCCGCGAGAGCGACGATAAAACCTTCGGGGCTGCGTAAGTAGCAGAGTAAATAACTATCCTCGTAACGTTCGAGTCGGCCGATGAGTTGTGCGCCGTGTGTTTTCAAACGTGCGATCACCTCTTCGATATCCTCAACGGCAAACATGATTCTACGAATTCCCAAAGCGTTTGCCGGTGCGTTTGCAGGTTCCGTTTGTATCGCCTTCGGTTTGAGGAATTTCATCAGTTCCAGCCGACTCTTTCCGTCCGGTGTCCGCATCATCGCGATATCTACTTGTATTCCGGAGAGTCCGACGACGTGGTCCGCCCAGGAGCCTTCCACTCTGGTTTCCCCTTCGAGTTCTAAACCTAATTCGGCGAAAAATGCGATCGTTGCCGTTAAGTCTTCTACGACGATTCCTACGTTGTCCATCCGTTTGAGTTTCATGATTTCATCTTCTCGCTTTGGTCGTATAACTCGTATTAGTGTTTTTAAAATTATTAATCGCGCCCTGCGGTTTCCGTCTCAACGCGCAGAAACCGTAAGGCTCGGCGATCATCGAATGGATTCGAGTTCGATTTTATCCCAACTCTACGTTTTATTCAAAACAATTACGGAGCGACGCGAAACTTTCTCCAAACGGCTGCGCCGGAATTCTCTTTTATTTCGAATACGATCCGATCGTGAAGACGACTTGCTCTTCCTTGCCAGAATTCGATCCGCTCCGGTTTCACCGCATAACCGCCCCAATACGGAGGAACGTCGATTTCCGCGTCCTTGAATTCGGTTCTTAGTTTTCGGAACCGTTCCTCCAAATAGGATCGGTCGGGAATTTCGCTGCTTTGCGGAGAGGAATGGGCGCCGACTTGCGATTCGATCGGTCTGGAATGAAAGTATTCTTCCGATTCTCTTCGCGGGATTTTGGTTACGCCGCCTTCGATGCGAACTTGTCTTTCCAACTCGGGCCAGAAAAAAACGAGACAGGCTTTCGGATTCTCGTCGAGTTCCTTGCCCTTCTTACTTTCGTAATTCGTAAAAAAAACGAAAGCTCCGTCCGTAATTCCTTTGAGTAGAACCGTCCTTGCGTTCGGTTTTCCGTCTTTGGTCGCGGTCGCCAAAGTCATCGCGTTTACTTCCAAAACTTCCGATAAAACCGCCTCTTGAAACCATTTTTGGAAGAATACGATCGGATCGTCTCCGGTATCGGAAACGTCCAAAGAAGATTTCGTATAGTTGGTGCGTATTGAGGAAAGGTCGGATTTCATATCTATTATTTAGATCGTATAATCTTCCACATAAACTTTCACTTTTTTAAACCGAATGTAAACGGTTTCCCCGGGAAGAAGGTTTAAGGTTTGAAACTCCGTAGAGTTCAACTGTGATTCGAGAATCGATCCAGTGTCCAATCGTTTGAGATCTATCTTTACGGTTCTTCCTGTGGAATGGATGTATTGGATTTCCGCGGGAATCGTCTGCGCTTCAACGGGTTCCCTAAGTATTTCCACGTCGTACGGACGGACATAACCGACTGCGGACGCGTTTTCCACTTCCGAATGTTCGGGCGTATCCACTTTAATTTCGCCGAGTTGGGTTTGTCCACCTTGGACCCTTCCGTGAAACAGATTCACATCCCCTAAGAAGTGGAAGACGAAGGAATTTTTCGGATGATTGTAGACTTCGTCGGGGGTTCCGACCTGTTCTATTTTACCGGAACGTAATATTACGACTTTATCCGATACTTCCAAGGCTTCTTCCTGATCGTGGGTTACGAACACGCTCGTGATGTGGATTTCGTCGTGAAGTCTTCGCAGCCAGTTTCTCAACTCTTTTCGTACCTTAGCGTCTAACGCTCCGAAGGGTTCGTCTAACAATAAAAAACGAGGTTCTATCGCGAGTGCTCTCGCCAGGGCCACTCTTTGCCTTTGTCCTCCGGATAATTCGGCCGGATATCGTGCGTGGAAATTTTCGAGCTGCACTAATTTTAAAAGGTTCATCACCTTTTCCCGTATCGCGTGTTTGTCAGGTCTTTCGGAACGTTTCCTCACTTTAAGACCGAAAGCTATATTTTCGAAAATCGTCATATGTCGGAAAAGGGCGTAATGTTGAAAGACGAAGCCGACTCCTCGATCCTTTGCGTTCTTTTTCCCCACTTCGTTTCCTTCGAAGATAACCTGACCGGAATCCGCGTCTTCGAGCCCCGCTATGATTCTCAACAAAGTGGTTTTCCCCGATCCGGAAGGACCGAGCAAGGCGACCAAATCTCCGGAAGGTACTTCGAGCGAAAGATTTTCGATCGCGGTGAAGTTGCCGAATCGTTTGGTTACGTCCTTAATTTCGATTCCCATGATTAAACCTCATCTTGGAGTGATTCTTCCTTTTTCGCCGTTTTGATCTTACGCTCTAAAATTTGTTTCGCTACGAGAGTGATCAAGGATAAGAATACGAGTAACGACGCCGCGGAGAAAGCGGCCACGGAATTATATTCGTTATACAAAACTTCTATTTGTAGAGGAAGAGTGTTCGTTTGTCCGCGGATATGTCCGGATAAAACGGAGACAGCTCCGAATTCTCCCATGGCTCTTGCGTTGCATAAGATGATTCCGTATAACAAACCGTATTTGATTCCGGGGACTACGATCCTTAAAAAAACCTGAAGAGGGGACGCGCCCAGTAAAAGTCCGGCTTCCTCCTCTTCCAATCCTTGCGATTCCATAAGAGGAATCAGTTCTCTGGATACGAAGGGAAGGGTGATGAACACGGTCGCGATTACGAGTCCGGGAGTGTTGAATACGATCTTAAGATCCATTTGTTCCAGCCAAGGACCGAACCAACCCTGTCTTCCGAAAAGAAGGATAAAGATAAGACCGGAGATAACCGGAGAAACGGAAAACGGGGAATCGATGACGGTTAATAACCAACTTTTTCCCGGAAACTCGAAACGTGTGATCGAAAACGCCGAGACTACCCCGAAAATCGTATTGAGAGGAACGGCTATCACAACCACAGTTAGGGTGAGTTTTAAAGCAGATACGGTATCAGGTTCGCTGATCCCTTCCCAATAAACTTCCAGTCCTTTGGAGAACGCTTCGTATAACACCGTATAGATGGGAAGAATAAGGATTAATCCCGTAAAAAATAGGACCGCCCCGACTAACAGGATACGCACGGCCGTCGATTCCTGTTTCATCCGCTTCTCCTCGCCGAAATTGTCTGAAGTATATTAATTCCTAATAATATTCCGAAAGAAATCACCAGCATGATGAACGCAATACCGGTCGCTTCTTCGTATTGGTATTGTTCCAGTTTGGTAACGATCAATAAGGGTAGAATTTCGGTCTTGCCGGGTAGGTTTCCCGAGATGAACACGACCGAGCCGTATTCTCCGATGCCTCTCGCAAATGCCATTGCCGTTCCGGTGACGAGGGACGGAATCAATTCAGGAAAAATGATCTTTGTGAATATCTGCCAACGATTGGCTCCGAGACAATAGGCGGATTCCTCGAGTTCTTTCGGAAATTCCTCCAAGACCGGTTGTACGGTTCTTACCACGAACGGAAAACCTATGAACACCAACGCGATTACGATTCCTGCGGGTGTGTACGCGATTTTGATTCCGTAAGGATCGAACAGTTTTCCTATCATTCCGTTTTTGCTATATATGGTCGTTAACGCGATTCCCGCCACTGCGGTAGGAAGTGTGAACGGAAGATCGACGATGGAATCCAACAACGATTTACCCGGAAATTCGTAACGAACCAAAACCCAGGCGAATAAAAATCCTAGGAAAAGATTGATGAACGCCGCGATCGCGCCTGCGCCGAAACTTAAAAAAAGCGCCGCGACGATCCGGTCGTCGGTGAGAAGTTTTAGAAAACCTTCCCAGCCGATGGAGGAACTTTTTAAAAAAAGTGCGGCCAAAGGAATGATTACGATCAAACTAAGATAGGTTACGGTGATCCCGAGTCCGATACCAAAGGCGGTTTTTCCGTAGGGTTTGGTTCTTAAATTTAATGAAAACATTATATTATATAAGTTTTATTTAGCGGTTATCTGATCGAAAAGTGCGCCGTCCGCAAAGTGTTTTTCCTGGGCGCTTTTCCAGGAACCTGCCACGTCGCGGATGGTGAATAGTTTCAGATTTTTGAATATATTTTTGTATTTAGGAAGAATTTTGACGTCCGTCGGGCGATAAAAATTGCTCGCGATCACTTCCTGCGCTTCCGGAGTATATAAGAATTTCAGATAACTTTCCGCGACTTCGGTCGTTTTGTGTTTTTCTGCGTTTTTTGTGACGACCGCAACGGAGGGTTCCGCCAAAATGCTTACCGAAGGAAACACTATCTCCACGCTACCGCTTCCGTTTTTTGCCGTTTCGTGTAACGCTAGATGTGCTTCGTTTTCCCAGGAAATCAGTACGTCTCCTATACCTCTTTGAACGAACGTAGTCAGAGAACCTCTTGCTCCAGAATCCAAGACGAGGACGTTCGCGTATAATTTCTTTAGGAAATCCTTCGCTTTTTCCTCCGAACCGTATTTCGCTTTCGCATACCCCCAGGCTGCGAGATAATTCCATCTCGCTCCGCCTCCGGTTTTCGGATTGGGTGTTACCACTCCGATTCCCGGTTTCACCAAATCGTCCCAGTCCTTTATGTTCTTTGGATTTCCTTTGCGGACCAGAAAAACGATCGTAGAAGTATAAGGGGAACTTTGGTGGGGAAGCCGGTTTTCCCACTCGGTCGATAACAATTTCGACTTTTCGGCAATGGCTTCTATATCGTGCGCGAGAGCCAAGGTCACCACGTCCGCTTCCAGCCCATCGATGACGGCCCTTGCTTGTTTACCGGAACCTCCGTGCGATTGGTTGATCGTCAGATCCTCACCCGTTTTCTTTTTCCAGTGAGATACGAAACGTTTATTGATTTGAGAATACAATTCCCTCGTCGGATCGTAGGAGACGTTTAGGAGTTTGGTCTCTGAAAAAAGACCGTTTCCTAAAGCCGGAATCAGCAGAAAGAATACGAGGGAAACAAAAAGAGCATAAAAATTGGATTTCATTCGGGCATTCCTTCGAAAGAATCTACAGTAAAGTGAATAAATATCTAATTTATTAGATATTTCTATCAAAGAATCGAAAATGCTGTTCGAAAGTCAAGAATTTTGTCAGCTTTTTCGCCTTTTTCGTTTGGATGAAAATGCCTCGCGATTCTATTGAATTTAATTCAAACGATCTTTTGAAAAGAAACTCTAAGGTATCTTGTAGAATTAGGCAATACCTCAGAGTGTTCGTATGTCTTTACTTTACATACAATTGGTCAAAGGACGCTCCGTCTGCAAAGTGATCTTTTTGCGCCTTGTTCCATCCTCCGAAATGGGAATCGACCGTGATTAATTCCAACTTAGGAAATTTGAATTGGTATTTTTTTAGAATCGATTGGTTTCTAGGTCTATATCCGTGTTTGGCGATGATTTCTTGAGCGGCTTCCGAATAGAGCGATTTCAGATACGCTTTAGAAGTTTCTAATGTTCCGTGTTTTTCGGCGTTCTTTTCCACGATCGCAACGGGAGGTTCCGCGAGAATACTCAAGGAAGGATAAATCACCTCGTATTTTTCCTTTCCGAATTCCTCGAGAATGAGGAAGGATTCGTTTTCCCAGGCGATCAGCACGTCTCCGATTCCGTTCTGCGCGAACGTATTACTCGATCCTCTTGCGCCCGAATCCAGAACCGGCACGTTCTTGAACAAAGTTTTGATGAAGTCGTGGATTTTCGCAACGTCGTTGTTGAATTTTTTCGCTGCAAAGGCCCAGGCGGCGAGATAGTTCCATCGGGCTCCTCCGCTCGTTTTCGGGTTCGGTGTGATCACGCTCACTTTAGAACGCGCCAAATCGTCCCAATCCTTTATGTTCTTCGGGTTTCCTTTGCGGACCACGAACACGATCGTAGAAGTGTAAGGAGTGCTGTTGTTCGGAAGACTCTTTAACCAATCCCTCGCGATCAATCCTTTGGAAGCGATGATGTCAACGTCGTAGGCGAGTGCTAAGGTTACTATATCCGCCTCGAGACCGTCGATCACCGAACGGGCCTGTTTACCGGAACCTCCGTGCGATTGATTGATTCGAACTTCGTCACCCGTTTTGGACTTCCAATAACTTGCAAAAAGTTTGTTATACTCGGCATACAATTCCCTCGTAGGATCGTAGGAAACGTTGAGCAGGGTTACGTCTTTCGCCGAAATCGGAAACGATAAAGCGGAGAAAAGGATTACGGCCAGTGCCGATCTAAATTTTTCTGTTTTCATAAAATGTACCTGACTTCCAATTTTTGTAAAATCACATCGCAAACTGGACGAACAAAAAGAAGCTGTATGCTTTGTTGTCCAGAGTATATCTATCGTTCGGGTTGGCGGCCCAAGGATTTACGCGCGCATTTCGAACCGAATCTCCCGCGAGCAGATAAGAGCCTCCCGTCCAGATGGAGACGTAGTCCTTAAGATAATATTGATATACGAAATCGAATTCGTAAAACAACCGTTTCCCCCCTCTTTCTCCGCGTTTGTATCCTCCGTAAGCGGCTCCGCTTACGTTTTCGGTCGTTAAACCAGTGTTAGCCGTTCCTCCGGAGGAATACCAAGCATCGTTTTCCGAGGCTTTCTGCACGTCGTAAGCCACGAAGATGAATCTTCCGTATTTCTCGGTGTTATACATAAGATGGATCGATTTCGATTTCGTGTTGGACCAAAAGGTCGCGTTCGCTAGGCCGTTGCCGGAATCGAAATAGGGAAATCCCCCCGATCTCGTCGCAAAAGAAGCGTCGTAAGTAGCCACTTTGTTGTCGGTCCTGTTCGGATCGCCCGATCCGAAGGAATATTGGATTCCGACGCGAAACCTGTCGAAGAACGTGTATCCCGTTTGTGCTATGAAAAATCGGGAATCGTATTCCACGTTTTCCGTATAAATCCTTTGACCGTTCGGTTTTCCGTTTACGGTTTGTTGAAGGGGGTCCCAACCGGCGTTGACCCTTTGTCCGTTGTGTCCGAACTGCCAGGACGCTTCCAACGTCCAATCCCAGGATTTTGTTTTCGGCAAACGGTTGTTATCCGTTCTGTTGGAAAGTCTGAAACCAACGGTGTTCAAGTCGTCCCTTTGTCTGGTCCGGTCTAAACTCGTTTTGGGATTGGGTCCTTGTTCCCATTTACGATCCACGTTGAAATAATAGAGATCGATCAGGAAATCTTCGAACTTTAGAGTATTATACAATCCTGATAGATATGTGTCGTTCACCGATCCGCGTTTTACTCCGTTTGCGGTATTGTTGCCGCTTCCCGCGTTACTGTCCTCCGCGATGATCGAAGTGAACGCTTCCGAATTGAAATGTTTAGACGTGTATTTCAAACGGGCGCCGTCGAAAGAGTTTCCCGTTTGACCGTCGTTTCTACCGCCGACATAACGGTTGTCTCCGAAACCGAAGATCTGTCTTCCTAGATACAACTCGAACCCTTCCGCGAAATTTTTGAGCTGAATAAAACCCTCCCGAAGATCCGTGTTGTTTTTGATGCTGTAGGAGTTGTTCGCCGTCGGCGTGGAATTGAGTTCGACTCCGGCGGAGTTGGAAAGTCCGAGATAACCGAGTTGCCCGTCCTTTCTGGATTGTTCCCCTCCGAAAACACGAACATCCTGAATCGTGACTTTGGCGGCCACGTATGGATTCGGATCTACGATAAAGGAAACCTGAGAGTTTTGAGTCGCGAAATTCCGATCGTCTTGCGTGCGTTTGTCGAAATCGGCGTTGTGGCTGTAATCGAATCTCGGACGAATTTGGAATCCAACTCGAAAAATATCCCCCAACCAAAGACGTTCCGCTTTACGGATCGCGTCCTGATGATCGGGAGCGAGTAACATCGATTTCATAAATTCGCCCGGTAACTTACCCTTATACGGACTTTTGTAGGGTTCCTCTTTCGCCAACTCCTGTTGAATCTCTGGAATTCCCTTTCCGTCGTTGGGCTGTTCCTCGTAGGTGACGTCGGAAGGAGGATCCAAGTTGATGACGGGAGTTTCTTTTTTAGGAACTTCGTTCCGAGTTTTGTCCTTCTTTATGTCCTGCGAAAACAAACCGAATGAAATCGAACAAAGGAGAATTCCGCCCCAGATAGGTTTCGTCATGGTGTTTTTCATTCCGTTCTCCTTTTGAGAAATTTTTAACCAGGGATACGAACTTTTGCGTTATAGTCAACAAAAAATTCGTTATATTGGATATTAATCTAAAATTAAGGATAATAATCCGATTTCACGAGGAAAATTTCCGAAAAAAAGGAGGCCCCGGTCGATCCAGTTCGATTTTACCGGGTAAAAAACGAAAAGGATTGAATGCGGAAAACCGATCCCGCATGCTCTTTCTTCTATGTTTGGAAAGGATTCGAAGGCTAAATCGGCGAACACCCGAACGGACGGTCGCGGAAAAAAACGACGGTCTTTACGAAGTCTGATTCTTTCGTATATTATACTATTCTTATGTTCTTGCTCCGAAAATCGGGCGCCGATCGCGGAGTCCGGAGTTTTAGACGCCTCTTCCTGGAATTTCGACCGGGACGGTTTGGTTTTGCGCGGGGAATGGACTTTTTATTGGGGACGTTGGAAATATTTTTCACAACCGCATCCTGACGAAAACGAAGGCGGGGTTTCCGAGATCGTATACGTTCCTTCCACTTGGAACGGGGATTCCAGAAAGGGAAAAGGATTCGGAAGTTACGTCCTCGACGTAAAACTTCCGGAAATTTCCGGTCCTTTGGGGTTGATTCTTCCGGATCAGAGTTCCGCGTACGAATTGTTTTTGGACGATAAACTCGTTTCCGTTTCCGGAGAAATCGTTCGGGACAAAGAGGGTAGGGTTTTGCGCGTAGAGGAGGGAATCAGGCCGCGTTTTTTGGAATTTCAACCTTCCGGAAAAAAAATCGGAATCGTATTACAAATCGCGAATGAAGATCTTCGGCTCGGGGGGTTTTGGTCTCCGATATTCCTGGGAAAATCCGAGACGGTCAGAGACCGTTGGAATCGTTCGTTGCGCGCCGATTGTTTTTTGGCGGGCGGGCTTCTGGTCATGTCCGTTCTTCATCTTATCTTTTATCTCATGAGGAAAAAGGAAACTCAGTCGCTTTATTTCGGTCTGTTTTGCCTTTTGATGGGAATTCGTTCCGTCGTCGCCGGAAACAGGGTCGTTCTGGAATATACGGAAATATTCAATTATGAGAATATTCTTAGAACCGAATATTTGACGTTTTATCTTTCCGTGCCCGTTTTTCTGAACTACGTAATTTCCCTTTATCCGAGGGATTTGAAACGTGTTTTCGTGGACGTACTTTGGTGGATTTCGCTGATCGCTTCGGGTGTAGTGGTTTTTTTTCCGATGCGGATCTTCACACATACGATCCCCTTGTATTATCTAAACGCGTTCGTGGCGGGGAGTTTGGGTTTGATCACCCTCATTCGGGCCGCATACAAAAAACGGGAAGGCTCCAGGATTCTTCTCGCGGGTTTCGTTTTCATCTATTTGGCGATGATCAATGATCTTCTCTACGTAAATTACTTCGTGGAAACGGGTTATTATTCTTCGGTCGGAACCTTCGTATTTCTTGCGGCGCAGTCGGTTTCCTTGTCGGTGCGGAATTCCAAAAACATGCAGAGGCTTTTGGAACTTTCCAGAAATTTGGAGCGAATGGTGGAGGAAAGGACGTTACGACTGAAGGACGCGTTACGCTCCATCGAGGAGGATCTTACGATCGCGGGAAAACTGCAGATCGATTTGCTGGAACTTCCTGAAAACGAATTCCTCGTAAAAAATCGAATCGGAATCCACACCGCGTATCGACCGATCTCACAGGTCGGCGGGGACTTTTACGTGGTTCGCAGCATCGGACCACAACGTATACGGATATTTCTCGCCGACGCGATCGGTCACGGGGTGCAGGCTTCTCTCGTAACGGTCGTAATTCAAAGTGAATACGATTCCATCTTCGATCCCGAACTTTCTCCCGGAGATCTTCTCACGGCTTTGTCCGAACGATTCTCTGCGCGTGTAGGGGACATGAGTCCTTTTTTTTCCGGGATGATCGCCGATTTGGATCTTCAGGAAAATCGAATTCGAATTTCGAACGCGGGAAATCCTCCCTGTATTTTGTTTCAAAACGGAGAAGCCAAAACCGTACAAAGGATTGGACCGTATGCCGGTATGATTCCGAATCATCGTTACGAAGAGACGGTCGAAACTCTTTCCTCCGAATTTCGAATGTTTTTCTTCACGGACGGTTTGCCGGATCGATTCATTTTTTCGGAAAGCGAATACGAGAATTTTTCGATCGAACGAACGATAGAAACTCAATCCCAAGAAAGTTTGCAAACGATCTGCGATACTTTGACCGAACTCGCCGATTCCTTGGGACTGCCCGATTTTAAAAAGGACGATATCACCTTACTTGCGATCGAACGATCAAATTCCGGATGAACCCGAGTTTTTGGATTTATGGAAAAGACGCTTTCAAAATCATGGCAATCGAAGCAGAATCGATCGGAAGTCATCGGTCGTCCGGTTTTGTTTTTAGATTCGGTAGAGTTCAAGGAGTCGCGTATGGCTTACAAACTGGACGGAGCAAAATTCCCCACCTTAGAAGAATTGATCGCAGCCTTATATCCCCTGTATGCGGATAAGATGTCGGAAGCGGAATTTAGGAAATACGTAGAGGAAAACGCAAGGGAAGAATAGAATTTTTCTCCGATCCTCGGAAAGCCGAATCGGTCGGATTCGTTTTGCTTGTCAGAAAACCGGCTTTCCTAAAACTATCATCCCATGCAAATCTTTCGGAGGAAATGGAAAATTCCTCATGCCGCGAGAAAACCTCTCGTCTTCTTTCTCGTATTTCTTTTTCTCACGATTGAATTCCGTTTTTTGATTTCGGATCGGGTTCCCGATTCGGTCTCATTGCAAAATCAATTTTTGATCGCTCAGGATTACCAAATCCTGTTTCGGAATTTTCTTTCCTCCGGTTACGATCGTTTTTTGCAGGGAGGAAGTCCCACATTCTACTTTCAATCCCCGTTTTTCTTTTTTCTCGTCTCCTTCTTTCATACGTTCTTATTGTTTTTTCTTCCGCTCGAGGTTTCGTTTAACTTCGGAATTCTTCTGACTCTGTTTTTATTTTCCTATGCTTTTTTGAAACTGGGATTTTATATTCTGACCGAAACCAATCTCAGTCCGGGCAATGCGCTTCTGGTTTTGACAGGATTGTTGTTCTACCTTTTGTATCCGGGCGATCGAACCGTCGGCGCGGGAATCGTGGGTGTCTTTCAGAATTCGGTTTCTTTTTGTCTCGGTTTGGGATTTTCGATTCTCGCGTTGTATTATTTGGAGAAGTTTCGGCATACGGGAAAGTTGTCCTCGTTCGCCAAAAATCTAACCGCGGGGGCTCTCGTATTTTATTCCCATTACGAAATGTCCCTGTTTTACGTGATTTCTTTGGGAGTTTATTTTCTGTTTTACAAGGACGAATTTTCGATTCCGGAAATTCTACTGATCTTTTTTCTGCCGTTCGTGTTCGCGTTTCCGATTTTGTGGAATTATTTCGCGTATATTCCGTTTTTGCAGAATCCGCCCGTATCGTTTCCGGTGAACGGCCTCTTATCGTTGTTAGGCGAAGAATTTTCGGATTCCATTTCCAAACCGGAAACATTTTTTCACGCGATGAAGGCGGTGTTTTGGGAGCAGTATTGGATCCATCTTCTGTTTCCGGTACTTTTTGTGGTGGGTATCCGTCTTTTGTTTATCCGGAAACTTCTGCCACCGATTTCCCGATTTTTGATCTTCGGAACCCTTTTGTTCTACTGGACGGCGACGGATTCCTCTTTGGCGATGATCTTTCCTTGGTTACACGTAAAGTGGTATACGGCCCTCAACGTTTCCCTCGTTTTTCTTACGTTATCCGCGCTTGTGACCGCCCGTTTTTTTCTCAAGAACCTTCCTTCCGGAAAATGGAAACTGATCGCGGGATTGATCCTGTTTTTACTCGGAACCTTCCGCTTTATCGTCGCGATTCCCGGAGCTCCTTCCGGGATGGAAAACATATCGAAAAATCCCTCCGAAGTATGGAAGGATCGGGAAGAATGGAGCCGTATATTTTCGAAAACCGCGGACGGAGCGCTTTTCGCATCGGAAGAGGTTTCGGGAAATTCCGACGGGGATTTTCGATGGATGTCGGTTTTGATCCGAAAGTCATATCATAGAAATATAATATTACAGAATCGTTATGAATTTTCCCTCCCCGCTACTCCGGAGGAGATAGTAAATCTTTTCCCTTCACAAGGGCCTAAACGCAACACCCAAAAAAAGAAAACCGCAGGAACTCATCCGGTTTATGAAAAGGAGAAGTTGGCACGTCTGTTTTACCGTCTGCTTCGGGATCGGGGCGTTTCGTATGCGGTTTTGCGATCCGAGTCCCTGCATCGTCTGGCCGCGGCCGCTCCCGAATTCTTCGAGGAACGGGAAAAGCGAGGGGAATGGATCGTTTGGAAATTGAAGTTGGAACGCCCGATAGTGGAGGTGTTGTCCGAAAAACCGGCGGCCCTTCTGTTCGACGACGTTTCGGAAAAGGGAGCGCCTTCCGCGGAGGATCTGTCGGAATTCCTTCTCACATCCGATTCCGGTCGTTCTACAATCCATCCGGTTCCGGTCACGGCGCAAGAATACGAGGCGGACAAAGGATCCTTTTCCGGTGCGTTTACCGTAAACGAATGGAACGCGTTTTACGCCGAAAGAACGCGGATCGAAGAAGCGCAGAGATCCAAGTCGATAATATCGTCGAAAAAAAACGCCCCGCCAAAGGCCTCCTCGGTTTCCGAAACGATCGGGGACGGGACCGTGTATCCGTATCTCTGGGACAATTCCAGAATCGTATGGAGTTCTCCGTCGAGCGGGAAAAACGTTTCCGAAACGGTCGGTTCGTCTGAGGTTTGTTCTCCGACCGTGATCCGATCCGGATTTTTTCCGCTCTGGAAATCCGCCGCGGGGGAAACGATTCACCGGACCTTGGAAGGACAATCGTATTTCTGCTCGAAGTCCTCCGAAAATACATTCGTATTTTATGATATTCGATCATATTTCGTCACCTTGATCCAGTTATTACTCCCGATTCTGTTTTTCGGAGCCACGTTTTTGAATCGAAGGAAACTTCAAAACTGATGCCGGTTTCCTCCCCGGGTTCCGCCAAAACCCCTTACAGGAGAAGACAACTTTTATCCCATCTTCTTCTGATCCTTTTCGGAAGCGGAATCCTTTCGGTTTCTTTTTGGGGAACTGAATCCGTCTGGTCCAAAATTCTTCTTTCGGCGTTGGAAGGAGGTTTGATCGGAGGTCTTTGTGATTGGTTCGCCGTCTGGAAAACGTACAAAGCGATCGAAGAGGATAGCGCCACTCTCGCTTCGGAAATAGGAAATTGGGTGGCGGGTGATCTGTTACATCACGAAGTGATCCGTTCCAGAATCCGTTCCGTCCTGGAAGACTCGGACACGAGGGAGGATTTGTATCGCGTTTTATCGGAGACTTTCGGAAACGAGGAAAAAACGCGGGAAGTGGTTTTTAACCTTTTCGAAAAGGTGGAGGAAGACATCGTCGATTACATAGTTCATTACGAATTTTCGGGAACCGACGTCGCTCTTCTCAAAGAGCTGAATCGTCAAAAGGAAATCATGGACACGATCAAACTTTTGATCGGCGAATCCATGATCCGCGTCGCGGATACGGAGGAATTCCGTTCGCTTCTTCAGGAAATATTAGGAAAAATGAATTTAGTCGCACAGGTCGTGTTGAACCTAGTAGTCGATTTTCCAAAAAAACTCAAAGAATACGGAACTCACGTCAAACAAGGGCTTGCGATCGAATCGAAGGACGAAAAGACGATCGAAAAGTTGGTCAATCTGATGGCCGCTTCCACGGAAACTTATATCTCCTCTTGGAACGAACTTTCCTTGGAACAAAGGGATAAAGCGGTCCGTTCTTTGACCGGTTTTTTAAAGGAACAGGCGAGCCGTCTTTTGGTCGCATTAATCCAAACACATCTTAAAGAGATCGGAGAAATATCCACTCTGCAGGAATATACCCCTCTTCGTTCCGTATTGGAGTTCGTGGAAAAGCGGATCGACGAGGGAGTTTCCGGTTATATTGGAAAACAGATCACCGTACGTCTTCAGAGTCTTGATCCGAAGGATTTGAGAAGAAATCTGGAATGGAAAACTAGGAACGTTTTGGAATCGATCCGGATCAACGGAAGTGTACTCGGTTTTTTTCTGGGTTTCGTCGCGGGATGGATCCGTTTTTTATTTCTCTGAATTCATATTCAAAAAAATGAATCCTCCTTCTCTCGTAGGCGCGTCTAATGCACAAGGAGAATCATGGAAACGATCTATCACGCACAAGGAACCAGGGGAAAAGCGGACTTCGGATGGCTCAAAAGCAGACATTCGTTCAGTTTCGGCTCGTACTTCGATCCCAACCGAATTCAATTCGGAAAACTCAGGGTATTAAACGACGATATCGTCCTAGGAGGAAAAGGTTTTCCTCCGCATCCTCACGAGAACATGGAGATCGTATCGATTCCGTTGTACGGAAGTCTCGAGCATAAGGACAGCGAAGGCAATCATTCCGTGATCCGCCCCGGCGAAGTGCAGATCATGTCGGCGGGAACGGGAATCGTTCACTCCGAATTCAACGCGTCTCCTTCGGAAGAAGTGAACTTTCTGCAGATTTGGATCCTGCCCGAAAGGACCGGAATCGTCCCGCGTTACGAACAGAAACGATTCGATCCCTCCCAACGGCACGGTAGGTTTCAGACCGTCGTATCTCCGAATTCGGAGGACGGAGCCGTTTGGATCAATCAAAAGGTGAGTTTTTCCCTTGCGATCGGAAAAAGAACATCAAAGATCGATTATATTCCAAAAAACGAAAACGGAGGAGTTTACTTTTTCCTGATTTCCGGTTCCGCGGAAATAGACGGAAAAAAAATCTCCGCCCGAGACGGACTCGGTCTGCTTTCGTCCCCGAAGATAGAAGTGAGTTTTTCTGAGGATTCGGAAATCCTCGCGATCGACACTCCCCTTTAAAAGAATCCTTCTCTTAGATCTCTCCTACGCGGATCCGGAACGTTCTCAAAGAACCTTCGCGCAGAACCCGTATGGGGAGTTCTCTGCGGATCGTGGATTCGTCCAGGGTTCGATGCATGTCGTCTATGGAAAGTACCGGTTTATCGTTTAAGGAAAGAATCATATCACCTTTTCTTAATAGACTGGAGGCGGCTGGCGAGGAGGATTCTATCTCCAAAACCAGAACGCCCGAATTCTGTTCCAGTTTATTAAAAATCTTTAATAGACTGGGAACGTTTTGGTTCTGACCGGCGATTCCCAGATAACCGCGTTTTACAAAACCGTCCTTCATCAGACGAGTGATCACGTATTCCGCGGTACCGGAGCCCACCGCAAAACAGATTCCCTGAGCCGAAGGTATGATCGCGGTGTTGATTCCGATCAATCGTCCCTTCGAATTGACGAGAGGTCCTCCGGAGTTTCCCGGGTTCAACGCGGCGTCGGTTTGAATCACGTCTTCGATCAATCTTCCGGAACGAGATCGAAGACTTCTTCCGAGGGCGCTCACGACTCCCGCGGTGACCGTCGATTCGTAACCGAGAGGGTTCCCGATCGCGATCGCAAGTTGCCCGGGTCGTATGGAGGTGGGGTCGGAGAATTGCAGATACGGATATCGATCGCTCGTAACTTTGAGTACGGCGATGTCGGTCATCGGATCCTCTCCGATCTTCATCGCTTTGAGACTTCGACCGTCCGGAAATTCGGCGCTGATCGTCGAGGAATTTTCCACGACGTGTTGATTGGTTACGATGAATCCGTCGGGTGAAATCAAAAACCCGGAACCGGAACCTCCTCCGGAGCGGGCTCCGATGACCTTGAGATGAACTACAGCGGGACTTACGGTTTCCACGGCGTGTATGACCGCTCTGGAATACGAATCCATCAGTTCTTCGTCGCGTTCTCCCGTTTGTGAAATCGGAACGTTTCGATTCCCCGGTAACTCTGAATTCGCCTGCACCCATTCGATCATAAAAGTAAACCTCCGGTTAAGGTTTAGACCCGGACTTCTTGATTTGTATTCAAAAAAGTTACAAAATAAAAAAGAAATGTCAGCGTTTGGGGAAGGTGAGGATTTCTTTGGTGATCGAATCCAGATTGGTGGAGCCGAGTTCGTCCTCCAACACCCGTTCCGCTTTTTCGTAGACTTTGGTGAGTATGGGTTGGATGGAATGGCCGCAGATGCACTTTTTGTTGGGAGTTTTGGAATGCATCTGAAAGATCTTTTCGTCGATGGCCTCGTATATCTCCCGGAGAGTGATTTCTCCCGATGGTTTGGCGAGAATATAACCGCCGTTAGGTCCCATCTGATTGCGGACGATTCCTTTGTTTTTCAAAAGAGACAGGATCTTACGGATGACCACAGGGTTGGTGTTGACACTTTCGGCCAATTCCTCCGAGGTCCTCGTCTTTCCTTCGCTCAACGAAAGCAGGGAAAGAATGTGGATCGCGACTGTGAACCGACTTGTCATATTCTGTAAAACTTCCGGTTACAGAATATGACACTCTAGAATCCTTGTCAAGTCAAAGAGGGGAGAAAAGCGGCTTGCAACCGTTTCTACTTTGGGGAAGATTGCGCTCCATGTTCCAGAGTTATATCCTCCGTTTTTTGGATCCGAAACTCGAAGCCGAGTTCAGATTTTTTCTTCGGAATCATATTGCCACGTTCGTTCGGATCGGCGCGATCTCCGCGATGATCGGTTACGTCGCGGTGTTCGTTTTGTTTTACGACGTACTCCTGATCCGGGATCAGAGAGTTCTCTGGATTATGGCCGGAAGCGGTCTTTTCGGAACGGCGCTTTTTACGAGCACGTTCCCTCGTTTTCGCAGATGGATGGTTCCGTTCTCCGTTTTTTCGAATCTGATGGGGGGGGCGGTCGCGGTGTTCGTTGGTTTCGTTTTTATCCGGAGTCAACACGCGATTCTACTTACCGTTTTGATCATCGTAGCTTATTACGCGTTTTTGGTTTTGAGGATCCGCACGCTTCCTGCGTTTTTGTGCACTTCCTCGTATCTCGCGGCGTATCAATTTCTTCTTTTAAACGATCCCCTTTTAGGTTCTCAGGAGAAAATGATTTACAGTTTTCTAATATGGTTTTCCGAATTTTTCGCGGTCATCGCGGGTTATACTCTCGAGCTGACGACTCGTAAGTTGTTTCTTCAGGCTAAAACGATCGAGGAGCAGACCAAGGATCTGGAACGCGAAAAGGAAAAGTCGGATCTTCTGCTCAGAAACATTCTTCCGGACGTCATCGCGGATCGCCTCAAAAACGAAAGTTCGCAGATCTCGGAATATTTCTCCGAATGTTCGATCCTGTTCGCCGACATCGTAGGATTCACTCTGCTCGCCGCCCGTAAATCTCCGGACGAACTAGCCGGTCTGCTCGACCGTTTTTTCTCCCGTTTGGACGAACTCGCGGAGAAACGAGGTGTGGAAAAGATCAAAACCATCGGAGACGCGTATATGGCCGCTGCGGGAATTCCGATCGCGTGCGAAGATCACGCGGCCAGAATCGGCAACCTTGCCTTGGACATCATCCGCGAAGTGAACACGAACGAGGAATTGATCCGCGAAAATTTGAATATACGGATCGGCATTCATTCGGGACCGGTCGTGGCGGGAGTGATCGGAAGGAAAAAATTCATCTACGATCTTTGGGGAGACGCGGTCAATCTCGCTTCGCGGATGGAATCGCACGGACTTCCGGGAAAGATACACGTTACCGAGGAATTCCACAAGGCTTCCTCCGATCTGTTTCGATTGGAACGAAGAGGGGAAGTGGACATCAAAGGAAAGGGGATCGTGTCCACGTATTTTCTCGCGGGTTGAATTCGAAAAAACTTATTTCTGAAGATCGGTTTGGATCGGAAGATATTGGATGGAAGTGCTTCCTTGGCTGAACCATTCCGGCACGGCTCTTCTCCAAGAAACGAATTGAGGAGTTTCCAAATGTTTTTTACGGGCCGCCTCGTTTCGGTAGGCTTCTATAAATAAAAAACGCGCCGGATCTCCGTCGGCTTGTAAAACGTCGAGTTTTAGAACGCCTTCTTCGGTTTCGACGGATTCCTTCGCCATTTCCGCACTCACTTGTTTGAACTGTTCTATCTTTTCTTCCAGAACCTTATACGAGGATACGATTACGATCATACGTTCAGAATTTCCGAACGCTTTCGGTTTGGGAAGAAAAATCCTCCTTGCTTTAAAGCGTCGAGTACGAAGAATTCCCAGAATGAAATTGAACACTCGTATCACCGAACTCCTCGGAATCGATCTGCCGATCATCGGAGCGCCCATGTTTTTGGTCTCGTATCCGGATTTGGTAGTAGCCGTTTCCGAAGCGGGGGGAATCGGTTGTTTTCCTTCTCTCAACTATCGTTCTCCGGAACAACTCAAAGAAGGTCTTCAGGAAATCCGTTCTAAAACGAAAAAACCCATCGGGGTAAATCTTATCCTCCACAAAGCGCACAATCCCAATTGGTCCAAACAACTCGAAGTAGTTTTGGATGCTAAGGTGGAACTTTTGATCACGAGTTTGGGAAGTCCTAGGACGGTCGTCAGCGAAGCGAAAAGTGTAGGCGCGAAAGTTTTCTGCGACGTGACCACGCTAAAACACGCCAACATCGTCGCCAAGGCGGGTGCGGACGCTCTTATCGCTGTGGCGCAGGGAGCGGGAGGACACGCCGGAAATACGTCCCCGTTCAGTTTATTTCCGTATCTCAAAAAAGAAGTCGGTCTTCCTCTAATCGCAGCGGGAGCGATCTCAGGAGGAGCACAGATGGCCGCTGCGCTCGCTTTGGGTGCGGACGCGGTTTACGTGGGAACACGTTTGATCGCCACACCAGAAGCGATGGCCTCCGAAGCCTACAAACAGATGCTCATCGAATCCGGACCGGAAGAGATCGTTTATACCGAGAAAATTTCGGGTATTCCCGCAAACTGGTTGAAAAAATCCGTGGAGAAAGCGGGCGATCTCTCGCACAGCGGAGAGTCGCAGAATCTGGACCAAGAATACAAACGTTGGAGGGACATATGGTCCGCGGGACACGGTGTCGCCCAGATCGAGGGTTTGATTCCCGCAAAGGACGTCGTACTCGGAATGGCTCAAGAATATTCTGATATTCTAAATCGATTACCGCGTTAGACGAAAGATCACGCTTCTTCGATGTAGGATCGGGTTTCGGAGATCGAGTCTCGGATCCTTTTTTTTACGGTTTCAGTCGTCGTAGAATACTTCTTTGGCGGAAATATCCTCCGTGTTTTCCCGAAGGAGTCCGCGTTCCCGTTTCGTTAGGAGGCTGCGGGTTCGGCGTTGCGGCGAACTCGTTCGCGTTTTTCGCTACGTCCTGGAACGGCAGGATTCGCCATTCTTTTCTGTCGGAAACCGGATTTCTCGTTCTTAGATAGGATCGGTATTCGCTCGAATCGACGCGGATGCGGGTTTTCCGACGACGTTAAACCGTTGACGATTTCAAATCTATGTAAGAATTGTATAGGGAATGGCCTTAGCTAAGAAAAAAAAATCCTCCCCACTCGTCTCGAAAAACGCGGCGAATAAAACTTCCCTTGTCATACCGATCTACAACGAGTCCGGTCATCTGGAGGAATTTCTGGAGCGGATCGACGCTCTGGCGTTGCCCACCGCAAAGGAGTTGATTTTTATCGACGATTGTTCCAAGGACGATTCGCGTTCCATCCTACAATCGTTTCGTTTTCGATCCGAACATCAAATTCTTCTTCAGGAAAAAAATCAGGGAAAGGGGGCGGCCTTACAATGGGGAATCGAGGCTGCGACTGGAAATTTTTTGATCGTTCAAGACGCGGATTTCGAATACGATATGGAAGAAATTCCCATGTTGCTTCAACCTTTGATTTCCGGAAAAGCGGACGTCGTGTTCGGTTCGCGTTTTAAGAAGGACGGAAGACAGGTTCATCGTACGTTTCATTATCTCATCAATCGTTTCCTTACGGTCGTTTCCAATTTTCTAAGCGGTCTATATCTTACCGATATGGAAACCTGTTACAAGGCCTTTCGGACCGAGATCATTCAGAACGTAAACCTGGAATCGAAACGGTTCGGATTCGAACCCGAGGTCACCGCCAAGATCGCCAGGCTGAAAATCCGTGTGCAGGAATTTCCGATTTCGTATTATCCGAGAAATTATCTAGAAGGAAAAAAGATCACTTGGAAGGACGGGGTGGCCGCGTTACGCCACATCGTATATTACAATCTGATACAATCCAAAAAGGCTTTTTTTAAAAAGGGGCTTTCCCCGAAATACGTTCCGAAAGGCGGTCACTGGCTTTGATCGTCGCCGATTCGGAAAAAACGAAAGTTTGGACCGGGAAGAAATTTTCGAATCGGAGTCAAACAACCGCCTAATCGTCGTATAACGAAGAACCGGATAAAAACCTTTATGCAGAAATTGTTCCAAAATCCGACCTTTCAAAAGTCAGTTTCGATTCTGCTCCGTGTGCTCGCCGTGTCGCTCGTTCTCTTGTTCGTTTGGAAACGCGCACGCTGGGACGGAGGTGTCGCACCTCTCATTCAAACCGACGCTCAGATCAAAACGTATCAGACGGCGCAGTACGCAGCAAACGGTCTTTCGGATCATCGTTGTTATTATGCGGGACGCGAATTCGATCCGGAGTTTCGTTATTTTCCGTTTCATTATCCTTGGGTGGTATACACGGAGGAAACCCGTTCCGAAAACACGTGCCGCTTTCAATATCCTTCTTTTTTTTCGCAGATGTTCGCGCCTTTGTATCGTTGGACGGGATATCGTTTTCTCAATTCGGCGATTCTGCTTTTTTATTTTTTGGCCGCCTTTTTGACGTATCGAATCGCGACCACAAGTCTGGGTTTATCCAAGAACTTGGGAATCGTCGTTTTTATTTTGGCGCTTACGGGTTATCCTCAAAATTCCGGTTTCGAATATTCGGAAACCGTAATCTCGAACGTGTGTTTTCTTTTTTTTCTGGATCGAACCCTGAACCTACTGGGTGAAAAAACGGACGAAGTCGTCTGGGTCTCGTTATTCTGCGGAATCGTAGGTTCTTTGGCGGTTTTTTTGCGTTCGGAAAGTGTGTTCTATTATTCCTCTCTCGGAATCGGAACTCTGGTTTTTTCGAAACGTTCCTTTCCGGTTCTTTTGAAGAAATTCAGATTTCTCGTGATCGGATTTTTGGTCGGTGGTTTCGTGTTTTCGTTTTCGAATTATATCGAATTCGGCGCGATTTTGGGAATCAGAAGTAAATTATCATATTCTGATTTTCTAAAGTTAAATTGGTCGGTTAAGCTGGAACTTCTCAAGGGTTATTTTTGGGGTTCTTCGATACAAGTCGGTCTGTTGGAATATTGTATTCCCATGTTGGCCGCGGTTTTCGCGTTTCCTATCTGGAAAAAAAGGGAAACGACCGCAATGTATTTCCTGCTTCTTTTTACGGCTATTTCGGGTATGGCTTTCGTTCAGGCCTTTAGTCCGTACAATCCCGGAGGTTTATACGCGGGTTTACGGTTTACGGAAATCACTTATTATTGCCTGATTCTACTCGCCGGAGCGATTCTACGTTCGATCGTGCCGGAAACGAAAAAGCCGATTCCGTATCTACTTTATATTTTATGTATATTGCAGATTTTCTTTTCCTTGTATCACACGAGGAAAAATCTGCAAGTCGTTGATTTCGTAAAAAAACATCACGACCTCCTTCAAAAAGAATGGGCTTCTTATCCGGAGTATCCCGTCGTTCACAAAAGTCTGTTCGATATGTTTTTGGTTTCCACTTCTTATTTGGACAAACCTCATTTCGTGGCAAAGGACGAAACCGTTTGGAAGGAATTGGAGGCCGTCCTCGCCGAAAAACAAGTTCCGGGAATTCAGGTTTTTTATTTCGGAACGACTCCGCCGAAAGACATCAACGCTCCCCAGGATTTTTACGAGGAATGGATCGATACGAAATATCCGATTCGGTCCGGTCGATATTCGTTGGAGGAGAAAAAAATCGTGGAAGGATTCGTTTTGGAGCGTTACGTCCTAAACCCCAAAACGAACGGAGAAAAAAAGAAAAGCACGACTTTAAAATAATAAACGAAGTGCCGCCTAACGATTCTTTAACGGAATCAGATGAAAGACCCCGAACACGAAAATCTGAAGCGAATCGAGATACGGGCGAGCGGACTTGTGTTTTAAGACCGACCAGAAATAGGCGATCTCGAAAAGATGCACCGTGAGCGTTCCGATTCCCACCAATCGCAGAAGATAATCGACCGGTTCACCGAGGGAAACCGCGCCGGCAAGATTTGCGACCACTATAATCCAAAAAAATACGGTTCCGATTTTTAACGCCTGGAAGATGGGATTCATAACTACCTCTGAAAATTTCAAGTAGCCTCTCCTTTCTTCCGAGAGGGTCAAGAAAAAAAGACAATGGGTTGACTCCCGTTCCTTGAACGTTACGTTTTCCACCATGCTTCCTTGTTGCCATTATCTTTCCTCTTCCGGTAGGAGTCCGGAAAAATCCCCGTTCCCTTGGAAACATCCCGATCGAATGCCTCCGCTTCGGGACGACGATGCGCCGGAACATCTGCCGCTTCTTCAAAAATACGGACTTCCGTTTATCATAGACGTTCATACGCATTTTTTTCCGGAATACGTGATGAAACGGATTTGGAAATGGTTCGACGGAGTTCACTGGGAGATCGCGTATCGGGAAAACGAAACCGCGAGATTGGAATCGCTTCGCAAAAACGGAATCCGTCATTTTACCACGCTCAACTACGCTCATAAGGAGAAGATGGCCGAGGGTCTCAACCGTTGGACGTTCGAAACACACGCAAACACGAAGAACGCGATTTTATTCGGCACGTTTTTTCCGGAAGAAGGTTGCCTTGAATACGTAAGACGCGCGGTGGAAGATTACGGATTCCGCGGATTTAAACTTCATTGTGAGGTGGGTCGCCTGGATTTGACGCGGAAAGAACTTTCCTCCACGTTTTCCTATCTGGAAAAGAAATCGATCCCGCTCGTGATCCATTCGGGAGACGCACCTTTGCCCGGGCCTTATACGAATATCCGTTATTTCAGAACCTTCATTGAACGTTATCCGACACTGAAGGTTATCGTGGCGCATATGGGAACTTCGGAGGTTTGGGAATACGCGGAATTGCTTTCGATTTTTCCGGAACTGCGTTTGGATACGACGATGGTCTTCGTGGATTTTCTCGCGACGGGAACGGACACCGATCCGTATCTGGAAGTGATCGAAAGATTCCCGGACCGGGTTCATTTCGGTTCCGATTTTCCCAGTATTCCGTATGCGCTCAGTCATCCGATTTGTAATCTGTTGAATTCAGCGTTGAGCGACGAAATCAAACGGAAAGTTTTTTTGGAAAACAGCGCCCGTTTGTTTTCGATCGATCCGAATTCGTAAACGTGCGCGTCAGGCAAAAAAGGTCGGTCCGATTCCCGGATCATTTTAGGAAAAAACTTGCCAAAGAGACTTTCCTCTTTATCCTTTCGTTATGCGCGGTATTTTGCCGAAACTTTCATTGCTTTTAAACGCTGCCTTTTTTACGGTTTCCTGTGGCAAAAACGGGGCCGCCACCCAATCCGTATCTTCGGAAGTTTATAAAAAGGTGGCGGATGCGTATTGTTCTCAGATGAATCGTTGTAAGGAACCGTATCTCGCTTCTTTGGAAGGCAAATTGCGAAAGGAAGCCGCTCTGACGTATCCGGATAACGCTCAGTGTTATAGCGATTTCAATTACGATTACGATAAATCGGAACCGATCGTTCTCAAAAAACTCAGCGACCGCCTCGTTTTGGACGCGGAACTTTGTATCAAAAGTGTGGAGCGTGCCGACTGCGGTTCCATCGTCACGTATCAAATTCCGGAATGTGTGGAATACAACACCTTTCTGGAAACGTTATCCGTCCCTTCCTCCAAATAATCCGCCGTTTGCCTGAAAGGTTTTCCCCAAAACGGGACTTGTGTCCCGTTTTGTCGTATCACTCGTTTTTCACAAACAACCGTTGAAGTAGGTAGCAGCCGTTTCCGAGTAAATGGGGTGACTCCAATTTGCGTATGGAGCGATTTGTTGTCTTGCCCTTACTCGAACGAATTTTTGTTGTCCGATCGTTACGGTGACACCTGCGGTAACTTTCGTTGAAGCGCTGTTGTATATTCCCTGAACGGTAACGTTTGCGTGAAAGTCTTTGTATGGTGATGTTGCAACTTCGTAACTGAATGTAGTTCCTCCGGACAAAGGTCTCGTCCATTCGACCGTGTTTGCGCCCCTACATTGTTCGTTGATGACGTTGATTCCGAGCGGCATGTATGTTCCGAAGTTTACCAAACCTTCCGGAGCGTCTAACAGCGAATAAATGAATCTGTTCGAATGATGTAGTGTTGGGACGCCTCCGACGACAAATCTTGTAGCGGTATCGACGATTCTTTTTTTCGTTTGAGCCGGAGTTGCTTGCGGGTTTTCGGCGAGGAACATAGCGGCGACTCCGGATACGAACGGAGTCGCGTAGGAGGTGCCCGATGCGAGAAAGGTTCCATCCATCATCGTTGCCGCAGAAACGTATTCTCCCGGTGCGAAAACGTGAATACAATCTCCGACGTTGGCGTCGGGAGCTCGGTTGATGTCTACGTCCACCGAGGATACGGTGATTACTCCGGGAACGTTCACCGGGAAATAATCCGAACAATACGGACTACTTCCGTAACCGTTTAATCCGTCGTTACCGGCGCTGACGACGACCGTGATTCCCGCGTTGATCATTTTTGTAAGAGCCGATTTTTTCGCGGATGTACCGCTTCCCATTTTTCCGAAACTCAAATTTGCAACCGCGGGTTTTACGTGATTCGCGAAAATCCAATCGAAAGCCTTGATGGTATTGCTGCTTGTCGCTCCACCTTCGCAAGGGAAGATCCTAACCGGATGAAGTTTCGGTAAAGTGGTTCCTACCGTTTCCGCTCCGGTAAATAACGGATTGGCCCCGACGATGGAAGCGACTCCGGTTCCGTGACCGGAACAATCGTCGGTTCCTCTTCCGTCGCTGACAAAGCTGGCTCCCCCGGAAACCCTTCCGCCAAACTGAAGTAATGTGGCTCTGATTCCCGAGTCCACGATATACGCGTGAACCTGACTTGAATTGGTTCTGTAATGATATTGGCCGTTAAAGGTGCTAAACGTTCTTTGGTCGATCGAATCCAGTCCCCAGTCCGCCGGGTCCGCACTGATCAAGGTCTGATTTTCTCCCTCGTGAGGGAAGAGCATTTGGTCCGCCTCGATATATCGGACTCTTTCGTCCTTTGCGATCGTTTGAATTTGTTCGTCGTTCGCCTGGATCGATATTCCGTTTAACACGTGTTCGAAAACATGTTCCACTTGGATGTCGTAGGTTTCCTTCCATTCGTTTGCGATCGAAGCGGATCTTGCAAAGGACTCGTTGTTCGGAAGCGTCTCGTCGAAAACTACGATGTATTTTCCGGGAATTCGATCAGGAAGATCCAAACCTATAATTTTAGAATTTTCTAAATTAGAGGAATAGAATCTACGAACTAAGGATTCTGGTTTTTCCACTCGTAACGTGGAAAGTATGTCGGAGACGAAACTCGTTCGATCGTTCGGTGTTTTACCGTCGGAACAGGATAAAATGCCGGATAAAAAAACGGCTAAACAGGTAACTTTTATTTTTGTCATAATCCCTCTCAAAGATTTTGCATCTTTGAAAAAGTCCTTGTCGAATTTCAAGAACTTTTCACATAACAGGAATTAATCGGTTCAAATGTGGAATAAAATGGCCATTCTTGACGTTTTACGGAAGAACATTCGGACGTTTTCAGCTTCGGGATCGCGTTCCGTATTTCGAATCAATCCGACGAGGAAAAAAAGGGGTCGGAGGCGAGGAGTGAAAGTCCGGTTGCGACGTTCGATTTCGCCCCTCGTGCTTTCGGATTTTTCGATATAATTAGAAAGTTTGAATATAGAGATTTTATTAAGTTTTTGCGATGTGCGAAAAGATTCCGACAAACGATCGGAGGGTTTTTTCGTAATGTGCGATCGACCAAATCGTTTCGGTCTTAGCGGTCGCCGGTCGCGATCAAGGACGATTTTTTTTTCGAATTAGGGCAAACCTACGGTAAAACGGAAACGGTGGGCAGGAGGAAATAAGAGGATGAATTTTGCCGGAAAGGATCCTATCTTTAGGATCGAAACTTTCCGGTCGAAATGCGGGAAAACGAGATCACCTCGCTTCGACTTCTATCTTTTCGTCCTTTTCGTCTTCCGTCAAAACCGGACTATTCAGTTTATCTAATAGACTTTGCAGAAGGAAAAAGTATCCGTTCACCTTTCCGGAAATCTCTTTTCCGTATAACTGCGTATAGGTGTTGATCAGGGATTGATTTTCTTCCGTGGTTTTTGAATACGAATTCTCGGCGAGACCTTCCCATAGAATCTCCGTTTTAGAGCAGGAGACGACCTTTCCCAAAATCGAAAGGTTGAGTTTGTCCGTAGTCTCCCGCTCGTTAAGCGCGATCTGAAAAACTCCTTGGACTTTTTTGTCCGAGGTTCCGCAGATCCCTTCTCCCGAACGATACGGGTATATGATGAATTCCTTATGGTGTGAAAGATAATTCTCGGCGATTTTCGAGGCTAATTTTTTTTCCGCGACTCCTGCGGTGCTTTCCGGAGCGATCCGAACCGCGATCCGTTTGAACGTACCCAGCCTGTTTTCCCAGTCGGGTGCGTTTTTTACGTATTTTACCGTGCAGTTGGCGAATGTTGAAAGAAGAACGATCGTGAAACCGAATTTGAACGACATATCCTTATCCTTTTTTCTTTTTAGGGGTCGTCCTTTTCGAGGACGTCTTTTTGGGAATCGAAGCCGACGGTTTCTCCTTTTTTTTGGAAGAAGAAGATTTTTCTCCGATCGAAACGGACGCGGTTTCCGCAGAGAAGGTTTCGTTTTCCTCTTCGGAAAAACCGAGCGGTTTGGATTCTTTTTCCTCTTCTTTTCGAGAACGATATACGATCTCGAGCACTGCGGGAACCAAAGTCAAAGCGATGAGCAGAGAAGAGGCGATTCCGATCGAGGCGACCACGCCGATGGATTTTAATCCCTTTTGATCGGCGATCAAGAGGGAACTCCACCCGACAAGAGTGGTTAACGTGGATGCGATGATAGCCGGCCCCACCATGGACATAGCGCGCACAACGTCGTGATCTTCCCTAAATCGATAGTAGATATAAATCCCGTTTTGGATTCCGTATCCTATGATGACGGGAAAGACGAGAACGTTCATGAAGTTGAGCTGAACTTTGAAAAGGGCCATGATTCCCAGTGTCACGAAAATTCCAAGAACCAAGGGAATCAAGGATATCAGAGCGGGAACGATTCCCCGGAAGAAAAGAATCAAAACGATCACTACCAGAACGAGAGTGATCAAAAACGCGGCCACCCCTTCTCTCTGAACGATTTTGATCAGGTTGGCGAAAAGGATCAAACTTCCCGCTGTGTTGGAAACGTACTTGTGGGAACGGGCCTGTGTTAAGGAGGAGAACGGTCTCGCCTTCAGGATGAAATCGATCGTTCCGTCCAAAAGACCCAAATCCCGAAACTGCTTCGCCGAATACGTGTTCAACGCTCTTACGATCGATTTTTCTTCGGAGGCGCTCCATTTGTCCCGGACCGGATCCACGCTCGCGGCGCCGCCGTTGGAATCGTACAAAAGAGTATTGAGGACCCTTCTGGATAGTTTAGGATAATGTAATTCTCCGACCGCGTCGAAGAACTTCAGAAGTTTTTGTCCGTGCCAAAGAGCCACCTTCGGATAGATGAAAACGAGATGTCCCTTTTCTTTGGAACCTTTCACTTCCGTAAACTGGGAATTGAAATAGTTCGGCACGGCTTCGATTCCGTATTCTTTTACGCTAAGATACCGTTTAACGACGGGAAGATACTTTCTCTGCTCCGGTTTTAAGAAGCCCGCTTTCACGGGTTTCATATCCTTCTGCAACTGTTGGAGAATTTTCAGGTTGGCGCGTTGTTGTCCTTTGGGCGGTACGAAATTCCAAAGGGAAACGACTTGGTCCACGGAGCCGGCAATTTCGTCTGGAACCGGAGTCATATAATCGAAAACGGCCTCGGATTCCTCGAGAGTATCTACGACGATTACCTGCGGATCTGAACTGATATCGAAACGATCCCCGATCTCGTCGTAAAGATTGACCGAGTCCAGGTTGTCCACCATCAGATCTCGTCCGTTGTAATTAAAGCGGATTCCAGGACTGAAGCTGAAGATGGAGATCACGGTTACGATCGCAACGACGACTAACGTCAACATTCCCGGTTTATTGTAAAAGCGGTATAAAAACGGGGAAGTGGTTTGCTCCTTTGTGGAAAGCAGGAATTTATTCTTTAGGGAAGGGAATAAACGGAATAACAACGTTATCTGCAACGCGGTCACCCCGTACATCGAAACGGCGATGATTAGAATTCCGTACGTGGCGATGATTCCGAATTCGCTGAATCCCCGAAATTCCGAAAAGGCCAAAACCACGAAGGCGGAGGTGGTCGTCAACGCGGAGATAAAGGAGGCGATTCCTGTGTGATAGATCGTATCTTTGATCGAGCGCAGCATGTCCTGCGATCGAGTGTATTCCTCCCGAAAACGGTAGAGAAACTGAATTCCGTAGTCGATACCGAGCCCCATCAAAATCGAAGCGATGATGCTCGTCACTGAATTTAATTGTCCGATGACGATCTTGGTCAATCCGAAGGAGAACAGAATTCCGGAAAGCAGAGAAACCAAAAGTATTAGGATAAAAAGAGGGTTCCTAAAAAAGAAAAGGAGCAGGACCGCGATTCCGATAAAGGAAGTGATCGCGATGGGTTTGAGCGCGGCCATCAGGGTTTCGTAGTCGTCTAAGTGGAGTCGATACGTTCCCGTATATCCGACCAAAACTCCTTTTTTTTCGAGACCGAGTTCCGAGACGACTTCCTTGATCCTTTTGTCGAGTGCGATGTTGAATTCTATGTTGGTGAAGGATCCGGCCGGTTTGATGAGAAAGATCAACATTCCCTTATCCGGGGAAATATTATATTCGTCGAATATATCCCTTTTTGCAAGTTTCTGGTATTTGCCTAAGATGTCGTTGAAGTCCGGATTGTATTCGTCGTTCGAAAGTTTTATGAAGAATGGATTGGCCCGTTCCACTTCTTCGTCGATTTTCCGTTTTACGCGTTTGCGGACCTCGACCAAATCCTCCGTTTTGAGAAACAAGGGAAGTCGATCCTGTAGAAAGGATACGTTGTATCGATAGGATATGTATTGGACGAATTCCTTTTCCTTGAGAAGTCTTTCGTTCAAAAGATCCGAAGCCTTTTTGATCGCGGTTTCGCGTTCCTTATAATAGATTACGTTTTTCTGTTTTACTTTTTCCGCCTCTTTCAGTTCCTTTTCCGCGATTTCGGGTTGCCCGCTCCGTTTCGCGGCGAAAGCCTTGGTCAGGTGTTCGGTCATTCCCCTTTCGTCCTTGAACTTGATGCTCAGGATGTAGAATCCGTTTCCCCCGATCATCTCTATGACTTTCTGCGTTTTGACCACGGAAGGGTTGTCTTTCGGAAGAAGATCTAGATTGTTACTGTTGACCGTAAGTTTCGACGCCTGCCAAAGAGACAACAGAAGCAACAACGCCAAAACTCCGGAGGATCGGATCGGGTTGAGAAGGATGGAATCTGTGAGTTTGGAAAGAAGTTTTCTCATGGAGTTTTAGTTCTTAGCTTCTTTTTTGATCAGGGCGATCGTCTGTTTGATTCCGTTCTTTTTGAGGGAAGGTTCCACGGATTTTACCCGGTTCGTCTCGGATGCGTATTTGCCTTCGCTTAAGAAATCCGTAACATACCAATCGTTGCCCGATTTTCCCAGGATCCAAGAAAATGTGATCCGTTCGGATCCGTTCCATATGATCGAAGAGGCAAGCGTCGCGTTATCCCCTTTGATGACTGGTTTTTCGTAATTGATATCGATCTTATCGAAGTATTTGTGAGCGATCGGAAAACTACGGTGAATGATGAATTCGGAGATCGCCTCCTCGAATTCCTTTCTATCCGCGTCGGAAATTTTCGGAGAGGATTTGAGAAGTTGAGCGGTGAATCGTTTTACGTCCACGAGCGCGATGGCCTTTTCGTTTTTTTTGTAACGGATAAACCCGATTAATTTTTTCACGGTGGAGACGATTTGTTCCTCGGAGGAAGGAGCGTTTTCCGTTTCGGAAGGATTGGTTCCGTTTTCCTGCGGAGGAGGGTTTTGGGTTTCGGGAGCCGCTTGGGAAAAAATCGCAGCGGGTTGAACGAGGATTAAAAGAAATAGGAAATAAATTATTTTTTTCAAAACGCGATACCAGTTGTTCTTAGTTTATAAGGCCCGACTCGAAGTGCAAACGGGACGGAACTTCCATACACGATTCTCTACGGATAAGGGGAAGTCAACGGAATTAAATCCGGGATTTCACGGAGGTTTACGTCTTTCTATAAAAAGCGTTTGTATCACAAAGGGATTCATCCGTGTCCGAATACGAAAACGCAACGGATCCGTTTTCGTATTCAACGACGCGAATCGATTTTCGAGTTTTACGGTTTTTGATATCGCCGTAGATAGGTCGGTGGGCGTTTCCGTTTTTTTCGAGTTCGCGGATACGACGGTCCCTTCGATTCTACGTTTCAGAAAGGAAGCGCACGAGCGTTCTCGAAAACTTGCAGTTTTTCTAATATGATTTGGGATACGTTCTGAGTTTCGGCGGATGTCGTTCGTAGGGTAATTGAAGTTCGTTTTCAAACCCTGGACTCCCGACTTTCTGCGTATCCGAACGCGACGTCTTTGTCTTCTTCGAAAGGGATGGGTGCGCGCCGCTCGTTTTTTCGATTCGAGAAATCGATTCCGAGAAAGGTTGTCTAACGTATCGGACTTTGTTTGTCTCGCGTCGGTTTGTGTTTGGGATTGTCGGCATTTTGTTCGTTTAAAAAAAACGGCCGTTTGCGGGGATCGTTTGCGGGGATCGTTTGCGGAAATTCGGGAAACGAGGGTTGGTGAATCGTAAAAACTCACTTGACCTTGCGTCGTCGTAACGATACCGTAAAGACGGATTCAATTCCCTTTCATGGAAAAAAACGATCCACAAACGTTACTTTAAAAAAACCTCGGTTTGAGGGAGGACCTGTATGAATCGATTTCGTAATCTTTTTTCCGCGGGAGTGTTCGCGGCGGTGCTGTTCGGTTTCCTTTTTTTCGGAACTTGTAAAAAGGAAGAAAAAAACGACGATACGACGAACGCGATTTTTCTGTTGTTGGCGGGACAACAACCGTATGTCGAACAAAGTAAGACCGGTTTTTTTATCATCGTTCCGAAAGGAATCGCGCAGTGAGGAATCGAATCATGAAAAAAAACTGGAAATCGTTTTTATTCGCAGTCGTTCTTTTTTTAGGAGCGGGTCTTAGTTTCCGCACGGACCGAGTTCCTTTTTTCGTAAGAGGGGATTCTCCGCGACCATTCCCCGTTAAACTGGATCTATTACAACCTTTGCATGCGACTGCGGATAGTTGGGGATTCGTACGTCAATCGGCCACTTGGGCGAGAGGAAATTCGCTGTTTATGGACGAGCTCATCGGTTCGATTCGCACCGTATTTCCCGCGGGAACCACGGCGGATCTTACGTTGCCCAATCAGAACTTCAACGGACAATCCTTTACGCTTCGTCTTAAGTTGAATTCGGGCGACGTGAACTATCAACCGAGCACGTTAGGCGCTCCCGCTGCTTTTACGAATTTTTTCGAGTTGCGTTCCACTTCCGACAACCAACCGGCGCTTCAGTTTTTTTTCGACGATAATCCGCGAGACGTCGCGGGGGACGGGGCCGTACTGTTGTATCAGTTGAGTCGATTGGAGCCTTCCCGTTGGGGCGGCGCTTCCGCGTTGATCGAAAGTTATGTGGTGCAACCGGTCGTCACCGGATTCGCGAATCAAGGTCTGATTCAGACGTATTCTTGGAAAGGCCCCCTGGGTCAGGACGCGCTCGGTCAGGACGTAGATACGGGAAGGGTGATTCTCGAGGAAATGGACAACCAGACCGTCTTCTGTTTTAAATCCGTGGTCAGCTTTCACGGAAACGCGAACCTAGTTCCCGTGAATGCGGGAACCGCCGCTCTCGGGTATACGGGCAACGACGGACTTTGTCCCGGAGCCGGGCGAGAATATTATAAACTCGCCTACAGTCAGAAATTGGACGGAAGTCTGAACGTCACCGCAAAGGGAGGTTTGGAACAAGCGGCGATCACACCGGGACAATCGGTCACTTGCAACAACACGATCAACGCGTTCGTGAATTTTACCCCCGCGTACGGACTGTTCAACTTCAACGGATTCGTAAACGAGGGTGTGGCGGCGGATGCGATTCCTTCCGACTTCATTCCCGCGACGCGCGTGGACGGTTTGTATGCGAGAGTGGGGACCGCGGGAAAATCCACCGTTACCACCACTCCTGCCGCATCTACTTGGGACGAGTTGACCCAGGCTTATATCGACGCGATCACCATCAATTTCGCGAACGTTCCGTAAGCGGTCTCGATCCGCTCTCGTATCGTTTTCTTTTTTGCGAAGGGGACGATACGGGTTTCACTCGGTTTTTTCGAAAACGAAAGCCTCCCAAAACGGGGGCTTTTTTTATTTGCAGCGGATCGTTTTCGATTCTTTTGGATCGGAATGGAATTTCGATTTTCGACATTTGCGGAGATTTTGGCGGAAGGAAGTTTTTCCCCGGCGGATTTGGACCTGGACGTATGGCCCGAGTTCATCAATCGGGATCCCGTTGGAAATAAATTTTATCCTTGGCTCCTCCGGGAATTCCCGGACTTGCACTGCGTCGCGGTCACTTCCTCGAACGAGGTCGCCGGCACCGGAAAAATCTTTCCGTTTTTTTGGAACGGAATCGAAGCGGATCTTCCCCGGGGTTGGGACGCTGCGATTTTACAGGCCGACGAGGATCGATCCGAAAATCGGATTTGCAACGCCGTGTCGGCTTGGGCGGTGGAAATTCTTCCCAAGTTCCGCGGCGTTGGATTGTCTTCGCTTCTTCTTGAGGAACTAAAACGAAACGCCGCGCGACGGGGATTTCGCGAATTATTCGCCTGCGTTCGTCCCAACGAAAAATGGAAATTTCCCTTTCTCTCTCTGCAAGAATATCTAACGCGAAAGAGGGAGGATGGTTATTCTTCCGATCCGTGGATCCGTGTGCACGAAAAAGTGGGAGGCAAATTCGTCCGTGTGGAAGAACGATCGATGTATATCGCTGGAACCGTCGAGGAATGGGAGCGATGGACCGGAATGAAATTTCCCGCTTCGGGAGAATACCCGATTTCGGAAGGATTGGTCCCGGTCAAAATCGACCGGGAAAAAAACCTCGGGGAATATTCGGAACCGAACGTTTGGTTCCGACATTCCTTGGACAAAAAAACAAATCTCCGTTAGGCGGTCCTGCGGAGTATTTCACGAACCGGATCGATTTCCCGGGAAACCGAGAACGAACCCCGATAACTCAAAAACCATATCGCGGATATAGCGCTGAGGGCGAAAACTCCCAAGGATAGGTTGAATTCTCCGGAAAGTAAATAAGCGCCTACGATTACGCCGATCAAACGAACGGGTTCCGCAAACAAAGCCCAGCGTTTTCTTTCCAAAATTCCGCCTATGGTAAGTAAGGTGATTAGAGTGATGGCGCTGATGACGCTGATGTTGAACCAAGGAAGTTTGCCCACTTTGAGGAGCATTCCGAACGCCAACGCGACCGTGAGAACGAACCAAGTAAGAGAATAAAAGCTAAGTCCTTTCGGAAGTTCTATATCATATTTTTTGAATGTTTTTGCGGAAACTTCCGGTATCGGATATTGGCCTCCCAATTCCTCGGGTCTCCAACCGGGCATGGCGAAAAACACCTTGAATTTGTCCGCCCAGCGGGGACAACGCCAAGCCAATTCGATCATTTCCCACCAATATTGGACGTTGGCCCAGATCGGGTTGAAACTCTGGAGAGGTTTTACCGTTCCATAGACCGGCTCTTCGGTTTCCGGTTCGAAGGTTCCGAACCATTTGTCGAAGACGATCAACGTTCCTCCGTGATTTTTGTCTATGTACTTCGGATTGATTCCGTGGTGAACCCTGTGGTGGGACGGTGTGTTGAAGATCGCCTCGAACCAGCGCGGAAGTTTGTCTATGGTTTTCGTATGGATCCAAAATTGGTAGATCAGATTGAGCTGACCGTTCAGAATCATTACGATCGGAGAAAAGCCAATCAACGCCAAAGGAAGATAAAACACCCAGGTAAAAATTCCGTGAAAGCTGGCTTGTCGTAGAGCCACGGTAAGATTGTATTCTTCGCTTTGATGGTGCACAACGTGTCCCGCCCAAAGAAAGTTGATCTCGTGGGCCAAGCGGTGATTCCAGTAATACGCGAAATCGTAGGCGATAAAACAGAGAATCCAAACTCCGATCACCGTTCCCCAAGCCCAGGTTTGGGATTGAAATCCCAAAAATCCCGCCGGAACTACGGTGAGCGCTTCGCTGGGCCAAGAAGGGAGATTGAAAATTCTAAAATTCTCATATAAGAATATATAGGCGGTCAAGGTGACGGTTTTCATAAAAACTCCGATCACTTCGCTCGCGGTTCCAGCGGAGAGATCGTTGATCGAATCGTTGAGTCGATAGAGTTTGCGTTTGTGATACGCCGAAAACGCCATTTCCAGAAAAATCAACAAAAAGAAAAATGGAATCGCGATTGTGACGAGATTGATTTTCATAAAACCGCCCGAAAAAGTTCTGGTATAAGTGTATTCTTTCGATTCACAGCCAGTCAATTCAAAAACGGGAACAGTGTTTTCTATCTTATTTTTCCATTACATTTGTTATAATTCGACAAGACTTGTGGACGGGGTGCTGTTTCGAAGTTTGGAATAGATCCATTGGTCTAAAAAACTTCCGTTCTTAAAGATCGCTTCTTTGTGTGTTCCTTCCAATACGAAGCCGTTTTTTTCCAAGGCTCTTGCGGACGCGGGTCGATTGGAAAAGACCTCCGCATAAATTCTATGAAGCCCGTGTTCGGAGAAGGCGATTTTCAAAAGAAGTCGAATGGACTCGGTGGCGATTCCCCGATTCCAAAACGATTCTCCGATCCAATATCCGATCTCGCCGTTAAAACGATAGACGTCTTCTTTGAACGATAAGGTGGTGACTCCGATCGGAACCCCTTCGTAAACGATGGCAAAGGTTCTGGTGCGGAAGTCCTGTAACGCGGCTCGGATAAACTCTTGTGCGTCTTCCAGCCGATACGGTGGAACAAACACTCCTCTCAGTCCGGAAAATACCTTCTCCGAATTCCCATGTTGCGCCAAAGAAGGAGCGTGTTTTTCGGAGATAGGTTCGAGTTTGAGTTCCATAGAAGATTCGCGCCGGAATTGTATCCTCCGTTAAAACCGAATTCCACTAAAAAATCCGGAAACGATTCGAAGGAACAAAACCTCCGCAACAGTGGACGAGAAAGAATCGAACTCTTCGGTGGAGAATCGGAAAAAACCTTCACTTGACGGATTCCCGAGAACGTATACATTCTGGCGTTTATGGCGGCTCAGAAAAAACAATGGCTTCTCTACGGAGCCAACGGTTATACCGGCGAATTGATCGCCCGTGAAGCGGTGTCGCGCGGATTCCAGCCGATCTTAGCCGGTCGATCCGAACCAAGGGTTCGCGCTTTGGCGGAAGAACTCGGTTTGTCTTTTCGGATTTTTTCCCTGGAAGATCACGATACGATTCGAAAAGAGATCGAGGATTGTCTTTTCGTTTTACATTGTGCGGGTCCTTTTGTGGAAACCGCGGTTCCCATGGCTTCGGCTTGTATTTTGTCGGGGGTTCATTATCTAGATATCACCGGGGAAATTCCGGTTTATGAAAAACTTCATTCCTTATCCTCCCAAGCGCTTGCAAAAAAGGTAATGTTGTTGCCGGGAGTGGGATTCGACATCGTTCCGACGGATTGTCTGGCGATGATGTTGAAGGAAAAACTTCCCAAGGCGCATTTTTTGGAATTGGGTTTTTCCGGGTTTACGGAAATTTCCCGAGGAACCTTAAAAAGCGCCTTGGCGCAACTTCCGTACGGAAGTAAGGTGCGTCGGAACGGAAAGATGGAAACGATTCCACAGTTGAGCTTAAAGAAAGTGGTGGAAGTCAGCGGACATTACGCCGAATTTTTTGCGATTCCCTGGGGGGATGTTTTTACTTCGTTTTTTTCCACGGGAATTCCGAATATAACGGTGTATTCTTCGTTTCCTTCCTCCCAAACTAAATGGATGAAATTTTTACAACCGGCTTCGGTCCTTCTTAAAAATTCCCTGATCGTAAAGGCGCTGCAGAAACTCGTGGAAGTTTCCGTAAGCGGTCCCGGCGCGGAAACCAGAAAAAACGGTTCCGTCTTTTTATGGGGAGAAGCATGGACGGAGGCGGGTTCTAAGAAAGTCTCTCTTCGTATGCGTTGTGCGGAAGGTTACGAATTTACCGTAGAATCCGCGTTAGCCGCCGTTGCCAAATTGCAGAAAGGGAAAGTTCGTGCCGGATTTACCACTCCGTCTCAGGTTTGGGGTTCCCGATTCGTTTTAGAAATTCCAGGAACCAAACTTCTTTCCTAAACACAAACGCAGTTTCGACGGCGGATACTTTGGTATCCAAGGTCAATCCCCGGATCTTTGATCCCTGATCGTTTCGAATTCTAAGAGTTCTCTTTTCGGATCGAGAACGGACGCGAAGTCCTCAAAACGACCCCGCGTAAAACCATTCTATTCGGCAACGATCTTCAATAAACGCTTTCTCCAAATGCCTCACCCGCTCCCGGGGCAGTCCCCCCCGGCAAGGCAGAACCGAAGATCGTCGTCGAGGCAGCGTCCGCGTTTGTGGATACGAATCCGGTGGCGCTTCCATGGAATATAGAGATCCGTTCCGTGTTGGGCGTGCCAATGAGTAAGTCCGGATATCCGTCCCCGTTGACGTCGCTTGTAGAAAGAGGAAATTTACCGCTAATTCCAAATATAGGTGCGGATACGGTTCCGTTGATCGTTGCTGCGGCGCTCGTGTAGGTAATAAAGGCGCCGACTCCTCCGCTGGAGGGAGTCATAAAGACATAGACATTGCTGTTTGCTGCTAAAATCAGGTTTGCAGAAGCAATGATATCGGCGCGGCCGTCTCCATTGACGTCCCTTGCGTGAATCGAATTCCCAAATACGTCATTTGAAGCGACTCCATTGATAATGACGGTTGCACCGCCTAAACTTCCGGTTCCCACTCCGGTTCCTCCGTTGGAAACGAAGGCTTGGACCTGCCCTGCGGCGTTATTCAACGTAGGGGCGCAGGAGATAACATCACTGAAACCGTCCCCACTTACGTCTGCAGCCGCGACCTTTTGTCCGAACAAGCCCCCGGCAGTTGCGGAGCCGTTGGTCAATGTGGTATTCGGTGTGGTTCCATTGATTCCGGTGTTGCTCCCGTGATACACGTAGACTCTTCCCCGATCTCCGTTGTATCCCGGGGAACCGACCACCAAGTCCGCATACGTATCTCCGTTGGTATTTCCCGTCGCTAAAGAAGATCCGAATCTGTCATTGGCCGCTGTTCCCGTTGCCATCGTAGTTGCGGTTGCGGTACTTGTACTGGTAACTCCTGCGGCTCCTGCGGAATTGAAAACGTAAATTCTTCCTTGCGAAGTATTGAAGTTAGGAGCGGCCACAATTAAATCCGTGTATCCGTCTCCGTTGATATCCCCCGTAGTCACTGTATCTCCGAAACGATGGTTGGCGGCTGCTCCGGAAATCGAGGTGGAGGCAAATCCTGTGAAAGAAATATTGACTCCCGCACTTCCGGAAGAATGGAATACATACACTTTTCCTTGGCTTGTGCTCCAGGCAGGAGCGCCTACGATTACGTCCGCATATCCATTTCCATCCAAGTCGCTTAAGGCAACGGCCCGACCGAATTCGTCCGCCGCGGAACCGACGATGATCCGGTTGGCGAGAGACGCGTTTGTCGCAGAAATGCCTGCGTTTCCGGAAGAATAGAAGAGGTAAACCAATCCTTGCCCGTATTCGGCACTGACTAGATCCGCATACCCGTCTCCATTGATATCTTTGTTGGTTCCTTGGCGAACGGTAACTGTTACTGTCGCGGAATAGTTTCCGGCCGCGTCCTTACTTCGGACGGCAATTGTATGCGCTGAATTGGTTCTCCAGGCGGAAGCTCCTGTATAAAGCGGATAACTCCAGGAATTGGTTCCATTGACTCCGGTGAATGTGTTTCCATCCAAAGAAATTTCTACCGACGCGATAGAACCACCTGCATCGGAAGCGGTTCCGATGACGAAACCACTTTCTATGATTCCGTTATTTTTTAGGTTTTGGATCGAAACTCCGGGAGCGGTTGTGTCCGGGGCAGCGCCCGTAGAAAAATCCCAAAATTCGTTCGCCGTTTTAGAAACTCCGGCCGCATCTTTGACTGCGTTCGTGACAGTTGCCCGAAATACTTTTCCGGCCGCCAGATTGAAATCGGGAACGAATGTCGCCCAGGATCCTACACAACTGCCGATGGTTCCGGCGACGGCTGCATTGTCGGTTACGTTCCAGAGAGTAAAACTTCCGGTTGTAATCGTGGAACAGTCCATCGTTTCGCTAAAAGCAACCGATACGCTTGCGTTGGTTCCGATTCCGCTGGCACCGTGGATCGGACTTCTCATTACGATGGTAGGAGGGGTTGAATCCGGTGCATTTCCTGTTGTAAAACTCCAGTTCATCGCAGCCGTGAGAGAGTTGTTGGCTAAATCTTTCGCGCTGGTAGACACGGAGACATCGTATTGTGTGCTGAACGATAGAGTCGCTGGCGGAGTATAGGTCAATAGATTGCCGGAACAGTTATAGTTTCCGCCGATGAAAGGCACTCCACCGGTGGATATTTGAAACGCTGCGTTCACCGTAGAACAGTTCATGGTTTTACTAAAGACAACGGTTACCAGAGTATTGGTCGGGGCGGACGTCGTTCCACCAAGTGGGTTGGTAAAGATAACGGAAGGAGCCGTCATATCCGAAGCGGATCCGGTCGTGAAACTCCAGTTGGTCGGAACTAAAGGATTATTCGCCAAATCTTGGATACCAAACAGTAAATCCACGTTGTAGTTCGTGTTGTAGGCTAAGTTACTGTCCGGGTCAAAGGTCGCCACGGAACCGGCACAAGTGACACTTCCGGGAATCGCGCCTCCGTTTACTTTGAATGTGCCGGTACTGATCGTAGAACAATCGATCGGTTCGCTAAACACCACGCTGATCATCGTATTGACTCCGATGCTGGTACTGCCTTGGCTGGGTGTTACCAAAGAAAGGATCGGCGGAGTCGAATCCGGCGTAGCGCTCGTAGTAAAGGACCAAGACGTCGGCGTTAAGGGGGAAAGCCCTGCTAAATCCGAAACCGTGGTAAGAACGGTGACCGTATAATTCGTATTGTAGGCAAGATCGACTAACGGATCAAATGTGGCGGTGGTCCCCGTACAGGACACGGTCCCGTTGACGGGAATGCCCCCGTCGTCTACTACGATGGAAGCGCTCGAAATACTGAGGCAATCCATCACTTCACTGAATGCAATCGTGAGGGAAGAATTCGGTGCAATGTCATTCGAAAGGTTTGCGGGATTCGTGTACAAAACGGAAGGGAGGACGGAATCGGGGGCGGTTCCGGTCGTAAAATTCCATACGGACGCGGCCAACGCATTGCCCGAAGCATCCTTGATGGTTCCGCTGATATTTACGCTGTACGTAGTACTGTAGTTTAAGTTGTTGTCCGGATCAAAGGTGGCGATTGCGCCGGAACAAGTCACACTTCCCGGAACGGCTCCGTTGTTTACTTTGAAAGTTGCCGTACCGATCGTAGAACAATCCATCGGTTCGCTAAACACTACATTGATGCTTTGGTTTACTTGAATTCCGGTTGCTCCGGCGCTCGGGGTTTTTAAAGAAATGGTCGGGGCGATTGAATCCGGTCCCGCACCGGTCGCGAACCAAGCGTTGAATGCCGTTGCTGATAGACCCGCCAAGTCCTTAGCCGAAGTGGTTACCTTGACCGTATAAATGCTGCTGTAGTTGAGCGGAGCCGCGGGCAAAAAGTTGACCGAGGAACCAGAACAAGAATAGGTTCCGTTCACGGTAACTCCTCCTGCATCTTCTAAATACACACTGTTTGTATCGATCGTACTACAGTTCATGGGTTCCGTAAAAGCGATGCCTACGGAAGAAGTGACCGCAAACCCCGAAAACGCGTTTGTAGGATTGAGAAAGGAAACGGAGGGAGGGGTAGAATCCGGCGCAGTTCCCGTCGTAAAACTCCAGCTATACGGATTGGCCATCGCATTTCCGGCGAGATCTTTTACCCCGGTCCCGATTGTGGACGTATAACTCGTATTGTAGGCAAAATTAGAAGAGGGTGTGAACGTGGCGGAAGAACCCGAACAGGAAATACTTCCGTTTACTGCATTGGAAGCTCCGTCTACGACCGTCCAATTCGTAACATTAACCGTCGTACAGTTCACCGTTTCACTAAAGGCGATGCTCAAAGAAATGTTGTTTGCTGTGGATGCCGCTCCCGGAAGGGGATACGTAAGAGAACGAGCAGGGGCGATCACATCCGAGATCGAGGAGGTAGTAAAACTCCAAGTGTATTCTTCCGCAAGTTCGGAGCCGCTTTCGGAAAGAATGGTCTTAGCGACGGTCACCGTGTAAACCGTCGTGGCAGCCAAGGAAGAAGTGGGCGTAAACAGAATCGCCGTATCACTGGAAGTTACGGTTCCAGCGATTGTTGTTCCACCTTGTTTCAATCGGATCGATTGGGGGCCGACAGAGGCCGGGTCTAATTTTTGACTGAATCCAACTTGGATCGACGTGTTCAAGGAAACACCGGTTACACCGGAACCGGGAGTGATTTGTGACACCGCAAAAGAGGCCGAACGATTGCTAAAATCGAGATAGGCAAGAAACGGAAGAGTGCTCTTTGCCTTTCCATTCACACAACCGATACTTCCCGAAGAAAGTAAAAGTAATATTATAAAAGTTTGAATGAATGGTTTCATAGCGTTTCCTCCTGTGGATTTCAATTTTGAATTTTAGAGCCCGTCCCATTGGATGGTCGAAAAATTCGAAAAATGAAATTCCTCGCAACGGAAGTTAGCTTACGAGATTTTATGTTTTCGTTCCCTTTACGTTATAACTTGAGTTCTTTTCTTAAATGGTGCATCCAGTTTTGTGCCAAATGATTCAAAAAATAATCCGAACGGTGGAGGAAGTTTATTCCGTATGTCGGAGTCGTCGGACAAGGAATCGGTGAAGTGTTCAAATTATAAAAATCCAAAAATCGATGTTTGTGTAAGGACGATATACGAAACCATTTGCCGAAACGGGTAGGATTCTTTTTGCATTTTTTTGTAGGGGAAACATTCGATCCAAAATCATTGCGTTTTCGTTTTTGGGGATGAATGGACGAATCGTTTTCGTGCGGCAATGAACAAAACGGAAGAATTCCGATTCCATCGAATTGTGTCGATGGGAATGCACATGCGGAAGAATCGATTCTCCGAAACGATGTTCTTTGAACTGCCGAAGAAAAACTCGATTCTGCAAAAGATAGTGTGCCCGTTTACGGCCGAATTGCGTTTTCGAGCCGTGGAATTGCCTATACAATTCGGGTGAAAACCGCGTTTTGGTAAAAGGCATTTCCGTTCTATGGTTCGCTTTGAGAAAATTCTTTGTTTCGTCGTCGGAATTCCGTTTCTCCTCGGAATGTTTTTTCCCCTTGTTTCGGAATCATTGCCTTCTTCTCCGCAAGTCAGAATTCCCTTGGATGAAAGTAAACGTTTGGATCCGGGGGAATTGGCCGAAAAAAAAGAAGGTTGGTATGTAACGGCGCTTCCTCTGTTTAGTTCGGATCCGGTGCGCGGTCAAGGGGGCGGACTACGAGCGAGTATTTTTTTCAATGGGGCCAAAAAGGAGCCGTATTTCGAATTCGAACCGTATCGAAGTAAATTGACGGTGCAGTTATTTCAATCCAACCGGGGCGTCAAAAATCATTTTGTGCAATTCGATTCTCCGTACATTTTTAACACCGCGTTTCGTTGGAAAAGCAGCTTGGGTTTGGACTACAATCCTAATTCCCAGTATTTCGGAATCGGAGAATCTTCTCTTTCTCCTCTGTCCTACTCGTTGCGAAGTCAGCCCGGTGCTCCCCGAATCCAAAACGCGGATTTCGGTGCATACGAGGAATCGCAGTCGTATGTTCGTCCGTCCCGAGGAGGTTCGGAGATCACTCCTACGGTTTCGGATCAAGGATACAATCAATATCTGTTTTATTCGACCACGTTATTTAACAGCGTGGATTATACGTTTTGGAAGGCGTGGAAATGGGTGGTTGCCAACGAAATTTCCAGAAATATCATCCGTCATTCGGACGGAATTTGGAATCCCGCTCAGGATCCTTTGTCGGGAGGAAGTTTGGGAGAAACTTCTGTCCCGAACGGAGAATCCAAATTGACGGAGGATTTTCACGCGGGAAAAATCCGAGGTTACAACGGCGGAGAGATCGTTTATCTTCGCGCAGGAATCGCTTATGATACGAGGGACTTTGAACCGGATCCGGATCGGGGTATATTAGTGGAATTGAATGTAGCGAACGTTTCCAAAAAAACCGGCTCGGATTTCAACTACAACAAAGTCTTTTTTCAGACCAAATTCTTTCACAAACTTTTTCCGGGCGTTTTCGAGGAATTGGTTTTGGCCACGAGGGGAGCCTTGGGATATACTTCTTCGGGAGCTCCTTTTTCGGAGGTCCGTTATCTATGGAGTTTGGACGGTCCTATGACCGGGATCGGCGGCTTGCAGACGTTGCGCGGTTATCGACAGGATCGTTTTGTCGCTCCTATGGTCGGTTTCGGAAGTGTGGAACTACGATGGAGATTCGCCACGTTCAAGTGGGGGGACGAACTTTTTACGCTGAGTTTGGTTCCTTTTTACGATTTAGGCCGGGTTTGGGATTCGGAAAAAAACCTGAATTTGCAAGGTTATAAACATTCCTGGGGAAGCGGTTTGCGGATCATCTGGAATCAGGCCACGGTGATTCTCGTCGATTTCGCGAAATCCAGAGAGGATACGCAGATGTTTTTGGACTTCAGTCACGCCTTTTAAGATTTAGAAATCTATCAGTTTCGTACTTTTTAATTTACGAATACGTTTCGATCCGTATCCCGATTCGAACAAGGGAGATACGGATTGAGACCGGTTATTTTTTCTTCGGTTTATCCTTGGAAAAATATCCTTGGTGATACGCTTCCACGAAAATCGCGGTGATGAGATCTTCCTGAGCCTGTTTTGCCACCGAAGGCGGATAAAAAAACGGAAGTCCGAATAGAAGCAGGATCTGCTGCCAAAGGACGATCTTTTCCTCTTTGACGACCGTTCCCAGTTTGTTCCCTTTTTTATCCGCGACGTTCAGAGTCACTTTGAAATGGTCGCTCGCTGTGCTCGGGAACAGAAACAATGTCAAACCGGTTAACACCGCTAAGGCGACGTTGGCTTCTCCTCTGTCTTCCACGATTACTTCGAGCCTATAATCGGCGGTGGATTCGTTTTCCGTAATATCCGCGAAAATTCCCACGGTTTTGATCTTATTTTGAAGCGCCTTGTTCCAGTTCTCCTGAAACAAAGGATGTGCGGGCGTCGCTGCTCCGGAAAGGAATACCTGAAAGGCGGTTTTTAAAAAGACCTTCGGTTTTGTGTAGCCGATTTTCGTCGTGTCAAGAGGTGCGGGTTTTTGAAGCAGATTTTCGCTGTATGCGATACAGTTCGCGAAAAAAGTAATCGGTAAAAAAAATCCGACCAGTTTGTGTTTGAGTGATTTCGAATTCATAATGTCTCATCCTAAACAAGAATGCGCAAATTCTTGTTTGGGGTCTTCGGTTTAGGAAGAACTTTTTGCGGATGGTAAAAGGAATTTTAAGTTTTTTGAATGAATAATCGGGGAATAAGTCGCTTAACAAAATCGGTTGTTTGGAGGTCGGTTGAGGCGGTTTCATAGAATTTCATCGTTGTTGGATCGAACCGGACGAGAGCGAAACAATAGATCTTCGAGAGAAGGTAGGAATTCCGACGGGATCAGTGAGTGAGTCTGTTTCGGTTTGCGCCCGGGGTCTTCGGTGTTTTTTTGTCGGTGTGGGAACTCTCACACGCTCGGGATCTTCGGGGCGAGCGGTCCTGCAAAGAAACAGAAATGGGGCAAAAGCCTGCCTCCATCTTAAAAACTTTCAACCTCCATAGGACAATTTGATCAAAAATTAAGCACAAATTTATCTTATACCTAAAAAATAGACATTAAAATTAAAAACTGCTTGCTTCTTGGGCTTTATTTGAAAGGTTTTCCGTGAGGGTATTGCCATGCTCCTGACCAATTATCAGACCGAATCTTTTTACGATGAGATGTTTTCTCCGGAGGGAGGGATTCGCCAGAGTTATCATTTTCTGAAATCCAGAATCGAAACCATGGACGATCGCGAACTGTTGCGTCGTAAGTCCAGCGCGGAAAAGGCTCTCCTTTCTCTGGGAATCACGTTCAACGTCTACGGCGACGAGGAGGAAGAGGAGCGGATCATGCCTTTCGATATCATTCCTCGGATCATCACGGCGCATGAATGGAGAAGGTTGGAGGACGGTCTGCGACAAAGGACGAAAGCGCTCAACCTTTTCATCGACGATATCTATCACGACGAAAAGATCATCAAAGACGGAGTCGTTCCCGCCGAATACGTTTATTCTTCCGCGGGATATCTCAAGGAATGTAAGGGAATCAATCCTCCGCAGGGAACCTGGATTCATATATCGGGAACCGATTTGGTTCGTAACGGAGACGGAACCGTACACGTTCTCGAAGACAATCTGCGTTGTCCCTCCGGTGTTTCCTACGTATTAGAAAATCGTGAAGTGATGAAAAAAACCTTCCCCGAACTTTTCGCCAGTCTTTCCGTACGACCGACATACGACTATCCCATCCGTCTTCGAGGAATGCTCGAATACATGAGCGGCAAAACCAATCCTTCGATCGCGGTCCTAACGCCGGGAATTTACAATTCCGCCTATTACGAACATTCCTTTCTCGCGCAAAAAATGGGAGTTCCCCTCGTGGAAGGAAACGATCTTACCGTGAAAGACGACAAAGTCTATATGAGAACCACACGCGGTCTGAAAATCGTGGACGTGATCTATAGAAGGATCGACGACGCTTTCCTGGATCCTTCGGTGTTTAACAAAGAATCGTTGTTAGGCGTTCCCGGAATTTTCGAAGCCTACAAAAAAGGAAACGTCGCCCTCGTCAACGCGCCGGGAGCCGGAGTCGCCGACGATAAGGTTTTGTATACGTTCGTTCCCGCGATGATCAAATATTATCTCGGAGAGGAGGCGATCATTCCGAATGTACCTACGTATCTCTGTTCCGACGAAAAGGATAGGAATTACGTTAAGGAAAATATCGCCAACCTCGTCGTCAAGGCGGCCAACGGAGCCGGCGGTTATGGAATGCTGATCGGTTCCCGTTCCAGTAAAAAGGAACAGCGGGAGTTTTGTACACTGATCGATAAAAGCCCGCGCAATTACATCGCACAACCCGTTCTCAGTCTTTCCCGTGTTCCCACTCTGATCGAAGACAAGTTGGAAGGAAGGCACGTGGATCTGCGACCTTTTATCCTCTACGGCGAGGATATCTACGTTATGCCGGGCGGTTTGACGCGCGTGGCTTTGCGAAAAGGATCTCTCGTAGTCAATTCTTCCCAGGGCGGCGGTTCCAAAGACACTTGGGTGATGGGTGAAAGTTAAAAAGAAATAAAGAAAAACGTTTATCATAGAACGAGAGAGGTTGCTATGCTGAGCAGAGTGGCTGAGTCCGTGTATTGGATGAATCGATACATGGAAAGGGCGGAGAATTATTCCCGCTTCATCGACGTGAATTTCCAACTATCCCTCGACTTAAACGAGGACGTGAACAGACAATGGCTTCCTCTCGTTTACACCACGGGGGACGACGAACTCTTTCTGAAAAAATATTCCGAGGCTTCGGAAGAGAACGTGATCCAGTTTATGACCTTCGATAACGAGAATCCGAACTCGATCCTGAATTGTCTCGTTCGCGCGAGAGAAAACGCGAGGACCATTCGCGAAAATATTTCCACTCCGATGTGGGAAGTGATCAACGAATTCTATCTCAGTTTTAAAACGAAAAAATTCTTCTCCGACGCGGATCTTTCCGCGCTCGGCGAATTCTTTAAGACGATCCGCAATCAGTGTCTCCTGTTTTACGGATGTCAGGAGGCGACGATATCGAGGGACGAGGTTTGGTATTTCGCGCAACTCGGAAGATATTTGGAACGAGCGGATAAAACCGCGAGAATTCTCGATATGAAATACTTCATCCTTTTGCCTTCGCACGACGTAGGTTCCAATCTGGACCTCATCCAGTGGCTATCGCTTTTAAAATCGACGAGCGCGCACGAGATGTTTAATCGGATCTATCAAAAGATCACTCCGAAAAACATAGCCGAATTTCTGATTTTGGATCGGCAATTCCCGAGGGCCGTTCGTTTTTCTCTGAGAAAGATATTCGACAGTCTCAAACTGCTCAGCGGCACGGATCCGGACGAATATTCCTGCGAAGCGGAAAAGAGGGTGGGGGTCTTGTTGTCCGAACTGAGTTACACTTCGGTGGACGAGATCTTCGATTCGGGAATGCACGAATATTTGGATCGACTTCAGCTTCAGATCAACGGGATTCACGATCGTATCGACGAACGTTACTTCCGATCTTAAACCTTACTCTTCAAAAATCGAAAATCAGGCGGAAAAATTCCTATGACCATTCGAGTCGCACTCACGCACGAAACAACGTATCGATACGATCGGAGCGTTTCCCTTTCTCCGCACGTTATCCGCCTTCGTCCGGCTCCGCATTGTAAAACTTCGGTGGTTTCCTATTCCTTAAAGGTGGAACCGGAACGGCAGTTTCTCAACTGGCAGCAGGATCCGTTCGGAAATTTTCAGGCCAGGGTCGTTTTTCCGGAAAAAACACGGCTCCTAAACGTTCTCGTGGATCTTGTGGTCGATACGAAGGTGATCAACCCTTTCGATTTTTTCACCGAACCGTATGCGGATAATTTTCCGTTTGAATATGAGAATATCATAAAATTAGAATTATCTTCCTATTTGATCCCTTCCGAAAGCGGACCGCTTTTGAAATCATATATGAGTTTTCTGAAAAAGGAAGGATACGGAAGCCGAAAACGGATCGTCGATTTTATAGTGGAACTCAATCGAAAAGTCTCGGAGGATATCGGCTATATCATTCGTATGGAACCGGGCGTTCAAACCTGCGAACAATCCCTCGAAAAAAGAACCGGTTCCTGTCGCGATTCTTCGTTTTTGCTCGTGCAGATTCTGAGACATTTCGGATTGGCCGCGCGTTTCGTTTCGGGATATCTCATCCAACTCAAAGCGGATCGGATTCCTTTGGAAGGCCCCAAAGGACCGGAGAATGATTTCACGGATCTGCACGCTTGGGCCGAGGTCTTTCTTCCAGGAGCGGGTTGGGTGGGAATGGATCCTACTTCCGGGCTTTTGACGGGCGAAGGCCATATCCCTCTCGCGGCCACTCCGGAGCCCATAAGCGCCGCGCCCATTTTCGGATTTGCGGATCCCGCGGAAACGGAGTTCGAGTTTCGGATGGAAGTCAAACGGATCGCCGAAAGTCCGAGGGTCACGCTTCCTTATGCGGAGGCGCGTTGGAACGACATCAAACGGAGGGGAAAATCCCTCGACCGGAAAATGCTGGATTTGGGGATCAAGATCTCCATCGGCGGAGAACCGACTTTTATCTCAGACGAGGATCGACAAGGAACGGAGTGGAATCACGAAGCATTAGGAGAACGTAAATTCGAACTTTCTAAAGATCTAATGTATCGTCTTCGTGGGGAGTTTGCCTCCGGTTCCTTGTTGCAGTTTTCCCAAGGGAAATGGTATCCGGGAGAACCTCTTCCCCGCTGGAGTATCGGATGTTTTTGGAGAAAGGACGGAGAAAACCTCTGGGAGAATTCCGCGCTTTTGGCGGACGCGCCGAACGCTTCCTCAAAAAACGAAATCTCGGATCCTCGCAAAACCTCCGAAATTCTTGCCGGTGCGATTTGTAGAACTCTCGGGATCGACCTTTCCTACATGGTTCCGATGTACGAAGACGATCTTTATTATATCTGGAAGGAGGGGAATCTTCCTTTCGAAATGGAACGAGAGCTTTCGAGCGTCTACGATTCCCTCGAGAGAAGTAGGATTCTCAGGATTCTGGACAAAGGGTTTAAAAAGGAAGCGGCTTTTGCAATTCCAGTATATTATAATTATATAATTGATGAATGGGAGAGTTCTTCTTGGAATCCGCGTCGTGACCGTTTGTTTCTGGTTCCGGGGGATTCTCCAGCGGGGTTGAGGATTCCGTTCGCTTCGATCTCGGATCGGTTTCGAGAATTTCCGCACTTCACTTCTCTGGAAAAAAAACCTTCCTTACCTTCCCGAAAACGGATCGAGGAAAAGGTTCGAAAACGTCTGGATCTTCCTCCGAAGAGTTTCGATGAAAAAGGTCCGCCGATCCAATCCACCCTCGTAGTGGAGGAAAGGAAAGGGATGTTGCACGTATTTCTTCCACCCGTTCCTTCGTTGGAAGTCTGGTTGGACTTGATCGTTTGTGTCGAGCAGGCCGCCCTCGCTTCGGGAGTCGCGATCCGATTGGAAGGATACGAACCTCCGACGGACGAAAGGATCGAAGTTTTTAAAATCACTCCCGATCCAGGGGTGATCGAAGTCAATCTTCATCCTTCGACTTCCTTCGAGGAATTGGAATTAAAGACGAGGATCTTATACGAGAAGTCGATCGAGTCCAAACTGAGTACGGAAAAATTCCAGATCGACGGAAGGGCTTCCGGAACCGGAGGCGGAAATCATATCACGGTCGGAGCGTTGACTCCCGACGAAAGTCCCTTTTTAAAACGTCCCGATCTGCTTCGAAGTCTCGTCACTTATTGGCAACATCATCCTTCTTTGTCGTATCTGTTTTCAGGTCTTTTTATAGGAACCACTTCACAATCTCCTCGTATGGATGAAGGAAGAGAGGCAACGTTATACGAATTCGAAATCGCGTGCAGACAGGTGGATCGGTTGGAAAACGTTCCTCCCTGGCTCGTGGATCGTCTCTTTCGCAATCTTCTCGTGGACGTGACGGGTAATACGCACAGAAGCGAAATCTCCATCGACAAATTGTATTCTCCCGCAGGAACTTCGGGTCGCCTCGGCTTGGTGGAATTTCGTGCGTTCGAAATGCCTCCGCACTACAGAATGAGCGTGGTGCAACAGATGTTTGTTTTGTCGTTGTTGTGTAGGTTTTGGGAGAATCCCTACAGACGTCCCCCGATCAGAAGGGGAACCGAACTGCACGACAAATATCTCCTTCCCTTTTACGTATGGCAGGATTTTAAGGAAGTGCTCGAAGATCTTAAAACGTGCGGTTATCCCTTTTACGAAGAAGACTTTATTCCATTTTTTGAATTTAGATTTCCTGAATACGGAAGGACACAAAAGGACGGGATCGGTATCGAACTACGGATGGCACTGGAACCTTGGGACGTTTTGGGGGAAGAGGCGAATTCTTTCGGGACATCGCGCGCCGTGGACTCGGCGCTCGAACGTATTCAAGTCAAAGTGGACGGTTGGACTCAGGGACGTTATGCGCTTTCGTGTAATGGATTCGAGGTTCCGTTGCGTTCCACGGGAAAAATAGGAGAGGCTGTCGCGGGTGTACGTTTTAAGGCTTGGTCGCCTACGTTTACGTTACATCCCAATCTTCCCGTAAACAATCCTTTGGTGTTCGATCTTTGGGATTCCTGGAGCGAACGGTCGATCGGAGGATGTAGGTATTACGTATCTCATCCGGGAGGAAGGTCGTATGATACGTTCCCGGTCAATTCCTTCGAGGCGGAAAGTAGAAGGATCAGCCGATTCGCGGACCACGGTCACACGGCCGGAGAAACGGGAGCTCCACAAAATCTGTCGCATCCTCATTCCCCATATACCTTGGATCTGCGGTGGGCTCCCGGTCCGGGTTGGAAAAAAAACGTTCCATAAAGGATCGCCAAAACCGACGGAACTTGAATGATGGCTCAGAATTTTATGGTAAACCAGCCCAACGCCCGATTGAATCTGCGAGAAGGATATGTTCCGATTCCGTCCCTCTACGACGAACTCTACGACGGAGAGGGAAAACTCAGAAACAAATACGAATTTTTAATCAACTCATTAGACGCATTAACGCAAGATGAATTAAACCGAAGAAAAAGGGATTCCTTACGCCTCTTGCAGGAAAACGGTGTGACGTATAACGTGTACGAAGAGCCGGGAGCGGTGGAACGTTTGTGGTCCTTGGACCTGTTCCCCGTTCTGATGGAAAGTAAGGAATGGGAAGAAGTGGAACGCGGTCTCGTTCAGAGGGCGGAACTTCTCGACGCGATCTTTAAGGACGTCTACGGATCGAGAAAACTCGTCTACGACCGGAAGGTCCCTCCGGAAATCCTCTTCGGCTCCCAAGATTTTTTGAGACAGTGTAACGGATTCGGGCATTCCACGACGAACGAACTCTGTTTTATGGCGAGCGATTTGGCGAGACAGGAGAACGGAAGTTTTGTCGTCATCGGGGATAGGATTCAGGCGCCGAGCGGATCTGGTTACGCGCTTGAAAATCGGATCGTACTTTCGCGTATCTTTCCGTCCATCTATCGGGACTCGCAGGTGCATCGAGTCGCGTTGTATTTCAGAAGTCTGCGCAAGGCCCTTCAATCCTTATCCAAGGTTCAGGACAGGGAACCAGTGATCGTTTTATTGACCCCCGGCTCCGGGAACGAAACCTACTTCGAACACGCGTATCTCGCCGGGTATCTGGGATTTACTCTTGCTCAGGCGGAAGATCTTACCGTACGCAATAACTTCGTTTTCATCAAGACGGTGGAAGGTCTGCAACAAGTGGACGTGATCTTCCGCAGGGTCGTGGACGTTTATATGGATCCGCTGGAACTAAAGGGCGATTCGTTATTGGGAATACCAGGAATTTTGAATGTGATTCGGGAAGGGAACGTTCGAGTCGCCAATCCGATCGGCTCCGGATTTTTGGAGAATCGTGCGTTACATCCCTTTTTGTCTTCTCTTTGCAGATATTATCTTTCGGAGGATCTGATCCTCCCGAACGTGCGCACACTTTGGATGGGAAATCCCGAGTCGGTGAAGGAGGTTTTCGATCGGCCGGAACGATTCGTATTCAAACCGGCCGTTCGCGATCCGATGGAACCGGGAGTTTTTCTTTCCTCGCTTCCGAAAAGCGAATTGGAGGAAATCCGGAAAAAAATTTCCCTCCGTCCGGAACGTTATGTGTCACAGGAAATCGTAAACGGCTCCACTTGTCCGGTCCTCTCCGGGGATAAGTTTGCGCAAGGCCGATCGGTGTTCCGCGCTTTTACGGCGCTTTCCGAAAACGGATATATGACCATGTCCGGAGGACTCGTTCGAGTTACGGAAAACGTGGAGGACATGATCGTCACCAACCAGACCGGCGCAGTCTCCAAAGATTTATGGATTCTCGCCTCCGAGGAAAAAAAGGACGTAAGTCTTCTACCCGGAAAGACGGAAAGGATGCAGATCCGCCGTTCGGGCGCCGGAATTCCGAGTCGGGTCGCGGACAATATGTTTTGGATGGGACGTTATGCGGAACGTACGGAGAACCAGGCGAGATTGTTACGTGAAACGATTCTCAACATCGTTCACATGGAGGAATCATACGATCGGGATCTAGTACGGCTTCTTTTGCAGACGGCCACACACGTTACGGCGACGTATCCGGGGTTTTTACAACTGGACCTTTCGGATCCTTTGACCGGTGCAAAAAAACAGATGTTCGACCAGGTGTTCTCTCATCAACTAACAGGAAGCATACGATCGGATCTGAACTCCTACGTCCGTGCCTCTAAGTCGGTCCGGGATCGACTTTCTGAGGATAGTCGTTACGTATTATCGATGTTGGAGACGGACGAATCGGAACGGATCGGTTCCTACGACGAGATATTAGAATATCTGATTCTTTTGATCACAAGATTGGCTTCGCTTTCCGGGTTGGGAATCGAAAGTATGTCGCGGGAAGCCGGATGGTATTTTATGAACATAGGAAAGAGGATAGAACGAGCCTCTTATACGATCCGTCTCGTAACTTCTGTCCTGAATCTTTCGACGTTATACAATAAAAGTATGTTCGAATCGCTCCTGAACATCAACGATATCAAGATCACGTATCGACGAAGATACAGATATAGGATCGAAGCGGACTCGGTACTCGATATTCTGCTTTTCGACGAAACCAATCCGAGATCGCTCGTATATCAGCTCCGTAAACTCGGTGAATACGTGTCTTATCTTCCCCATTCCGAAAAAGAGGAACCTTCCGCCGAGGAAAGGATCGTATCCGAGATCCGGAACCGATTTGCACAGGAGGATGCGAAACGGTTATTCGAATACGTAAACCCGGCTCTGAGCGTCAACCGATGGCTGAACGACATCAATTATCAGATCGCGTCTCTGTCGGATTCCATCTCTTCTAGATATTTCCGTTATTTGGAGGAACAGATCCAATTGGGAGATTACAATGGCTGAATATACCGTGAAACACGTTACGCGCTACAGCTATCAAGAGGAGGTTTCCCACTGTCATAATACGGCGCATATGTGTCCTACGAGCAATCGTCATCAGGATTGCAGCGACCTAAAGTTGCACGTACTACCGGGGCCTTCCGTTTCCGGATATCGAAAGGATTATTTCGGAAATCTGGTCTATTCCTTCTCCGTCGAGGATTCTCATCGGATGTTGGAAATCGTTTCGGAAAGTAAGGTCAGCACACATCCTATCGACTATGGAGATCTTACCCATTCCCCCAAGGTCTCGGAAATACCGCAGCTTCTTAAGTCCTCCCATTTGAAGGAGGACTTGGACGCGCTCGAGTATCTCGCCGATTCCAACTTCGTACATAAGGATCCGAGATTCGCGGTTTTCGCTGGAGAAATGATCGATTTTAACAAGCCGTTGTTACAGGCCGTATCCGAATATACATTAAAATTTTATAATACGTTCGAGTTTAAGGCCGGCGCGACCACTATCCACACCGCGCCTGCACAGGTTTTAAAAAGTAGAAAGGGGGTTTGTCAGGACTTCACACATTTATCCATAGCGACTCTGCGTAGTATAGGGATTCCTTGTCGATACGTATCCGGGTATATAGAAACGTTTCCTCCGCCCGGACAAAAAAAACTACAGGGCTCGGACGCGTCGCACGCTTGGTTCGGAATTTACTGCCCCGGAATCGGATGGGTGGACTACGATCCCACCAACGGAAAAATGTTAAGCGAAGAATACATATTTACCTCCGTGGGACGCGATTTTGCGGACGTATCGCCGCTCAAAGGGATTCTGTTCGGAGGGGGAAAACATAAGATGAAGGTCGAGGTGGACGTGATCCGGGAGGACCACGTCGGTTCATGAGTAGGAAAGATCGTTATTCTTCGGTGAAATATTCCGTATAACAATACTTTCCCGCACCGGATCCCCAACACACGGTTCTTTTTTTCGTGCGAGGCGGTTTCGGTAATGCGGATTCGATCCCTTCCAATAAAGCCGCCGCGTCTTTTTTGTCTTTGTCGTAGTTGAAACGTTCTACGATGACGTACGAGTTCTGCGGATCCTCGATACGGGTTCTTAAAACGGACAAGGCTTTGATTTTGTCGCTGGAAAAACTGAACATATCCATAAGCTCCGCGACTTGATCCGAAGTGAACGTATTTCTCGGGGCTGCGCTGCGCATTACGGAGAACTTGCCGTCGCTAAAGCCTTCGCGTTCGATTCTATCCTTTAGCTGATTGAAACTTCCGGAATCCATTGCGTAAACGGAAAACGTCATCGCTATGAACAACAACAAAGATTTCATCGAGGTTTTTAAAACGACACCCGCTCTTAAAGAGCCGTATTTTTTTGCGGTCATTCTACTTTCGCCTTCCCGTTTTGGATCACGATCTTTTCGCTACCGGCCGCGTGAACGGTTCCTATTCCCTGGATGTAAACGTCGCATTCTCCGCAGATGCTGCTGTTCTTTTTGCCGGCGTTTAGGATCTCGTTGTGTTCGGTTCCGGCGTCGTTGTAAATGATCCGATAGGACTGACTGTCTTTGTTGACGATGTCCACGGAGAACGCCGCCGTTGTCACAAAGAATAATATTAGAAAAATTGAAATCTTAGTTTTCATCTCTCAAATCCTTTTGTAAATTTGCGGACACTAGAGGTCAGTATCGGGCGGAGTCAAGAGTAAAAGGAACGAAGGAACGTTTTATCAATATCGATTATGAAACGATAGTATTTCGGTTTATAATTTATTGCCAAACGGAAACGACTTTTCGTTTTATGTTTCCTGGAGAGGGTTTCCTTTCTACTTGTCGCGTTTTTTTTCGCGAGCGGATCCTTTGGCGAGCAAATTGAATGCGAAAAACGAAAGAAAATTTTTTGAAACGAAAGAGGGGTTTTCGAAGTTTCGGGAAACTAATTCTTTCCTAAAAAATCGAAAACCGATTTTTTCATCCGGAAGTTTCCGGGTCGGAGAACGGATTCGGCAAAGTCTGTGACAAACGTTTTTAAAACGACTTTCTGAATCGGACGTAAAACGGATCGTAACCCATGGACTTCCAAAACGACACCGCGTTTTCGTTTTCGGAGATGGCTCGGAGTTCCACGCTTCGGAATCCTTGCTCCCGGGCCCAGGATTCGCAAAACAAAACCAGGGGTTTCATAAAACCAGATTTTTGTTTGCCGCGTTTCGTGACCGCAAGATCTATAAAAAGGGTTTTCCCTTCTTCGAGATACGGTTTGTCTTCGGTGCGCGCGATGAGAAGCGAAACCAACTCCTCTCCCAAAAAACCGCCTAACAGAAGAACTTTGCCCGTTCCTCTGAGTTTCAGATAGACGTCCACCATCTTCGTCGCGGCACGCGGCCGTATTTTAAAAATTCCGTCCAGACGAAACGAATTGACGAGACGGAAGAATTGATGGACGAGTTCGATGGCGCTTTCCCTGTGTTCGGGGAGTAGATCTGCGATTCGAAATTCGCCGTTGTCGATTTTGGGTTTCTGCATAACGAATCAAATATACTTTTAAAAGAATCAGACTTTCGGGTAAAACTAAATTTCGTCTTCGTTTTCCCTTGGACGGGTCATACCTTCCGAAAATTAAGAATCCAATACGGAGCGTATAACAAACTCGAGGCTCCCGGAACCGACGGAAACGTCGTGACACGAACTCCTATCGATTTGGGTCCGCTTTGAATCGGGGCGGATCGTTCGTTTTTTTGTGGTGGCTTCCTCGAAACCTGCGTTGTCCCGAAGTTCACTGCGTAAAACTGCGGGTAAAAAGGATACGCCAGGAAAACGGAACCTTCTGTTGCTTGAGTAATTCGATTTAGATCGATTCAAATCCTTTGTTCCGTTTCGTAGATGAAAATTTTAAACGAAGGACAACAAGCCCTCTTTTGAACGACTCCGTTTTTCCCGTTTGTAAGCCAAGGAAAACGGTTGCGGGAAGTTTCACACTCCCAAGGTGATTCACGTTTTTAAAACGGAGATCGGATTGGATTCTCTTAATTCATATTATAAAAATTGAATCTAAAACTTATTGAATATGAATTCGTTTTGTCCTTTTATAAAGGGAGTGCTCGGATCTAAGTTTGATTCGGCGGAATTTTAACGAATTATATTTAGAGAATACGTTTTATCGGGATTTTTTGTCTTTCTGTAGCGCTTCTTCGATCGTATCAGTCTCGTATTCTGAAATGTAAATAGATGTTACTCTCTCTTTATTGAAGAGGAGTATTACGAAATAAGATAAACTGGAGACTCTTTTGATAAGCGCGAATGACGCGTCTGATTCAAAAGATGACGGAGACTATGAGATTTTTGCCGATTTTAATCCTGATCCTCACTAACTTGATCAGTTGTTTGAACCAGAACGGCGGTTCTTTCTTTTTGCCTAAGAATCTTCCGTTGATGATAATTGATACGGAAGGGAATTCCCGTATCAAAGGCACTTTTTTGGACGTAGACGGAGACGGAGTTCCGGATGGAATCGATACGGATTCCGATTCGACGATCGATCTTCTCGTTTCGGATACCAACGGCGACAATGTTTTGGATTCGATCGACAAAAACGGAGACGGAATTCAGGATTATTTTCTCTGCAATCGGTGGAATCATTATTCTTCCTGGACCGGTTCGGACTGCGGGGGAAATCCGTTGGCGTTTATCGATTCGGACTCGGACGGGATTGCGGAAGGTTTCGATACGGATAACGACTATTCGATCAATGATCCGATTCTGAAACGGATCCGAGAAGATAACGTTTCGCCTAACGTGTCCATTACTTCCGCCAATCAACCGGGAACGTACGGAAACGCGCAAGACGTCACTTTGAGTTGTAGAGACGACGTCGGAGCCGCTTCGATTCTTTATACGACGGACGGTAGCGATCCGAGTTTTTCCCCTCTTCACGGAAAGTATTCGAACGCGCCTTCGGTTTCTTTTAAAATCGCGGAAGGAGGAAACGGAAGTTACGTTTTGAAATACGTTTGTCGGGATTTGTCGGGGAATGTTTCCGTCCTACGATCCGGAACCTACGTTTTGGATACGACCATTCCAGTGATCAACGCTACTTTGAGTTCTTCGCATGTGAGCAATTCTTCCGGAGCGATCCATAGTTCTTCGGTGACTTGGAACACCAATATCGGTTCGAAATTCACGATTCGCGACGGTGCTTCGGATTGTGGCTCGGGTACAGAAATTCGAAGAGGAACCGCTTCCGTGGGAACTCCTCAGTCGTTTCCGATTTTTTCGAACACAAACTTCTCCGGAGAAGGTCAGAAGACGTTTTCTATTTTTGCGTATGTCGATTTGAACGCCAACGGAGTTTGCGAGCCGAGTTTGGATCGGGTCGGTTCCTTTCACTTTCTAGTTACAAGAGACGACACGGCTCCCACCATAACTCCCGCTCCGGGAGCCGGGAGCTACGGTACGCTTACGAATGTCGGTTTTAGCTGTTCGGATTCTTCCAGCGGTTGCGACAAGATCGTATTTTTGAAATCGGTAAATTCGGATCCGACCGATCCATCGATCCGAGCCTTGGACGGAACGATTGAGAGGGGTACCCAATATTCCGGAACTACGATCGAAACCGAAGATAACGCTCATACGAAAATCAAGGTGATCGCCAGGGACCTGGCCGGTAACGTCACATCCGTACGTCTTTACGAATACGTAGTCGATTTGGCAACTCCTCAGATCACCGTGAACTCGAATCGAAGATACGTATCGGCGGAGGACGGAAGTATCTCATGGCAAAGCGATCGATCCGGAGATTATACCGTACGACTGGGAGGAGGCGATTGTAGTACCGGAACGACTCTTCATTCGGGCACTATCGCCGCGGGAGGATCCGATACGGTAACTACGGTTTTGAATTCTTCATTGAGCGAAGGAGACAATACGATCCGAATCTGCGTTACAAGCGCGATCAACGTGGGAAATACGACGGTGACCGTAACGAAGGACCAGACGACTCCGACTTCTTCGATCGTATCTCCCACCAGCGTCGGACCCTTCCCGGTCGGTACGGGCTTTACTGCTTCCTGCGCGGACACGGGAGGTTCCGGTTGCGACCAAATTCTTTATACCTTGGACGGAAGTGCTCCCGGCTTTCATGCCGACGGATCGATTCGGAACGGAACTCTCTATGCGGGAACCGTGACTCTGAATACGGCCGGAACGATTTCTTTAAAAACGATTTCAAAAGATAAGTCCGGCAACGTTTCGAGTGTCGTCAGTCAGACGGTAAATATCGGACCACCTCCGTCTCCGAAAGGAATCGTCGTCGCTTCGGGGAACACGAAAGTTCTGGTAAGTTTTCTTCCCGTAAGCGGAGCGACCAGCTATAAGGTTTATTACTCGACTTCGAGCGGGGTTTCAACTTCCTCTGCGAGCGTAAGCGGAACGAGATCTCCGATTCCGGTCACGGGTTTGAGCAACGGAACTCTCGCTTATTTTGCGGTCACCGCGATTCATAACGGAGGAGAAAGTCCTCTGAGTCCGATTCGAAGCACAAGTCCTACAACTTCGATACCGGGAACGACTTCTGCGCTTCATGTGGATATTTCCGGTTCCGTAGGTCAAGGCGCCGACTCGGGACAAACTCCTTCCGCAGTGATCGATCCGATTTCGAAAAAGTTGTTAATCGCAACTCAGAACGGAAGCAACTCGAATAAACCTTCCTTATTCCGTTGCAATCTGAACGGAACTTCCTGCCAACACTTTGACGTTTCTTCCGGTCAAGGTGCGAATTCGGGATTGAATCCTTCGATCGGGATCGACGAGATCGGAGGAAAGGTTTTGATTGCGACTACGAATCAGTCGAATTCCTCTCGCCCGTCTTTGTTTCGTTGTAATCTGGACGGAACGAGTTGCGAACATAAGGACATCTCCGCCGGTAGCGGAGCGAGTTCCGGATTTCGGCCGAAACTCTTGGTGGATATCGTCAATTCCAAGATTTTAGTCGTAACGGTGGACTTTTCTTTTTCGAACTCGCTTTCCTTGTTCCGATGCGATTTGGACGGAACGAGTTGTGTGAGAACACAAATCTTTGCGGCCACCGGAACCCAGGACTTCAACATCAGTAGAAAATCGCTTTCCGCCGAGCTCGATTACGTCAACGGAAAACTTGTGGCGATCGCCGGAACGAATTCCTCTCCTTGGAAACACTACTACTACAACTGCAATCTGGACGGAACGGGATGTTTCAGTCTCGATTTTTCCGGTGGAGCGAGTTATTTGGAACGGGTATCGCCTTACTTAGTCCTAGATCCGATTTCCGGAAAGTGGATCCAAGTCGCTTTCGGAGCGAATGCAGGGAACGGTTATACGTTTCAACAGAGTAATCTCGACGGTTCTTCCTTGACCAGTACGAACGTAAACGCAAGCAATCTCCCGACTTCCGCAGGGGAAATGTATCGATTGGTCTTGCAGAATGATATCGTAAACGGGAAAATTTTGGCCGTTTGGGCCGGGAACGGATTTCAAAATCAAGTCGGTCGTTTGAATCCGAACGGAAGCATCGCTAGTTTCCGAACCAATGAAAGCGCCGGTCAAGGATTCAATTCGACTTCGGACTACTCCGCGGTTTTGGACGGGTTCAACGGGAAACTACTGATTTTGACTTGGAACAAGTCCAGCACGACGAGCGCAAACGGAACCTTGAGTTTGTTTATCCTCTAAATCACGGAAGCCCTCTCCGGAATATAGATATTCCGGAGAGGTTCACGAAAGAAGAAAGTTTTCGGGAACGTTGATTCTGCAAGATAAACTTTTACGAAATGGGCTCCGGTCGTATCGGTTACAATGTCTCGATTCAAAATAGGGAAACGAATCCGAAGGACCGATCCGTATTAGAATTTCTGCATATTCCGAAACTTCGCGATCGAATAGAAAAATTCAACCATTTTATACGCTTTTATCGTTTTTAGTCGAAACCGTTTCGTTTCGGATTACGTTACGGACTCGACGAAAACGAAACGATCCCAATCTTTCAGGAATTCCATTTTCCTTTTGCGGTTCTAAGGAACGGAAATGATTGAACCGAATCGAAAGGATTTTTATATAAGTCAAATCGAGAAAAAAAGGGGAAAGTATGAATCGATTGAATCAGATCATGTTGTACGTCAACGATCAGGAAGGTATCGCCGATTTTTGGGTGAAACAATTCGGGTTTACGGTGGAAGGAAGGGAAGACTACGGAAAATCGTTCGCGATCATTCTAACGGACGGACGTCCGAATTCCACCAAACTGGTATTGCAGAATAAGGCGGTCGTGGCCGCGGCGAATCCGGATATGAATTTGGGAACACCGTCGATTCTATTGACGACGGACGATATCGAAGGTTTGTATTTGCGTTTGCAAGAGAACAGGATCAAGGTAGGAGAAAAGGTGAATTTTCCGAACGGAAAAAAAGTATTTAATTTCGCGGACTTCGAGGGAAATTATTTCGCGATCATCGAAGAATGATCGAAAGTCGTCGTACACTTCTACGGAACGTTTCGTATCTTTTAGGAAACGTTCCGAAAGTTGTCTTTTAGAATTCGATACAACCGTCTTTCTGGAAAACGGATCCTGCTATTTTTCGCGAGACGGATGTTTTCCGGAAATTTTTCCGTTTTAAAGATCGAATCGTAAGGTGTCCTTTCATAATGGATCTATCCGAATACATCGTTTTCATTAAAAATCTTCCTTTTAAGGAACAATCCTTCTTTCCCCATTTAAGTAGATGGGAGAAGCTGCTTTCCGATTCCGTATCGCCGAGAAGTTTGCCTCCCGATATCGCGGAAGGATATTCGCGCGGTGATTTGATGGACGGTCTTTCCCTTTCCGAGGATAAGGTGATTAAAATTTTAATGTGGGGATATCCGTATGGAGGAAGAGGGAATAATATTAAAAATGTATTAAGTTCTATTCCCGAAATCGTAAGGATACTCAAAGATATCGAAACTTCGGAATTGAACGAGAGGGAATTGGTCGAAATCTCGAAAAAGTTCGAGGATATCAAAGGATTAGGAAGATCGACGTGGAGTAAATTTCTTTATTTTAACGCGACTCGTTTTGAAGGCGGGCCTTTGCTGATTTTGGATCAAAAGATAGAAAGGGCTTTGAACGGTAAGTCCGTAAACGGAATCCGATTTTGCGTACTGAACGATAAGGACGGAAATACCTACGTGGAATATTTGCGTTCGATGAACGGGCTCGGAGATCGGTTGAATCTTTCTACCGATGCGTTGGAATTGTTCTTCTTTATGTTTTACGACATTTTCAGGCTATTTAGGAATCGTTGATTCGTATATTCTAATAAACGTATGTTTTCAGAGTAAAAAGGACTGGGCGGTTCGTCTTACGCGACGATACGGGAAAACGCGGGAAGAATCCGTCCCGCGCTCCGTGTCTTCAATTCATATCGTCGATTTTAAGATCGTCCGGAGCAGGTCTTCCTTCTCCGACTTCCATAAAATTCTTTAGGCTGAGTAAAAACGTCGCCCATTTCATACTACAATGAGCGGTGAATTCGCTTTCCCGTTTCCAATCCTGGTGTCGGAAGTGGACAAGAGTCATCGCTTTTCCGTCCGGACTTGCGCTCTGGCTTAGGCTGAAATCGACGTGCGAGCCGATCCAATCCTCCGGTCCGGAGACACATTCCCAAAGGACGCGGGCGGGCGCGAGTTCTTTGACTTTCATTTCGAAACTTCCCTTATCGAAGTCGAATCGGATCGATTCTCCCGGCGCGGAGGAACCGTTTGAAAACGGACCTTCCACTTGTCTCGTCCACCAACTTGCGAGACCTTTTTTCGTTGTAAGCGCCTGGATCACTTCCAGGGCTCCGGCGTGAATGCCTATCTTGTGATAGATTCCATTCATCGTATGCTCCTTTATTTTTTTTACGTAAAGACTTTTTAGATCGGGACGTTTTTATTCTCGGAGGCCGAATCTATCGTTCAGACCTTCTAATATGCTCGTCCATCCGTACTCGTGCGCTTTGATACGAGATTCTCCTTCCAGACGTTCATGGATCAAGGTGATCAGCGTCTGCGGTCCTTTGTTTTTCGCAGAATTGCCGTTAGGTGATGACGGGAGAGAAGTGAACGTCACCGTGACCAGGGTTTCCTTGTGTTCCGTCATATGGGATTTCCAGGTGAATACGAGTTTCGTGGGTTCTTCGATCACCAGATATTCCCCTTCGTGTGGAAGAATTTTTCCGTCGAGGGACATATCGATTCGAAACTTTCCTCCCGGGCGCGGGTCGAGAGAAACGGATTCTATACCGACACCTTCTCCGGATAAAAACCAATTCGAAAAATCCTCCGGATTCAACCAGGCTCGGAAGAGGCGGAGCGGATCCGCGTTAATTTTTTTTTCTACCTTTAGTACGTTCGGGGACATGATCCTGCTCCTGTAAAAATAATTCCAGACGGTCGAGTTTTTTGGTCCAGAAATCCCGATGATACGTCATCCAGCGGGAGGCCTCGGAAAGCGTTCGATCCTGGAGTTCCAAACGAAAACTACGTCCGTCTTCCGAATCCCTTATCTTACGAACGAGCCCGGCTTCCGTAAGAACATCTATGTGTTTGGCCACTCCCGCGAAGGACATCGAAAAGGGACGGGCCAATTCGGAAATGGTGAGCGGACGTTTTCGCAGACGTTCGAGCATCTTTCTTCGGGAGCCGTCCGCGAGTGCGGCAAATACCCGATCGAGAGTTCTGTCTTTTTTTCGTAATTCAACCATTTAGTTGAGTAAATGATCGGTGTTGATTTACGTCAATTATTAAACTATTAAGTTGAATAAATTGAGCGCGGTTTCAAGCAGGTTTTCTGAATTTTAAGAGCGTTTATCGTTTCCATTTTTCCTTGAAACGCAAAAATTATCGCGTATGAAAGCGTTTCGTCCTTACGTTGACGGACCGTTTGCGATGGAAAAGGAACGCTTTTGCGGGCAAGCGGAAAGAAATTTCCCGAAATCCCTCGACCAACACAAACCGTGAAACCCGACCGGGAAACAATTGCGGGTCGGCGATCGTCATCGAGGATTTTCGAAAGGAGCGTTTATTACCGAACAAGCATGGACGATAGGGGCGCGTAATTTTTCCGCGGGATTTAGAAGAAGTTGGGATTTCGCTTTTGCGCGTCTCGATATGCGGAGAGGATCAGCTCCGTCAAAGCCTTTTCGTTTACTTCTACACCGGGTCGGAGTTTGACGTGACGCATCCTTTTTCCGGTTCCTTGCAGAAGTTTGGCGGGATCGTGTAGTAAGGAGCCGTTGAAAAACCCGACGTTTACGTGCGCGGTGAATACGTTGACGTAAGCGAACGCAACGTCGTAAACGCAGGCGGTCGGATGCCCGTCATGTATGAGTTCGCGGACGTCTTCTCCACATTCTCTCATAGGAGTGAACCAACGTTGTGCGATCATTTGCAGTTCGTCGGGTTGCCGTAACAACCAAACGTCTATTTCGGAGGATCTTTTTGCTCCTCCCGGAAATCGTAAAACATCATCCGACATTTGTGCGTGTTCCTTTTTGATCTGGTTTTTTCGGAGACAACCGGCGGTTACGCGAATGGGTATGAGTGAGCAAGACGAGCCCCGTTTTCGTTTCGCTCAAGGTCGGGAAGAACACCGATGAATCGTCTCCTAAGTTTGTATATCGGAGAATTGTATACAATCCTCTCGGTTTTGCAAGTTTCCTTTTTTCTACGAGGTGAGATTCGTTCCGTCCTTCCATAAACATATGTTTTGGAAACGCGAATGTCAGAGGTGGGAGGGATTGAATCATTTACGCGAAGTTCGCATAAACGCAAACGGAATCCCCGAATTGTGCTTACTCGAAGTTAGGCGAAATGGCTGAAAACTAAATTGAAATAGGGATTGACAAATATATCAAATTTGATATATTGAATAGTGAAGTTTAAAATCCAATTATTAGAACCTGCGGAAGAGTTTCTTTTAAAACTGGAAAATAAACTTAAAGCCAAAGCATTTAGAACGATTGAATTATTAGGAGAATTTGGGCCAGAATTAAGAGAACCATTTTCTAAGAAAATTCAAGGTTACGAAGGGCTCTTCGAGCTAAGAATTAAACAAGGCACGAATATTTGCAGATTCTTTTATTTCTTTGAGAAAGATCGCGTTGTTATTTTAACTTCAGGATATATAAAGAAAGAACAAAAGACGAGTAAAGATCAATTGACTAAAGCCTTCAAGTTAATGAAGACTTATCGAGGAGAGCAAGTATGAAACTTAAGACGAAAAGCTTTGATTCACTTCTAACTAAGGAATTAAAGAATAAAGATTTTAAGAAAGAATATGAAGTTCTTTCTAATGAGTTCACTTTAGCGAAAGAGATCATTAAACTAAGAAAAAAGAGAAATCTGACTCAAAAGGATTTAGCAGAGAAAATTGGCACTTCTCAACCAGCGATAGCACGCATTGAATCAGGAAATTATAAGAACTTATCATTGTCATTGATCAACCGACTTGCAAAGGCATTGGATGCTGAGCCAGTAATACATTTAAAGAGTAAAAACGCTTAAACAACAATCAGCCACTTCGCATAACTGCGGTTTCTCGCGGCGCTGCGAGATCGCTTCGCGACTCTTGCTTGGCCTCCGGCACATTTGCTTTGTCACTCGGTTCGCGAGACGCGGCTAAGGTCGCTCGAACCTCGTTCCAATTCTTTCGCGCGTTTTAGACGCGCTCCAGAACCGCAAACTTCGAGAAACCTAAGTCGTTAGGCGAACGGTTTTGGGCTAATTTTTCTCCAATTCCGGGCAAGATAATACTTTAAAATTTATTCAAAATTATGTGAAAAAGATTGTTCCCAAAATGGTAACACGAAAAAATGAAGATGTGCGGATAATCTCAAGAAAAATTTTAAGAGATTTTTATGAAAATCCAAAATATTTAGATTCAAAAATACCAATTGAAGTGTGGTTTAAAAAAGCTTCTAAATCAATTTGGACTTCTCCAAGCGTAATTAAAGAAAAGTATCGAAACGCAAGCATTTTAGGAAATAGTAGAGTCGTTTTTAACATTCATGGGAATAGATATAGGCTAATCGTAAAGATACATTATAATCTACAAACTGTCTTCATTCGCTTTATTGGAACGCATGAACAATATGATAAAATTAATGCCGAGGATATTTAAATGGAAATTAAACCAGTAAAATCTGTGAAAGACTATGAGTTTGCTCTTAAAGAAATTGATAAACTTTGGGACTCAAAAAAAAATACTCCTGAATATGACAAATTAGATATTTTAATAACGCTTGTTGACGCTTATGAAAATAAGCATTATCCGATTGAAAATCCAGATCCAATTGAAGCAATTAAATCGGTAATGGAAGAAAAGAATCTAAAGAATGTAGATTTGGGAAATTGGATTGGTGGTCGAAGTAGGGCGACGGAAATTCTAAACAAAAAAAGAAAATTAACTTTAGAAATGATCAGAAAAATTAATCAAAATTTAGGAATACCTACTGAGATACTAATAAAAGATTATAAGATTAAGAATAGGTCAATTTCGAAAAGTAAGGCGAGAGCTTAATCTCTAGTTGAATGCCCAAAACCTTCGCCTAACCTCGTCTCCTCGCGTCGCTGCGAGATCGCTTCGACATTCGCGGTTCCCGCTCAGTCTCGCTTTGCCTTCGTCACATTTGTTTTATCACTTCGGTTCGCGGGATGCGACTAAAGTTGCTCGAACCTCGTGCTAACCGCGTCGCGCATATCCGCTTGTGGCCGCAACGTCGGGAGACTCTTTCGTTAGGCGAAATTCGAGTGTTCTCTATTAAAATAGTTGCTCTTTCGATTGAATTTATGAATCTTTATTCATTTGTATTTAGGTCGTTCAGATATGCTTAAATTCGGTTTCCCATTTTTAATTTTATTCCTGTCTCTAAACATATTTTCTCAGACTAAGGATTCGAATGATAATGAAATCGATGATTTATTAAAGGCAATCGTCACTCCTAAATCCTGTACTTCTCAACGCCAAGATTTATGTGCAGTGTTAAATGAATTTCAGGCGGCAACGGACGACTTGCCACCGACAATAAAACGTACTTTTTCAATAGGAAGGATATTTTCAGCTCATATTACTTTTAAACAAACTTGGGAGTATGGACGTACATGGTCTGTCGCTTTTTTTGAAAAGGACGGTCAGACGTTAAAATTAGAAGCCCTACGCATGGAATCCGAATCGAAACAAGAAGTTGAGGATTCAAAGATGCTAATCTCTCAAATTGAAAATGGAGAAATCAATCAAGAGAACTCATCGTATATATTCTTAAAGGACTTAGATAAGAATATACTATTAAAAGAATGTAAAAAATATGCGAGAACTTATCGCTGCGAAGGTGACGGCAGACATTTTAATGAAATCCATATCCGATATGATAAAGGGTTTGTCTATTTGTTTACATTTGGAGCTGTAACAAAAATGCAAGGAAGTTGGGATCGTGTTCCAGGATTTTATATTTCTAAACTTCCATTACCGAAGTAGGTAAGTTCGAACACAATACTCAAACCTTCGCCTAACTTCGTCTCCTCGCGTCGCTGCGAGATCGCTTCGACATTGGCGGTTCCCGCTCAGGTTTGCTTGGGCTTTGGCACATTTGTTTTATCACTTCAACTTGCGAGCCGTTTGCTAAGGCGCACTCAGGCCTCGTACCAATTCTTCCGCGCGTTGAGCGCGCTCCAAAACGGCGAACGTCGAGGAATTTGGGTTGTTAGACTAAATGTGGGGAAATATCTTTGTAGTAAAGATTTCCGTTCATACCTCTTATTTTAAGCGAATTTTCCCGATTTTACATTTAAAAACATTGTATTGACATTCGGCACACGTCTAATAATTTCGCTAAGTGATCTTTGATTGGGATAATGCTAAAAATGAAGCTCTAAAGGCTGAACGTAATATTAGCTTTGAAAGAGTCGTTGTTGAAGTTGAGTCTGGGTCAGTTTTGGATATCCTAAGGAATCCGAATAAGAAAAAATATCCGAATCAAATCTTAATAGTTGTGGAAATAGATAGTTATGCTTGGGTAGTTCCTACAATTGAAAATAAGGATATTTTCTTTTTTAAAACAATATATCCATCAAGGAAATATACGAGTATATATTTACCGGAGACAAATTTATGAAATATAAACTTAGCCAAGAAGAGAAAAGTTTGGAATCTTCGATCGAGCGGAATGAATGGAAGTCTGTCGATAATAAAGCACAATATTTGAAAAAATTCAAATCTGCTGCCAAGAATACTTTATTGAAAGATAAGCGGATGAATATCAGAATTGCTGGGAAAGACATTCAATTATTAAAAACTAAAGCTCTGGAAATTGGGATCCCTTATCAAACTTTAGTTTCAAGTATATTACATCAGTATGTAACTGGTAAATTAACAGAACGATAAACCGACTCAAACCTTCGCCTAACTTCGTCTCCTCGCGTCGCTGCGAGATCGCTTCGACATTGGCGGTTCCCGCTCAGGTTTGCTTGGGCTTTGGCACATTTGTTTTATCACTTCAACTTGCGAGCCGTTTGCTAAGGCGCACTCAGGCCTCGTACCAATTCTTCCGCGCGTTGAGCGCGCTCCAAAACGGCGAACGTCAAGGAATTTGGGTTGTTAGACGCCGTTTCCGCAGCTCTTTAGAAAAATACGGTTCGTAGTTTACAATCGTTCGAAAAGCCAAGTCCTGAGTTGTTTGACGGGGATCCTTTCTTGGGACATGCTGTCCCTTTCCCGAACCGTTACTGTGTCGTCCTTAAGAGTATCATAATCTACTGTTATACAAAACGGTGTTCCGATTTCGTCCTGACGTCTGTACCGTTTTCCGATGGCGCCGCCGTCGTCGTATTCGATGTTTCCCAGTTTTGCGAGGTCGTCGAAGATCTCCCTGGATTTTTCGGGAAGTCCGTCCTTTTTCATCAAAGGAAAAACCGCAGCTTTTACGGGCGCGATTTTTGGAGAAAAACGAAGTACGGTTCTGGTTTCTCCGTCGGAAAGTTTTTCCTCTTCGTAGGCGTCGGCTACTACCGCCAAAAACAGTCGATTTACGCCTAACGCGGGTTCGACGACAAACGGAACGTATTTTTTGTTATTCACCTGATCCTGATATTTCAGATCTTCTCCGGAAAATTTTTGGTGCTGATTGAGGTCGTAATCCGTGCGAGAGGCGATTCCCCACAATTCTCCCCATCCGAAATTATATTTAAACTCGATGTCGGAGGTTCCTTCGCTGTAGAAGGACAATTCCTCCTTTTCGTGTTCGCGGACTCTTAGATTTTCCTTTTTGATTCCGACTTGTTCGGTGAGCCACTTCATACAATAGTCAACCCAGTGCGCGAACCATTCCTTTTGAGTTCCCGGTTCGCAGAAAAATTCCATCTCCATCTGTTCGAACTCGCGCGTTCGAAACACGAACTGACGCGCCATGATTTCGTTTCGAAAAGATTTTCCGATCTGTGCGATTCCGAACGGAATCTTTCTTCTCGTAGTGGAGACTACGTTCTTAAAGTTAAGGAAGATACCTTGGGCGGTTTCGGGTCTCAGATAAATATCGACGGCGTCTTCCGCGCTCGCTCCATGGGAGGTTTTGAACATGAGATTGAAGTCGCGCGCTTCGGTGAAGGTGCCGCGTTGTCCGCAACTAGGACACGCGAAGTTACTTTCCTTGATGACATGATTCATCTTTTCGAGGGTAAGTCCGTTCGCAAAACCCTCTCCCTTTTGGTCTTCCAGGAACTTGTCCGCGCGGATTCTGGTCTTACAATTTTTGCAATCGATTAACGGATCGTTGAAGTTGGAAACGTGTCCCGAGGCTTCCCAGACTTTCGGATTGAGGAGGATGGAGGAATCGAGTCCCACCACGTCCTCGCGTAAGTGGACAAAATATTTCCACCAGAGTTGTTTTAGATTTTGGAGAAGTTCGACCCCGTACGGACCGTAGTCGAAGGTGTTGGATAAGCCTCCGTAAATTTCGGAACCGGGATATACGAATCCCCTGCGTTTACAAACGGATACGATCTCCTTCAACGAGGAATCGAGACTTTCTTTCTTTTCCATGCGTCCAGAATTCTTCTCGGGACTTCGGAAGAAAGTATTTTAATTCCTCGGTGGAACGGATTTCTTGTTTGCCTACGCTCCCATTCCGGGTCCAATGGTTGGTAGAAATCGGTTTTGCAGAGTCCAAGGAGACCTTGCCTGAAAAAGAAATTAGTCATCTTCGGCGTAAATTTTTTGTCCTGGAGTTCCCCCTTTCTGGGACTCGGAATTTTCTTTCCCTTAGGAGTTTTATTCGCGTTTCCCAGAGGAAGAGAAGTGCGCGCTTCCGCATTCGGTTCGCTTTTGTTTCAGGTTCTTTGTTGGAGCGTTTTGTATCCTCTCGAAATCGCTGCCATTCTTTCTCCCGTCGCGGAAGGTTTGGTACGGTCTCTGATTTTGGAGTTGGGGGAATGGCTCATCGGTTTTTACGTCCTTTTGGGGATGATCCTTTTGTTCGGTCACTCGGTTTATCTCAAAAAACAAAGGGAAAAAGCGGCCCATCTTCCGGCGCGTCTGATCCCCGAAGAAAAGATAGAACGGATCCATTTTAAACTGCTCGTACTTTTGGCGGCGGGGTATCTTACGTCTCGTCTCGTGTTTCAGGATCCGTATCGTTTGGAATACGGGCAACTCGGGATTTTAGAAGACAGTTTTTTGTATTTTTTCTCGATCGTGATCGCGGGGGACACTTTGTTCAGCCGTGGAAAACAATTCTTTCTTTTTAGAAAACCTTGGAAGATCTTCGAGAGACAAACCAGAATCGCACGTTATGCGGGCTTTGACGGGGAGCGGGGGAAACTCAAACAAAACTACGCCAAACTCAGGGATTGGCTTTTTCCGGGTTGGGGTCATATTTATATCGGGAGTTTGTGGAAGGGATTTTCGATCCTGTTTTTATATCTGCTCGGACTTTTGTTTTTTGCGACCGCGTTTTTTTCTTGGATCGAACCCGCGGACGGAATCCGTTTTCTTATGTCTATGGGGTTGAAGCCGGGCGTCCGTGATCAGAAGTTTTTCGAAATCACTTCGAGTATCCTGCCCGCGGTGTTCGTCGCTGCCGCGATCGTTGGCGTTCATCTTTTATCCAAGTATCTTTTGCGGCGCGAGTTCCGTAAAACTCCCGAGGAATCGAACGCCAAATCGGTGTTTATCGGTAATCTTTCGTACAGCCTCCTTTTGCATCTGATCGTCGCGTCGTTGATCCTCATCATTCCGGTGACTTTGCAGAGAAAAAAAGATCAGAAGGAACAGGAAAGACAACGCACTCATTTTACTCCGGAAAATTTGGAATTTTATTTTATCGATCCCAATCTCCCCGACGAGGTGCAAGGCCTCAACGGAGGAGTGATTTCCGGAACCGAAACCCCCACACAAAAGGAAGGGGAAAAGATTCCCGACGATAAACCGGCGGAAGAGGGGCGTGTCAAAGGGGAAGTCAAACAAGTGCGCGGGAAAAAATTACCCGCGACGTATTCGAATTATATTTCCGCGAAAATGCGGGGACCGGAATCGTTTATGGAATATTGGAGGCGGGCTCCGCGGAATTATTCCTCCGTGGTAGCGTATACGATCACACCCGACGGAGAGGTCGTGGACGTGGATCTTGTGGAAGCCTCCGGATATCCGGAACAGGATCAGATGACCTTGGAATTGATCGAAAGTCTATCACCTTTGATGCCCCCTCCCGGTACGAAAGGATACGTGCGAGTCACCGAACTTTTTTGGAACGGAAGTATCGATCCCGAAGCGATGCCCACTCAATTACAGAAAGAACTCGTGATGATGTATGACGGCCGTTATATGGAGGAATTATGAACCTCGAAGTGGCTTCGCTCGGAATCCTTTCCGTCCTTCCTTGGGGAGCGGTTCTGCTTCTTTTATTTCCGGGAAGGAACACGACACAAAGGATCTTTCTCGTTTTACTGGCCTTGTTTCTGGGATATCTTTCCACGGAGATCGTACTCAAACTTCATCCAGTCCTTTGGCCGGACGTGAAGATGGCGACGCCCAAACGTTCCGGACATATACTCACACAAACCGCGCATATCGCGTTCATACAGGCGGGGATGATGGAAGAATTCTGCAAGGGAAGTCTGATTCTCTTTGCGGGTCTGTTGTTCGCGTTCGATTGGAAACGACATACGTTTAAAAAGGAGATCGTGCTCGTCGGGGGTTTTGTCGCGCTCGGTTTTGCGGGAATCGAAAATGCGAACTACATCTTCAACGCGAAGGAAGAGGACCGGATCGCGATGTTTGTAGGAAGAACGATCCGATCTTCGAACGCACACTTTCTGATCAACCTATGTTTCGCATTGGCGTTTTTAAAATCCAATTTTAAGGAATCCAAGGAACGTCCGTTGTATCTGTTTTTCGCGTTTTTACTCGCGGTTTCACAACACGGTCTTTTTAACTTTTTCGTTTTACCACAATCGCGATTCGGCGGATGGCTTTCCACGGCGCTTTTCGTGGGAATCTGGGTTTGGATCGCAAAAGACTTCCGTGCTTTCGTTCGAGAGGACGAAATCCTGGATGACACACCCGTAGAGGCGGAAATTTTGGAAAACGCCGAAGCTCGGGAAACAACTTGAGATACAGAGAAATCATTCTAAACATACCCAAAGAGATCGCGGAGGAATTCACCGATTTTTTGGACGAAATCGGAGTCGCAGGATATTATGAAATTCTGTTTGACCGGGAAGTTCCGCGTGCTCCCGACGAGGAGATCATCTCGGACGATACGAAATTCCGCGTTTACCTCGCCGAAGAGGATCGGGAGAACGAAACCAAACTTCTCATCTTTCTGAAGGCGACCGCGGGAGAATCCTTTTATTGGGAAGCTCGTTGGATTGAAACGAAGGAATACGAAGAGGCGTATAAGGAATTCTACAAACCTTTCACCGTGGGAACGTATCGTGTGATTCCCACTTGGGAAAAGGAAACTGCGGCGAGTACGACCCCGGAAGGAATTCTTCCTCTACTCATCAATCCGGGACTTGCGTTCGGAACCGGTCATCACGAAACCACACGTTTGGTTTTGGGGAGAATGGGATATCTTTCCTTGAACGGAAAAAAGATCGCGGACGTAGGAACCGGTTCCGGAATTTTGAGCGTGGCCGCGGCGAAGTCCGGAGCGTCGAAAATTCTCGCAGTGGACATCGATCCAAATTCGGTCCGATCCGCCACCTTCAATCGCGACGAAAACGGAATCGCACCCGGGCAGATGATCGTGGAAGAGGGCGGTTTCGATCACGAAGCCGTTCAAAACGAAAACTGGGATCTGTTGATCGCCAATATAACCTTCGCAGTATTAAAAGCGAATATTCAAAAAATTGCATCTATAAAAACGGATCATTTTCTTTTTAGCGGTGTCATCACCGAAAGAAAGGAGGAATTTCTCGAACTTCTCAAGGATAGACTGGGGGGAGAGGGAATCCATTTTCTGGAGGACACCGGTTGGGAATTGATCGAATGGAAACGAAAAGGATAGAACGATGAAACATTACGACGTATTCGGGGTCGGTAACGCTCTAGTGGACATTTTGGTTCCGACCGAGGACGTGTTCCTGCAAAAACTCGGGTTCGATAAGGGAATCATGACCCTTGTGGACGCGGAAAAACAGGGAGAGGTTTTGACCGGTTTGGAAGGTCGCAAAAAGGAATTACGTTCCGGTGGAAGCGCGGCGAACACCATGATCGCGATCGCAAATTCGGGAGGAACCGGGGTTTATACGGGAAAGGTTTCCGAGGATACGTACGGGGAGTTCTACAAAAAGGATATGGAGAATGCGGGAATCGTTTTTAAAACCGTTCCCGATCCGCAGGGACATACAGGAACCTGTGTGGTGATGACCACGCCGGATGCGGAACGGACCATGCTCACTCATTTGGGAATTTCGACTACATTAAAAAAAAGTGATATAGATACGGACCTGTTGAAAGCGTCTTCAATTTCCTACATCGAAGGATATCTCTGGGACGGTCCAGGTACGAAAGAGGCTTCCGTCTTTACGATGGAGGAATCCAAAAAGAACGGAATTAAGGTGTCTTATACCTACAGCGATCCGTTTTGCGTAAATCGTTCGAGGGACGAGTTCGTTCGTTTGACGAGGGAATATTTCGATATCGTATTCTGCAACGCCGAGGAGGCGAAAGCGCTTTCGCAAAAAGAGGACAAGTTAGAAGCTCTGAAGTTCATTGCGGGTCTTTCTCCTCTCGTGTTTATGACCGATTCCGCCAACGGAGCCTACTTTGCCGAGAACGGTACGATTTCCCACGTGGACGGTTTTCCGGTGAAACCGGTGGATACGACCGGGGCAGGGGATTGTTTTGCTGCGGGAGTCCTGTTCGGTATGACACACGGTTTGAGTTTGGAAAAGTCCGTTCGTTGGGGAAACTACGTCGCGTCCCGCATCGTTCAGGAAATCGGTCCGCGTCTCGGAATCAAACTGATGGGACGCCAGGACGAAATTTTAAAATAAACGTTCGAGAGCCAGTTCCCACCTGTCCGCTTGTTTGGACAGAGCGTTTGTTTTCCAAGCAACGATAGGAATTACGACAGAGCGTTTGTTTTCGAAGGAACGGTAGGAATTACGACAGGGCGTTTGTTTTCGAAGGAACAGTAGGAATTACGACAGAGCGTTTGTTTTCGGAGCAACGGCAGGAATTACGACAGTGCGTTTGTTTTAGAAGCAACAGTAGGAATTACGACAGGGCGTTTGTTTTCGAAGGAACAGTAGGAATTACGACAGGGCGTTTGTTTTCGAAGGAATCGATTCAAAAACTATATTATTCTTCTGTAATGAAGATAGAAAATACTTTGTTGTTTTTCGTTTCGAACGTGCAGCCGGAGTAGTCGTAATAATAGATATCGGTTTCGTCCGTCTGTTTGTGCACCTTGAATTGAATTCCTAATTTTTTAGAAGCGAAGGCGGCGTCGTCACCGAAAAAGACGTTTTTGACGGCTCTTTGTTTGGAATTTCCGTACGTGCTCAGTTGAAGGGATTGAACCTTGTTCCGTTCCTCTTCACCACCGTCATAGACGTAAAGCACCGTTTTACTTTCCCGGTCGATCACAAAGACCTTTCCTTTTTTATCTCGAATCTGCATATCCTGATAACTCGGGCCGAACTTAGTTTCCGCGTCTGCAATCGTTTCCGCGTAATCCGCACCCAAGCGGAGGTCCATCAATGAATCGGCAAAGCAGATACTTTTATCGATCTTGGTCTTCGATTCGGAAGCGGAGGAAAGTAGGAAAACCCTCTTTTTATTTTTCGTATATCCGTAATAAACGATCGATGCATGGAGAATTTTCCCCGCCTTGGCCGCTTTTTCTATTTCGGGAATTTGCGCTTCGGTCAAAAAAACCTTCTGAATTTCGTTCCGACTTTTTAAGGCAACTTCGAAACGGTATTCTTCGAATTTTAAGGATTTTTGACTCGGGTTTTCCTGGAAAACGATCGGCCAACGTTCCACTTCCGGAGTCTCTAAAACCGGACCGACGACCGAGACAAGAACGGAAAATCGAGGAAGCCTTGCGTCCACAAAAAATTCCGAATCGGTCGTTACTCCCTCCAAAGGAACGATCTGCCGAAATCGCGTGAAGGTGATCAGCTCTTCTGGGAAGGAATTTCCGGCTAACAATAAAAATACGATCGAGAAATATAATCCTGCTCTTTGTTTCATTCGTCTTTGATCTTCTTTTTTCGTTTCGAAAACGAGTCAGCGTTTTCGGTTCGGTGAAAATCCGAATCCTTCCGGATTAGACGGAGGTCTTCCGACACGGAAAGATTTCAGTCTAAGAACGACGATTTCATTTTCAAGAAAAATCGGCCTTTGTCGGACTACCTGGAGGTAAATTGGGAGGGATCGCGGTTCCCGAAACGTTTTCTGTTCCTACGGGTATTATTTTGCGATGTTCAAGAATCACGGATCGAACGGAACGTAGGAATTCCGACACGACACCTGTTCCCTGAGAAACCGTAGGAATTCCTACGATCCGATTTCGAAAGAATCCGTTTTTGTCCCGATCCCCCAAAAAAAGATTCGAACCCTTTCCCCCAACAACGAATCGGCGGGTCCGGGGATCAGTCTCGGTCGAATTTCCCGGAGAGGGGGTAGCGTAAGACGCGGAGCGGCTGGAGCGAGGGGGAGTCTTCCCCCTCCAGAAAATCGTTCCCCGTAGAACCGAATTTTACGGACAACTCAGATTGACTGAGACTTCGGAGCGGGGCGCGTTATCCGGAACCGTAAATGTGGTTTCGCGGACGACGGTTTCCGGATATCCGTCCACCTTCACGAGATCGCCGAGACAGCGGATTCGGTAATCTCCCGGATGTATATATTTCATTCTCGTCACCGATCCCTGAACCGGAGAAGAAATCAAAGGAAGTTTATTATCGATGTCGGTTTCGGCGATCCGATAGACCCCGTAGTAATGCGTGGTGGACGCGGTTCCGCCTAACACTGCTAAGCTGGATGCGATTTCGGGGCGAATGATCCGCGATCGTAGCAGCAAACCGCCGCCCATATCCGATTGTCCGTTGTGATCGGAATCGGATTTCCAATCGCTGACTCCGACCAACGTCCGAACTCCGCCCAATCCGGAAACGTAGGAGTGGACCATCAGATTCTCCTTCAGATTCATCCTAACTTCCAAAATATACGGATCGAATCCGGGATATACGAGCATATCCTGATCTCCGTTTTCCACCTTATACAATAGGGGAAACACGAGAGGAGGATAGATCGTTTTGATTGTGGAATCCGCCCCCGGTCGATAACTCAATCGAGGTACTATGTTGATCCCCGGAACTCGGTAATTGTCAAACAAAGTCAAATTGGAAAACGTCAACCCCGGTTCCGTCGCCCATGCGGTCACGAGGGAACGCAGATACAATCCTGTATAATAAAATTGCACGGGGCCGTTTCCGAACGCGCCCCAGTCGGTTGCGGAGGTGGGATCGTTGGAAGGATAGGCGACACCCTCTCCGTTAAAAAATTGGATCGCTTTCAATTCTCCGTCGTTCAATCTACAGGAATTGGAATTGGTCGTATAAGGAATCGTACAGAATACCTGACGATTGGGAGCGATTTCGTCCCAGAATTTTTTCGTGTCCTTTACGTTTTTGATCAGACTCAGATCGAAAAGTCCCTGTTGGAATTTCGTAGAAATCCGTATCTCTCCGATGTCTATAAAAATCGGAAGATTTTGCGCCAGCGGAATCCCGGATAAATCGAATACCGGATCGAAGCCGGTTCCGGTCGTGTCCTGATAAATCGCCCCGGTTCCCCCGGAATACGCCTCGAACCCGATCGGATTGTCGGTCGCGTAGGTTCCTTTCGCCAGAAGCAACATCCTCTGGTTGAACAAGGTACTGATGACCGGATCGCTCGATCCTTTCCCCTTCCAGTCGCCGACTCTGCAAAAGGATATTAGCAAATTAGAAAGTAGGAATACGATGATTTGTCTGTTTCGTTTCATAGGAATACGCTCACCATCAGACCGAATTGGAAAAATTCGGCGTCCACGACTCGGTAATAATTCGGATTGGAAAGTCTTGAATCCGCGTACGGACTCGCATAGTAGTATTTCGACTCTTCGGGAGCGTCCAGATGAGATTCGTAGATTTTATTGTAATCGATCCGAATCCCGATCCTGATCTTTTTTCCTGCTACGAAACTGGTTTCCAAACCCACAAGAACCATCGGATCCCAACGGGAAGTGTTGGAGGGCCGCGCCACCACGAACGCTTCTCCTCCGCCCGCGCGTAGGATGAACGAGATCGGAAGATCGATAGGCAGTTTATAACCTAACGCAAGATATACGGGAATCGTGGTAAGCGCCCGCTCGGTCGCGGAAAGATAATTGGCGTAGAACGCACCCATTTCGAGATAAAAGATCCAAGGCCAGGGAATCCGAAAGAAAAATCCACCTCCCAAGGTTGTGTCCAAATATTTCTGCGTTTCCGAACCCGGCCATGGATTGGAAGCCCCGAGCCAAACTCCGATTTCGGACTTTCGATTATCATAATATCCTTCTATCTTTTCCTCGGGATCCTCTTCTCCCGCCTCCGCCGCTTCCTCCTCCTCTTTCGAAACGATTCCGCTGGAAGGAAGATTGCCGGATTGAGCCGTAGGTTTGGGCAAAGGCAAAAAATCGGAAAAGAATTTTCCGTTTCCTAAATCCGGTTTGTATCCGCCTAAAAGTTCGAACGCGCTCGGGCTTTTGGGGGACGCGGCGAGTATTCCCGGAAAAAGGGATAAGGACAACAATGCGCCGAGTTTAAAAAAGGATGGGATCCGGGAAAACATTTACTTTTGCAGATCCCGCACTGAATACATCGAATCGATTTGTGGACTGGAGTCGTAGTAGGCACGAAGGAAATACAGTCCGTGCGGGGGAAGGGTGATTCCTGCGATCGTCCTATCTTTGGAAGAAAGAATTTCCAGAATGTTCGTATCCTTTCTTTTTCCGTTAGCGATTTCCAGAAGTGTACCCGTAAGAATCCGAATCATATTGTGAAGAAAGCCGTTGGCGCGGATCCTTATCTTCAAGAGACCGTCGAATTCCGCGCTTCGTTCCAGTTTCGATTCCAAAACGGTCCGAACCGTGGATCGATTTTTCATGGAAATCACTTTCGCCAAACTGCGAAAATCGTGTTCTCCCTTTAATAATTCAAGTTCGGTCTCCAAGCGCGGAACGTCAATCCTATGTTGATACCAGAAAGCCCGATTTTTCCAGGTAGGTCGGGGAAATTTAGTGTTGAGGATCAGATACTCGTATTCCCGGGAAGCGCACGAGAAACGGGCGTCGAAATTCTCCTCCACTTCGCTCATCGCCAAAATAGAAAGCCCCGAATCCGTGATCGCGTTCATACTCAATAAAAACTTTCCGATATTTTGGACGGTTTTGGTCGTTTTAAAATTTACGATCATCCCGCGGGCGTGAACTCCCGTGTCCGTTCTTCCCGCTCCCGATACGGCGATCGGTTCCTGGAGTAGGATTCTGGCAGCGTTCTCGAGATTCTCTTGGATGCTCGGTAGTTCCTTTTGGGTTTGAAATCCGTGAAAACAAAGTCCGTCGTATTCGACGAGGAGGGCGTAGTTTATTTTTCCCCTCCCATTTCTTCGATGACCTTGTTGTATTCGTCGTAGAGTTCTTTGGCCATATCGATGATGACCGAAGGTTTGGACTTGGATCCCTTTCCCGATCCGTACAAGCGGGAAAGAGTTCGTTTGGCTCGCACCAAAAGATTGAGTTTTGCGGATGGATCACTCGCCAACTCGTCCTTGAATTTCATCGTTAAATACGCGGAAAGATAAATGACTCCGTCGAAAGCCCAGTTTTTATCCGTATCAGGTCCCAAAAGATACGAGGCCTGATCCACGGGTTCGGATCCGCTCTGCATAATTTCCATCGTATCCGTATACCAAGCCGCGGCCTTTTGATACAAAAGATCCCGCACCTTGTCGAATCCCATATTCGGAAAGTCGTTGTTCAGATCGTCGAAATACCAAGCCGCTCTCACGGAACAAACCGCCTTTTTCGGAGTAGGGGCCACGGTCGGTTTTCTGTTTTGGTAACATTCGATCGCGAGAAGATACGACGCGGCGCCTAACACAAGATTTCGATCCTGGTAAAAATCCAAAGGGCCGAGAATTTTTTCCAGATGCGAGCGTCTCGTATCGGATTGGGAACGGATCTTTTCGTTTTCTTCCGCGTCTAAAGTGGCCCAATCCTTGGTAAATGAAGCATACAAACAACGAGGACAAACGCTGACGACATAATCGTTCGGACTGACCCGGCCGAACTTTTTGTTTTTTTCGTAGAGTCTGCGGAGTTCGATCGTCAACTTTCCTGCGATCAGACGTCCTCCGCCTTGGAACATATTTTCCTTTTGATGAACTTCGTGGCAGATCGGGCACGCCGAATCTTCCTTGGCACGGAACGATATCTTTTTTCCTTGTGCGAGCGCGGTAGCTGTCATTCTCTTAACTGTGAAAAACCCGAAAAAAACGGGGGTATGCTGTCAATTCGGACACCATTCTAACCGATAGAGTAGGAAGAAAAGCACTAATTTCTGTGTTGCCCCGGGGTTCAAAGCCGGAGAAACTTTGGAAAAGGTTAACCGATGAAACGACTGATTCTTATACTGATCGCAATCTCCATTTTACCCGTTTCCGTTTTCGGAGAGGCGGTTTCCAGCAAGGCCTATAAAAAAAGAGTGGAACTGCTCGTATATCTGCGGGCCCTCGAACCGATCGTAAAAAACTATAAGGGCGAGGTTCCCGGCGGGCAGAATCAGCAGACCCAACCCGCGGGCGGAAACCAGGCGAACGCTCCGGAAGCGGACGGGGATCGAATCAAAAAATACAAGGAACTCAAACGACTCTATCAGGAAGGTCTCCAGTATTTTTTCGAAAACAATCACGTGAACTCGTATCGGAGATTTTTGGAAGCTCAACTCGGAACCGAAATGCTTCTGGAAGAACTTTCCCAATACTACGTGGAAAGAACCGAGGAGATTCTGAAAGCGGCGATCGAAAAGAAAAATCAGAACAACCCGGAAGACAAAAATCTCGTGGATATAGCGATCGAGTTGAGCAAAACCTCCTATATCGTCAAAGATATGACCGCGGACCGAGAAGCCCCTCTTACGAGAAGGATGTACAACCCGAGGGATTTTCATTACGTTACGAACAAATACGCGATCGAAAAAAATATGGAAACCGGATATAAGTTTTTAGGTCTCGCCAAAGAAGCGCGCAACAACGCCCTCAAGATCGAAAAACATCTGGAAAAACACCAGAAACTTCAACCGAGCCATAGAAAACATCGGATCGAACAGTATCTCGGAGCCATTCAACTCTGTCGGGATGCGAGAGCGAACGCCATCAATATCTTCAAGTTGAAGTATCCGTACGACAATTACTTCCTTTTTAAAAGCGACGCAAAAACCGAAGCGATCCGGGACGACGAAGGAAAAGCCGGACCTTCCGAGCCCGTTCTTTTGCAGGGAGTCACATACGACTTCTCCCAAAATCCTACCTTGGAATTGGATCATAGACTGAGCCCCGTTTTCGACAGAAGAATTCCGGAAGAGTATCGCAGGGACGCGGTGGACGTGCTGGAAAAAATCTACGAAGACGAAGTAAAAAACCGAATCTTCCTAAAGTGGGATCCGGAGAAACGCAAACAACTCATGGGAGATAAGGCGCCCGCAGGAAAATAAAAATCGGAATCGAAAACGAACCGTAATCGCTTCGGGAAATTCTTTCCCTTCTCTTCACGAACGGAGTTCGGAGATCCGACGCGGTTTTCGTTTTTGCGGAGGTTGCACCGAGGTTCGTTTCCCGGTTTCGATTCTTGTCCGCGAACGCCGTATGCTTCCGAGGATCCGAAAAGCCCGCTTTGTCTGCGGGCTTTTTCTTTTTGAAAACTAGCTTTTCTAAAAACGGATTGCCGCAAAAAATTGCTTCCGATGAACCCGTTAAAATTTATGGAAAGCCGTCTCGGACGGTTTTCAAAATCCTATCGAAGGATTGTCCTCAAAACGTATCTTATCACCGTAGTTCTCGTTTTTAGTTTTGCGTTTCCGAGTTTGATCGCGGGGTTATTCTGGGCGCTCCTCGGAAACCGAAAACGAAAGAACCTCGCCTTCTTAAAAGGATCGGCGGTCTGGGGTGGGGCCGTACGATGGATGACGGACACGCGCTTTCTCAAAATCGGAGAATTTAAAATCCCCGAAAAAGGTCACATGATCTTTTTGAATCACGTCAACGAACTGGATTTTCCCTACGATTGTCTCGTCGTCAACAAACCCTATCTCGCCAATCAAGTGATCAAAAAAACGCTCGTCGCGTATTGGTGGATGAAAGCGATGGGATCGCAGGTCTTCGAATCCTCCAAGGCCACCACGATCGCCGTTTCGGTTCGGAATTTGTTGAAAGGTCTTACGGATACTTCGTTTGTGGTCTATCCGGAAGGTCACAACTCTTACACCGAGCAGATACAACCCATGCAAAAGGGTATGATCAAACTCGCGTATGAAAATAAAATTCCGGTGGTCATCGTTTTGAAATCCGGTCTTACGGGATATCAATCCTTGGAAACGGGATATACGATCGCGTACAAACAGATCGGGACGTATGATCCCGCTCGTTTTTCCACTTGGGAAGAATTTAAGGATTTCGTATTCGAAACCATGGATCGTGAAAAGAAAATCCTGGATTCAGAAATTTCCTCGGAAGCGAAAAAAGTAGAGGTGGCGGCGTCTTGATCTCCAAACTTCTGATCGCCAATCGGGGCGAAATCGCCGTTCGCGTCATACGCACTTGTAAAAAACTGGGAATCAAAACCGTGGCCGTTTACTCGGACGCGGACTCGGAATCTCCGCACGTAAAATTGGCGGACGAATCCGTGAGAGTGGGGGAGCCGGCTCCTTCCTCGTCTTATTTAAGTATTCCTAATATTCTCGAAGCCGTCCGACAGACAAAAGCGGACGCGGTCCATCCGGGGTACGGATTTTTGTCCGAAAAACCGGAGTTCGCCGTAGCATTAGAAAAAGAGAATGTTCTGTTTTTGGGACCGAGTCCGGAGTCGATGGAATGGATGGGGGATAAGATCAATTCCAGGATCAAAATGGAAGCCGCCGGAGTTCCCGTCGTACCCGGTTACAACGGACAAAATCAGGATCCCGAACATCTTCAAAAGGAAGCCGAATCGATCGGTTATCCTTTGATGATCAAGGCCACGGCGGGCGGCGGCGGTAAGGGAATGAAACGAGTTTATCAAAGGGAGGAGTTTCTTTCCTCGCTCGAATCCGCACAAAGGGAAGCGCTCAAGGCCTTCGGAGACGGAACCGTCTTTTTGGAGAAATACATCGAAACACCGCGTCATATCGAAGTTCAAGTGTTCGGAGACAAACACGGCAACGTTATGCACCTTTTTGAAAGGGAATGTTCCATCCAAAGAAGACATCAGAAGGTCATCGAGGAATCACCCGCGCCCAATCTTCCCGAGGCTCTTCGGGACCAAATCTGCAACGTCGCCGTTAAAGCGGCGCAGTCCATCCGTTACGTGGGAGCGGGCACGGTGGAATTCATCCTAGGAAAGGACGGAAAGTTCTACTTTTTGGAGATGAATACCAGGTTGCAGGTGGAACATCCCGTGACCGAATTCATCACGGGACAGGATCTCGTGGAATGGCAGATACGGGTGGCGGAAGGAAAAAAACTTTCCGATCTGACTGCGGGAAAGGCGATCGTTCAAACCGGGCACGCGATCGAAGCGAGGGTCTACGCGGAAGATCCCGAAAATCAATTCCTACCTTCCACCGGTATATTAGAATATATTGAATTTCCGGATCGAGATTTTTTGAGAGTCGATACGGGAGTGGAAACCGGTTCCGAAATCACCGTGTTTTACGACCCTATGATCGCGAAGATGATCGCTTGGGGGAAAACGAGAGAAGAATGCGCCTCGCGTCTCAAGGAAGCGATGGAGGAAACCGTGATCTTCGGACCGGTCACCAATACGTTTTATCTTTCGGGAATCCTATCCCACGAGGAATTTAGAAAGGGATTTACGCACACACATTTTCTCGAGGAACAGGAAATCGCATTCTCTCCGGATCGGGAAACGCAGGCGGATGCGTTTTCCTTTGCGGCCGCCGCCTTGTCCGAAAAGAAAAAATCGGCGGGTGTTTGGGAAGCCGTGGGACAGGGAGGTTTTTGGTGAACGAGGAAACGTTTCGATTCAAACACAGGGACGAGGAAATTCCGGTTTCCATCCGATCCAGTTCCCCCGGAGAAACCTCCGTATCGATTCTGTTAGACGGAGTGACGCACGACTTTCGGATTTCGCGCAACTTTCAAAGCGAAGGCAACGGTCTTTTTTCGGGTCCGGGAAATCACTGGAGAATTCTCCGGAAGGGAAATCGGATTTTCATCCACTACAAGGGTTGGAATACTAAGATCCTGCTTTCCAATCGGGAGATCCATCTCGAAGAAGGGAGCGGAGGTTCCATCAAAAGCCCGATGCCAGGTAAGGTGATCCGCGTCCTGGCCGTTCCCGGTGTTTCCGTAAAAAGGGGAACCGTTCTTGCGATCGTGGAAGCGATGAAGATGGAGAATAATATTCTCGCACCGGGAGACGGAATCGTCGAGGAAGTATGCGTTTCCGAGGGAAGTATGGTTTCTCAGGACGATCTGATTTTGCGCCTGAATTTGAATCCGCCTAAATCATAATTCTAGAATATTCTTAAAGTATCATGTTTTTGGCTTTGCGTCGAGGTTCGTCTTTTGCGGCGTTCTTTTTGTTTTCCTTCTCCGCAATCCTTTGGTCGGAGTCTAGGTCCGTTTCCGGAGAGAAGTTTTTCTTGGATTCGATCGAGACTTCCTTCGGGGAGGATCCTTCTTTGTTGTCGGACGGATTCGATTTTCCGGTCGGCGCACCGAACGCGAACGGTTACGTGGATAAACAACCTTTCGGAAAAAATTTTCATTTGGGAGAGGACTGGAACGCGGTCGGTAGAAACGATTTCGGAGATCCGGTTTACTCGGTTTCTCACGGGGTCGTGGTCTCCGTCGGAAACGAAGGTCCGGGTTGGGGAACGGTACTTCAAATCGTACACAAACTTCCCGACGGAAAAAAAATTCTTTCCTTGTATGCCCATCTTTCCCGGTCGTTCGTCGTTCCGGGACAACGAGTTCGAAGGGGGAAAAAAATCGGAAACATCGGAGACGCGGACGGACGATACGGCCCTCATCTTCATTTCGAGATGAGAGACGACGTTTCTTTACCCGTCGGAGGCGGTTACGGAAAAATCACCGACGGTTATCTCGATCCGAAGGCGTTCATCCGCGCGCACAGACGTATCAAACGGAAATAACGCGTCCCCGTACCATCGGCCGTTTTCGGTTGGAAAGAATCGGAGATCATCGGAGATCGGAACACGATCGTAGGAACTACACACATTCCAAGGTATTATACCAAATGTTATGAATAAGATCGTTTGGACCTAAGATTTGCGAATCTATTTCCAAATTCCCGCAAAAATCCTATTGACAGTATCCGTGCGAACAGGTTCCGTTTTGTTCTGAAATATACAAACAGGAACTCCATGAAGAATTTTCTGACAATCGTAAGTTTTGTAATCGGCTTGTTCATCCTGGTCGGGACGGCGCAAGCGCAAACACAAGCGCAGCCAAAACCGGACGTTGCGCAGTTGTCGCCGCAACCCATCGGCGTGGGAGTGGATTCTCCCCGCGAACCGAGAAAAGATCTCCCGTTTCCGATTTCGGAAATGAGACGTTTGACCGTACGGGATATTTCTAAAAAGAAAGAAGGTTGGTTTCCCACCGGTCTTCCTCTTTTGAACTCGGATCCGAACGTAGGGGTAGGATACGGAGTACGGATCTTTTTGATCAACAACGGTAAAAAGTCAGATCCGTTTTTCGAATACACTCCGTATCGTTTCCGGATGTTTGCACAGTATTTTAATACGACCAAAAACAGACAGTATCAGGATATCAGCTTCGACGCTCCGTATATCTTCGATTCCAAATGGAGAGTGCGCGGAGATTTGATCTACGATACGAACCCGAATACCTTGTATTACGGAATCGGGGAACGTTCCTTGGAAACCCTTTCCTACCAGGAACGAAACCAAACCGGCGGAGAAGTCGTCCGGAACGCGACGTATCACGATCGTGAGAAAAACATCTTCTTTACCAGACCGGGCGGTCCCGGGGATCCGGTGGAATTTCAGGGAACCAACTATTCCGGTTTTCCGGCAAACGACGCGTTTCGTGTAACGGATCGGATGTACAACCGATACGATATCCGTTCTCCGCAAGCCAATATCAGCGGTGAACATATATTCTTCGGAGGTTTGGTGCGTCTCGTTGCCGGGTTGAGAGTTTCGCAAAACATCGTTAAGACGTTCGACGGTCAGTTCGTAAAGAGTACGGATCCTTTGACCGAAGGAACCCCTTTCAGCAATTCAGGAATGGCGCCTAACGCGAAGACCAAGTTGACCGAGGACGCGGAAGCGGGTAAAATCCTAGGATACAACGGAGGAAACGTGAACTCCGTACGTGTCGGTCTCGTTTTGGATACGAGGGATTTGGAACCGGATCCGAACCGGGGAATCTTTTTGGAAGCCACGTACGAAAAAGTAGCCAAGTCTTTGGGATCGGATTTTCAGTATTCCAAATACTTCACTCAGATGAAATTCTTCTACAGTCCGTTTCCTAAAACCTTCGAAAAACTGGTCGTGGCGGGTCGTGGTGCGTTCGGTTTGACGGAAGGAGACGCTCCCTTTTTCGAATACAGAAACCTTTGGTCCACGGAAGGTGGTATCACCGGACTCGGAGGACTACGGACCTTACGCGGTTACAAACAGGACCGTTTTGCGGGTAAAGCGATGGGTTGGGGGAACATAGAAGTTCGCTGGAAATTCTTCGACTTTACGGTCGCTGGACAACACTTCGCGTTGAACCTGGTTCCGTTTATGGACTTCGGTCGCGTATGGGACGACGAACACAACGTGGGGTTGAAGGATTATAAGTATTCCCGAGGTGTGGGTTTCCGAATCGCTTGGAACCAGAGTACGATCCTGATGTTGGACTACGCCGTTTCCAAAGAAGACAAACAGATATTTATGAACTTCAACCACATTTTCTGAGGCAATCATGAGAAAATATAAGAATATTCTAATACTTAGTATCGCTCTTTCTCTTTTCGCGAATTGCGAGGAGAAACCGGACGATACAACACTCGGCTATGTAAACGAGGACGCTAACGTCCTTCTCGCGGGTATGGTTTTTTTCAGTCCGTATGTGGCCGATCCGGCCTCCGGGACGATCAGCGATTCCACAACCGGTTTGATGTGGAAGATCTGCACACAAGGACAGGTTCTTCGCGTGGGGGCGAACGGTTTATACGACTGTGAAGGCGTCAACAATACCACCACCGTGATCGGAAGATACGGAGCGTCTTTGTTACAGTATTGTTCTCTGAATCTGAACGACTGCAATACGATCTCCCTTCCCGCGGTGCTAACGGGACAAACCGCCGCTTTTACGGGCATAAGCGAAGCGTTTAACGCGTGTTCGGCGGACAGGACCGGCGGATACAACGACTGGAGAGTGGCCTCCTTTCCGGAACTCAAAGCGCTCACCGCATCGGGAAGTTTGAACGCTTTACTCGTTAAATTTCCGAACACGGTGGAAGACTACTATTGGACTTCCTGGGCGAAGGAAGGTACGGTGGATACGGCTCGAGCGGTGAATTTTACCCGAGCTCATTTCGGCGAAGAGACCGTTTTTAACAAAACAGCAAGATATTTCGTACGTTGTGTGAGGAACTTACCGTAAGAAGAAAGGGCAGGCCGGTTTTTGGCGTATCGTTAAAAATCGGCGTTCGAAACTTCTACGAAACGTTCCCCTTCGGATCCGCAAACCGAACTGCGGATCCGATTTTTTTCGTTCGGCATTCGAAACCTTGTTTTTGGACAAACCCGTTTCGACCCGAAAGCGAGGGATTGTTTTCGACGTACTTTCCCGGGTAAAAAGAATATGAGTAAAATCTCATATTCGAATTGACAGAGAACGTCGGTTGGTTAGAAATTCCACAGTTTTCGGTGCTGCATGATGAACGATACGATTCCACTCCTTCGGGTTTCCCTTTCCCTTTTTTTTCTACCTTATCTTATTTCGGTTTCCTCGGTAACCGCTCAGGAAAATTTCTCCGGTTGTGATAAACCCGAAGCGCGTAAGGACTTACCGTTTTCCATCGATCGCGTCAAACAGATGTGTAAAAAGGATTTGGACAACAAAAAGGAAGGCTGGTATCCGACCGGACTTCCTCTGATCAATTCCGATCCGAACGAAGGAATCGGATACGGAGTCCGCGTTTACGGTTATAACAACGGTAAAAAATCCGATCCGTTTTTCGAATATACGCCGTATCGACTTCGTTTTTTCGCACAATATTTTAATACGACAAAGAACGCTCAGTATCACCAGTTGAGTTTGGATATGCCGTATGTCGCGAACACACAGTGGAGGTTACGCGCGGACGCGCTTTTGACGATCACTCCGACCACTCTGTTTTTCGGAGTCGGCGAATCATCCCTCAAACCCTTGAGTTATCAGGAACGGAATCAGCCGGGAGCGCCTCAGGTCAACAACGGGCAATACGGCGCCCAGGAAAATACGTTCACGTTTCAAAGACCGGGCGGGCCCGGCGATCCGATCGAACTCGGCGGTAAAACCTACGGCGGACTGCCGGCGCAGCCCGGATTTCTCGTGACGGATCGTATGTACAACCGTTATACGATTCAAACTCCGCAGTTGAATTTCAGCTCGGAACGTTCTTTTTTTCACGGAACCGTACGATTGGTCGCGGGATTTCGTTTGTCCAACAATATCATCCGATCCTACGACGGTAAGTTCGTTAAATCCGTGGATCCGGTTTTCGAAGGAACCCCTTTGAGTAACTCGGGAGAAGTTCCCAACGGAAAAACCCGTTTGACCGAAGACGCGGAAGCCGGAAAAATTTCGGGATATCAAGGCGGTTTCGTAAATACGGCCAGAGTCGGTTTGGTGTATGATACCAGAGACTTCGAACCCGACCCGAATTCAGGCGTCTTTTTGGAAGCGACGTATGAGAAGGCATCGAAGGCGATCGGTTCTAATTTCGATTTTCAGAAATATTTCGGCCATGCGAAGTTCTTTTACAGCCCGTTTCCGAAAACCTTCGAAAAACTTGTGTTCGCTTCCCGTTTCGGTTTCGGAGTTTCGGACGGAGACGTTCCGTTTTTCGAATACAGAAATCTTTGGGGAACGGAAAATTCCGTTTCCGGTTTGGGCGGACTACGAACCTTACGCGGCTACAAACAGGATCGGTTCGTGGGTCGTGCGATGGGTTTCGGAACGTTGGAAGTTCGTTGGAAGTTTTTCGACTTCTCCGTGGGAGGCGAGTATTTCGCGCTCAATTTGGTTCCGTTTTGGGATTTCGGACGCGTTTGGAACGACGAACACAAGGCCGGATTTCGGGATTACAAATATTCCCAGGGTTTGGGTTTACGGATCGCTTGGAATCAGGCCACGATCATCATGATCGATTATGCGGAATCCCGGGAAGACAAGCAGTTGTTCGTGAACTTCAATCACGTATTTTAAAAACAGAATATTCCATTTTTAGAATATTTGGGTCTGTAAAAAGGTATTGATCGTGCGGGTTTTAGACGCGCGGTGGATCGTCTGATCTTTAGCGACTGCGGATTACGAAGCGAAAGATATATCCTCTGCGGATTTCGTACCTCTCGGATTCTCCGAAAGTTCGGGTATCAGAGGGAAACCTTGTCGTTTCTGAGTTCGGTATCGATCCGGGAAGGGTTTCTATTTTCCGGATAGTCCGTGGAAAAATGAAGTCCTCTGCTTTCCTTTCGAGCCAGCGCGGATCGTATGATCAGTTCGGCGACGATCACTAAATTCCTAAGTTCTACGAGGGGATTGGTGATCACGGTACGGTTGTAGTAATCTTTGACCTCTTCGTAGATCAGATCCATTCTTCGTTTCGCGCGTTCCAAACGTAGATTGGAACGTACGATTCCCACGTAATTGCTCATCGTACTTTTGATCTCGTTTAGGTCGTGTGAGATAAGAACCCATTCTTCCGTGTTGACCATTCCTTCCTTGTTCCAGGAGGGAATTTTATCGTGATCTTCGGTAAATTCCGGTTTTTCGCGTTCGATCCGTTTGGCGATCCGATTGGAAAATACGAGACATTCCAAAAGGCTGTTGGATGCAAGACGATTGCCTCCGTGGACGCCGGTGCACGCGGTTTCTCCCGCCGCGGATAAATTCGAGATCGTGGTTCTTCCTTCCAAATCCGAGGCAACTCCTCCGCAGAGAAAATGAGCCACCGGAACCACGGGAATCCGATCCGTGGTGATGTCGATTCCCAGTTCCTTACATTTTTCGTAGATGGAAGGAAACGAATCCTTGATTTGCGAAGACGGAAGATGGGTGATGTCGAGCCAAACGTGCGGTTCCCCTCTTTTTTTCATTTCGGAATCTATGGCCCGAGCCACGACGTCGCGCGGAGCCAGGTCCGCCATAGGATGATAACGATTCATAAACGGTTCCCCGTCTTTGGTCATAAGGATCGCGCCTTTCCCCCGGACCGCCTCCGAGATCAAAAAGGAATTTCCATCCTCGTGAAACAAAGCAGTCGGATGGAATTGATAGAATTCCATGTTTTTGACGAGGGCTCCGGCGCGATAGGCGGAAGCGACTCCGTCTCCGGTGGCGATTTTAGGGTTGGTGGTATGGGAATACACCTGTCCGGCTCCTCCCGTGGCGAGGATGGTTTCCCGCGCCAATATGGGAAACACTTCTCCTGTATGGTTGGAAAGGACGTAGGCTCCGTAACAGATGAGGCCGGTTCGTTTCAGGTGATGCGGCGTGATTAAGTCTACTAAAGTATGAAATTCTAATATTTGAATATTTGAATTTGCTTTTACGACTTTAAGGAGCGTTTTTTCTATTTCGCGGCCGGTTCTGTCGTGGGCATGGACGATCCTGTTTTTTCCGTGTCCGCCTTCCCGGGAAAGATCGAATTTTCCGGAAGCCTCGAGGTTGAACGGAACCCCGTAGTTCAACAGTTCCTTCACGAGAGGAGGCCCTTCCTCCACCAAAACCTGAACCGCCGCGGGATCGCAGAGCCAGGCCCCCGCTTCCAAAGTATCCCGTACGTGATCCTCGAGTTTGTCGCCTTCCGCGAATACGGAAGCGATTCCGCCTTGCGCGTAGTTGGTATTGGATTCGTAATCCGATTTTTTGGTTACGATTACGACGGAACCGTAGGGAGCGAGTTTTAGAGCCGCAAACAGACCCGTAATTCCGCTCCCTAGGACTAAAAAGTCCGTTTTGATGCGGGGCATATTATTTCTTTTTCGTTTGAATCAGAGCTTCTATGTAATCCAAAGAACGGATCAGTTGATAATCCGGTTTGATCGGATCGTTTTTATGAACCGCGATAAATTCGGCCGCCTTTCCGTTTTTTTGCACCCAATTCTCCAACTTCTTCACGTCGAAGGAGCTTCTTTCCTCGGATGCGGCGGGAAGTTCGGAAAGGTGATTCCACATGTTTTCCTCGCGGAACCGGAACGGAAAGGATCCGTCCTCTTCGGAGGAGATTTCTATGTCCGGTTTTACTCCCACAACTTGGATCGTATTTCCGGAAGGAGAGTAATAACGGGCTTGCGTAAGTTTGATCAGATATTCGTTTCCGAGAGGCATGAGTTTTTGGACCGTCGCCTTACCGAAGGTTCTTTCTCCTAAGATCAAACCTCTTCCGTGGTGTTTGATCGCGCTGGCAACGATCTCGGAGGCGGAGGCCGATTTCGCGTTGATCAGAACGGCTAACGGTAAATTGGTGATGTCCTTATTTTTCGCGTATGCGTCTTCGGGACTACGGTTCGGACTTTTTGTCGAAACGATCAGACCTTTTTCGATGAACATATCCGCGATGTCGATCGCCAAATCCAGATAACCTCCGGCGTTGCTTCGTAGATCCAGAATCAGGGCTTTGAGTTGGGTTCCTTTTCCCTGCGCTTCTTTTTCCAATTCCTTGTATTTGTCCACGAGTTCCCGATCCACGGAGGGACCGTCGTCCGATTTTACGAAACCGGTCAGTTTGATATACCCGATATGTTCGTGACCTTCGATGAGTTTGCTCGTCAGATTTTTGATTTCGATCGTGTCCCGTACGACCTCGATGTTCAGGGTACCGGGAACTCCTTTTCTTTGGATGGTAAGGGCCACTTTGGATCCTTTTTTTCCTTTGATCCTTTCTACGACCTTATCCAAAAGAATTCCCTTGATGGATTTTCCGTCCACGGCGAGGATCACGTCCCCGGAGCGGACTCCCGCGTTGACCGCGGGTCTTCCTTCGAGCGGATTTTCCACGACTACTTCCCTGTTTCCTCCGCCGGAAAGAATGGCTCCGATTCCTTCAAAACTTCCGTCTTGGATTTTGGACATGGATTCTTCCCAAGCGGAACGCAAAAACACGTTACTGTGAGGATCTAGAGAGGACAAATAGCCGTTGGCCGCCGCGAGAAGCACGTCGTTCATCGTAAACGGTTCTTTGGATTTTTCCTCGGAATCTCCGAACGGATCCTTGATCGGAGCGTCTTTGTATTTGTTCAGATTGGTTTCGATAAAGGCGAGGATTCGATCAAAGTCCTTTTTGCTGAAACCGGTTTGTTCCCATTTGGAGGAAAGAACGTTCTTACGCACTTTTTCGCGTTCTACGAGGCGTTTGACTTCTTCGTCGTTGACCTTGGTTTTGTTGGCGTCCTCTTTCAGTTTTCTGTCACGGATCTTTTCCACTTCCGCGTAATCCGGATCGAAGACGACGAAGGAATCGTCCACGGAAATCTTAAACGTCTTGCCTGGGAAAATTTCGTCTTTTTCTTCGTATTTGTCCCGTTCCTTATAATAACTTTCCGGAAAAAGATACAAGGGATGAGGAAGCGCGAGCAACGCATACACGGCGGCTTCGCGATACGCTCGGTTTTTATCGATGTTCTTGTCGATATAATACCGGGAAACGGTGCTCACTACGTTTTCGAAATCTTTGAGAGTAAAGTCCGCCTTGACCGGAGATTTGCCGGACGTAGGCTCGCAGTACAGGATAAATATGGTCAATAGAGTGGAAAGTAACAAAGAAAGCGCGGCAGATCCTTTTTTCAAACTGGTGTCCCTCGGATTTCAGGAAATTTTCAGTTCATTCTCCATTCAAATCTCAAAGTGTCAATCCCTTTGGAGCGGAACTTCCCTCGTGTTCCTGTCGATTTTGACGGCGTCGGTTTCTTGTTCTTCGGTTTCTTTGCCCGGCTCGGGAAGATTCGCGCTCGAAATGATCCAGGAACAGGCCATTCTGGAATTTTACGGAACCCCGGAAGAACGGGAATCCGCGATCCAACTTCTGAGATCGAGCTGTCGGTCGCTTCGTCCGGATCGGGCCTTGTCTTGTTACAACGTATCCGTATTGTATCTTTCCACAAAACGATATTCCGACGCGTTGGAATACGCTCTTCGAGCGAGAAAAGCCGAGCCGAAGGATACGTTGTATCGGGATCAGGTCTTTCAATCCGCGTATTTTTTGGAATCGGAACAAGGAGAGACTTTGTCCGCCGACGACGTCGAGCGCCGATACTTCCGCGCGATCAAAAATTGTAAGGAAGGAAAACGAAACGAAACGATCGCGGACTTGGCGGTGTTGGCCGAGCTGGGTCAAATCGGAAAGGAATCCCTCAAACGGGGAATTTTTTCCGAGTGTGTTGGGGAAGCGGAAGCTCTTCTGAACGTAAAACCGAACCCGGTTTCATATACGAAAGAATATTATAAATTTCTGGAACACTCGCATCCGTATCGTGAGGTTTGGGACGTATCCGGAACCGTCCGCAAACAAACCCTGGAAAAAAACGTGGTCTCCGAACACGAGGTGACCAAGGCTTGGAAGGAATTTAGGCAATCCGTCCGTTCCAAAAACAAACCACGAGCCTCCGAACAATTGAAAAAATTCAAACTCGGTTTGGAAGCGGTTTCCCAAAAAAATCAGAACGCCCGGTTTTTCGCACAACATCTCAAACGAGCGGCGTATTATCTGATCCAAGGGGATCCGGGTTTCGAAGGATTTCGGGATCTTACGAAAGAGCTCGAAGATACTCCCTGACGCTTTCTGCGATTCCTACTTCGATGGCGTAGGAAATCAGACGATGCCCGATAGAAACCTCGGCCAAACCCGGAAGTCGGGAGAACAAACGTAGATTGTTGTGATCCAAATCGTGACCCGCGTTGATTCCCAGTTTCTGTCGCAAAACCTCTTCTGCCGCGGGAACGTAACTGGAATTAAATATTTTTTGACCCGCTTCCGGCGAGACGTCGAATTTTTCGGCAAACGGGCCCGTATAAAATTCCACACGATCGGCTCCCGTGGAGGAGACGAGTTTCAGATTTTCGAGATCCGTTTCCACGAACAGGGACGAACGTATTTTTTCTTTCTTTAGAATTTTAGAATATTCTTGAACGATCTCGAGGTCCTTACGGAAGTCGAAGCCGTGATCCGAAGTGATTTCCCCCGGAGTTACCGGAACCAAAGTCGTTTGATCCGGCCTTGCGGCGAGGACCAGATCCAAAAAACGGGGCGAGGGTTCGCCTTCGATATTGTATTCCGCGGAGGTATTGTGTCTTCGGTTGTAGGAATCGATCACGTCTTTTAGGACGAAAACGTCGTCTTTACGGATATGTCTTTCGTCTTCCCGGGGATGTACGGTGATTCCGTGCGCGCCGGCCGCTAACACGAGTTCGGCGAAACGGGCCAGGTCGGGAAGATTTCCACCCCGGGAATTCCGTACCGTTGCGATTTTATTGATGTTTACGCTGAGTTTGGCTTTCAAAAGATTTCCCTCGAAACATACGATTTTTCTGATAGAGGTTTGATTCCATCGGAAAATCGAAAAAAATGCGGACGAACCCGATTCTTTTCCTTGCATTTTTTTCGAAAATCGGTTAGGGTTTGCGCCCGTCTTTTGGGACGGAGAATAAAGAATAATTCTGCTTGAACGTCAATACCTCTCGCAGAGCATGGTCAATTCCGATGGCAACCAGTAAGAAGACGACAAAAAAGCCTGCCTCGGCCGCGGCTAAAAAAAAGACCGCGGCAAAGAAAGTCGCGTCCAAAAAGGCCGCCGCACAGACGAAAAAAAAAGAAGAGATCATCAAAAAGGCTCTTTCTAGTCCCGCCGCCAAAGCCGGAACCGCGAAAAAATCCTCCGCAAAGGGTGCGGCCCTCAGTCCTCTGGGAAAAAAATGGACCTGCCACACTTGTTCCACGAAATTTTACGACCTCAACAAGGAAGAGAAACTCTGTCCGAAATGCGGGGCCGATCAAAACAAACGTCCCGTTACACGCACTCGAACCGTACGACCTAGGGTTGTCGAAGAGGAAGAAATCATAGAGGAAGATTTGTCCGAAGACGAAGAAATGGAATTCACCGAAGAACCTCTGGAAGAGGCTTTGGAAGAAGAAGACGACGCGGAAGAACAAGAAGAGTAATCTCTTTCTTGGCTCGACCCATTCTCCTACTCGCCGCTCCGACCGGAGCGGGTAAAACCTCTCTGGCAACACAACTCGATCCGGATCGGTTCGAAATTCTTTCCTTTGATTCCAGGCAGATCTATCGGGAAATGCCGATCGGAACCGCCGCTCCCGACGCTACACAACGATCTAAAATTCGTCATCATCTCGTGGAAGTTCTTTCTCCCGCGGAAACCGTGGATGCAGGTTTGTACAATCGATTGGCGGAAGAGGCTCTTCGGGAAGTTTTGGAGCGGAATAAAATTCCCGTGTTTACCGCGGGAACGGGTTTTTACTTGAAGGCGTTTTTGTTCGGGATGTTTCCCGTTCCGGAAATCGATCCGGAGGTTCGAGAGCGCGTATTGTCCCTTTCCTATGAGGAAAAAAAGGAATTACTACAAAGCCTGGATCCGGATTCCCTCGTGCGAATTTTTCCGGGAGACGAGTACCGATTGGGCCGGGCCTTGGAAGTTAATTTGATGGGCAAACGATGGTCTGCGTTGGAGATCGATCCGAAAACGTCCGCGATGAAACGTTTCGATTTGAGGATAGGATGCGGTATTTTTTTGGATCTGGATCGGGCGGAACTCTATGACCGTATCAACCGAAGAGCGGCGCAGATGATCGAAGAGGGAATGGCGGAGGAGGCCTGGAAAATTCGGGAACGTTACGGAGAGAATTGTCCCGGTCTCAAATCCTTGGGCTACAATTTTGCACTTGAAAATAAAAAAGGAAACTCCAATGTAGAGACATTCCTCGGGGATTTAAGTCAATCGCACAGGAATTATGCCAAAAGGCAGATCACTTGGTTTCGAAAGGAAACATACCTGGAACCGATGGGTCGAACCGAGGCGCTGGAAACAATAAAACATAGACTGTAACGGAAACAAACAAAGATGTCTGCTAAAAACAATATACAGGACCAACTCTTAAACACTGCCCGCAAAGATAAGATGGATCTTACCATCTATCTTTTGAACGGGGTTCCCTTAAAAGGTAAGGTCGTAAGTTTCGACAACTTTACGATCGTTCTCGAACAGGAAAACAAACAAAGCCTCGTTTATAAACACGCGATTTCGACGATCATTCCGTCTAAAATCATCAAACTCTATACCGAGGAAACCAAAGACGCAGCGCAAGGATAATGCGGTTTTGGTCTAAATTGTTCTGGATTTTCGTTCCGGGACTGCTTGCGGCTCTTCTCTATTTCTGCGTATTCCCTCTCAAGGAGGGGGATTCCCTTCTCGTAGTCGATGGTTCGGAAGAAATTCTGGAATATACTTCCGGACCGGGATACGTTTTCGAGTGGAAAGCCCTGTTTCCTTGGAACTACGGAGTCGTTCGTTTTCCGATTTCTTCTCGGGTGTCGCAGATCATAACGAACGTGGATCTCGCTTCCGGTTTGTTTCCGGAATCCTCGTCCGAAGGCAAAGCCAGAATTCGTTTGGAAATCCGCTATTCTCTCGAACCGGATCACGTGCCTCGTTTTTTGGAAGCGTCCGGCGTTTCCGACGAGAAAGTATCCCAGTATATCAGTAAAATCGTATATTCGATTCTTCGCAAGAAGACGGACGAGTATCTTTCCAATCCTGCAACCCTCAAACAGAACCTTCTCTCGTATCTTTCCTCCGACTTTTCGAAGGATCTAACCGCGGAAGAAACGTCCTTTAAGAGTGCGACGGTCCGTATCTCCGATATTCAGATTCCGGATCCGGCTCTTATAACGGGAATATTCAAAAATCAGAATTTACTCTTACAGAAAAAATTAGAATTGGTCGCCGCGCTTTCGAAGGCGGAAACGATCAAGATCGAGGAAGAAGCCAAAACGACCGCGATGCTCAGAAGATTGGAACGAACCAAAGACTTCGCGGTCAAAAATCCCGATATGAGAGAGTTTTTATTGTACGAAAGTTTATCCGACAACGTGGAAGTGATCCTGCTTCCGTCGGAGATGATCTTGGGAGAAATCCCTTCTTCCAAAAAGAAAAAGAACGGCGCGGTAAAAAAACCTAAAGAGGTAGAATGAAACAAGAAAAACCCGTGGTGCTGATTATGGCGGGAGGGAAGGGCGAACGTTTTTGGCCTCGTTCCCGGGTTTCCACACCCAAACAATTACAGAAAGTATATTCCAACAAAACGTTGTTAAAAGAAACTCTCGATCGTGCTTTGACGATCACTTCGATCGATCGGATTTATATCGGAACCAATGCGAGTCTTAGGAAATCCATTCTCGCACAGGAAAAAAATTTCCCCGAGAAAAATTTCATCATCGAACCGGAAGGAAAAAACACCGCTCCGATCATAACTCTCGCCTCCTTGTTTTTCCGCGAAAAATACGGGGATCCGGTTCAGGTTGTCCTTTCGGCAGACGCTTGGATCAACCCTGTAAAGGAATTCACCAAAACGATCCTGAAAGCGCTTTCTCAGGTCGGCGATCATCTCGTACTTTTGGGAATCAAACCCAATCGTCCCGAAGTAGGTTACGGTTATATAGAATCCGGAAAGGCGACTGACGGCTGTTTTGCGGTGAAATCCTTTTACGAAAAACCGGATTTTAAAACCGCGCTCAAATACATCAAAAAGAAGAACTTCTATTGGAATCCGGGGATTTTTCTCTGGAAGACTTCTACTATTTTAGAAGAATTGAATGTACATTCTCCGAAAATCCTAAAACCTTTGGAGGACCGATTTCCGTTTAAAAAGGCGGGAGAACTTGCTGACGCGTTTAAGATTCTCGTCTCCGAAGCGATCGATACGGCGATCATGGAAAAAAGTTCCCGGATCCGAATGGTGGAAGCGAGTTTCGGTTGGGACGACGTCGGTTCCTGGAATTCTTTGGAACGTGTTATGCCAGGAGACGCTTCCGGAAACAGACATATGGGTAAGGAAATTCTTTTCCACAAGGCGACCGGAAACATCACTCAAACGCGCAAAGAATTTACGGCCGTTTTGGGAGTTTCGGATTTGATCGTCGTGGAAGAGGAAGACGTTCTTTTTATCAGCAGTAAAACCGGAGTGGGCGACATCAAAAACCTAGTCGCGGAGCTTCGTAAAAATAAAACTTTACAAAAGTACACGGAATAGTTTTCTGACAGGAAGGAAATCTAAGGAGTTCTGAATGCCTTCAGGTAAGAAAAGAAAGCGCAGAAAGATCGCTACTCATAAAAGAAAGAAAAAGAGAAGAGCGAACAGACATAAGAAGAAAAAATAATCCGTAGATTTTCCTTCCTGTTCCGGGCTCCTCCCGGATCCAAGCTGAGATATCGACCGTTAAGCCCGTTTCCGATTCGACCGATAGAATCGGTATGGGCTTCAATCAGGATTATTCCCTCTTTCGCAGATGGTGGAAAAAAGAAACACCGCCTGCGAAGGGTTATACGAAATCGTATTCCGCGACCACTCCTTCCGGAGACATCCTTCAAGCGGATCTCAACTTCCACGAAAAAAAAGTCCGTCTTACCTTAGAAATCGCGGGTGAAAACGGTAGGATCTACGTCGCCACCGTGAAAAACGGAGAGGTCATTCAAGAGAAAGATCTTTCCAGCGGAAGAATGGTTCCCATCTATTCCAAACTCGCTCCGTTTCAGGATATATTTTCCTCTCTTCCCGATTCCGATCTTTTGAACACTCTCGGCGGGCTGTACGGAATTTCCAGAAACCCTCTGGGGCAAACCGAAGAAAGAACGGTCCGTCCTTGGGAACTTTCCAACCGTTACGATCATATTTTCGGAATTCACCGGGAGCGTTCTTTTTGGGATAGGATTTTTTCCGGAAGAAGGGAATACAGAGAACCGTGGATCGTTCGTTTTAAAAAAAGATTCTGGAGCGAATTGCAGGATCTGACTTTGGGTATCTGTTGTGCGTTCGGTATCTATTACGGTTATACCGATTTCTATCTGCTCGGTTTTTCTCTCGGCGTTTTCGGTTTGCTTTTTGGCGGTTTAGACTGGATGCTGAGAAAACGAAATCCGCTCTTCGTAAAAGTCCTTTTGTTTATGAGTTTAGGATCCTACTTTTACTACGTCGGATACACACGGTATTGAGGTAAAGTATGTCATCCGAAATCGACCACCAATACATCCTGTTCAGTTTAGGAGACGAGGAATATGCGATTCCGATTTCCCTGGTGGATGAAATCATCAAAATCAACAATCTGATCCGTATTCCCAAAGCGAAGTCGTATTTCGCCGGTATCATGGATATTCGGGGAAAAGTGGTGAAGATGGTGGATCTGGCGATCAGACTCACCGTTCCTCGAGAAGGGGAATTGACGTACGACCGAGCGATCGTGGTCAAGGTCGGCGGTCAATCCGTTGGAATCATCGTAGACAAGGTGTCTAACGTGGTTCTTTTTCCTCCGGAATCCATCAATCCTCCGCCACCTTCGGTCAAAGGAATTTCCGGAAGATACATCACCGGTATCGGAAAAAAGGACGATCGTTTCATCATCATCATAGACGTGGAAAAGATCTTAGGAGCGGAAGAGCTGGCCGAATTGGGAAACAATGCCGGATGAAAAAAGAAACAGCCGCGATTGCGATCGAACGCCTCGAGTTTTAGTCTCCCGGGTTGCGATTGGTTTCGGAGCGGTTTTTTTTTCTCGTAACGATTCCAGAGAAATTGTTACGATCGGTTTCGGACCGGGCTTTTTTTTTAAAACTGTAACGGAGATTTTCCTCTTTCCCTTTCGTACTACAACTCCCTCCTTCGCTTCGAAATGTTTCCTTCTTTCCTGCCTCGTTTTTGTAGGCACGTTTTCCGTTTCGGCCGAAGAGCAGGATCGAAGATACGATTCCCGAAAAATATACGATCCGCCGCACGTACGAATCACGGAACAGACGATGAGCGAACTTCGCACTTCGCTTCAGGATCCTTCCAAAGACGGTTTAGCGGAAATTCAGAAAGTGCTCAACGGGTATTATTCCCAATTCATCGATTCCAGAAGGATCGAAGAGGAAAGACGTCTCGGTAAAATTTTCGACGAAAAGACGAATCGGAATACGATCCGTCTTCTGATCCTAGGACTTCTTTCCAAACTTTCCCCTTCCGGTTTGATGCGGGATTCTCCGATCCTTTTCGAGCTGCATATGCTTTTGTCCAAACTATACAACGATAAAAAACAGAACGCCAAGGCGATCGAAGCCGCGTTGACCGCGATTCGTTACCGGGATTTCAGTCACACCGAAGAGGAGTTTTTGGACGAACGTAGACTCGCGGAAGTTTACGACGTTCCGGAAAAACAAGCCGCCGCGTCGCACAGAAGAATCAAAGAGGATCGGGAAAAGGCGGCGGCGGATTTAAAAACGTCCCGGGATTTTTTCCATCTCGTAGAAGCGAATCTGATCCGCGGAAAGGAAACCAAAATTTCCGAAAAAAACGGAAACGGCGCCACCACGGAACGCGTTTTGTTCGCCAAAGATCTTCCCGCTTTAAAAGAGCGCATAACGCAGGCGGAAAAGGAACTCGAACGAAGGGAAAAGGAATATTCGGATTCCAAGGCCGCAGCCTACGAATCTTTTCGCGTTAAAAAATCGAAAGAAGACGCGCAGACGGTTTATTATCTCGCCGGTTTGATTCGGCAATCCGAAAACGAAAACAAGGAACGTCTCAAAGTTGTGAACAACCTTTCGGTGAGCGGAACCGGAATTTTCGTACTTTTCGATTACAAACGCAACACCGACTTTTTCGCGACCGCTGCGTTGTGGGAATTGGTCACCAAGTTGGATCCAGAATTCAAGGATGCGTATTTGGATCTGGCCAAGGAGCTCAAATCTTCGGGAAAAAAAGAGAAGGCGATCGACTTCTATAAAAAATATCTGGACTTAGCCCGGAAAGAAAAAACGGAGGAATCGAAACTCGCAGAAACGTATTTTGCGATCGCTTCCTTGTATACGGAGCTCAAACAGAACGTCCTCGCTTCCTCGTATTACGAATCCTATTACGGCGCGGAAGCGGATTCGAAAAAGAAAAAAAAGTTCGCCTACGAGTTGGGATCCTTTTTCGAAAATCGAACCGGAAACCTGGAGAAGGCGGTTTTGTTTTACGGGGATTGGCTTAAGGATCGTTCCGATTCTGAGAATTCCGATCTTCCGTTTTCCGATGTTTGTGAAAGACATCGTCAGGAATTTTCCGCTCAATACGGAATCTCCCGTTTTTACGCCTACGCAAGAAAACCGAGGGAAGAGAAGGTTTTTCTACGAAGAAGTATTCAAGCGTATGAAACGTTATCCGAAATCCTTCGATCGGAAGAATCGAAACATTCCGCTTTAAAGAAGGAAACCTTGGAGATCAAAAAAAATCTTCTGGAACGAACCGACGATTCCACCATGGCTCAATATCGTCTGAAGGATTTGGACCTTCAGGAATCCGCGAGCCGTTTGGGTGTGGCGCGCACCAAGTTGAATTCCACGCCGGTCACTCTGGCCATGAAACGTCTTTCCGTTTTGCTGGAAGAGGAAAAGGACTTCGCGGGCGCGAAAAAAATCTACGAAGACATCGTCCGGATCGGGAACGAGATCGAAGTGAATCTTTCTCTTAGAAACATCGATCGGATCAACAAAATTCTGGAGGACGGGATCAAACGGGAACCGCTTTGATCTTTTTATTTCATCGCTTTTTCGATATCGTCTTCGGTTTGTACGGGAGTTTCCCCGATGTCCGTCCTGGACGCGGAACGCACTAAAAATTCCACTTCGTCGATGACGTCCCCTTCAAACGCTACCTTGAGCAGATATTTTCCTGGAGTTAAGTTCCGAAACGATCCGGAGATCGTACGCGAGGAGGGATTGGGCCGTTTGCGGAGTACGTCCATTTCGTTATAACCCAGTTGAAACCGACTCAAACTCACATAGGTTTCGGCCGTTTCGGGAACCGATCGGGAAAATCGATAGATGTAATGGATGGTTTTGTCTTCGGGAAATACGAGATCGTTGCGGGTAATCGTATATTCTCCGACCGTCATATTCTTTTTTTCGAGTAGATCGAAACTGTCTTCGTCCAACACGGCCCAACCGAATTCTCCGCTCGGTTTTAGACAGGAAATCGTAGTAAGAAAAAAAAACGCTCCGAGTAGTAGGTTGCGCATCACGATCGGTGATTTCATTTTTCTCCGGGGGAAGCGGAATCTACCACCCGGGCTCTCGCGGAAATATCTTTCTCACGGGGAGATCCGGTTTCCCGAAAGTCTTCGGCTCGGGTGTAAAACGTCCGCCACTGGGGACGAGTGGATCGTTCTGCGGAGCCGGAAAAAAAACGGGAGAGGACGCGATAAACCAAATACGTCATCAGTAGAAAAAGGATCAGTTTCATGGAGTTATTCTAATTTGACTCGGTCGGAGTTTCCTGCAATCTGAAAAAATGCGGATCCGGGAAGGGAGTTACGGTTTTCGTTTCCGGAATCCGTTCTTACGACATGGGTTTCGTTTTCGGATCGATTCCGTTTTGTGATCCGGGGTTGGATCGAACCTGGTAGTTCGATTCGGACGACGTCGGATTTCGGTCAGATAAAACCGTTTTCGTTGTACATATATTGTTTTAGATTTTTATTTTCCTCTTCCGTTTTTTCGATTTTCGCCTTTACGGCGTCTCCGATCGATATGATTCCGATCAACTGTCCGTCTTCTAAAATAGGCATGTGACGGATCCTTTTTTTCAACATTACGGAAAGAAGTTCGTCCACGTCGTCCTCCGGGGACATGGTCGTAAGTGAAGTGGACATTACCTCTGAAACCGTTTTTTGGAAGAAGTCCAATCCCAATTCTGCGGAAAGATGGAGTACGTCGCGTTCTGTGAAAATCCCTTTGAGTTTCCCTTCCGCCAAAATGATCACCGAGCCGATATCGTACTTGGTCATAAACTTGACCGCTTCCATCACCGAAATTTCCGGTTCCACCGATAGAAGTTTTCTGTCCTTTTTCGCGAGGATCTGTTTTACGTACATACCGTCTCCGTATTCGATCTTTTGGTTTCGAAAGGTCCGTTTCGGATTCCTTAAGGAATGCTCGTTTTTGTTCCGTTCGTTTTCGGTCGTCTCATTCCCTAAGAGAAGTTCCTTATATGCTAGAGCGTTTCGCTTTCCGATTCAAGGATTTTTCTCGATTTCAAGGAAGAACTTTCCAATCGATATGCGATTCCGATCCAAATTCTATTGTTCGTTATTGAAAAATGGTTTTCAATTCCCGTATACTTTTACATTTTTTTCGCCAAGGTAATCCGAACCAGAATGGAACTTTCCGATACTCACCCGATCCCCTCGATCCTCATCGTAGACGACGAATGGTTGATCGCGTTCAATCTTCAGGTTTCCTTACAAAAGTTGGGTTATCGGATCGCAGGAACGGCGCGTACGGCCGATGAGGCGCTGGAACAAGCGGAACGTCATAAACCCGATTTGATTTTGATGGATATCCGTATCGAGGGGGAATTGGACGGAATTCAAGCCGCGGAACGAATTCAAAAGAAAATGGATGTTCCGGTCATTTTTATGACCGCGTTTGCCGACGAAGAAACCTTCAACCGTGCCGTGGACAAGGCTTCCATTTTCGGTTATATTTCCAAACCGTTTCAACCGCAGGCGCTTAAGAATTCGATCGAAATCGCGCTCAAACAACAAAGGAGATTCGGCAAAGCGAGAGAAGAAGGCAAAGAATTTCGGGATGTGATTCAAAATATCGGAGAAGGTACGATTTCTTTGGATCGGGATGGTAAAATTCTGTTTATGAACCGCACCGCCGAGTCTCTGACCGGTTGGTCCCTTTCCGAGGTTCAAGGAACTTCCGGGGAAAAGGTTTTAATCCTTTCCACGGACGCGGGGGAAAATTTAAATACCGAGGCGATTTCCGCCAAACTACATCATCTCAAATACATTCCTTCCCTTTTGACACGGAAGGACGGGACTCGGATTCAGGTTGCGTTCCGCGTTTCTCCGATTCGGGACGAGAAGGGAAGTATCGCCGGTTCCATTCTTACCCTTTCCGAACTTTCCTCGATTTCGGTTTCGGAACAGGAGATTTCCGAAATGGAACGGGTGATTCAATCGGAAAGAAGATTGGATTCCATTCAGAAGCTGGCGGCCGGTCTGGCGCATGAAATCAACAATCCTTTGATGGGAATCATCAACTACGGCCATATCATCCGCAATCATACGGGTGGCGACGCGGACACGAAAAACTACGCTCGTCTCGTGATCGAACAAGGGGAAAGAATCGCCTCGATCATCCGCAATCTGGTTTTGTTTTCCAGACAGGATCCGGAACAACCGGTCGATACCAACGTCAAACAACTCGTGGTTTCCGTGGAAGGTATGATTTCGCAGATGCTGAAGTCGAAGGAAATCCTTCTCGATACGTCCATTTCCGATTCGCTGAACGTGAAACTTCGCCCGAATCAAGTGCGGGAAGTTCTTTACAATATCCTGTATTATTATTCCGAAAATCAAAAAAAGGCCCAGATTCACTTACGCGCCGATTTGGAGGCAGGGGAAAATCCGTATCTGAAACTTCTCGTTTCCGGGAAGCTGGAGCTGAATCTGAGCGAGGAAAGTAGGTTCGAACCGTTCGAAAATTTCCGCTCCAACGATGCTCGTATCGGTATGGGGCTTTCGGTTTGTTATGGGATTTTGCAGGCGAACCGGGGACAACTTCTCCTCAAAAAATCGGAGGCAGGCTGGGATTTTATCGTTAAAATTCCGGTTTGAGGGAAGTGTGCGTTTCTTGCGCGGGGCTCTTTTTAGGGTTTCGCTCGGGCCGTGCTTCTGCCGTGGGAGTGTGGAATCGTGTGAGTTCCCACACAAGTTTGTATCTCGAAGGAATTCTGCCGTGGGAGTGTGGAATCGTGTGAGTTCCCACACAAGTTTGTATCTCGAAGGAATTCTGCCGTGGGAGTGTGGAATCGTGTGAGTTCCCACACAAGTTTGTATCTCGAAGGAATTCTGCCGTGGGAGTGTGGAATCGTGTGAGTTCCCACACAAGTTTGTATCTCGAAGGAATTCTGCCGTGGGAGTGTGGAATCGTGTGAGTTCCCACACAAGTTTGTATCTCGAAGGAATTCTGCCGTGGGAGTGTGGAATCGTGTGAGTTCCCACACAAGTTTGTATCTCGAAGGAATTCTGCCGTGTGAGTGCGTGGAATCGTGTGAGTTCCCACAGAAGTTTGTATCTCGAAGGAATTCTACCGTGTGAGTGTGAAATCGTGTGAGTTCCCACAGAAGTTTGTATCTCGAAGGAATTTTACCGCGGAAACTGCAAAACAATGGACCATCCGGTTCATCGATTTTACTACAAAAACGACCGATCACAGCCCTTTCGTTCTCATTCACAAACGATTTCCGGACAGTTTTGGCTTCGAAAAGCGATGGAAAATCCAGGTGAGTTGAAAAAACCTGTATTCAACATTCAAATCGAGCAAGGAACTAAGGAATGATCGATAAAATCAAAGCCGCACTGGGCGCAGAAGCGGATTCTCTTTTAAACCATACTTGTAAAACGATTCCCAAGGAATCATTGAGCCTCCCCGGCGCCAACTACGTGGACGATATTCTTTCCAAAAGCGATCGAAACAACTCCGTTCTCAGAAACTATCAGGCGATCCTGAACACGGGAAGACTTGCCGGAACCGGTTACACTTCTATCCTTCCCGTGGATCAAGGAATCGAACACAGCGCGGGCGCTTCCTTCGCAAAAAATCCCGCGTATTTCGATCCCGCGAACATCGTAAAACTCGCGATCGAAGGCGGTTGCAACGCGGTCGCTTCCACACTCGGAGTGCTCGGACTTGTTTCCAGACAATACGCGCACAAGATTCCGTTTATCGTAAAGATCAACCACAACGAACTTCTTTCGTATCCGAACAAGTTCGACCAGATTCTTTTTGCGAACGTGGAACAAGCGTTTGATATGGGAGCTGTTGCTGTCGGAGCCACGATCTATTTCGGTTCGGAAGAATCTTCCCGCCAAATACAGGAAATTTCGGAAGCCTTCCACAGAGCGCACGAACTCGGACTCGTAACGATTCTTTGGGCGTACTTGAGAAACGACGGATTCAAACCTGACAAGATCGACTATCACCTCGCGACCGATCTTACCGGACAAGCGAACCACTTAGGCGCTACGATCCAAGCGGACATCGTAAAACAAAAACTTCCCGAAGTTTTTGCGGGCGGGTTTAAAGATTTGAAATTCGGTAAAAAAGACGACAGAATGTACACCACTCTTTCCGCCGATAACCCGATCGACATGGCGCGTTACCAAGTGGCGAACTGCTACATGGGCAAAGTAGGTCTGATCAACTCCGGTGGAGCTTCGGGCGAGAACGACCTCGGCGACGCTGTAAAAGCTGCGGTCGTAAACAAAAGAGCGGGCGGTATGGGATTGATTTCCGGAAGAAAGGCGTTCCAAAAACCGATGAAGGACGGAGTCGCTCTTTTGAACGCGATCCAAGACGTCTATCTCTCCAAGGACGTGACGATCGCGTAATTCGGACTTCTTCACGCGTTCCACTGCGGTTTGTAGCTTGAACGCGTGAAAGCCGTTTCACACCGTTCTTTTTCCCGTCTTCGAAAGCGTCCGGTTTTTCGGTCCTCCTCGCGACGATCGGGAAAACGTGCTCGTCCGGAAAACCAGACTCTATCTCATTTTTTGAATATTATAAAAATAGGATTTTCTTTCGAAGCTCCTGTGGACGAAACGTGTGAGGCACCGTTGAGCCGCGCCGAATCGGTTCGATAAAAAAAGGCGGGAACGGGGTCGAAGGAAAGGATTCGTTTCCGATCTTCGATTCGATTTTTAGAATAGAGCATTCCAGCATTTACGAAGAAGGCGCTATGAACGTTAAAAAAGATTTTTCGGAAACGGTGGGAAATACGCCGCTCATTCTGCTTCGAAGTTTCAGCGAAGAAACCGGATGTAAAATTTACGGTAAGGCGGAATTTCTCAATCCAGGGGGGTCGGTCAAGGACCGCGCCGCGTTGTTTATCGTTGAGGACGCGGAACGAAGCGGACGTTTGAAACCGGGAGGAACCGTAGTGGAAGGTACTGCGGGAAACACCGGAATCGGTCTGACGCATATCTGCAATTCCAAGGGTTATAAAACCCTCATCATCATCCCCGATACACAATCCCAGGAAAAGATCGATCTATTGCGTACGTTAGGCGCGGAGGTTCGAACGGTTCCGGCGGTTCCGTACAAGGATCCGAATAACTACGTAAAGTTGTCCGGTCGAATCGCGGAAGAATCCGAAAACGCGATCTGGGCCAACCAATTCGACAATCTCGCCAATCGGGAAGCGCACTTTCGATCCACCGGCCCCGAGATTTGGGAGCAAACCGAAGGAAAGATCGACGCCTGGATCACTTCTCTCGGAACCGGAGGAACGTATGCGGGAGTTTCCTTGTTTCTCAAGGAAAAAAATTCCAAGATCAAAACCGTAGTCGTCGATCCGTTCGGCTCCGGTATTTATAACTTCGTCAAAAAAGGCGAGGTCCTTGCGGAAGGAAGCTCTTTCACCGAGGGAATCGGAAACGGAAGAATCACCGAAAATATGAAAGGTGCTCCCATGGACGACGCGATCCGCGTTTCCGACGAAGAATGTTTACATGTCGTTTATCAATTGTTGCACAAAGAAGGTTTGTTTTTGGGAGGCTCCACTGGAATCAACGTGGGGGGCGCCGTAAAATTGGCCAAAGAACTCGGACCCGGGCATACCATCGTTACTGTGTTATGCGATTCGGGAGCCAGGTATCAATCCAGGATTTTCAACAGACAATGGTTGGAATCCAAAGGATTGAAACTCCCCGTCGGAACCTAACTCCTTTTTAAAAAAATACGCTGTAGAGAATTTGTCCTCCGGCGTCGATACTTTTGATTCCTCCCGCGATTTCCCGAGAGACCAAAGGATTTCCGCGGACACCAAAACCTTCTCGTACGGATTCTCCTGCGGGAGTTTGTATCACATTGTGCGCGGCCCATGTTTTTCCCGAAAAATAGGAATGCACCAACTGGATACAGTAAATTCCTACGGCGACTCCGAGAGCTGCGTGTTTGGCGTTTTTGTATTGTGATTCGTCCGAGCGGATGGATCCGAGGGATTCAAGGGTTTTGATCGTTTGTATCTGGTCGTATTGTTCTAAAGCGGCAGCAGGAATCAAACCAGACGGTAAAAAACCCAAAGTGATTTTTTGTTCCAAGGTCTTGATTATCTTTTTGTCGTACGCGTCTGCGCGGTCTTTTTCGGCGGCGTCTAACGCGAAATAGGCGATGAGCGATACGAAAAAAATCGTGGAATAGGTGTTGCTCCATTCCCCTTGTCGCATCACACTTTGTCCCCAACCGGGTAGAAGCGCTGACTTCCAAACAGGTTCCCAAGGATTCCGTTTCGCGGAAATGTATCGTTCCCAATCTCCGTCCCGTTCTTCGAGATACTTTTCCAATAAAGCCAAACGTTTTTGTACGATCTTGTAACTATTCTCCTTAATCATCTGTTCCAGGTAGATATTATCCGCCTGTTCTTCCCGTTCGTTTCGTCTTCCTTCTTTGTTCAGTTTTTTGCGTTCGTTTTCCACGATTTTGGCGATCTCCTGCTCGTCCTTAATCTCTTTGAAAACGATTTTGAGAATTTTACTTTTGACCAAACGTTCGCGTTTGCCTTCCCGGATAATCGTAACCGATTCCGGATCCTGGTCGATAACCGTCCCGTAGGTCCTTCCTCCTGATTTCAAAAGTACGGTTTCTCCGAAAAGCCGAGGTGTTATCAGAAGAATCAAAAATAGAAAAAGTGTTCGTGGTGAGGGGTGTCTTTTTGTTTTCATTGGGATCGCGTGCCTGTCTGATTTTTTGTTTAAATTCGCGAATTAGAATGGACGAAAAATTCAAGATTGCAATTGAATTCCAAAGGATTTCCGAGAAACGCTCCGAAAAAACGAATCGAAACGAATCAAAGTCGATCCTATTTTAGGAAGAACGGAAAAAATTTTGTGCTCTTTGTGTTCCCGCATTTTTAGGATTGGATCACCGGCGAAAATCGCTTGTGTCGGAACAAACGAAGATTTAGAGATAGGATCATAAAAAAGAAGGATTTTAGATTCGCGCTACAGCCGATGGAATTTTACTGGGATTTGTGATGAATAAAAAATCGATTTTCGCAGCGGCAGTTTTGTTTGTGATGTTTTGTTTCGTTCCGTTCGGCTCGTTCGCGAAGGAAACGGATAAAAAAGATTCGGAAAGAAATTCGTCGGGCGATCCGAAACCTGCCGCAGTTCCGGGTTGTTGTAGGATCAAGATGAAGGGCGGAGGATACGATTATTTTGTGAGCACGGAAGTAGAGTGCGCTTCTCACAAGCAGTTTCATTCGTTTTTGAAAGAGAGAACTCTTTGTTTCGAGTCCTTTCCTGAGTAAGATTGTGTGAGTTCCCACGCAATTTGTCGTACCAAGGATTTGCTGCTTGTAGCCTGCGTCCCGTGTGAGTTCCCACGCAGTTTGTCGTACCAAGGATTTGCTGCCCGTAGTCAGCGTCCCGTGTGAGTTCCCACGCAGTTTGTCGTACCAAGGATTTGCTGCTTGTAGCCTGTGTCCCGTGTGAGTTCCCACGATTCTCCGATTCTAAAACAAACCGTTCCTGACTACGGAAAAAAACGCACACGCACGGAAAAACCGTTCCGCGTTTCCACTTCCATTTCGCCCCGCAATTGCTGACAAAGAGCTTCGATCAAACTCATACCCAAGGAAGAACTTTCACCGTCGGAATTTTTATCCTCATCCAAGGTTTTTCTTCCGACACCGTCGTCCGCAACCTGAAGGATCAAAAAGCCGGATTCGGATTTTTTGAATTCGATGGAAATCCTCCCTTTTCTTTTGTCGGGAAATGCGTGTTTGAAAGAATTCGAAAGCAATTCGTTGACGATGAGACCGCAAGGAATCGCCTTCTCCATCGGAAGATGAATTTCCTCTAAGTTGCAATCGGCTTGAATTGTACCGTCGCTCGGACCGTAGGAAAGAAATAAATGTTTGATCAGAGAATCGAGATAATCCTTCGCATGAATGACCTTATAGGAATTCTTAAGAAAAAGATAATCCTGAACCATCGCCATCGAATGAATCCGGTTCATCGCCGAAGCGATCGCTTTTTTCGCCGGTTCCGATTTGGTTTTTTCCTGTTCCAACGCCATCATCGAAAGAATCAGTTGTGTGTTGTTTTTGACACGATGTTGGATTTCTCGGAACAAGGTTTCCTTGTCGTTTAACGTTTCCGTGAGTTTGGATTCCGTTTCTTTGCGGATCGAAATCTCCTTTTGTAGTTGTTCGTTCGTCTTTCTTTGAAGCTGCAGCAGTTGTTTCTGTTTTCGAATTCCCTGCGCAAAACCCCGGAGAATCGAAATCACTGCGAATGTCAAAAGTCCGCAGAGAAAGGAAAAATTGATTCCTACGACCAATATCTGAAGAACGCTTTCGGTCCCTTTCCAGATTCTATAATGAACGAGCAACGCTCCACCGAAAACGCAAGCGCTCGAAACGATCCATCCCCAAAACGCCAAAGTGGGATTGAGAAAAATTCCGCAAAACACTGGGATCAAAAAAAACCAAAGAATCCCCGCGCCACCCAAACCTATCTTCGTATAAAGGAGCGCTCCCAAAATGGACACCAAGGCCAAAAGAAAATAAGACTTCGATTTGTAGAATCGATTGGGAAGTAAGAGAAGAAACCAAATGAGAAGTAGGGCAAGCGTATCGATGATGACGACTTCGCCGAGCCCGTGCACCCAGGCGAGATACACACTCGGAATGTAAACGACGAAACCGAAACAAGAAGCGATGACCAATAAAATTTGGATGATATTCCGCTTCCACGCATTCGGATGAGAGGACTGAGGGGATTGAAGCTGGAAAAATTCCTGTAAGGTGGATGCGAAATTCATAGCCCCGAACGTTTCCCGAAACGATCACACGTTTCCTGAATCGGATAACGGTCGTTCGAATTTAAGTCTGGAAAATTTTCTCTCATAGATTTTTTGTCTTGAGTTTTTTAAAATATGTGAGCAAATGCTCATTATTCTGAACAGAGAGAAAGGAGCCGTTTTATAGATCGGAAAGACTTCAAATTCTGCTTTGCAAACGTCCCGATTTAAAAGATAAATGAGATCCCATTTCTCATTCGATTCAGTTTCAGTATACAAAAAAATTCCGGAAAACCCGGGGGTTCAACCAAAAATGAAAAAACCAGGTTTTGAATTCAGAAAAGTCATTTCTTGGGGCATGTTCCTTGTTTTAGGAATCGGTCTCGGGGTCCTCGTTTCGGCCTGTTCTGGTGACAAAAACGAAGTCGAAGGTTTCGCTCATGTATTGATGATCGATAACTCCTTTTCTCCTCCCATGCAAAGAATACCCGTGGGCGGCGTAGTCGAGTTCGTCAATTCGGGGAACAATCCGCATAACGCGATTGCCGTGGCTAAGGATTGGTCCACCGAAAAGAGTTTCGGAAATCTCGTGATGCCCCGGGGAAGTAAAACCAAAATCACATTTCCTCAGGAAGGTGTGTTTCCGTATTTCTGCTCCTTTCACGCGACCCCGGACGGCAAAAGCGGGATGGTGGGAGACGTGGTCGTAGGAAACGTTTCCTATAACCCGGCCGCGAAAGCGGGTAAGTCCTGGAAGAACGTCGCGCAATTTTCGGGAACCACACGTAAGGTTCCTTCTCAATACCCTACGATCCAAAACGCGGTGGACGCAGCGGCACCCGGAGATCTCGTCTTGATCAGCGAAGGAGTTTATCTGGAAGAAGTTACGGTCACCACTCCTTCCATTACGATCCGAGGTGTGGATCGTAACAAAGTAATCATCGACGGTCAGTTTCAAAGAGGAAACGGAATTATGGTCGTCGCCGCGGACGGGGTGGTGATCGAAAACATGACCGCGAGAAACGCCACGTTAAACGGCTTTTATTGGACGGGAGTCAAAGGATACAGAGGTTCGTATCTTACGGCGCACAACAACGGAGATTACGGGATTTACGCATTCGATTCCGTCAACGGAGTGATCGAACATTCTTACGCGTCCGGTTCCCCGGATTCTGGAATTTACATCGGCCAGTGTTATCCGTGTAAGGCGATTCTTTACGACGTGGTTTCCGAATACAACGCGCTCGGTTATTCCGGTACGAATTCAGGAGGAGAGTTATATCTCGTCGGTTCGGTTTGGAAGAACAATATCGTAGGTCTCGCTCCCAATACTCTGGACCGGGAACTTCTTCCCCCCGAACGGGAAACTACGATCGTCGGAAATCTTGTCTATAACAACAATAATCCGAAAGCCCCCATAGCCGCCCTGGAATATCCTTCCTTTGGAAACGGAATTTTGATCGCGGGCGGTCTTTCCAACGTAATCGAAAGAAACGTCGTGGTCGATCATCTCAATAACGGAATCGTGATTCTTCCTAACCTGGACGAAAAATTTTGGATTTCGCATAACAATTCTGTGCGCGATAACGTCGTTTACAATTCCGGAAGAGCGGACATCGCACTCGTCGGTCCGATGAGCACGGGGAATTGTTTTTCCGGAAACGAATACAGAACCGAACTTCCGGCCTTCTTGGAAAAATGGAACGGATGCGGTTCCTTTCTGCGTCTCCCCATGGGAGGAGATCTTTCCATGATGCTCGGCGCTCTCGGTTTGATGGTGCAGGCTTCCGGTGGAAGATTTCCGTCCGGCAATTACAAGGAACAACCGATTCCCGGTCCTCAAACGAACATGCCTTTGGGAAGTTCCGCTCCCGTAAAACCCGCGTTAACCGCTTTCGAGGATTTCAATCTGGATCTGAATAAAATCCGACTCCCCAAAGAAGCGGACGAGGTTTTGAAGAACGTTCCTAGAAAACCCGCCCCCACCACGGGCGCGATCACCCTCGTAAAACCGATCAGTTTGTTTCCGTTCTTCTATCATTGGTTGGGATTTTTGCTTCCGTTTGCGATTTATATCTGTTGGACGTCGATGTCCTTGTTCGATCTTAAGGATCGGAGCGACCTGGACCGGAACCGCAAACTCGGTTGGATCGCGGCGATCACTCTGATTCCGATCCTAAGTTCGGCGGTTTATCTTCTGGGCGGAGGAAACAAATATCCTTCCTGGTTCAAACGGACTTTGGTTTGGGGCGGAATCATCGCGTTCTTCCTTCTTTTGGCTTACACCGGCATTTCGCTTATGAACGGAGTCGGAACCAAAACGATCAGTTGATCGATTTAGAATATTCAGAATTACTTAAGGAGAAACACAATGGAACAAAACGTAATCGGCGGACCCGGATTTTTCGCTTTATTATTCAACTTCTACGGATATTACTTTCCGTTCATACTCTACACTCTACTGGCGCCTTTGGCGCTCGTGGATCTCGTAAAACGGGAGGACGTGGATTCCAAGATCGGATCGATTTGGACGGGCGCGATTCTTCTCGTTCCCATTTTGGGGGCGGGCGCTTATCTTGTTGCGGGCGGATCCAAACTTCCCTCTTGGTTGAAAAGCACCCTCGTCTACGGGGGAGTGGGGTTTTTAGCGCTGATCATTCTGATTACTTCGGTCGCTAAATTCTAAACGTCGTTGAATCGAAAACAGTTTCTCAAATGGATCGGACTGGGAGGCGCCGGGCTTGCTGCCGGAGCCGGGATCAGTTCGATCGGAGATAAGGAAGGGGGCGGAGGATTTCTTTGTAAGGTCCGCCCCGGAATCGTGGGGGTCAACAAGGAGTCCACGATTCCCGGAAATCCGGGTAATAATTCGTACGGAAGTATGGTGCATCCTCCCTTCCAAACGGATCCGGATTATCTTTCGAGAATGGATTTGAAACGTCTTGCGGAGACGGAAGTCCCTTCGTCCGGACCGATTTTAAAAAGACACTTGAGCATCGTCGAAATGCCTCTTACGATCGCACACAACACGGTCGTAAAGGCTTGGACGTTCAACGGATCGGTTCCCGGTCCGGTCATCCGAGCGAGGCTCGGGCAAAAAATGGAAATCACTTTGCGGAACGATTCCGAACATCCGCACTCGATTCACTTTCACGGAAGTCACGATCCCAACGAAGACGGTTGGGAACCGATCGTAACCGGCGGAGAAAAGACGTATAAGCTCACCGCGGGACCGATCGGATTTCATCCGTATCATTGTCACGTTCCTCCTTTGGCGAGTCATATGGCCAAGGGTTTGTACGGCGGATTGATCGTGGATCCTCCGGGAGGTCGTCCTCCCGCCCACGAGTTCATGCTCATTCTTTCCGGTTGGGATTTGGAGGACAAGGGGAGAAACGATATCTATTCGTGGAACGGGATGGCGGGTTTTTACGATCGTTATCCGATCAAGGTTCCGGTCGGTCAAAAGGTGCGTCTTTATATCGCAAACATGTGTGAATACGAGCCGGTCGCCTCGTTCCACTTGCACGCGCAAACCTTCGACGTCTACAGAACCGGAACGAGGCTGACTCCGGACGATCATACGGACGTGGTTACGCTCGGACAAACCGAACGTGTAGTAATCGAATTCACTTTGCCGAAACGGGGAAGATACATGTTTCATCCACATCAGACAAAAATGGCCGAGAACGGAGCCATGGGTTGGATCGTCGCCGTTTGATCGGTTTCGTCTAACGTTTGTAAACTGTTGGTCATCAATCTTTGGGGGAATCCTTTGAAGGAAAAAATCCTAGTTGTATCGATTCTGATCCTTGGCGTCGGGATCGGTTTTTTCGGTTGGAAAAAATTCCAATCCCGATCCGGAGAGGTTCGGGATCCCGTCGTCGTAAACGAATGGTCCTCTATTTCACTCAAAAATACGGAAGGTAAGGAAGTGATTCCTTCGGAAATTCCGGGAAAACTGAAACTTGTCTACTTCGGATTTTCCCATTGTCCGGACATGTGCCCGAGGGCGTTGCTCGATATGTCCTCGGCGGTTCGGATTTTAGGGGAGAAGGGGAATTCTTTGACTCCCGTTTTTATCAGCGTAGATCCGGAGAGGGATTCTCCCGAACTACTTGCAAACTATGTAAAGCAGTTTCCCGGGAAACGTTTGCTCGCGTTGACGGGGGAAAAGTCGAAGTTGGATCGTCTGCAAGCGGCCTTCGGGGCCGTTTCCAAAAAGGTGAACAATCCGCAGATCGAAGGAGGTTACACCGTGGATCATACCGTTTTTCTTTACGTGATGGACGATCAAAACAGGATCGTTGCCGCGTATCCCGGGGGAACGGACGGTAAAATTCTCGCGGACGAGATTCGTCGTTTTTTGTAAATTCGGGGGGAGGTTTTCCGGAGAACGGACTCATGAAATTCTCCCTTTTACTTTTCCGGGCCACGGTCGGCACCGTTCATCAAAACCTTCAGCGTGCCGGCGTTTTGTCGTAAAAGGCGAACGCGACCGCACCCAAGATCAAAATAAAACTTACCGCGTGATTCCATTTGATTTTTTCTTTGAGAATCAAGGACGCGAAAACGATAAAAACGGAAATGGTAATCACTTCCTGTAAAATCTTGAGCTGAAACGCGCTGTAACCTTCTTCTCCGTAACCGATCCGATTGGCCGGCACCATCAGTATGTATTCAAATAACGCGATTCCCCAACTCAAAAGAATCGTAAGGGGAAGGCTCCATCCGTGAAAAAATTTCAAATGTCCGTACCAAGCGAACGTCATAAACAGGTTGGAGCAAAGAAGAAGTAGGAAGGTTTTCATAAAGGAAACTTCGTAAGAGCCGGATCGGATGACAATCCGAAATCGGAAACGTCGTGGGCGGAAGGAAAACGAGAACCCGTTTCAAAAGAAAACCCCGGGGATTCCGGGGCGAATGTGGGTTTTAGACTTCAGGTAAGTATAACGTTTACGGACTACGTTGCGTTTTCACGTCGAGTTCGAGGGAGGCTCTCCGTCGCCCTGGCGGATTGTTTCGAAAGATCGGCCAGGGCGTTCGGAAAGCGGTTATTTGGAGCGAACCTCGATTTTTTTCGTCAAAGGTTTTCGTTTCGGAAGAGTGAGATGCAAAACCCCGTTGTTGTAAACGGCGGTGATACGATCTTCTTCGACCGATTCGGTGAGGGTAAAGGTTCTTTTGTATTCTCCGGTTCTGAATTCCGAATAACGGAGTTCGCCGGGAGGATTCTGTTCCGCGGTTTTTCCGGAAACGATCAGTTGATCCTTTTCGATTTGAACCTGAACGTCCTTTTCCTCCACTCCGGGAAGATCCGCAAATAGATGGATTTGTTCTTCGTCCGAATAGACGTCCACCCTCGGAGTTAGAATTCTCGTTTTTTCCCTTTTTACTTCGGTTGCACTTTTATACTCTGCGTTTTCGGTTTCTCTGTTTAATACTGCGTTAGTCATATTCAATTCTCCTTATGTACTTTGGATCTGTTGCGGTTTATTTTGTTTGAATCTGGATCTTCCTCGGTTTTACATTTTCGCGGATCGGAAGGGTCAAGGTCAAAATTCCATTTTTGAATTCCGCCGTGGTTTTTTCCGGGTCCACTTCTGCGGGCAGTTCGAGCGATCTTTGGAACTTTCCGTGGAACCGTTCTACACGAACCGGGCCTGTTTTTTCCTTGGGAAGATCCGAACCGACTTCTCCACTCAGGCGAAGTTGATTTCCGCTTACGGTGATATCCAGGGATTCGGGTTGGATTCCGGGAACTAAGGCCGTTATGCTGATTTCATCCGCTCCTTTACGGATATTCAGAGCCGGATAGGCGCTTCCTCCGTTTCCGACGAACGGGTCCCAAAGGTTCGAAATTTGGTTTTGTAGTTTATGAAGGTCTTCTATCATTCTGAATTCGTGTATCATTGGATTTCCTCTTTTGGCAATCTGATTCTTAGAGTGCCAGATTGTTAAAAAAGTTCAATTCATTTTTTAATTTTTTAGCACTCTTTTTTTAGAAGTGCTAAATTGTTCAAGGGGAGAGGATGAGCTCGCCGGCGTGGGAACTCTCACACAGCTCGGGCTCTCCCCGGTGCGTCCTTGGCTCGCCGCGTGGGAACTCTCACACAACTCCGGGCTCTCTCCGGTGCGTCCTTGGCTCGCCGCGTGGGAACTCTCACACAGCTCGGGCTACCCCGGTGCGTCCTTGGCTCGCCGCGTGGGAACTCTCACACAGCTCGGACTCTCCCCGGTGCGTCCTCGGCTCGCCGCGTGGGAACTCTCACACAGCTCGGGCTCTCCCCGGTGCGTTCTCGGCTCGCCGCGTGGGAACTCTCACACAATCGGGCTCTCCCCGGTGCGTTTCTCAAAATGGTTTCAACTAGGTGATGATTCGGAACTTAGATGCGGTTGCGTGATGGGTGGAAGGAAGGTTCGCCTTGGAGCCAGCATCGGTAAAGGGAGCGGGCCCCAAGGTCGGTCGATTTGAGGATTCGTAAGAAAGCGAATTTATCTTTTTTTCGCCTTCTTCTTAACGATTTTCTTTTTGGCGGCTTTTTTCTTCGCCACCTTCTTTTTGAGAACTTTCTTCTTCGTAGGTTTTTTCTTTGCGGATTTTTTTGCAGTAGCCTTTGCGGTTTTCTTTTTGGCCGCTTTTTTCTTGGCTACCTTCTTTTTCGCAGCTTTTTTCGCGACGGCCTTTTTAACGGCAGCCTTCTTCTTTGCAGAACCAGATCGAACGACGGATTTGTCTCCTTCGCTCATTCGGAAGAAAGAAGTTTCAAAATCGCGATTCTTAAAAGAGACAAGCGCTCTTCCGATCAATTCATCGACGTCGCTCGTCTCTAAACCTTCGTTCGCGGATTCTACGAAATCGTACGAAAGGTGGGCAAGTCCGCAACGCAGATAACTCGTGAGTTTCTCTTGAGACGCTCCTTGGCGTGCGAGACCGTGCAACCAATCTCTGAGAATTTTTTCGCCTAGGGCGAACGTTTCTTCGGGTTGAGCGGATCTTCCCGATTTATGAATTTCATCATTCAGTTTTTGGTGAACGAGAGAGTAGTCTTCTTCAAAGGCTGGATCCAAGATATCATCTTCGATCAGCCTTGCGTCCAATTTACGGACAATAGCAGAGTCGGCCATACTGTTAGAATCTCCTAAAATATGCGGGGCAGAAATTGGATATACTTTGATCTAAGAATGGTTTCTGCAAGAAAAAAGTGAAACCGCGCCGGAATTGAAGTTTCGTTTCTCCCTTTCACGCTGCATTCATCGTAAATTCATCCGATCCTTCGAACACAAAACTCTTTTCGGAGAAAGAAGCAAACGATCCGTTGCCGCAAGACCGGTCTCTTCCTTTGTTCCAGGCAACGTTCCCAAGAAGAGGCAAGTATTCCGCAGAATGGAACGCAAAAAAAGCAAGGAAGTCGTACGAACTCGCTCCCGTCTTCTCGGGAATCGACAAGAAACGACAAGAATCAATGACAGAATTCCGAACCTCAATTCGTTCAATAGTTGAACAAATTTCCTTGACTTCCTTACTTCCCTTGTACGCAATGAAAGGAAGGACTTTGGGACCCACCCGGCGAAGCTATGCACTTCGGTTTTACCGGTTTCAAACCGGCCGGCAAACGTTTCGAGCGTCTCCGGATCGACTTACAAACGTTTGTCGAAACCTTCCTTTGCGGAATTCATTCGATCGTAGTCCCGTATCTCCGAAACTTGGATCTTTCCGTTTGTATAAACCGGACCGAATCTTCGGTTTTGGTCGAATCCGATCCGATTTCGTTTTCGTACGATCCTAGTTTCGTTCCTTTCACCCGAACCCAGTTATGGATGACGCACTCAGACACAAGCTGCTGAAAATTCTCGAGGAAAATCCGGAGGTCAATCAGCGTGAAATTTCCGAAATCCTCGGAATCAGTTTAGGAAAAGTCAATTATTGTATCAAAGCGTTGATGGATAAGGGTTGGGTAAAGGCCAGAAACTTTAAGAACAGCAAAAACAAATTGGCCTATGCGTATTTTCTGACGCCTATGGGGCTCGAAGAAAAAGCGGTGTTAACCGTCCGCTATCTCAAAGTCAAATTGCAGGAATACGAACAAATTCAAAAGGAAATCGAAGAACTGAAAAAGGAAATAGGGGAAGGGGAATAATTACTTAGGATCGTTTATGCAGAAGAATTCAAGAATATTTGTAACCGGCCACAGAGGGCTTGTAGGTTCCGCGTTGGTGAAAGTTCTCCGAGAAGCGGGTTATGAAAATCTGATTTTAAGAACCCGCTCCGAGTTGGATTTGGCGGATCAAGCCGCAGTGGATGAATTTTTTAAAGAGAATCGACCGGAATACGTTTTTTTAGCCGCGGCGAAGGTGGGCGGAATCATCGCGAACAATACGTATCCCGCAGAGTTCATCTATTCAAACCTTCAGATCCAAAACAATATCATAGACGCGTGTTTTCGGACGAAAACCCAAAAGCTGCTTTTTTTAGGTTCGTCTTGTATTTATCCGAAATTCGCCACACAACCGATGGACGAAGACCAACTGTTATCCGGAAAACTCGAACCAACCAACGAACCCTATGCGGTCGCGAAGATAGCCGGGATCGTCATGTGCCAAAGTTACAATCGCCAATACGGAACGAATTTTATTTCCGCGATGCCCACGAACCTTTACGGCCCCGCCGACAACTATCATCCTGAAAATTCGCACGTTTTACCCGCGCTCATCCGTCGTTTTCATGAGGCGAAAAAAAACGCGCTTCCCGAGGTGGTGATCTGGGGAACGGGCAATCCGTTGCGGGAGTTTCTGTTTTCGGAAGACTTAGCCCGGGCCTGCGTATTTTTGATGAATTCCTACGATGCGAAAGGACAACCGAACGGCGGAGAAATCGTGAACGTTGGTTCCGGTATCGAGGTAAGTATTCGAGAACTTGCGGAGACGGTTAAATCCGTGGTCGGTTATACGGGGACTTTGAAATTTGACCTCACCAAACCGGACGGAACACCGAGAAAACTTTTGGACGTGAGTAAACTGCATCGGATGGGTTGGAAACATCAAATCGAGTTGAAAGACGGAATTAGGATCGCGTACGAAGATTTCTTAACAAGGAACCTAGGATGAAAAAAGAAGAAGACTGGGACCTTGTGATCTCCTCCGAAAATCGTTGGTGGAATCTAAATCTATCGGGTTTATGGAAATACAGGGATCTGATCCGTTTATTCGTATATCGTGATATAGTTGCGAAATACAAACAGACCATACTCGGACCGTTATGGCATATCATTCAGCCTTTGTTCTCCACGTTCGTATTCAGCGTCGTGTTCGGGAATTTCGCTAAAATTCCCACGGACGGAATTCCGCATATCGCGTTTTATATGTCCGGAATCGTACTTTGGGGGTATTTTTCCAATTCCCTACTCGGAACTTCCAACACGTTCGTCAGCAATTCCGCTATTTTCGGAAAGGTTTATTTTCCTAGGCTGACGGTTCCGGTCTCCGTCATCATTTCCAATTTGATCCAACTCGGAATTCAATCCTCTTTGTTCGTGATCATATGGGTGTATTATAGATCCCAAGGAACGATCCCTTCCTTGAATTTCGCCTATCTTCCTTTGGTGCCTTTGTTAATCGTTCAACTCGGCGTGCTCGGGTTGAGTTTCGGGATTTTAGTTTCCTCTTTGGTCACGAAATACAGGGACTTTACTTATTTAATCGGATTCGGAGTCCAACTGTGGATGTACGCATCACCGGTGGTTTATCCTTTGGCGGAAGTTCCCGTGGATATGCGTAAGTATGTGGATTGGAACCCGATCGTTCAGATCTTGGAAGTATTTCGCTTTATATTTTTCGGAAAAGGTACGGTCAATCTACAGTCGTATCTGTTCGGTTGGTTTATCACGCTTTTAGTTCTTACATTCGGCGTGTTTCTGTTTAATAAAATCGAAAAGACCTTTGTGGACACTGTTTGATCGGATAAGATACGGGGTTTTATGCAGTTAAAAGGAAAAAAAGTCGTGGTTACCGGGGCAGACGGATTTATCGGTTCTCATCTCGTCGAAACTCTTCTCGAAGAAGGTGCATCGGTAAAAGCATTCGTATATTATAATTCATTTAATAGTTGGGGATGGATCGACACTCTCCCTGCCGACAAAAAGGAATCCGTAGAGATTTTTTCCGGAGATATCCGCGATCCAAACGGGGTAAGGACGGCTTTGAAGGGAGTTGACGCGGTATTTCATCTTGCGGCTCTGATAGGAATCCCGTACAGTTACCATTCTCCTGACAGTTACGTCGATACGAATGTCCGCGGAACGTTGAACGTGTTACAGGCGGGAAGGGATCTCGGTTTGGAGAAGATAGTCGTTACCTCGACTTCCGAAGTTTACGGCACGGCGTTGTACGCTCCGATCGACGAGAAACATCCGCGCCAAGGACAATCACCTTATTCGGCGACAAAAATAGGCGCCGATTCGCTTGCGGAATCCTTTTATCGGAGTTTCCAGCTCCCCGTCGTTATCGTTCGCCCCTTTAACACCTACGGTCCCCGACAATCGGCTCGCGCCGTGATACCGACGATCATCACACAATTGTTAGATGGAAAGACGGAGATAGAATTGGGGGCATTGGATCCGACTCGGGATTTGGTTTTCGTAAAAGATACCGCGAAAGGTTTTGTGGAACTCGCTAAATCGGAACTCGCCCTCGGACAGGAAGTCAATATTTCTACCAATTTCGAAATCGCGATCGGCGAACTGGCGCAAGAAATCATCTCTCAGATCAATCCGAAGGCCAAGATCGTTTCCGACGAGAGGCGTAAACGCCCTGACAAAAGCGAAGTGGAAAGACTGATCGGCGATAATACCAGATTAAAATCGTTTACGGGATGGGTTCCGGAAGTAAAACTCAGGGAAGGTCTGTCCAAAACCATCGAATGGTTCCGCGTCCCTCAAAATAGAGCGGGATACAAGTCCGGCATCTATAACGTATAATTCAAATGGAATATTCTGAAATTCTAAAGTTTATACGTTCCCTTTATCCTAATCGCGAAAACGTCCCTCTTCATGAGCCCGTTTTTTCCGGAAACGAAAAGTCGTATTTGGCGGAATGTATCGATTCTACGTTCGTTTCCAGCGTGGGAAAATACGTTGACGAATTCGAAAAAAAAATAGCCGAGTATACGGGCGCAAAAAAAGCGATCGCGGTAGTCAACGGCACACAGGCCCTTTTTATAACCTTGAAATTGGCCGGTGTCGAACCTGAAACGGAAGTGCTCACGCAATCTCTGACTTTTATCGCGACCGCAAATGCGATCCAATATACGGGCGCGATTCCGCATTTTTTGGACGTAGATCCCGATACGATGGGATTGAGTCCGGAGGTTCTCTCTAACTTTTTGAAAAATTCGACGCATAACAAAAACGGAAAGTTGTACAACCGAGTTTCCGGAAGGGCGATATCCGCCGTCGTTCCCATGCACACGTTAGGTCATCCTTGTCGAATTTCCGAAATAGCGCGTATTTGCGAAGAATACTCGTTGCCGTTGGTCGAAGACGCCGCGGAAAGTCTGGGTAGTTTTGTGGACGGTAAACATACCGGTAGATTCGGACTTTTGGGAACCTTGAGTTTTAACGGCAATAAGGTGATCACAACCGGGGGCGGAGGAATGATCCTAACCGACGACGAGGAGACGGGTGTAAGAGCGAAACATCTCACCACAACCGCGAAACTTCCGCATCGTTTCGAGTTTATTCACGATGAAGTAGGTTATAATTTTAGACTTCCGAACATCAACGCGGCGTTAGGCGTTGCACAGATGGAAAAACTTCCCCGTTTGTTGGAATCGAAACGCGAGATCGCGGAAAGATACGCGGATTTTTTTTCGAATACGGAATGGAAATTCGTTTCGGAACCCCCGTTCGGAAAATCCAATTACTGGTTGAATTCTGTCCAATTTAGGAATCATTCCGAAAAGGACGAATTCTTAAATTTCTCCAACGACTCAGGCGTCGCTACACGTTCGCTTTGGAGGCCGATGCATCGACTTTCCGTTTATGCTTCGTGTCCCAGAGGAGATCTTAGGATTACGGATCATCTCTACGATACTGTGGTGAATTTGCCGAGCAGCGCGCGAGTTTGAAATAGAGGATGGAAGATTTTTGAATAAACATGAGAAACGATATCCTTTGGAAAAAGTTGCCATTATCGGAGCAGGTGATTTTGCCCGTGAAATTTTGACTTGTATTAAAGATATATTATACTCGTCCAAAAAAATTCACGATAGAATCATTTTTGTTGAGCCGGATGACGGGTTTACCGAAAGAAATATCCATGATTTTAAGGTGATCCCCCAATCTCTCTTTGATCCTTCGGTTTGGTCGGCCGTCGTAAGCGTTTCGAATCCGGAAAAAAGAGAAAAAATAGTCGGTCATTTACCGCATAATACGCATTTTGCGACCGTCGTTCATCCGAGTGCGGTAATTTCCGAATGGGTGAATATAAAAGACGGAAGTGTCGTTACGGCCGGCTCGATTTTAACATGCGATATTACCGTTGGGATGCACTCCCAGTTAAACCTACATACGACCATCGGACATGATACGATTTGCGGCGATTATTTTACAACCGCACCCGCGGCGAATATAAGCGGAGCTTGTAAAATAGGGAATCGAGTTTATTTCGGAACGAATTCCAGTATTCGTCAGGGCGTAACGGTATGCGATGACGTGACCGTCGGTATGGGCTCGGTTGTGATTAAGGATATTTCGGAACCCGGTATTTATGTCGGAAGCCCCTCTCAAAAACTTGTTAAACATAATTAAAATATTTCGAGTCGATACTTTCGATTTCGAAGTTTAAAAAACTGTGTCTGCAAATACGGTCGCCTTTTTTTCGGTAATTTTTCCGAACAATATTAAATTTTTCGAATATTTCATTGATTCCTTAACGAAACAGAGTTATTCTAAGTTCGATTTGGTTTTAGTCAACGACGGATGTGAATCCCTGGATAGAATCCTGGCTTCCTTTCCCGAAGAAAAATTGGTTTTGCTTTCGTGTGATGGAACTCCCGCCGGCATACGCGAGTTCGGATTGAATTATCTTCGTTCCTCCGGTTATGAATACGCGATCTTCGGAGATACTGACGATACGTTTTCGGAAAATCGGGTCGAAGCGGCTTTGGACCTTCTCGAGAGTAGGCATTTAGTCGTCAACGACATCGATCTGACCGACGTAGATGGGAAAAAAAAGAATGAATCTTATATCGGCAAACGATTCGGAAAGAGTTTCGATTTTACACAAGGTTCATTAGAAAATTATAATTTTGCAGGATTGGGGAATTCCGCTATGCGATTGTCCGGTCTTCCGGCGGTAAAAATTCCGCCGGATTTGCTCGCCGTGGATTGGTTTTTTTTTACGAAATACTGGAGCGGGGAGGCTTCGTTTACTTCGGAAGCCAAAACGTTCTATCGGCAGTACGGAGCCAATTCGGTCGGTTTGGGAACTGTCTCCGAAGAAAGTGTGTTGAGGTCGTTGAACGTAAAACTCAAACACTACGAAACGTTGTCGGTCGATTCTGGCGTCTTTAAAACTAAGTCCAAAAGAACCAGGGATACGATCGAAGCGATTCGATCCAGAGCGATATTCGAAGAATATTATAAAAAAGTAATCCGTTTTCTTCCCGCAAATCCGCTTTGGTGGGAAGAAGGAATGTTATTCGAGGAATTTGATGAAAATACAATTAACGCCGAGTAAGGAAGTTTACAATTACTGCGAACCGTACATAATCGCGGAAATCGGAGCGAATCATAACGGAGACATCGAACTAGCAAAACGTATGATCGATTCCGCCGTATCCACGGGAGCGGACGCAGTTAAGTTCCAGTCCTGGACCCCCGACTCTTTGATTTCCAAAGAGGAATACGATAGAAACCAGACGTATAACGATTCTAAAAAGAAACACTTCGGTTCCTTAAAGGAAATGGTGGAAGCCTACTATCTAAATAAGGAACAACACTACGAACTGGCCGAATACTGCAAGGCGCACGACGTAGATTTTCTTTCCACTCCTTTCTCAAAGGAAGAGGCGGATTTGCTTCAAAATCTGAACGTCCCATTTTTTAAAATCGCTTCCATGGATTTGAATAACTTGGAATTGCTAAAATATACGGCATCTTTTGGGAAGACGGTCGTCCTATCCACCGGAATGGGCTCCTTGGCCGAAATCGAAACCGCCGTGGAGACGATCGAAAAACAAGGAAATTCTAATATAGTTTTGTTGCATTGTATTTCCATTTATCCTCCCGCGTACGAGGACATTCACTTGAATAACATTCCCATGTTGGAAAAGACGTTCGGTTATCCCGTGGGATTTTCCGATCATACGATAGGCACTTCGATTCCTTTGGCGAGTGTTGCTCTGGGAGCTTGTATCATAGAGAAACATTTTACTACCGATAAGAACTTACCCGGTTGGGATCATGAAATTTCCGCGGATCCGAACGAGATGAAGGAGATATGTCTTCAGTCTAAAAACATCGTTCGATCGCTCGGGAGTTGGAGACGAACCGTTTCAAAGGCGGAGCAGGAAAAGAAATTCAAGTTTAGAAGATCCGTCGTCGCCGCGAAATCGATTTCCAAAGGTAAAAAAGTTTCTTTAGACGATTTCCTATTTAAAAGACCCGGAACCGGAATTTCTCCGAACGAGGTTTACTCTTTGGTAGGTAAGATCGTTTCGCGGGACATCGCCGAGGATCAGGTTGTGTCTTGGGAGGACTTCGTTTAATCATGTTGGCCATTATACCGGCGCGCGGCGGATCGAAAGGATTACCGGGAAAGAACGTACGTCCCTTACTCGGAAAGCCGCTCATCGCATATACGATAGAAGCCGCTAAACGTTCTAAAGAGATAACGAGGATCGTAATTTCGACGGACGACGTCGGAATCGCCGAAGTCGCGACATCTTACGGGGCCGAATTGCCGTTTATGAGGCCGCCCGAATTGGCGACCGATACCGCGTTAGGAGTGGATAACTACATTTATACGATCGAACGATTGGAGAGGGAAGGAAACGAAATTATAAAATCGTTTGTGGTGCTTCAACCGACTTCACCGTTGAGAATTTCCGAAGACATAGACGGAGCGATCCGTCTCTTCCGTGAACGGAACGCGGATTCGGTGGTCAGTTATACGGAAGAAGCGCACCCGGTCGTGTGGCATAGATACGTGAACGAAGATCTGAGTTTTCAAAACATCTTCGAAGAGAATATTAAAAATCGACAGGACAATCGAAAGTCTTATTATCCCAACGGTTGTGTGTTCGTTTTTAATTCGGAGATGATCCGTAAGAAACAGTATTATTCGGATCGTTCCTACGCATATCTGATGCCGAGATCCCGTTCGGTGGATATCGATACCTTGGAAGATTTCGAATATGCAGAATATTTAATGGAAAGAAGCGTAAATCAAAAATGAAAAAAAGTCTCGTTCTTTCGGAAAACTCTACGTTGGAAGAGGCGTTGAAAATATTGGACGATAACGGAAACGGGACTTTGACGGTCGTGGATGACCAGGGACGTTTAATCGGATTGATCACCGACGGCGACGTAAGAAGGGGAATTTTAAATAAAAAAACCGATCTCAAGGATTTTATCAATTTTCATCCGTTGAAGTTGTCTTCGAGCACATCACGCTTAGAAGCGCTTAAAATATTAAGATCCGCGCATAGAAGACAAATACCGATCGTGGACGATCTGGGCGTTCTAAAGGATATTCTTATTCTCGACGATTATGAATTCGCCCCGAGAACGAACGTCGTGGTCATTATGGCGGGCGGCTTGGGAACTCGATTGGGCGATCTGACCAAAGACGTTCCGAAGCCCATGCTCAAAGTGGGGAATCGCCCCATCTTGGAAAACATAATCACATGTTTTAGAGACTTCGGATTTTACAGATTTATATTATGCTTAAATTACAAATCCGAAATCATAAGGAACTATTTCGGGGACGGATCGCAGTGGGGCGTAGTGATCGATTACACAGTAGAAGAAAAAAGGTTGGGCACCGCCGGTGCGTTAAGTCTGATCTCTAAGGACAAAATCGACGATTCGTTTTTCGTTACCAATGCGGACATCTTGACCACGGTGGATTTCGTTTCGTTTTTGGAATTCCACAAGCGATCCAAAGCGATCGGCTCCGTTTGCGTCAAGAAGAATCAATATCAGATTCCCTTTGCTAAAATCAATTTCGACGAACGTTTTCTGATCGAAGAAGTGCAGGAAAAGCCGACCGTCGAATATTTCGCCAATGCGGGAATTTACGTTTTTAAACCGGAAGTTTTGGATCTGATTCCTTCGGATTCGTATTTCGACATGCCCGATTTACTCGAAAAAATTAAAACGACAAACTCCGGCTTATACGCCTACGTCATGGAAGATTACTGGTTGGACATCGGTCGCAAAGAGGATTATCGAAGGGCGAACGAGGATCTAAATTGGGGAGAATTTTGAAAAAATATCGATCCTTGGTTCTAGGATGCGGAAATATCGGAGCGGGAGAGACGTTTGTTGCTTTCTTTTTTATAAAATGTATCTTTCGAACGCTACAAAAATCAAAAATATCAAGTAACGGCTTTTTCAGTCGTGAAACAAATTAGATCGTATTTTATACTTTAGGAAAGTTATGAACGATATCGCAATTAAAATCGAAGACGTATCCAAATTGTATAAACTCGGATTAGTCGGGGTGAATACGTTAGGTGATGATTTAAATCGATGGTGGCATTTGATTCGAGGCAAATCGAATCCCAATTTTGAAAACGTAAAGACCAACGACAGAAATTCCACCGAGAAGACGGATTACGTATGGGGTTTGAAAGACGTTTCCTTGACCGTAAAAAAAGGCGAGGTCGTGGGAATCATCGGAAAAAACGGTGCGGGTAAGTCAACACTACTCAAGATCCTTTCCCGCGTGACGAACCCCACGAAAGGTTCCATCAAAGTCAGAGGTAAAATTTCCAGCTTACTTGAAGTTGGTACGGGATTTCATCCCGACTTAACGGGTAGAGAAAATATCTTTTTAAACGCGGCAATTCTCGGAATGAGTAGGTCGGAAGTACTTTCTAAGTTAGATGAAATCGTGGACTTTGCCGGCGTCGGTATATATCTCGATACTCCCGTGAAACGATATTCTTCCGGAATGTATGTTCGTTTGGCGTTTGCAGTGGCGGCGCATCTCGAGCCGGATATTCTGATTGTGGACGAGGTTCTCGCCGTGGGTGATGCGGAATTTCAACAAAAAGCGATCGGAAGAATGCAAGCCGCAACACAACAAGAGGGGCGTACGGTTCTGGTGGTGAGCCACAACATGGCATCGATCCGAAAATTGTGCAAACGAGGAATTGTCTTACACCAGGGTTCCGTTCTATACGACGGGGAAACCGAAGGCGCCGTCGCTCGATATTTAGGACAGGAAGGAAAAGCGACGCGGTTGAAATTGGAAGCGGACGAACTCAAAAACGCACTCGAAGAACAACGATTTGTCGATAAGGAGATTATTTCCGTACAATCCTTATCGATATCCGATTCGGCGGGACTTCTTAAGGGTTCGTTTAAAAGCGACGAGGATATCGTCATTAACGTCGGTTTTTCGGTGATCGAAGAAATTGCGGATTTCCGATTGTTAATCGTGGTGAACGATAGGATCGGTAACGAAATTTTAGCCACGTGTTCGACGGATGATCCCGAAATGCAAACGTATAAACGTTTGAAACCCGGAAAGTATAATTGGAAGTGTGTCTTAAAGAAGAATACGTTCGGCGGAAATCAATTTTTCGCATCCGTCTATCTTTCAGATCCTTCCATTCATCACGTTCGTTTTCAAAACGTATTCGCTTTCGAAGTCAATTTTTTAGGATACAACGGAATTACGAAATACGTAAACGGAAGCACTCCGATACGACCTCAATTCCAATGGAGTTTAGAACGGTGATGTTTCTTTCCAGGTTCCTGCCGTCGAGTACGAACGAACCAGTCTCTATTCGATAAATATTCTAGAATTTCAGAATGAAAAAGAACACGAAAAATATCCGTGCGATTTACGGCTCGTTTATGTACGATTTGCACGAGCTGGTCATTTCGAGTCTGAAGCGGAATTATAATTTCGAACCGATCTATTGGTTGTCTTCCGTGAGTACGTTCGATAAAATATCCCGTGAATACCCCGATGCGATTCTACATGACGTAATTTCCGCGAGGAGGGGGATTCGACCCGATTCGATCCAAGATTCGGAGTTTCCCGCATTGGACGAAACTGAGATCCATAAGTATAGCCGATACGAGTCGGTGGCACTGACCATGATGGATCGGTTTGATGCGACCGGATCGATGTTTCCTTATAGACAGCGAATCGAATACTATTATTCGGAACTGAGATATTGGATCGGAATCGTCGATTCTCTAAAACCGGACGTTTTCGTTTCTTACGTTATTCCGCACGCGGTTACCGATTATATTTTGTATGCCGTTTGCAAAGAGAAAAAAATTCCGGTTCTTATGGTGGACGCGACCGCCGTCGTTGATCGGTATTTTTTGATCATCAACTCGATCGAGAACCACTCTTTTTTTATTTCTGAAAGACTAAAAACAAACCGCAAAAAAAAGTCCGAAACGATCGAAAAGGACGTCGAGCAATTTATCGGAAAATTAAAATCTTCTTATGAACTTGCCATTCCGAAATACATGAATATGCAGAAGGACCATTCCTCTAAGAATCCCTTTTGGAAAGAGAAGTGGGACGACTTTAAAATTTTGATCGACGGAATTTTTTCCAAGTCGCGTCCTTTCGGAAAACAACACGTTAAATTTAATACGATTCCCATAAAACGGAACGGCGCTACTCTCAATCAAATTAGCTTTATCTTATATAAATATTGGTCCAACCATAATCGGCGAAGGCTGCTTAGATTGTATCGAAATCTTTCCGCTTCCCCTTCGTTTGATGAGAAGTATATTTATTTCGCGGCCAATTATCAACCGGAAGCCACTACTTCCCCGAGTTCTGGCATTTACGCCAATTTAGTTTTAATTATCCGGCTTTTGTCCTCCTTATTACCCGCCGATTGGAAAATTTATTATAAAGAACATCCTGCGACCTTCTGGTCGATTACGGAAGCGCATATGTCCAGGGATGAGGAATACTACCGACTTTTGTCTGAAATTCCGAAATTACGTATCATACCTACCGAAGTTCCTTCCTTCGATCTGATTGATCATGCGGCCGCCGTCGCTTCGGCTACCGGAACCGCCGTTTTAGAAGGTGTCGTCAGAGGAAAACCTGGACTACTTTTCGGCGAATCTTGGTTCTGCGGAATGAAGTCCATTTTTCGTATCCACTCGCGAGAGGATTTAAAAAGGGCCTTGGATAAAATTCAAACCGGTTATCGACCGAATGAAAAAGAAATACGAGAGTATTTGTACGCGGCGTGCGAGGCGGCATTTCCCGATTTATTGATCCGTGATTTTCATAAAAGGATCGGTCACGCGGAGGATCCGGATTCGGAAATGAGGAAGATCGCCGATGCAATCGGCGTCACTTACAAAAGGTCGATCGGGAAGTACTGAGGTGTGGGAAGTATGAGAAAGAAGGTGTTGTTGCTGACCGATTCTTTAGGACTTCCTCGAATGAATACTCCTACGATTCAGGATTCCGATGTCTGGACGTACTCCGTCGCGGAAAGATTGAAAGAAAAATATTCCTTTTATTTTCAACGGATCGGCGGTCTTCATACGAGGGAATTGGTTAGTCACAGTCAATTCGGTTATCTAGCGGGCTACTCTCCGGATATTATCATCCTGCAGATAGGTATAGTCGATTGTACACCTCGATCGGTGAGTGAGAAGGAATTGAAACTATTTCAATTTTTACCGGATAGAATTTCGAATATCATTCACTCCTACGTCAAACGCAATCATATCAAATTGATAACTAAACGTAGGATTAAATACGTTCATCCGGACGAGTTTAAGGACAATCTAAAACGGTTTAAGGAAATTTTTAAATACGCCCGCGTTTTCGCCGTAGCCATTTCTCTTCCAAACGCAACGCTTTCAAAGAAAAATCCTTTTTTATCGGAAGCCGTCGGAATTTATAACGGAATACTTAAGGAATTATTCGGAAGTTCTTTTATCGACCCGTATCCCGCAAAGGATGCGGATCGAATGCTTTTGGAAGACGGTATACATCTTTCCTACGACGGTCATATGGCCGTTGCAAAAGCCGTCGAAACCGTACTGAAATCCTAAAACGACCTGTGAGTTTATACTTTAAATATTTGTGAAACGATTTATGCTCGAAATACCGAATTCTCAAAACCTTAAACCGAAGCCGTCCTACATCATCGCGGAAGCGGGTGTAAACCACAACGGTGATTTGGAACTTGCAAAAAAATTGATATACTCCGCCAAGGAAGCGGGGGCCGACTGCGTAAAGTTTCAAACTTTCGTGGCGGAAGAGGTTGCAAGCGCGCGCGCTCCCAAAGCCGATTACCAATTGAAAGTGACGGACGCGCAGGAATCACAATTGGATATGTTGAGGAAATTGGAACTTCCTAGAAAGTCATATCCCGAATTGATGCAACTGTGTAAGTCTATCGGAATCGATTTTTTATCCACACCTTATAGTATCGGGGACGCGAACTTCCTCAATTCTTTGGGAGTGGAGGCGTTTAAAATCGCTTCCGGACAATTAGTGGAACCCTATTTTTTGGAAGTCGTGGCTAAGTTCGGAAAACCGATCATCTTATCGACCGGAATGGCGACGTTAGCCGAAATTGCCGACGGAGTAAAAACGGTTAGAAACGTCGGGAACCAAAAGATCGTCGTTTTGCAATGTACGACGAATTATCCCTCCAGAATCGAAGACGCAAATTTAAGGACTATTCCCATGCTGAAAGAAGCGTTAGGAGTTGTCGTAGGTTATTCGGATCACGTAGAATCGAATAACGCGTGTTTTGCGGCTGTGGCATTGGGGGCGCAGGTGATCGAAAAACATTTTACCTTGGATCGTAAGCTGCCCGGACCGGATCATTCTTGTTCGTTAGAGCAGTCCGGCTTTTCGGAATTGGTTCGGGGAATCCGCGAAGTGGAGGCTGCCTTGGGTTCTTCCATTAAGGAACCTACGGAAGCGGAAGAGCGGAATAAGATAGGAATGCGAAGAAGTGTAGCGGCGAATCGGGATATCGTTATGGGCGAGACGTTCACCTACGATATGCTTTGTTTCAAAAGACCGAACACCGGGCTTGCTCCGTCAAAACTCGCCGACATCATAGGTAAAAGGGCGACTCAAAACATAACGAACGATACTTTATTGGAATTGTCCATGGTGGATTGGACTTGAATTTGGATTGGGTCAGGATCGATAGAAACAAACTGGATCTTTTGGATCGTTTTTTATCGTTAGCCGGAGATTCTTTGAGTACCTTCCGTTACTTCCGGAATCGACCGACGAGCGCGATCGAAAATCATATCGTCACTGTGTTACTTCTCGCGGATGATCATCCGGTTGCCTACGGACACTTGGATCCGGATGATTCGAAAATTTGGTTGGGGATTGCGGTCGTTCAATCCGCTAAAGGTCTAGGTTACGGAAAATTAATGATGAATTATTTGATTCGGTTTGCGACGGAACACAAGATCGAAAAGTTAACCCTTTCCGTGGATAAACCCAATTCGACTGCGATCCGGTTGTATATAAAGAACGGATTCGTAAAAGTCGGAGAGACTGAAAAATACGAAATCTACGAGTGGTTGAATGAAAATCGCGGTTAGTACACTGGCCTTTATCGGCATACCGATTCAAGACGTCGTTGAATTGGCGACAAACAATTCGTTTCAAATCGAGTTTAGCTCCGGATTGCCTTACATGGAAAATATGGAAGCAATCTATCTTTCTAGTGGAATAGAAAGACTTCCGCACAATTATTTTCCGGCCCCTAAGGAACCTTTCGTACTCAATCTTGCGAGTACTGATCGGGAAATAAGGGAAAAGTCCATTGAACATTGTAAACGGGGTTTGGAGTTGGCGGCGGCCTCCCGGTCTCCCTTTTTTGCCGCGCACGCCGGATTTTGTATCGATCCGAAACCGGAAGAGCTCGGGAGAAAATTGAAGCAGGATCGGGAATTTAATAGGTCAACCAATAAGGAGATTTTCATAGAATCGATCCGCAAAGTGTTAGATTATTCTAATATTCTTAATATGCCTTTTTTAATAGAAAATAACGTCGTCGCGGCAATGAATTTAAGGGAAGACGGTAGGAATCCGCTCCTTTGCGCCGATCCGGATGAAATTTTAGAAACAGTGAATATAATAAAAGACGAAAATTTCGGAATACTCTTGGACACGGCGCATTTAAAGGTTTCCGCAGGCACTCTTTCCTTCGATGCGGACGAGGCCGTGCTTCGACTAAAAGCCGTTATACGCGGATTGCACCACAGCGATAACGAGGGGGTGCTCGACACCAACGATCGTTTGACGAATCAGTATTGGTTCTTGAAACATATGCGGTTTTTCCGCGAGGCTCAGCACGTTTTGGAGATAAAAAGACTGAATATCGATGAAATCCTAGAACACTTCGATTTGTTAAAGAATGCGGCCGGTGTAAATTGAAAGCCACGGAAATCACAGTTTTCGAAACGACCACACTCAAAGAAGCGTTGGAGTCCTTGGATCGAATCGCGCTCGGAATAGTTTTCGTCGTAGATCGGAATCGGAAACTTTTAGGAGCGCTCAGCGACGGAGACGTTCGTCGTGCCTTATTAAACGGGGCCGTTTTAACGGATTCCGTCGTAACGGTTATGAATCGGAAATTTTTTTCCTTACCGGTCGGTACCGATAACGAACGGATCGTCCGTTCCTTCTCCGAGCAGATTAAGATCATTCCGCTCTTAGATTCGGAAGGACGGGTCGTAGATTTTGCGACGAATAAAAAAGTCCGTCAAATTCCGGTCGCGGCTCCGCAACTGGACGGAAACGAATTGGCTTACGTCACCGATTGTATAAGAACTTCCTGGATTTCATCGCAAGGGAAATACGTACGGGAGTTCGAAAGTATTTTTAAAGAGAAGATGAAAGTTGCCGGTGCCTTGGCCGTGAGTAACGGGACCGTGGCGCTTCATCTTGCTCTTGTCGCTTTGGGAGTCGGAGAAGGAGACGAAGTGATCGTTCCTAATTTCACCTTTGCGGCTTCCGTAAATGCGATCTTGTATGCCGGGGCGGTTCCAGTCTTGGCGGATATCGATCCTAAAACTTGGAATCTTTCCGTCGAGACGATCATTCCACTTTTGACCGAAAAGACCAAGGCGATCATGCCGGTCCACTTATACGGTCATCCTTGCGATATGGCTCCCATATTGAAATTAGCGGAGGAAAAAAATCTTTTAGTCGTCGAAGATTGTGCGGAAGCATTGGGCAGCAAGTATAAGGGAGTCGAAGTAGGCTCCTTCGGAGACGCGGCTACGTTCAGTTTTTTCGGAAATAAGACGATCACTACGGGTGAAGGAGGAATGGTGTTGTTTCGAAATTCCGAATCGGCAGAAAGGGCCGCCGTTTTGCGCGATCACGGTATGTCCAAAGAAAAACGCTATTGGCACGTGGAGGTGGGATTCAACTATCGTATGACCAATTTGCAGGCGGCGTTGGGAGTCGCGCAAATGGAAAGGTTGGATCATTTCGTTTTTAGAAAAAGAAGTATAGCAGAATATTATAATTCTATATTAAAGAATATATCCGGAATTACGCTTCCCCCGGAGGAGAGCTGGGCTTGGAATTCGTATTGGTTGTATACGTTTTTGTTACCCGAAGGAAATGAAACTAGGATGCAACTGACCGAACGTATGAATTTGGACGGAATCGAAACCCGCCCAGTATTTTATCCGATCCATTCCATGCCGCCTTATCAAGGTTATATTCGATCGGATTTGTCGGTTTCGGAATCTATTTCCCGAAGGGGATTTAGTTTACCGAGTTCCGTCAATTTGACGGAAGAGGATATGTATCGGGTAGGCGAATCTTTAAAACGCCATTTGCCGTCGATCATCGGATAACGTAATAAGATGAAAACAATTGCCGTTGTCGGGACGGGACAATTAGGAAGCCGCCATTTACAGTCCTTAGGAAGATTGAACGAAAAAGCGGAACTCTTCGCGGTGGATCCCAGTAAAGAATCGTTACACTCCGCTAAAAAGATATACGATCAATTCAAGACCGTTGATTCTCCTAAGTTGGAACCGTTGACTTCTATCGCCGATCTACCGAAAAAAATGGATCTTGTTATCGTCGCCTGCAATTCCAAAGAGAGATTGGGGATTATCCGATCGCTGATCTCGAATGTGGAAAAAATTCACGATCTAATTCTGGAAAAAATATTGTTTCCTAATCTTTCCGATTTTGACGAAGCGGAAAAAATGTTTCTTTCCTCCGGTATTCGGGTTTGGGTGAACTGCAACAAAAGATCGAATTCAACTCTGTTTACGGATTTTGAAAACGTTTACGACGGAGATGGTCGAATCGATTTTTCCGTTTCGGGTAGCGATTGGGGATTGGCTTGCAATTCCATACATTTTCTGGACGTGTTTGCACACCTAACTAAAAATAACGAACTTACTCTGAATGCCTCTTTGTTGGATCGTGAAATCCTTTCCTCCAAAAGATCAGGATACGTCGAATTTTCGGGAATTCTATCGGGTAGCACGATCAACGGGGATACAATCAAAATCGAAGATAGAAGAGGGATGAAACTTCCTTTTACGATGAGTCTAGCAACCTCAAAACTCAATTGGAAGATCAATATGAAATCCGATCTTTATGAAATCCAAGACGGATCCGGTCTTAGACAGATACCGATTCGATATCAGAGTCAGCTCAGCTCTGAAATCGCGGACGATTTGTTCACGAGAGGAACTTGCGATTTACCTTCGTTCCAAGAGAACTCCGTTCTTCATAAAAAAATGCTCGTTGAGCTGATTCGGCATTTAGACGAGATCGGTTTTAAGGATCCGGAAGTTCAATGTCCGATCACTTAAAACGAACGAACGTCCTGTTGGTAGGGACCGGATATATGGGAGCGGAATACGCCCGTGTTCTGAACGCGCTTAAGATTCCGTTTCGGGCCGTGGGTAGAAGCCGGACTTCTTGTGACGTATTTTTCGAGAAGACCGGAGTACAAGCAATCGTCGGCGGTTTGGAAAACTTTCTGACGTCCGATAAGGACCAGAGTTATAGCCATGCGATCGTGTCCTCGAACACAGAATTTCTCGGAGAACATTCCGCACTTTGTCTTAAAAGCGGGATTCATAAACTTCTCGTAGAAAAGCCGGGCGGTATCACGACCGACGATATTGAAAAATTATACTCTCTTTCTTCCGCTTTCAACGGTGAGATTTTTATCGCTTATAATAGAAGATTTTATTCCTCCGTTATCGCCGCGCAGCGGATGATAGAGGATGACCGGGGTGTCACATCGTTTACTTTCGATTTTACCGAATGGCCTCATACCATCGAATCTTTGTCTCTGCCCATCCTCGAAAAAAGAAATTGGGTTCTTAGAAATTCATCGCATGTAATCGATCTTGCTTTTCATCTTTGTGGAAGGCCGATCGAACTAATCCCGAGATCTTTCGGCGGGTTGGACTGGACGCCGAAATCTATTTTCGTGGGAGTCGGAGTCTGCGAGAATCACGTTCCATTTTCGTATCACTCGAATTGGGAAAGCGCAGGCCGTTGGGGGCTTGAAATTCAGACTAAAAATAGAAAGATAATATTCCGACCTTTAGAAAAATTGCATATACAAATGACTAAAAGCGTTTCGATTGAAGAGGTCGTCTGCGACGAATCCGGTTTAGACCGACTTCACAAGCCCGGTTTGTATCTCCAGGTGAAACATTGGTTGGAAGGTGAGACCGTGAGACTGTGTTCTTTGCGCGAACACCTTGACTCGATCCATACCGTTTACGGTCCGATCGCGGGTTTTAGGTTCTAAAATATCCTCGCGCGTTAGGTGTCACCGTGATTAAACGTATGAAACCGAAAAATTCGACATCCAGAGCTGTGATCTATGACGTTCTGCCGGACTCGAAAAGGGACGAGTATTCCGACTGGGACATTTACGCTTCGATTTGGTCCGAGGATTTTTCCGAGGATTTTTTATCCCTTTCCGATATCGATCGATCAAAAATCGCGGAGGCAAAAGACGAAGCGTATCGTATTTCAAGATTAACTTCGGAGAAGTTTTTCAATAGTCTACTTATCCGATTTTTCGCGTTAGTCATCGGGACGAAATACTTTCGAATGTTCGTCAATAAGTTGGTGCTTTGGGATTGTTATGAATTCACAAAGCTATCGATTAAGATACAATATTTATCGGAGCGTTACGACCAAATACATTGTTACTCTCGTTTTGAGCGGGAGAAGATCGATGAATATATTCCGTACTTATCGGAGGTTCAAAAAGAAACCTGGAAAAAAACGGTTTTCTTTTACGGTGCGGATATTAGTTCTCCTCAAGTTTTTCGTAACCTCAGGTCACCGATAAAGGCATTGTTGATCCTCTTAAAACGCTCCTTTCGAACGAATTTCGTTCGAAGACCGGAAGAGGAGCGTTATAAATATTTACTTCGAATCGAGTCCTTAGACCCGCGCTCGTATTCTTTGAACGCCGACAATGACGAAGGCGCTTTGAAATACCGAGATCCGTTGTATCTTTTGAATTGTCTTTCCGTCGATCCTAAACAAATACGGATCGTGTTATCGCACGAGATTCCGGAAACGATCGAATCTCTAAAAAACCGAAAGGGATTGTCGGTTCTGAGTTTAAGTACAAAAGATATTGAGCTAAGTTTTCGAAATCGATTCGAGCTCGTTTGCAGCATCTTACTCCTTCCGCTTTTATCATCTTCCGCGCTAAAATATTTCGCGGTCGGGATCGCCAAAGGAATGGTTGAATACTTCTCATTCACTGCGTTAGTCGGATTTGGTCGTCCCGTCGCCCATTTTACGAGTTTGGATATAGATCCGGAGCAAGTTTTAAGAACGGCGGCTCTTGAAAAAAAAGGGATTCATAATGTTTATATTCAGGATAGTTTAAGTTGGTTCGTCGAGGGAGCCGGAACCCAACTTTATATGGTGGATTTTCTTTATTCTAAGTATTTTCTAGCAGGGAAAAAAAGTGTACTTCAATTTCGGGAAAAGATGTATTATCCCGGAGGTGATTCGGTCATCACCGGAATCCTGAGAGCGCAGGCAAACGTCCAAATGAAGGAGTTCGTTCGAAATGAGAAGCGGTTGTATTCAAGTCGTTTCGATAAAATCATTTGTATTTTCGACGAAAGTATAGTTTGCAGGGATTTAGAAATCAGTCTTCCTACGGCTCAGGAACTCTATAATTTTTATACGGATGTCTTGCGTTTGGTAAAAGAGTTTCCCGATTACCTATTCATTCTAAAACCGAAAATTCCCGAATCCGGAAGTTATTCTTCCTTTGTAGAAAGTGAAAAAAGATCGGGGCTTCCTTTTTATACGATATTTTCGGAGTTTAAAACGCAACAAAACGTCGAAGTTTTCGATTTTCGATATAGTTCGGTATATCCTATTTTACTTTCCGATTTGGTCGTTTCTCCTGGATTCGCTACGACCGGATTCGAAGCCGTCGCCTTGGGTGTTCCTTCGATTTTCCACAATCCTAAACGCGGGAGAAATGCGGTCGGTTTGGATTCCATTCGAGAAATCGTATCAGAAGATTATGATACTCTTAAGGACAACGTATTTTACTGGTTGGGCAAGCAAGAAGAATTTCGAACTAAAATGCTGCCGCAAGTGGAAGATTATATATCCTCGACCAGTGAAAGTATCGAACTCAAATTTTAAAAGCCCGGTTTGTCCGGGAAAGTTTCGTACCAAGGATAATCGTCTCAGTGTCCAATCGCAAAATCGTAGTTAAAGTTTTATCACCTTCTTTTTCCAATCATATAGTTTTGGAAAAAAAGCTGAAAGAGTTGTATCCGGATTCCGTCTTTAACAAAGAGGGAAGACGTTTCGACGAGGACGGAGTCATCGAATTTTTAAAAGACGCGGATGCTGCCATCGTCGGATTGGAAAAAATTTCCCGTAGGGTGATCGATTCATTGCCCAATATTCGAATATACGCTAAATACGGGGTCGGTCTCGACAATATCGATACAGAATATGCGAATTTTCTAAATAAGCCGATCGGTTGGACGCCGGGTGTAAATCGTCGATCCGTTTCCGAATTGGCTCTTTCTTATCTTTTGGCTTTGAGCAGGAACGTCTTTTTTACGAGTTATCTGTTAAAGAGCGGGTCGTGGAAGAAAGAAGGCGGCGTTTTGCTTTCCGGAAAAACGGTCGGAATTGTGGGTTGCGGTCATATCGGCGAGGATTTGTTACGTTTGTTGCAACCGTTCCATTGTAAATTGTTGGTTCACGATATCTTGGATAAAAAATTAGTTTGCGAAAGTTACGGTGCGACTCAGGTTTCTATCGAGAATTTATTGAACGAATCGGACTTCGTAAGCCTTCATCTACCCCTTACCGAACGGACTTTGTATATGGTGGACTTCAAGTTTCTGTCGCAAATGAAACCTAGTTCCTATCTTCTTAATACGAGTAGAGGTAATATCGTAAAGGAATCCGATATCAAAAGGGCTTTAGAGAATGATGTTATAGCAGGCGCCGCACTTGACGTCTTCGAAGAGGAACCTCCGACCGATCTTGAATTTTTATCCTTAAAAAACCTGATCGTAACTCCGCATATCGGAGGAAACGCAAAGGAAGCCGTGGAAGCGATGGGGACAGCCGCAATAAAATCGATTGCGGAATATTTCGAGAGACCATGATTCTTCTTTCTTACGAAATCGGCAAAAATACTCCCGTCTACGGAGGAAGCGGTTTTCCGGAAGTTACGCAGGGGAAATGTTTGGATCACGGGGATTCTTGCAATACTCTCAATTTAAACTTCTCGAATCATACCGGAACTCATATCGATTGTCCGTTTCATTTTGATCCGAACGGCAAAAGGCTTACCGATTATCCGGCCGAATTTTGGTTTTCCACAAAAGTTTCCCTTTTGGATCTCGATAAAAAACCAGAAGCGGGGACGTTGATCGGTCCGGAACACATAGGAACAAAGGCGAATCTTCTCGATCCTAAAACCGAAATTCTTTTTCTAAAAACGCATTGGGGAGATTCCCGTTCTTCGGAAGAATATTGGAAGAACCCTCCGGGGATTGCGCCTGATATGTCCGACTTTTTACGGAACACTTTCGTAAACCTTAGAATATTCGGTTTTGATTTGATTTCCCTCTCGAGTTATACGAATCGGGAGGTGGGAAGGACCGCCCACCGGAAGTTCCTAAATAGGAAGGATCCCATTCTAATATTAGAAGATGTTAATTTTCTAAATTTAGGATCGGACATATTAAAATTACAGAATGTGCTGATCGCGCCGCTTTGGCTGGAAGGTGCGGACGGATCTCCGTGTACGGTTTTCGGAAACGTGGGGCTGTAGGTGATCCAGGATTTTTTCGTTTTAAGAAAAGAGAAAATAGATTCTGTTTTTTTCGATTTCGACGGAGTTGTAGTCGATAGCGTCGGGATCAAAACGGAAGCCTACGCCGATCTGTTTAAGGAATTCGGAAACGAGGCTGTGGATTGTATTCTTGAATATCATCGATCGAACGGAGGCATCGATCGATATAAAAAAATCGAATACGTGTTGAATTTTATGAAAGTTGAATATGATTCGAGTTTGGTCGAACGTTTGGCTTCCGATTTCGCCTCCCTTGTCGTCGAGAAGGTTGTGAAATGCGATCTTCTTCCCGGGATTTCGGAACTACTAACCGATTTGAGCCAATCGAGTATCCGTTCGTTCGTCGTTTCCGGAACTCCGGAAGAGGAATTACGTTATATAACGAAAGAGAAGAAGTTGAACGATTTTTTTCTCGAGGTTTGCGGAAGTCCAAAATCAAAAGTCGAAATCACCGGAAATTTGATTCGAAACTATGACATCAATCCGAGTCGTTCCCTTTTTATCGGAGACGCCGTTGGCGATTTCGAAACTGCGAGCCGCTTCGGAATACTGTTTCTCGGAGTTTCTTAACGTGGTTTCTTTTTTATATAGAGTTAAAAAAAATTTCTCTCGAATGTCGTCTTATTTTAAAATTTGGTCTTACATATATTCTTTATTGATCAAAAATTCGGATGCCCCTTTTTTCAAAATGGAACGCGAATCGAGATATAAGGAAATTTTTCGAATTCGTTCTATTTACGTGGACGAGGACGTGACATTTTCGGGTGTCGAGAATATAAGAATGGGCGAAGGGGTTTCTTTTATGCAAGGATGTAAAATCCACGCGAATAACGCTGAATTGAAAATCGGCAACGGATGTTCGTTTAACAATAACGTTTTCATCGGTGCCTCCAATGGAAAAATCGAGATCGGAGATAAGGTTCTAATCGGTCCGAACGTCGTTTTACGCGCGGCCGATCATATATTTGCCGACTCCACTCGACCCATTATGGAACAAGGTCATAAAGGAGGAATCATCCGAATCGAAGACGACGTTTGGATCGGCGCTAACGTGGTCATTACTTCAAACGTCAAAGTCGGGAAAGGTTGTGTAATCGCGGCCGGCTCCGTAGTCACTAAGGATCTTCCCGAGTATTCTGTGGCCGCAGGAGTTCCTGCGAAGGTGATTCGAAATAGATGATGGAAACCTCTTTGAATCGAAAGAGAATCGTCGTATTCGGCGGATCCGGATTTTTGGGTTCGCATATCGCCGATAAACTTTCGGATTACGGACACGAGATTACGATATTCGATTTACACGGATCGCGGTATATACGTCCGGATCAGACGATGGTTATCGGAGATATCCTGGACGAAACACAAGTGGAAGAGGTCATTGAGGGTAAGGATGTAGTTTATAATTTCGCGGGATACGCGGACATCGATACGGCCTCCTTGAATCCGAAACGTACAGCGAATTTGAATATCGTAGGTAATCTTAATATTTTGGATGCGTGTGTAAAACACTCCGTTAAACAATTCGTATACGCAAGTACCATGTACGTATATTCGGATTCAGGCGGTTTTTACAGATGTAGCAAACAATCTTCCGAAATTTTCATCGAAGAATATCATAAGAGATTCCATTTAAATTATACTATACTGCGATACGGCACCCTCTACGGACCGAGAGCGGACGAAAGAAATTCTATCTATAGATATCTAAAATCAGCCTTGGAAACGGGACGGATCGTCTGTAATTTTTCCGGTCAAGAAATTCGAGAATACATCCACGTTCGTGATGCGGCAAAAGTTTCGGCTAAAATACTTAGTTCAGAGTTTTTGAATAAACGATTTACGATTACCGGACATCAAGCGATTCCGGTGGCTACGATGTTAAGTATGATTCAGGAAATACTACAAGGCGGGGTGGAAATAGTTTTCGATAACAATTCTAATTCGGATCACTACAAAGTGACTCCCTATAGTTACGTTCCGAAAATCGGGGAAAAATTCGCGCCCGAGATATTTACCGATATGGGACAGGGATTGATAGAATGTTTGGCCGAAGTTTCGGATATAATGGGAAATTCCAAATGAATCGTACGTTTTGGAGTAGACCCGGTTATCAATCGAACTCGATCAAAGAAAAATTAAAAGCCGGTAAATGTACCGTAGGAAGTTGGATTCAAATTCCGAACGGATCGATCGCCGAAATTATGGGAAATTCTGGTTACGATTGGGTCGCCGTCGATATGGAACACGGCTCCATTTCTCTCGACATTCTTCCGGATCTATTGCGTGCGATTCAATGTGGAGGAACGGTTCCTTTCGTTCGTGTCGCAAAAAACGATTCTAATTTTATTAAACAAGCTTTGGACGCGGGAGCTCTCGGAATCATATGTCCGATGATCGAAACTCCCGAAGATATTTCTAATTTCGTATCCTGGTCAAAATATCCGAAGGAAGGTTCCCGCGGCGTAGGGTTTTCCAGGGCAAACCTTTTCGGAAAAGACTTTGAAGAATACAAAACTCATATAAACGAGAATCTGGTGTTGGTCGCTCAAATTGAACACATTCGAGGCGTTGACTCCATCGATATGATTCTGCAAAACGGAGGAGTGGACGCGATTATGGTCGGTCCTTACGACTTGTCCGCTTCGATGGGGATCACAGGAGATTTCGAACATTACGATTTTAAGGACGCGCTGAAAAGATTAAAGGAAAGCGCGAAACGACATGGAATCGGTATGGGGATTCACGTGGTTCAACCGGATATTCAAAAATTAGAAACCGCGATCAAAGAGGACTACAGTTTTATTGCCTACGGAATCGATTCCGTTTTTCTTCATTCCGTTTCGAAAAATCCGAACCGACAAGTTTAATGTTTAAATATCCGATTGGAATGCCGAACTCGGAGTTGGATTTTCTATTTAAAACCAATTCTCATTCTTTCGAAGATCTGGATTATTTTTGTCTCTTCGATTCGAGAGGAAGTAATTTGAACGGAAACGCTCCGGGATTCGCGGAATTGCTCAATGAACGATTTAGGATCGAAAACAAAAGATATCTAACGATATGTAGGCCTATAGAAATCACCGTATTCTTTTCGCTTCTGAATATTCTGAAAGAAAATAAAATTAGGGCAAGAACTCTGATTTCTAACGTCGGTTTCGTCGATTGTACGCCTAAGAAAAAAAGTATAATCGAAGATATCATACTACAAGGGTCCGCATTCTTTTCATCGGATCAACACGAGTATGAAATTCAGGAATTGGAAGACTATACGTTGTCGAACGGAGAAATACAAAAACTGAATTCATTGAACTTCGATGAATTTACCGCCGATATCGCGAATGCTCTTACGAACAAATTCGAAACTATTTATCTGATAAAAACGTTAGAGTTGGATTTTAGTCGTAAATTCAAAAGGGAGCGGCCTAGGTCTTTTTATTCTCAACTTGTGAAAACGAACGACCTTTTAAAAAACGTGGCGAATAACGCGGAGAACATCCGTTTGATTTCCGTTCAATCAGAAATGGAAAAAACCGATAACCATTTGGACGTTACCTACGACGGAGTCCATTTTACGAACGAGACGCATAAGTCGGTTGGAAATCGTATTCTGGAACATCTTTTCCAAAATAAATCGAATTAAACTCATTCAAATAATATTAAAGATCGAGGTAAAAGTTCATTGAAGAATATAGGAATTATTCCGGCAAGGATGGCGTCGAGTAGGTTGCCAGGAAAGCCGCTCGCTAAGATTCACGGCGTTCCAATGGTGGGGCACGTGTTTTTCCGTTCTAAGATGTGCGCTTTATTGGATGAAGTATATGTCGCGACCTGCGATGACGAAATCAAGGAATACATCGAGTCCATCGGCGGTAAGGTTATCATGACCTCGGATAAACACGAACGCGCCAGCGATCGCGCCGCCGAAGCTATGCTTCAGATCGAAAAGATTACCGGTGAAAAAACCAATATCGTGGTAATGATCCAAGGTGACGAACCGATGTTGACTCCTGAAATGATCGAAGAGTCGATAAAACCCATGGTGTCGGACGAATCGTTGCAAGTTCTGAACTTAATGAGCGAACTAAAGACCCGTGAAGAACACGAAGATCCTAACGAAGTTAAAGTCGTGGTGGATCTAAAAAGTTTCGCCGTATATTTTTCCCGGGAACCAATTCCTTCCTGGAAAAAAGGGGCTAAAAATGTCCCCATGTTGAAGCAGGTATGTATCATTCCGTTTCGAAGAGATTTTCTTCTGAAGTTCAACGAACTAGAGCCGACTCCGCTTGAAATCATAGAGAGCGTCGATATGTTGAGGGTTCTTGAGCACGGATATCGGGTTAAGATGGTTCACACGGATGCGGTGAGTTATTCCGTCGATACGGAAGCCGATCGTGTCAACGTCGAAAAACATATGCTTCATGATTCGATTAGAAAAAGTTATTCGTAAACCGTCTGCTCTGCAATTTTAAGGAACTATCGGTATGAAGGAATCTGAAATCCGGCCCAAAGAGCTTTTCGAAAAATATCTCGAACTTAGCCTGAAGGATGCGCAAAATTTTAATAAAAGCGATTTAGTGGAAGTGGACTGTCCCGGATGTGGCGAACGGTCTAAAGAGATTAAATTTCGGAAAAACGATTTTGTTTATCGAATATGCAAAAAGTGTAATTCTCTTTTTTGCGATCCGAGGCCTTCGGAAAAAGCATTGGAATTATTTTATAGCGAAAGCGAATCTTCGGCATACTGGGCGAACGTTTTTTTTCCCGCCGTTGCCGAATCGAGAAGGGAGAAATTATTTAGAAATAAGGCGAACTCGTTACATTCCTTGCTCTTAAAATTGGAAAGGAAGCCGAAGACGATTTGTGACGTCGGTGCGGGTTACGGAATTTTTTTAGAGGAATTGCGTCCTTTTTTTCCAGATGCGGAATTCTTCGCGATCGAGCCCGGAGTAGAGTCCGCCAAAATGTGCCGGCAAAAGGGTTTTTCCGTTTTAGAAACGACTTCCGAAAAAGCGGAACTCTGGAAGAATCGATTCGATCTCGTTATAAGTTCGGAAGTGATCGAGCACGTTTTTTCGCCGAAAGATTTTATACGATCCTTGTTCGATTTAGCCAACGACAACGGAACCGTTTTGATCACCGGGTTGGGATACGAAGGTTTCGATATTTTAACTCTTCAGGAGCGCTCGCGAAGCGTTTTTCCGCCGCATCATTTAAATTTTTTGAGTGTTGCTGGTTTCGAGTTTCTGTTCAAGACCATAGGCTTTCGGTTTGTGCGGATCGAAACTCCCGGCGAGTTGGATTTTGATATCGTAAAGAATAGCGGGTTTGCGGACGACTTCGTTCGTGTTTTAGGCGATCGCGGCGAGCAAGCCATTTCCGATTTTCAGGAATTTCTGCGAAAACATAAGTTAAGCTCCCATATATGGGTAACCGGGCTTAAGTAATAGAACATACGCCGATGTCCGTTTTCGACTTTGAGAATCTGGAGGAAAAATACAGCCGGACTTTGGACAAGATCGCCGAAGAGTTGCTCGATCCATATCAAAATTTCGTGGGCAAACTCTCCGTCGGTAAGGAAGAATCTCTGGATTGGTGGGTCTCCAATATTGCAAGTCGAAATCCGTACGCGTCACCGTTGTTTTACGAATGTTGTAAACTGAAACTGATCGTAAGACTTATCGATTCTAAAGAGATAGAAACGATTTTAGTTCCTACCGTCGCGCTGAAACGAATCCTACTTACGAATCCCGTCGTTCAAAACTCTAAAATTAGGATCGAGGTGAAATATCCTCTGAGTCGGAAATATAAGATCCGGATTTATTTTAATGAAAGATGGAAATACGCGCGGGAGTTTTTTAGAACATGGGTGACACGAGCCCGAGCCGCAAAACGAACCAAAAAAATCGGCAAAAGAGTCGCCGATAAGAAACCGATTACTCTCGTTGATACGTATATCAAGGAGGATTTCGTTAGGGACGGACAATTTCAAGATCGTTATTTCGGAAATTTATTTTCGAATTTGGATCCGAATACAAGAGATTCAATTTATTTTATTTTTACCGCGTACGAAGATACGGATTTTTTAAGTTTATATACGGATTTACGAAAACATCCTTATAATTTCTTAATCAAAGAAGATTTTCTGACTCTAAGCGATTATCTGTATTCCTTTTTCTTCCCTTATCGTTTGAATCGTCTGCGCTTTACGGATTGCAGCTTTCAGGGATTCGACCTAACGTATCTAGTCGAATTTTTAGTGGATGTGGATCGTTGGGAAGCGGCTTCTATTGAAGCGTTGTTGAATTCTCGTTTTATCCATCGTTTGAAACGGAACGGATTCAGGATTCGGTTTTTATTGGATTGGTGGGAGAATCAGTGGTTTGATAGAGGATTACATCACGGAATGAATCGTTATTTTCCCGAGGTCCCTTCTTTGGGATATTGCGGTTATACGATGAACAAGTTTCATCTGAACGTGTTTCCGACGGATTACGAGAGGAACGCGAATATTCTTCCAAAAAAAATCGGAGTCATCGGCAGCCGACAAACCGAGTTAATCAAAAGATATTGTCCACGGTTGTCCGTCGTATTGACTCCCGCTTTGCGGTTCGAGTATTTGTTTTTAGAAAGAAAACTACCGCCGAAGAAGGATGTTTTCGTAATCTTGATCTCACTTTCTATTTTGGTGGAGCAAAGTATATTTCTTCTTAAACTTGCAATCGATTCGCTGAATGAATTTTATAAAATCGGTTTCGAAATTTGGATTAAGCCGCACCCGGTTAACACTCGAATCATTCTGGAAAACTTCCCCAAGGAGAGTTTGCCGAAAGGTTTTTCTTACGTATCCGGCGATTTTAACGAGTCGTTGCTTTCGTCCAATTTGCTCGTAGGTTTTTCATCCTCAACTTGTTTGGAGGCCGTGGCGATGGGGATTCCCACGATCGTCATACGCGGCGGTAAAGAGCCCACATCTCATCCTTTGGATGAACGTGTCCCGAAGGAAATTTGGTCCGTTTGTTATACATCCGAGGAATTTAAGGAACAGGTTTTGGATATTCGGAGTAGTTACGATTCTAAAAAGGAGCTTTATCAGGAAATCGGAGCTTGGATTCGGGAGAATTATTTCAGTCCAGTTGACGAAGGGTCGAAACGAAGAATGTTGGGTTATGATTCGTGATTATTTTTGAATTCGTTGTGCTATGGATTTTAGTAAAGCAATAGTAGAAAATTATAATATATTCGAACCGATTCGATTATGAGAAGCGATAATTTCGGAAAAGTGCTGGTCGTAGGAGACGGCTTTATAGGGAAACACGTACGGAAAAAATTTATAGATCTTTCCTGCGATGTTACTGTCCTTACTCGAGGCGTCGGCTCCGGGTCGTACGATAAAAAAGTAGATCGTATTGTGGCCGATTATTCGGTTCCGGGTAAATGGCAGGAGGATTTAAGGAATCAAAAATTCAACGTAGTCGTTAATTGTTCCGGAGAAATTGATCACAGTTCGTTCTTCAAAAATGGAGAAGCGGTTATACGGAACCATTTTTCGACCGTTGTGAATCTTGTTAACTCCGTTGATAGGAATCACTTGAATTCGTTTTTGCAGTTGGGAAGCAGCGACGAATACGGTTCGCAAATTTCGCCGCAAAAAGAAACGATGAGAGAACTTCCATTTTCGTCCTATTCCTTCGGAAAGGTCGCGGCTTCTCATTTTCTGCAAATGTTGAACCGATCGGAAGGGTTTCCAGTCACCGTATTCAGATTGTTTTTGGTCTACGGCCCCAATCAAAACAACGACCGTTTCTTGCCGCAAATTATTTCCAAGAGTTTGAACGGGGAAACGTTTCCTACCAGCGCGGGAGAGCAGATTCGCGATTTTTGTTATATCGACGACGTGTGCACCGCCGTAATCAGGGCTTTACAAGTTAAGGAAGCTATAGGAGAAATATTTAATATAGCCTCCGGTATTCCGATTCAAATAAAAGAAGTTATACGAATGATTTCTACGTTGGTCGGAAAGGGGACGCCGGATTTCGGAGCTCTACCGTATCGAACCGGCGAAAATATGTCTTTGTATGCTGATATTACGAAAGCAAAGCGGCTGCTCGGATGGGAACCTATCACACGATTGGAGACCGGTTTGTTGCAAACGATAAATTTTTATAGGAAATAGATTTTGTTCAATCAAGTATATAAGGGAAAAAAAATTCTCATCACCGGAAACACCGGTTTCAAAGGATCGTGGCTTAGTTCATGGTTGGTTCGTCTTGGAGCAGCTTCTATTCGAGGATATTCTTCGAATATTCCCACCGAACCTTCGATTTTTCAGGGCTCGGACCTTTTGAAAAAAGGAACCGATCAGATTTGGGGAGACGTTCGCGATCGAAGCAGTTTATCGGATGCGATTCAACTTTATCGACCCGATTTTATTTTTCATTTAGCCGCGCAAGCCCTCGTAAAAACCTCATACTCCAATCCTTTGGAGACTATTGAAACGAACGCAATGGGAACCGCGAACGTTTTGGATGTGGTACGGAATTTAAACTATCCGTGTACGGTCGTATTGATCACGAGCGATAAGGTCTATGAAAACGTAGAGTGGTATTACGGTTATCGCGAAAACGATCGTCTGGGAGGTTACGATCCTTACAGCGCCTCCAAATCCGCCGCGGAAATTTTAATCAACGCCTACCTGAAATCTTTTCTCTTAAACAATCCTTACGTAAAAATCGGAATCGGTCGAGCCGGTAACGTGATCGGCGGCGGAGACTGGGCCCCTGATCGAATCGTGCCGGATGCTATTCGAGCGTGGTCCGAAGAAAAGTCCCTACAAGTTAGAAATCCGTTCGCTACTAGGCCCTGGCAACACGTCATGGAACCTTTGAGCGGATATTTGAGAGTCGGACAGGCGTTGTTCGAAGGTAAGATTTTAACCGGTGAATCGTTTAACTTCGGTCCTCCGGGAGAACAGAACGCCACGGTGGCCGAGTTGTTGGATCGTATGAAACCTTATTGGAAAAATTCTTCCTGGACGGATACGAGCGCCGGGAATAAGTCCTATGAAGCGGGGCTTTTAAAGTTGAGCTGCGATAAGGCGTTGCAGATCCTTCAATGGAAGCCTAATTTAGAATTATCTAATACGATACGCTTTACCATGGAATGGTATCTTGAATATTATAACCGGAATACGGTGCCCGACGAACTGATGCAGAATCAAATAGAGGAATACGAGACGATCGCAAAAAATTCTAAAATCGCCTGGGCAATCGACTAAGATGAATTCTCCCAAAATCGAGGACATTATTCTTTCCGAACTAAAATTGATTCCGGGGGAATTAGGCAGCGTGAGACACGGAATAAAAAGCACGGATCCGGGTTTTTCGGGATTTGAAGAGGTCTATTTTTCTTCCGTATTCTTCGGGAAGACAAAGGGTTGGAAAAGACATACTAGGATGATTTCCAATTTAATCGTGATCAGCGGAGAGATAACTTTCTTTCTGATTGATAAGAGGGAGGACTCCCGTACTTACGATCAGAACGATATTATTAGAATCTCCGCAGATAATCCGCGTCGCCTAACCGTACCCCCTGGAATTTGGACGGCGTTTCGTGGAAATACACAAGGGGAAAATGTACTTTGTAACGTCGCCAACCTAATGCATGATCCTGAAGAATCGGAAACATTGTCAATTTCGGATCCGCAATTTCGGAAGATACTGGAGAAAGAATGAAAGTTGTAATACTCGCGGGAGGTTTCGGATCCCGTTTATCGGAATACACGAATTTAGTCCCTAAACCCCTGGTTGAAATCGGAGAATATCCGATTCTTTGGCATATAATGAATACCTTCGCTTTTGCCGGTCACAAAGACTTTTATATCGCCTTGGGATATAAGGCCGAATTGATCAAAGAATATTTTCTGAAATATTATACGTTAAACAGCGATTTTACGATCGATCTTGCGAATAACGACATATCTTACCACTCGAGAAACGTTTTGGATTGGAAAGTTACTTTGGTGGATACCGGGATGAATTCGATGACGGGAGGCAGGCTAAAACGATTGAAGGAATTTTTAGGCGAAGAGACTTTCCTATTAACTTACGGAGACGGGGTGGCGAACGTCGATGTGAATCAGCTAATCGCTTTTCATAAGCAGCAGAAAAAAAAAGTTACAGTTACCGCAGTCAGACCGGTCGCTAGGTTCGGCGAGCTTCAGATAGACGAAAAAAAAATCGTTACGAACTTCAGCGAAAAACCTCAGGCGAATCAAGGGTATATCAACGGAGGTTTTTTCGTTATGGAACCTTCCTTCATAAATTGGATCGAAAACGATTCGACGGTTCTGGAAAAGGAACCCTTGGAAAAGGCCGCCGAAGAAGGCGAGTTAACCGCTTATATTCATGACGGTTTTTGGCAGTGTATGGATACGTTACGCGATAAAAATTACTTAGAAGATCTTTGGAGATCCGGAAAAGCTCCGTGGAAAATCTGGTAAAACAAGGGCCGCTCGTTTCCGTTTTAATGAATTGTTACAATGGAGAGGCTTATCTCCATGAAGCGATTCGAAGCGTTATCGATCAGACCTATAAAAACTGGGAACTCATCTTTTGGGACAATCAATCCTCCGATACAAGCGCTTCCATAGTTCAATCCTACGACGACCCGAGGATATTCTATTTTAGGTCCGACGAACATACTTTACTCGGAGAAGGTAGAAGAAGAGCGATTCGTAAGGCCTCCGGGGAATGGATCGGATTTTTGGACTGCGACGACGTTTGGATGTCGGATAAGTTGGAAAAACAGATTCGAAGGGTGTTGGAATCGCAAAACGACGATGTCGTATTAGTATATTCGAAATATTTTAACTTATATTCCGACTCCAAAAAAGTGCTAACGCAGGAATACGATTTGCCTGAAGGTAAAATAGCGTCTTTGCTTCTTAGAAAAACCTGGATCGGTTTTCCTACGTTGTTGGTGAAGAAAGCGGCTTACGATAGGGTCGGCGGTTTTCCCGGTTCTTTCGCAATATCTTTAGATTACTATTTGGAGGTAAGACTGGCGGAATACGGAACCGTCTTGGCTTGTCAGGAGCCGCTTGCCTATTATAGGATTCATGATTCCAATCTTTCTTCCAAAAAATATCTACGTACGATTTACGAGGACTTGCTGATCTCGTTGCGTTTTTGGTATTTGAATCCTTTCGATTTTATCCGCAATATGAGGGATTTTTCCAAAAAAATCCTCCGTATTACCATTAAAGGGAATAATTAGTTTTGCGTATCTCAGTCATCGTTCCGACTTTTAATCGGGAAAAATTTCTACCGGCTTGCATCGAATCACTATTGTCGCAAGACTATCCAAAAGAAAATTATGAAATTCTAATCATTGATAACGCGTCGAAGGATAACACGTTCGAGACTGTTCGCGAATACCAGTCTAAATACGGAGAAAATTTAATTCGATATGTTTACGAAGCAAAGCCGGGACTCGTACACGCCAGGCATTGCGGATATAAAAACTCTCGTTACGGAATTCTCTCTTATACCGACGACGATGCTGTTTTAGATCGGAAATGGCTTTCCGCCGTCGATGAACTTTTCGAATCTTCGGAAAGCCCCGCCGCAGTCGGTGGACCGATCGTGATTCGCTGGGATCAAACTCCCCCGGAATGGGTGCGGGATTACGAATTCTTACTCGGTAAGTTGAGCTACGGGAACGAAAAATTCGTAAAGAAGGACGTATTCATCAACGGAGGGAATTTTCATATCCGAAAAGATATCCTGAAAGAGGTCGGCGGTTTTAATCCGGATCAAATCGGCGATTGGCTTGTCGGGGACGGTGAGACTGGTTTGTGTAAAAAGTTACACAAAAAAGGGTACAAAATAGGTTGGGCTCCGGATGCTTTGATGGAGCATTGTCAGATGATTTCCAAGAACGCGACGATCGCCGATATTAAAAGGAGATTCGTGAATAACGGACGGTGTGAAATCTATAACTTAATCGTAGCGGATCGTAAGGGTATTCGGGAAATCGTCGAATATTTTTTTCAGATTCTCAAAAATACGATTCGATGTATGAGGGGATTGTTGAAGTTTTATTTTAAGGACAAATTCTCCGAACCTCGTTTGGGTTTTTATTTTATGTTGCACTTTAATCTGGCCCAATATTCCTACCTTATTAAACTTTATACTAATCCGAAGTTTAGAAAATTGGTTTTTGATTCGAGTTGGTTTGACGAAATATGATAGAACAAATTGATCATGGCGGAAAGTTGTATTCGATCATCATTAGGAACGACTTTTCGAAAGATGGAATAGAATTTTTCACACCGAACGAGCTTTCTCAACAGCTTGCTTATATGAAACGTCCCGCCGGTTACAACATACAACCTCACCACCACAATCCGGTTCCGCGAAGCGTTGAATTTACGCACGAAGTTCTGTTTATACGTAAGGGTAAGGTAAGAGTTGATTTTTTCGACGAAGATAGACGATTTTTAGAAAGTCGCATTCTATCGACGGGCGACGTTATACTTCTTGCCGGAGGCGGACACGGGTTCGAGATGTTGGAGGAGACGGAAATGATCGAAGTGAAACAAGGACCTTATGCCGGGGAAAACGACAAAACAAGATTCTAATATGAAACACGAAGAATTTATACCCGTGTGCGAACCGTTATTAGGCGGAAACGAGTTGAAATACGTGTCGGACGCGGTCTCAAGCGGATGGATATCCTCTTCCGGAAAATACGTACAGGAATTCGAAAAGTCATTCGCCGATTATTGCGGTGTAAAATACGGAGTAGGTGTTTGTAACGGAACCGTCGCTCTCCATTTGGCGCTTCAAGCGCTCGGAGTCGGTCCCGGTGACGAAGTGATCATTCCTTCCTTTACGATGATAGCGACCGCGTTTGCGGTCTGTTATACGGGTGCGATGCCCGTTTTCGTGGATGTAGAACCCGATACTTGGAATTTGGATCCTAATCTATTCCGCAAAAAGATCACCAAAAAAACTAAAGCGGTCATTCCGGTACATATTATGGGTTTATTGTGCGATATGGATCCTATCTTAAATATCGCGGCGGAACACGGAATTAAGGTAATCGAAGACGCGGCGGAAGCGCACGGTGCGGAATACGGCGGAAAAAAGTCGGGTTCCTTTTCGGACGTGTCGTGTTTCAGTTTTTTCGCCAACAAAAATTTGACTACGGGAGAAGGAGGAATGTGTCTGACCGACGATTCGGACATTTATGATCGCCTCCGATATCTGAAGAACTTATCGTTTCCTTTGGTTGCTGCTCGGGAATATCTCCACGAAGATATCGGTTTTAACTATCGTTTGTCGAATCTTCACGCCGCAATCGGGCTAGCCCAAGTAGAAAAGGCCGACGAGTATATCGCATTAAGAAAACATAATAATTCTCTTTATCGCCGAAATCTCGAGGGTCACCCGGGAATCGGATTTCAAAAGGATTCCGATTCCAAATTTACGCACGTTCATTGGATGAATGCGATTTTAGTCGGAGACGAAAGGAAAAAACTAAGAGACGGTTTGATGACTCATTTAAAGGAAAACGGAGTGGATTCGCGCAAGCTCTTCACAGGAATGCACAGACAACCGAGTTTAAAAAAGTTCGGTTGTGACGTCGGCGGGACCTATCCTGTCACCGATTCGATTTCGGAACGAGGTTTGTATCTTCCTTCTTCGAGTAGTCTGAAGGATGAACAGATTTCTCGAATCAGTCGATTAGTGCGCGATTATATTTCCGTAAATTAGGAATTTTGTATGTCTCAATTCGGTAAGTATTCTGAATATTACGATCTACTCTATAAGGACAAAAATTACGAATTAGAGGTGTCTTACGTCGATTCGTTGATCAAGTCTTATAAGGCCGATTCTAAATCCGTCCTGGAATTAGGTTGTGGAACCGGTAAACACGCTCTTCTTCTGACACAAAAAGGTTACGAGGTAACGGGCGTCGATATTTCCCCGCAAATGTTGGCGGAAGCGGAGCGGAGAAAAGCCGAAACCGGATCGGGTGTCTTTCCTAAGTTCGTACAAGGGGATGTGCGTACGGTGCGGGTTTCTTCGCGATTCGACGTGGTTCTGTCCTTATTTCACGTAATGTCTTATCAAACTTCGAACAAGGATATTCTCGCCGCGTTTGAAACGGCTTCGTTACATTCTAATAGCGGAAGCATTTTTATTTTCGATGTGTGGTACGGACCGGCGGTCTTATCGCAGATTCCCGAAACGAGAATCAAACGTTTGTTCGATGAGAAAATTCACGTGACTAGATTGGCGGAGTCGAAAGTGATTCACGAAAAAAATATCGTAGAAGTGGACTACGAAGTATGGATCCGCAGGAAGAACACGAACTCATTGGAGTTGATACAGGAGAAACATCCTATGCGATATTTCTTCAATCCAGAGCTTGAGTTGTTGTTAGCGCAAAACGGCTTCGAAATTCTCCGATCGGAAGAGTGGTTGACCGGAAAGGATCCGGGGACGGGAACTTGGGGCGTGGTATTCGTCGTTAGGAAAAACGATTCGTTGACTTCATGAATTTTTGTTTGATTACCGCTCATCCTTGGGTGGCGATTTCTACGCCGGTCATCGAAACGGTAAAATTTCTCGCTTCCAAAGGGGATACGGTTCGATTGTTGGTTCAACTCGATCCCGGATTGGAAAAAATCGGACTAAAAAATCCGGAGCTGAATCATCCGAACGTGGAAGTGATTCAGTACAAAGGCCCGTCTATCGTTGCCGGACGGATTTCTAAACTTCCCGCATTTCTTCAGGAATTCATATACGGAATATACATTCTCGTTCGATTTTTCGGAATTTGTAGACGATCTGATTTTCTTATCGGTTACGATCCGCAAGGTATCATTCGAACAGGAATCGTATCTTTCGTCTTAAGGATTCCCTTCGCTTATCATTCATTAGAATTGTATCATAGAGATCGTTCCTTTTTTCTTTCCCTTGCGAAAGTTTTCGCGCGTCAGGCGCGTTTCAGTCTGATTCAGGATAGGAACAGACTTCGAATTCTGCGCGTGATAAGCGGTCTTAGAAACCGCGAAATCATAATTCTTAAGAATAGTTCCGCAGGTTCCGTCCTAAGGAAAAAAGAAAATTACTTCAGGAATCGTTTCCCGATTTCACCCGATAAGCGGATCGCACTTGTGACGGGAACTCTCTTGCGGTTTTCGGGCGTTGATCGTATTCTGGATTCGCTTTCGAATTGGCCTAAAAACTGGGTCCTCGTTTTACACGGATGGATTCCAGACTCCGATTTTAAGGAAGAAGTGTTAAAAAAAATATCGACTTACGAAGGAAAAGTATTTTTATCCTCCGAAATTCTTCCCGCCGAAGAGAAGTTTTCCGTTTTTCAATCGGTGGACCTTTGTTTTGTTTGGTTCGCTCCCGCCGATATAAACTTAAAATACGCGGCGGGTTCCGCGGGGAAATATTACGATTCTTTAAAATGCGGTCTGCCGATGATAGGAAATCGAATCCCCATGATGAAAAAACTGATGAAGGGTGTAGGTTTGGTGGCCGAAACCGAATCAGAAATAGCGGATTCGATCGCAGAGATTGAATCGAAATACGAACTTTTTCGCGATCGTGCGTTCGACGTATTCGAAGATCAGGAATTCGGAAAGTCGTTCGAGATCGTATATAAAAAAATCAAGAACGTAGTGAAATAAGGTATATGCTGGTCAATTTAGGATGCGGAAGCCGCTATCATTCGGCTTGGACGAATATCGATTTTTTAAAAAGTGGTCCGGACGTGATCCAATACGACTTACGATCCGGAATCCCTCTTCAAGCGAATTCGGTCGATGTCGTTTATCATTCGCATGTTCTAGAACATTTTCCCCGTCATGAGGCTCTTGCCTTTTTGAAGAATTGTTTTTTCGTTTTAAAACCGGGAGGAATACTTAGGGTCGTCGTTCCGGATTTGGAAACGATTATAACCGAGTATCTTCTCCAAATGAAGTCGGCGAAAGAAGGAAATGAAGAAGCCTCCGCTCGTTACGATTGGATTCTTCTCGAATTGTTCGATCAAGTGGCGAGGAATTCTTCAGGCGGCGAAATGTTGAAACATTGGAAACAGACTCCTCTTCCTGCGGAGGATTATATTATAAAAAGATTAGGTTCCGAAGTCAAAGACGCTCTCAAGGAAATTCGCATACAACCCGTCGCCGATCCTCAAGGCCGCCCCGCTATTCATTCAAGGATAATCCATAGATTAAAAAAGTATTGTCTTCGTATTTTAGGATATACTTATGAAATGGCCGAGATAGGAAAGTTTAGGAAATCCGGAGAGATTCATTATTGTATGTATGACGAATATTCTTTGAGACGCGTTTTGTTGGAAACGGGTTTTGTGGGCCCGAATCGATGCGCCGCAGATCAGTCGAATATTCCTGATTTTAGCTCTTATCGATTGGATACCGAACTTGACGGTTCCGTCCGTAAACCTGATTCACTTTTTATGGAGGCAAGGAAGCCTTCGTGAAAGTGTGTTTAGTCGGCACGAACGATTCCGCCGGAGGTGCTGCAAAGGCGATGTATCGAATTCATCGGGGTCTGTTGTCAGTCGGCGTTTCGTCCAATATTCTTTGTAGATTCAAAAACGGTAAGGATGATTCGGTCGAAGCAATTTCCAGGAGCCTGACGTCCCGATCGGGTAAGAACCTGTTTACTCAAATTTCTCTGGACTTAATCCATTCCTATCTGGGAAAAAATAGGACCTCCGTTTCCAATACTCTTTTTTCCTACCCTTATCCCGGTGTGGATATTTTCGATCATCCGATCGTACGGGGATGTGATGTCGTCAATTTACATTGGGTTTCTTATTTTTTATCCCCCATTAATATTCATAATTTATTGAATTCTAATAAACCAATCGTATGGACGTTACACGACGAGTCGCCTTATACGGGCGGATGTCATTATACGGCGGGGTGCGATCGTTTCGGAAGCGACTGCGCGCAGTGCCCGCAAATTTTAAGCGACAATTCTACCATTCCGAAATCGAATTTAGCGGATAAGATCGAACTTTTCTCGGATCGAATTTCGGTAATTGCTCCGAGTCGATGGATTTATAAAAGAGCTAAATCGAGCGCAATTTTCAAGAACTCGCGAATAACCTGCATTCCGAATCCGATCGATGCGGAAATTTACAATCCTTATTCCAGAGAGCAAAAGAGACACGAATTGGGTTTCTCCGAAGATGTTTTTGTGCTCCTTTTTGGAGCGAATTCGGCGGCGGAAAAGAGAAAGGGCTTTACCGCGCTTTTGTCCGCGTTGCGCTATTGTAACGAGGACGAATCTTGGAGGCGTTTTGTAGAATCGGGGAAAATCCATTTTTTGTTTTTCGGTAATCCCGCCGAAGAATTAAAGAATTTGAATATTCCCTACACGGATCTCGGGGCGGTGGAGAACGAGTCCGCTTTGGCGGAGATTTATTCCGCTGCGGATGTTTTTGTGCTCCCTTCTTTGGAAGATAATTTGCCGAATACGATGTTGGAATCGCTTGCTTGTGAAACGCCGGTGATCGCGTTTCCGATCGGGGGTGTGGGTGATGTGGTTGAAGAGGGTGTAACGGGATATCTCTCCGACGGACTCGGTCCGGAAGCATTGGCGTTAAAGATTCTCGAATCCTTAAAAAATTCCGATCGAAGGAAAACGATGGGAAAGAAAGGGAGGGAAATCATGCTTAGGGATTATTCTTACAAATCGCAGGCGGAAAGATACGTAACGGCGTTTAGCGAACACGTCAGAACGTTAGGAACCACAGCAACTTCTTCTAAGTATCGTTTCGACGACGTGGGACCTAATACTCTTAAGAATTGGAAATACATTAAAAGAGAAGTCGGATTCGGAGTTTTCGACCTTAGTATGGCGCGACTTTTAATCGGGAGACTTCTTTCTAAGATCGTTCGGTTTAGAATCCTATCTCGCTGACATCGTTCCCGGAGCGAAGATCTTCGTGCTGGAAGGTTTTACCGTAGATAAAATTAGGTGCGGAAAGTTTTGCGGTCAGAGGAGGAGATCATACAATCGTTCTTCGTTTTTATACCTCTTCTTTCTGAATTTAAACCGGCAAAATTTTTTTTAGAAAGACGACTCTGTTCGAGACGTTTATTCCGCGTTCTTCGTTCCACAATCACGGCAAAAACATCCGCGAATTTCCGCGAAAAATATGGTAATAAGAATTGAAGACTGAAAAAAAAGGCAAAGTATCGTTCGTGCTCGGTTCGTACAATCGGTACAAATTTCTGAAACTCGCTATCCAATCGATCCGGGATGAAATCGAAACCTCGGGTTTGGATGCAGAAATCGTCGTTGTGGACGGTGGGTCGAACGACGGTAGTCTTCCTTGGCTCGTGCGTCAAAAGGACGTGATCTTAATTCTACAACACAATCGAGGTGTTTGGAAAGGAAAAGAGATTCCGCGTAGATCTTGGGGATACTTTATGAATTTAGGATTTAGGTCCTGCGAAGGAGAATATATCTGCATGATCAGCGATGATTCTCTGATCGTACCTGGCTCGATCGAACGGGGAATCGAAAGTATTTCGGCGGCGAAGAAGAAAAATCCTAAAATAGGGGGCGCGGCATTTTATTGGCGTAATTGGCCGGAACAGCCGGAGTATCTCGTCGGTTTAGCGATCGGAAAAAAAATCTTCGTCAACCACGGACTCTATACGAGGGAAGCGATGTTAGCCGTGGACTTTATCGACGAGGATTCGTTTCATTTTTATCACGCAGACGGAGATCTTTGTCTGAAGATGTGGCACGCCGGTTACGAGATCATCGCTGCCGAATCCTCGTATGTCGAACATTATAGTCACGCCAATTTGAGGGTTCGCCAATCCAATAACGAAAAACAACAACAAGACTGGTCTCGGTATCTGCAGAAATGGACGGGTATTTTTTATTTTCCGAACACTCCGGACGAGTATGAAGGCGGTTGGTTACACAAAACCTACCAGGACCTCCGTCAAACCGCATTCAAATTTTATAAAGCGATTTCGTGGCAGGAGAGGATTATTCTTTTTCTGAAGAAAATCCGTAAAAAATTCCAATGATTAGAATACGAAGAATCATATCGTACTGGATTCGATATGCAAAATACTTAAATAAGTTTAAAAACTTCCGAAAGGATGAAACCCGTTTTTCTGTATTCTGGAAGGATCGTTATCCTTGTCTCTTTGACGATACTTCCAACACCGGATTCGACCGTCATTACGTATATCACACGGCTTGGGCCGCTCGGAAAGTTAAGGAAAAAAAACCGCACGTGCACTACGACTTCTCTTCCTATTTATATTTTTCGGCGATTGTATCTGCCTTTGTTCCGGTTAAGTTTTTTGATTATCGTCCGGCTGACTTGTTGTTGAGTGATTTAGAAACCTTATCCTGTGATTTGACGAAGTTAGATTTTAAAACCGATTCGATATCCTCTATTTCTTGCATGCACGTTTTGGAACATATCGGCTTAGGAAGATACGGGGACCCGCTTGATGTCTCAGGTGATTTAAAAGCGTCCGCCGAACTTTCCAGAATTTTAGCGCCGAAAGGAAACCTGTATATCGTTCTTCCGGTTGGAAAGCCCAGAATACAATACAATGCACATCGAATATACGGTTTCGACGACGTGTTAAAGTTATTCCCCGGTCTGGAGCTTTTGGATTGGGCGCTCATCGGTGAGAATTTCTCAGACGGCGGTCTGATTCAAAGGGCGAAAAGAGAGGATTTCGAAAATCAAAATTATGGATGCGGTTGCTTTCATTTTACAAAAATCTAATATTGCTTTTTATATAACCCGTATGAAGACGGTTTTGTTGCGTTCGATCTTGTTGTTTTCCTGGAATCATGCCGCTTGTTAGTAAGTTTTTTTCCGGATCATCCGGATCGAGGTATTCGTATCGACGCGGCATATCGAATGTAAAAAGGGAGAACGGGTAGGGAAATTTTCGATCCGGTATTTGAGCCCTTTGGTTAAAAATCGTAGGGCTTGTCCTACACGATTCGGTGAATGCAACAAAGGTTTTTCAAAATTGCCGCTCTGTTATACATCGTATTTGTGTTCCTTCTTGCCGTTGATCTAAAGACAGAATCCTTTTTTTGATCGGAATTTCTGTCTTTTTTACCGTTTCATTTTTATTCGATAGTCGTATCACGTTTTAGTGGAATTGTCGTTTTTCTGCTCTTCTATAAGTTTTTTCCGCAACTATAGTTGAAAAGAGACGATCCGCAAATTTCTTCCACTTTCCATTTTGCTAAAGGTTCTCCTGCCGCGTTGTAAGGACTTTTATTCGTAAGTGAAGGCGGATCGTACGAAAATGTTTACGATCGTTCTATTCCCAATCGCGAGTAATAAAAAACGTTATGCGCCGTTATGAAACCGAACGAAACGCAAAAACTACGAAAAACGGTTCTTTCTATCAGATTTTCAAATCCCATTCATGCGTTTTTAAAGAGAAAAAAGCGGAAAAAGATCTTTTGTACCGGAGCTTTTACGATTCGTTCGCTGAAAAATTTCCCCCGGTTTCCGGTCGATTTTTCGAAATTGACCTTCGGTTTTGGAGCCTAAAGAATTCATGAACGAATTTCAAACAGTCAATTATTTCGGGAAAAAAAGGGGAATCGAACCTATTTTAAAAAAGCAATATATTCAAAAATATGAAAATTATTACTGGAAGTTACGGATTCCACGATGAGAAAAAAAATAATCGCCGACGTCTACGGGGGATTGGGGAACCAAATTTTTCAATACGCGATGGCCAGGACCGTCGCGGATGGGATCGACGGAGAACTTTATCTGGACCTCTCCTGGTTCGGGATTTCGGGGGAAGATCATGTTTCGGCTAACGTCACACCGAGAAAATTCCAATTGAATTTTTTCGAGACCAGATTTTCAAACCTAACCGAAGCAGTAAAAAGAGAATACGCCGACTATTTCGGTTTTTACCGCAAGTTGTTGGCAAAAATCGGCGTTCCGCAAAAAGTCACCCGAATTTACGAAAGGAATCTTTTCGAATTTCAGGAACTTCCTGATTTGGAAAAAAGCGAAATACTGCTAATCGGCGGATATTGGCAGAATTTGAATTACGTTCAGAAAGACGTTTCGGTATTACGCGCCGATTTGCGCCTGAAACGGGAATATAGAAGTCCGGTCGATCAATCTTTGAATCGTATCACCGCTGATAGTACGCTCGGAATTCATATTCGAAAAGGTGATTATGTTTCCAACCAGGAAGTCAATAAGATTCACGGAATATGTTCCGATAAATATTTCGTGGAAGCTCTGCGTGTTTTTGAACAAGCCGGGAATATAAAAACGATCTGTATCTTTTCGGATGATTCCGAATTTATTCCCGATTTTTTAAGAAATCGAAAAGAAAAGATAATCAGGGTTTCCGACTTCGGCTTAACGGACGTACAAGAGTTCGAACTGATGAGAAATATACCGAATCTGATTCTGTCGAACAGCTCGTATAGTTGGTGGGCCGCCTTTGCCAACGAGAACTCGATCGTAAAGATTGTCGCTCCAACGCCTTGGTTCGACGCCTATCCGATCGTATCAACGAAACTCATTCCTCCGCACTGGATTAGGATCGCCAAAAACCCATGAGCGACGTGACTTTTCTCGTTCCTGCTTTTAATGCGGAAGCGTTTATCGCCGAATGTCTTTTTAGCATCCAAAAACAAACCTTTACGAATTGGAACGCCATCGTCATCGACGACGGCTCCGCAGATTCCACTTCCGAGATCGTAAAAGGGTTTTTAAACGATAAACGTTTTAGTCTTCATAAAAATTCGTCTAACCTCGGTTTGGCGGGAGTAAGAAATTTAGGAATCGAACTTACTAAGGGAAAAACTTGGATCGCCTGGTTGGATTCGGACGACATCGCCCATCCCCAAAAGCTCGGCTATCAAATCGAATTTTTACGTAAAAGTCCCAATGTCGGTTTATTGGGAACTTGGGTTAAAACGTTCGGTTCGTACAAAGTCGATTGGAAATATCCGGTTTCAGACGAAGAAATCCGATGTAGAATGATGTTCGAAGATCCGTTTGCGACATCGTCCTTAATAGTAAAACGCGGTCTTCTGGATTCAGCAGAGTTTCGCTTTCAAGAAGAGTTCGCTCCCGCAGAGGATTACGATCTTTGGAGTCGATTGATAGAGCGTACCGAAGCGCACAACGTGCCGAGGTTTTTGACCTTTTACCGAATTCATCATTCGAACGCTTCGAACCTTGCGAAGGAAAAACAGAGGGCGGCGGTACAAAAAATCCAGACGCGCGAAGTGATCAAAGTCGGGGCTTCGATTCCGCAGGATTTCGAATCGCATCGTTGGATTTCCTCGATAACGGACCGCGCCGATGAGCAAAAACGATTGGAGGAAACCTTACTCTGGATCGATAAACTCACCTCTTTATTCGTTCTACGCGGCGGAAGACCGGAGACGATTCGGTCTGTCGTCGGAGAAAAATGGCAAGCGCTTTGTTATAGATCCCGGGCCATAGGAGTGAGGCGTTTCTTTTTTTGGATTAAGACAGCAAAATACAGAAATTATAATATTCTAAAGTATGTTCCTCGCTTTCTTTTAAGAGTTCTTTTGGACGTTATTTTCAGGAGAATTTGATTTTGTGAACGATTTATTCTTTCCAAAGCGGATCAAACCGGAATTTCGAAAATGAAACTGTCAATTTTGGCTGAGTTCGGAGAATTCGGAGGAACGCGTACTGCTCTTGAAAATACGTTATCAGCTCTTTCGGACTCCGCGTATGAGGTGGTATTCGTATACGATTCGGAGGAGGCCGTATCGGGTTTAAAAGAAAGCCAAAGGATGAACGAAAAAATCGTCTGGTTTCGTCTTCCTCGTTTTTTCTCCGTGATTCGGGTTCGTCTTTTAAGAAAATTTCCTTTTTTTCTGATCCATGATTTTCTGTTGTCGGTTTACGTTCGATGGAAGATCAAACCCGATCTTGTTCTCCTTAGTGTCGGATCTCCCCCGATTGGATCCGTATTCTTCTTTCTCTTTTCTAAACTCGTCTACGTCCAACATACGTATCCGGAATTCGTTGTTCGGGGTGTTCGGCTTCTCGGAGTTTGGCCTTTCCGAGTTCGTTTAACAAAAAGTAGGAGAATACTTACCGTCAGTGAATTCTCCAAACGGAGAATCGCAGAAACTTGGAGACTCGAGAATCGACAAGAATACATAAACGTTCTTCCTAATCCGATTACCAACGTCGATTCCGGAATACGGAAAAAAACGCGCTCCGATTCGAACGATAAATTGTCCGTTTACACGTTCGGTCACGTAGAGGAATACAAGTCTCCCTTTTTGTGGATCGAGATCGCCAAGTCGGTTTCCGCAAGGATTGAGAGCGAATTTTTTTGGTTTGGAGAAGGTTCCCTTTTGGAAGAATGTCGCCTTCGAACACAAGGTTTTTCGAATATTCGTTTTTTAGGTTGGAGAAAAAATCCTATTTCCGAGGTTCCGGAAGGTTCCGTTTACCTTCAGCCGAGTAGGATAGAAAGCCAGGGGATCTCCGTTTTGGAGGCGATGGCGGCCAAACTTCCCTGTGTCGTTTCCGATCAGGGAGGTCTTCCGGAGACAGTGCTCGACGAGGTTACGGGTTTTGTTTGTCCGATATCGTCGCCGGATACGTTCGTGGAAAAACTAATTTTACTCCACAACGCTCCGCGTCTTATTTCTTCGATGGGAGAAAGCGGTTTCAAAAGAGTCGAAAAATTTTATTCCCGCGATAGATGGAAAAAAGATTTTTTAGAATACTTGGATCGTTTATCGTAAGTTTTTCTCATAAGCGTAGCGCTTGGTCGGCTTTTGTTAGTTTGGAATCAAATTCGAGAAAATTAAGTATATTTTAATAGTCTAATGTATAAAGTCCCTATATTATTTTTAGTCTTCAACCGTCCCGAAGAAACGAGAAAGGTGTTCGACTCCATCCGAAGCAGAAAACCTTCCCGTCTTTATATCGCGGCGGACGGTCCGAGGGAAAATCGACCCGAGGAGAAGGAGCGATGCGAGCAGGTCCGTTCGATCGTTCGTTCTGTGGATTGGAGTTGCGAGGTGAAAACTCTTTTTAGAGAAAAAAATCTCGGATGTAAACGAGCCGTTTCGGAAGGGATCGATTGGTTTTTCGAAAACGAAGAAGAAGGAATTATCTTGGAGGATGATTGTCTTCCTTCCGACCAATTCTTTCTCTTTTGCGAACATATGCTCGCTGAATTTCGAAACGATCCTAAGGTCATGCACATCGCAGGAACGAATTTTATTCACGAACGGAAAAAAATCGGATCGGAAGAAATCTATTTCTCGCGATATCCGCAGGTCTGGGGTTGGGCGACTTGGAGACGGGCTTGGGGAAAATATCTGCGGAGCGCGGAAGTTTGGAAGCGTCTGCTCGTATCACCTTGGAAGGGAAGTCGATCTTACGTTATACGCTTTTGGGAGGATCGATTGGAAAAAACTTATTCCGGCTTGATCGACACTTGGGATTTTCAGTGGGTTTACACGCTCAATGTGGAAGGCGGACTTGCGGTAAATCCTCCGGTCAATCTCGTTGAGAACATCGGTTTCGGCGAAGGATCCAGTCATACGGATGCGGCCGACGATCCGAGAGAAAAGTTCAAACGGAACTCGTTACCTGATAAGATCGTATTTCCGCAGGAAATCAAAAGAAATACGGATTTCGACTCTTACATCGAATCCGAGTTTTTCAGTTCGCGTCTTTGGATCGGAAAGATCTTCCGGTTGATCAGAAAGATGATAAAATTCTAATATACTTAAATATGCTTAGACTATTATTCGGTTTGTTACCTCAATATCTCGTCAATCGTCTCATCATTGTTTGGCGAGACTCCAGAAGTTCCGGATGGCACTTTCGTAAAATTCGCCGTGTAGGCGATCGTACGACGTTCGAAAACGGTTTCCGCGTTTATAACGGGCACAAGAACATTAAAATAGGAAAAGACGTTTTTTTGGTGGACGTACTTTTGAATGCGGGTGACGGAAACGGCTCGATCGAAATCGGGGATGCGGTAACGTTCGGGCACAGAGTTATGGTTTTGGCGCGCGGACATGAATATTCCCTACATTCTACACTTCGTCAAACCGGGATCACGGAAAAGCCTATTCGTATCGAAAACGGCGTCTGGATCGGAAGCGGCTCTATCATACTCGGTGGAGTAACGATCGGAGAAGGAAGCGTGATCGGTGCGGGTTCGGTCGTTACGAAAGACATTCCGCCTAAGTGTGTTTATGCGGGAAATCCTGCCAGGTTGATTAAGAAAATAGAATGAATTGTAGAGTTTGTGATGAGAGTGTCGCTTTTTCTTTCCGGGAAAGAGTATTAGGGAAATATGATGTATCGTACTACTATTGCGATCGTTGCGGGGCGTTACAAACGGAACACCCTTATTGGTTGGAGGAAGCGTACGGCGATGCGATCATAGACGCGGATACGGGTTTAATCCGCAGAAATCTGTATTTTTCGGAAATGCTTTCCTGCATTCTGTTTAAACTTTTCGGAGCGGAAGGGTCTTATGCCGATATCGCGGGCGGTTACGGAATGATGACCCGTTTGATGCGCGACCGCGGTTTCGATTATTACTGGTCGGATCCGTACTGCGATAATTTTCTCGCTAAGGGATTTGAGGCCGAATTCTCCGAAAAAAGGAAATACGACGCCGTTTCCGCCTTCGAAGTCCTCGAACATACGGTCGATCCAATCGGATTTATTGCGGATACATTCCAAAAAACGAATGCCGATCTTATCGTTTTTTCCACCGAACTTTTTAAGGCCCCGGCACCGAAGGATTGGTTTTATTTCGCTTTCGAAGGAGGACAACATATCGTATTCTTCCAAAAAAGAACGTTAACGGAAATCGCATCGCGGCTAAACCTGCGTTTTTATTCCAACGGAACGTTTCATATATTCTCGAAGAGGAGACTTTCCGGTCTGTTTTTGAACCTCCTTCGGGGACCGTTTCGTAAACTATATCTACTCTGGATTCGGATATTTTTAAAATCCAAAACGATGTCCGATCACTATCGGATATTGAATAAAACTCTTTGAATATTTGTTTATTCTAATTTTCTTATATTATTTTTTATGAGGGTTTTGTACGATCATCAAACGTTTTCTTTGCAGCGTTTTGGGGGGATTTCCCGATATTTTTCCGAATTGATCGAACATTTCGATATTTGTCCGGACTGCGACGTCGAGCCGGCGCTGGCCCTTTGGATCAATAGAAACGAGTATATACGTTCATATCGGAAGAATTCCTTTTTGGATGAGTTGTATCCGCATTCGTTCGCTTTTCCGGGTAAAAACAGGATCACGAATTTGTTAAATCAGCCCCGGTCGTCGAACATGATCCGAAAGGGCTCTTTTGACGTATTTCACCCGACTTATTATTTCGATTACTATTCGAATATATTAAATAAACCTTATGTAATTACCGTCTATGATATGATTCATGAACGTTTTCCCGATTATCTCGTAAGGGATCCGATCCGGAAAACCAAACGTGCGGTCGTCGAGAATGCGGACGCAATTATTGCGATTTCGGAACACACAAAAAAAGACCTGGTCGAATTATTCGGAATTCCGGAGGACCTCGTCCGGGTTATTCATCTGTCTGCTTCCGGAGGAACATCTTCTCCTTCTCAGAAAATACCGCTTCCGGACGCGGATTTTATCCTTTTCGTAGGAAATAGGGACGGCTATAAGAATTTCGATTTTTTCGTCCAGGCGGCGGCTCCGTTTATACATGAGAATAACCGGATATTCTTATATTGTGCGGGAGGAGGCGATTTTTCGGAAAAGGAATTGTTTCTTTTGGAAGAATACGGTTTGAAGGAAAGGGCGATACAAAAAGAGGTTTCCGATTCCGAGCTGAAATTCTTGTACGAAAACGCGCGGGTTTTCGTATTCCCCTCGTTATACGAAGGTTTCGGGATTCCGGTTTTGGAATCCATGAATCACGGTTGTGTTCCTCTTTTGTCGAATTCGAGCAGTTTGCCGGAGATAGGAGCGGAGGCGGCTTTTTATTTCGATCCGAGAGACAAGGATAGTTTCGTTTCCACCTTGGAATCCGCCTGGAAAGAAGGAAAAGAGCGGGATACAATTCTCCGTGCCGGAAAAAAGCGGGCGGCGGATTTTAGTTGGAAAAAGACCGCAGAAAAAACTGCGGAAGTTTATCGTTCTTTATTATGATTTACTCATATAAATTTATCTTTGAAGCCGCGTTGATCGTAACGTACAGTGCTAAAATATAAACCGACGTAGACGGAATTTTTATTTTGAAGAAAAAAATCTCGATCATCACTCCTTCCTATCAGTCTTCGGCTGTAATCGAGGGCTGTATTCGAAACGTTTTAGAGCAGGGTTACGAAAATTTCGAACACGTCGTCATTGACGGCGGTTCGACCGACGGTACCGTCGATATTTTGAAACGTTATCCGCATTTGAAATGGATCAGCGAACCCGATAAAGGTCAGTCGGACGCGATGAACAAGGCATTACGTTTCGTTACGGGCGATTATATGCTTTATCTAAACGCGGATGATCGCCTTTTGCCGGGAGCCCTATCCGAGGTTTCCCCGTATTTGGAATCGGATCCGGATTTCGTAATGGGGGACGTTTTAGTTCGTATGGACGGCTTTGTAAGAAGGCAGACTCCTTCTTCGACCTTTCGGGGTATGATGTTTTGGTGGAATTTTCATTCCTATTGTTTTAATCCGGTCGGTTATCTTTATAAGCCGGAAGTACAACGGACCGTGGGAGGGATGAACGGGGATAATCACTACGATATGGATTTTGAGTTTCTCTGTTCTGTCGCATTAAATTTTTCCATTTTAAAAGTTCCGGTGCTCATGGGAACCTTCGAGGTTTCTCCCGGAACGAAAACCTATTCGGTGATCGAACTTCCCCCGTTCGAAAGGTATGAAAAAATCAAACGTCCGTCCGCGTCTAAATTTTATGCGCGTCTGAATCTCCCGGAACGTCTGTTTTATCGGATCGGTTTGGTGAAAAGTCTTGCGTTCGATCAGATGCGGTTTTATATGAAACGTTGTCTGCGTAACGGGTTTAAACCGGCTGCGATCTTCTTTTTGTTCCTCGCTTTTTTTATATCGCCGTTTCGTATGATTGATACGGCGATTTCGGTGATAAGTTCGCGTAAGTATATTAGGAGAAACTAATTTGTCTTCGTCTCTGAACGTTTTGATCGTAGGTGCGGGTTTTTCGGGTGCGGTCGTCGCACACGAACTGGCGTCCGCTCTCAAGGATTCCGTAAAAATCACCGTATTGGATCAAAGAGATCATATCGGCGGAAATTGTCATACCGAACGCGACGGCGATACGGGTGTGATGGTTCATAAATACGGACCGCATATTTTTCATACGGACGACGTCGAAACTTGGAATTACGTGAATTCATTCGTTAAGTTCATTCCTTTCGTCAATCGTGTGAAGGCGAAATATGGAGACCGTGTATATTCGCTGCCGGTAAATCTTCATACCATCAATCAACTTTTCGAGAAGAGCTTGAATCCTTCCGAAGCGAGACGATTTGTCGAAGAGCAGGCGGATTCTTCCATTCAAGAGCCCGCCAATTTCGAAGAACAGGCTCTGAAGTTTCTCGGGGAAAGGTTATACAAAGCGTTTTTTTTCGGTTATACGAAAAAGCAGTGGGGTTGCGATCCAAAAGAGCTTCCCGCTTCCATTTTAAAACGGCTTCCGGTTCGTTTTAGTTACGACGATAACTATTACAACGATCCGTATCAAGGAATTCCAGAGTCGGGTTATACGGAGATCGTTCTAAGAATGTTAGATCATTCTAATATACAAGTTTTATTGAATACAAAGTTCGATCCCGGAGGACGGGGGATTGATTTCGATCATACGTTTTACACGGGCCCGATAGACGAATACTTCGGATATCGATTCGGTCGTTTGGGTTACCGGACCGTCTTTTTCGAAAAAGGAACCGGGGAAGGGGATTTTCAAGGAAACGCAGTGATCAATTATTGCGACGAATCAGTTCCCTGGACTAGAATCCACGAACACAAACATTTTGCGCCCTGGGAAAAACACGAAAAGACCGTATGGTTCAAGGAATTCAGCAAAGAGACCGACGTTTCTGACGTTCCGTATTACCCGAAACGTTTGGATGCCGACATGGAAAGATTACAAAAATATCAAGATATTCTAATGAAAGAAACGAAAGTCACCTTTTTGGGCAGGCTGGCCACGTATCGTTATATGGATATGCATCACGTCATCCGCGAGGCGAGAGAAGTCGCCGCCAGGTTTTTGTCGGATATAAAACCGAGCTGAAGGTGTGGTTTTTGTTCTTACGAATTTAGTTGCGTTCGAGATAGTATTTCTTTAATCCTAATAATCCCCAAACCGCCGTGGAAAAAAGCGCCCTCGCTAAACCCACCTTTTCACGGTTTCTCAACATACGGTAATGCGGAAGGATCAACTTCTTCTTGTTAGCCGTTACCGCCCCTTTTCTTACCCGATAACTCGCCTGGACTTTCCTATTCCCGATCGCAAACGGGGTCTTTTTCAAAATATCCAACCATAACGCGTAGTCGTCCCTAAGGCTTTTCAGGGAAACGTCGAAATACATCTTCCCAACGACCCGAGAATCGTACATCGCCGTTAATAGGCCGATACGATTGTAAAACAGGGAATCCTTATAATCTATTTTCGTTTTGTGTACGAGTTGCGGCCGAAGGATCGGATTCGAATTTTCGTCGATTACTCGAAACGCGGAAAAGGAAAAGGCGGCGTCGTTTTCCTTCATCAAACGAATCTGCTCTTCCAAAAAGGTCTCGTCCCAAAGATCGTCTGAATCCAAAAAGGCGATGTATCTTCCGGTCGCGTTTCGAATTCCATGATTGCGAGTGTCGGCGGAACCGGAGTTCGTTTCTTTGAACAGGGCGCGGATACGGGAGTCCGACTTTGCGTATTGCTTCATCAATTCCCGACTTCCGTCTTTTGATAGATCGTCCACGATCATCAATTCCCAATCCGTATACGTCTGACGGAGAACGCTTTGTATGCTGTCTCCTATGAATTTTTCGGAGTTGTATACGGGCATGATTACGGAAACTTTTTCGGACATACGTTTTTCTAAATCGAATACCATGATTCTTTCCGAAAGAAAGCGGACTACAATTTTTTAAACGGACTCTCTTCCGTTCCCGTATAAGAACGTAGGGATCGATTTCGTGCTTGTGTTTCCGGTTTTAAGGACGATCCTCGGTCGAACTTCAATACGATGATGAAAAAAATCTCCCTGCTAATTCTTTTTCCCGCGGTAACGTTCGCTTTTCTTTTTCAAATGGCTTTTGTAGGTTCGATTCCGATTCACGTTGCGATTATGATCGCGATCTTTTTGATCGCGGCGGTATTTTGGGTTTCGGAACCGATTCCAGGTTACGCCACTTCGGTTTTGATTCTCTTCGCGGAAATTTTTTTCCTTTCCAATCCTTTACAACTTTCCCTCTTCGAATTCAAAACCGGAAAGAACCCTCCACCGAACGTTTTTCTTTCCTCGATCGCCGATTCTTCCATTATACTTTTTTTGGGTGGTTTCGTTCTGGCGAAGGCCAGCGTAAAAACCGGATTGGATCGGTTTCTTGCGAATCGAATCATACGCAGGTTCGGAACGAAAAGCTCCCGTGTATTACTGGGCTTTATGTTCACGACGGGATTTATCTCGATGTGGATGAGTAATACTGCGACCACTTCCATGATGATCGCTCTTTGTTTTCCTTTGTTCCGAGTTTTACCAGAAAAAGAGCCGTTTCGAAAGGCGTTGCTACTCGGAATTCCTTTTGCCGCAAATATCGGAGGAGTGGGGACTCCGATCGGATCGCCGCCTAACATCATCGCTATGAGTCTTTTGAAACAGCAGGGAATTTCTGTTTCTTTCGGAAGCTGGATGATGTTCGCGGTTCCGTTGGCCCTCGTTTTGATCCTGTTCGCCTGGCTTCTTCTTTTGAAATTATTTCCGGAGAACGGAAGTCTGGAGATTTCGGTCGAATTCGACGAACCCGAAGGGGGAACGAACTCGTTTCGATTCAGAACGACTGCTTTGATTTTTCTTGGAACGGTCGCGCTTTGGTTTTCGGAGAATCTTCACGGGATTCCGGCGGGGGTCGTGGCTCTTCTGCCTTTGATCCTTTTCCCCTCTTTCGGAATTCTGGACGAAAAGGACGTCAACTCGCTCGAATGGTCCGTTTTGATTCTCATCGCGGGGGGAATCGCGATCGGAGTCGGTTTGCAACAGAGCGGAATGGGAGTTTGGTTTTCCGAAATCCTAAAACCTATTACAAAATTAGAATATGCCGTCGGAGTTTTGTTTTTTCTTTGCGGAGTCGCGCTTCTTTTAAGTACGTTTATGTCGAACACCGCGGCGACCAATCTTCTCGTTCCGTTCGCCTTTCCTTTGTCCGCCTCTATTTTGCCCGGATCGTCCGTTTATCTTTTGGAGATCTGTCTTGGAATCGCCTTGTCGGCGTCCCTCGCCATGTCGCTTCCGGTGAGCACTCCGCCGAACGCGATCGCGTATGCGGTGGGAGGTTTCGAAATCAAAGATATGATCAAGGCCGGGTTGCCGATCGGTTTGTTCGGTTTATCGCTCACGGTTCTTGGATATTTTATATTTTTATAATATATTCGGTCCGAATTTCGATCTAAAAATCGTTCGAAAATGCGTGCGCAGGACCCGATTTCGAATCGGGGATTTTTTTCGTCTTCTTCTTTGACGTCCTCTTTTTTTGCGGGAACTCCCTCTCCGATCGTTTCTGTTCCACAACGTGTTTCTGCTCGGAATTTTTCATCCAGGGAAATTTCCCCGCCAAAACGTGGGAACTACAACTCAGTTCTTATCTATCGGTCGGAATTCCTACGAGTGAAAAAAATCTTTCCAAACCGACCTCCGATTCCTATCCTACCTTCGTGCCCCGCTTTCCGTCTTTGTATCGTTTTTTTGTCTTAAGATTTCGAAATTTTTCCCGTATTTTTGCCGAAGGTGACGTTTTTTCCCTCACACGCCTTCTTATGCGCGGTCGTTCTTTCTGCGAAGTCCGTTGTGCCGATCAAAATCGTCGTAATTCCGGTTCCGAAAAAGGATCCGCTGCCGCGGACGGTGTCGCCTCCGAAAACACATTCGTTTTTTCTAATTCTTCTGCGAGCGAAAACGTTCCGGATCGATGCTCGCTTTTCCCCGCGACCGTTTTCGTTGCGCGTCTTTGTGTTCCTATCCTTCTTTTTCTTTCGGCGAATTGTTTTCCGGGGATTCGAGACTCCGAACCTTCCGACGTGGAAACTCCTTCTTCCTTGGAAATTCTTCAGGATAAGATCGAAGCGGTCTTACATCCGGAGCAGAACCGTGATCCGGATCTTCTCAAGGTTCTTGTCGGCGGAGACGTGATGTTCAATTGGGGAATCCGTGATACGATCGACAAACACGGCGAAGTCGCTCCCGTGGAAGGTTTAAAGACCCTTTTCGGAGAGGCGGATCTTCGGATGGTCAATCTGGAAACTCCCGTAGTCGCTTCCAAAACCGAGGAATCCAAGAAGGCTTATGTTTTCACCGCACACGAAAAGGATTTGGATTCCCTCAAATTTTTAGGCGTGGATCTGGTTTTTCTCGGGAACAATCATTCCTTCGACCACGGTCCGCAGGGAATGACGGAAACACTTTCTATATTACAGAAAAATAATATTCTCAACGTAGGTGCCGGCAAAAAAATGCCGGAAGTGGTCAAACCGCTTTCGTTGAGTCGCAAGGGCTCCGATCTGAGAATCCATTCCGTGACCGCGATCGCTGAGCCTTCGCATTACGCGACCGCTTCCAAACCGGGTGTCGCCCCGTTTTTTTTGCCTTCTTTGCAGTCTTCGTTCGCGGAAAGAAGAAGGACGATTCCTCCTCCGGTCCGAATCGTTTCGCTCCATTGGGGTGTGGAGTATTCCCCCGTTCCCACCCCCGATCAGAGAAAAACGGCGAAGGTTTTGATCGACTCAGGCGTCAAACTCGTCGTAGGTCACCATCCTCACATTCCTCAGGGAATCGAACTGTACAAGGGCGGTGTGATTTTGTATTCTCTCGGGAATCTGATTTTCGGAAGTAGGAATTCCTACCTCAATCACAACCTGATTGCGATCCTCCACATTCGTAGAAACGTTTTGGAACGCGTGGAATTGGTTCCGATTTTCGGCAAATTCCAAAAAGAGGATCATAGAATCCGTCCCGTTACCGGTCCGGAGGCGCAGGAATTCCTACACGAAATTTCCGTTCTCTCCGCAGAACTGGGAACCGAGCTGAGAGTGGAAGGGGATCGGGCATTTCTCGATCTACCGACCAATTCTCCCTTGACCCCGACCTCTCAGCGCAAAAAATAGGCTAAATTATCGGTTCTTCTGCTCGTCGCGATCGCAGGCGGGCTATAACCATAGGAGAAACTTTTTGAGAAACTACGAACTCACCACCATCACACGTGTGAGCGCGCGGGAATCTGCAAAGTCCGAAATACAGGATACTTTGAAGAAACATTCCGTGAGCGTCACTTCCGACGAAGATTGGGGCCAAAGAAAACTCTGGCATCCGATCAAACACGAAGAGCAGGGCGTCTTTCACCACTACAAATGCAGCGCGGACCCAAGCGCCATCGAAAAAGTGGAAAAAGAATTTTTAATCAACCAGAACATTCTTCGTTCCATGGTTGTCCGCCTCAATGGCTAATGATATCAACCGAGTGACTCTGGTCGGGCGTTTGACGCGAGACCCGGAGTTCAAATCGATCAACGGGACGTCTCTCGTCAATTTTTCCTTGGCCAACGGTAGAACGTATGTGTCCAACGGCGAAAAAAGGGAAGAGTCCCACTTCTTCGATTGTGAGGTCTGGGGAAAACCGGCCGATATCATTCAGCAATACTGCAAAAAAGGAAAGCAGATTGCCATTGAAGGAAGACTAAAACAGGACACTTGGGAAACTCCCGAAGGAAAAAAGGCGTCTCGAATTCGGATCGTGGTGGAGAACTTTCAACTCCTCGGTTCCAGAGACGATTCTTCCTCTTCTCCTTCTTCGGGCGCCTCTTCTTCCGGAGGAAATTCTTATCCATCCTCTCCGGAATACTACAGCCCTGCACCGGATGGCGACGACGATATACCGTTTTAATGAGGTACATGTATGAGTGAAAACGAAATCAAAGAAGAACGTTCCGAAAGACCGGAACAAAACGAAGCATCCGCCGAAATGGACGGAAAGCCGCAGAGAAAACAGAATAAATACAAGAAGAAGGTCTGCCGTTTTACCGCCGATCCGGAACTTGCAAAACAAATCAATTATAAGAACATCGAACTTCTGGAACGATTCATCACCAACCGAGGTAAAATCATCCCGAGAAGAATTACGGGAACCAGCGCTCGTTATCAAAGAGTTCTCGCCCGCGAGATCCGTAAAGCCAGAAGCATCGGTCTTCTTCCCTACAAGGTGAACTGAGGTACGAACATGAGAGTGATTTTACAAAAAGACGTTATCAATCTCGGAGACGCGGGGGACGTGAAGGAAGTCGCGGACGGCTACGCGAGAAATTTCCTTTTCCCGAAACGACTCGCCGTACGCGCCAACGAAGGAAATACCAAAGCCGCCCTTCATCAAAGAAAGTTGGGCGAACTGAAAAGAGAAAAACGTAAAAAAACGATGGAAGGAGTTTCCTCCGATCTAAACGGAAAAGAATACGATATTCTCGTAAAAACCGGCGGGGGAGAAAAACTGTTCGGAGCCGTGACTCCGATCGACGTTGCCTCCATTCTGAAAAAGAACGGTTTCGAATTGGACAAAAGAAAGATCGAAATCGCGGAGCCGATTCGCAATTTGGGTTCCTACAAAATCAAGATTCGTCTTGCCGAAGGAATCCAACCGGTAATCACGCTCAACGTTAAAAAAGAAGAAGAGTAATTCTTCTTCTTTAGAGGGACATGCAGTCCGACTCCTTATTTGAACCGGAATCCGAAAGGGCCTTTTTAGGATTCCTGCTTCTCAAAGGAGCGGACAATCTCATCGATGTCCCCGTTACCCCGGAAGACTTTTATGTAGATCTTCACAGAAGGGTTTACAAAGCCATCGCCGATCTCGTCGATAAACGGATCACGATCGACCCGGTTTCCGTCCTTAACTTTCTCAAAGAAAATTCCCTTCTCAAAGACGAAGAAAAAGAATTCAATTATATCTATTCTCTCTATAGAGACACCGTAGTAACACAACCGATCGCGTACTACGCGACCCGGATCAAACGTTTTTCCGAAAGAAGAATGTATGCCAAAATTCTTCAGGAATCTTTGGAGCTGATCCGCAAAGAACCGGGCGACAACGAATCCGTATTCAATACGGTTGAAAAGAATCTCACCGAAATTTCCAGAAGTATAGACGCCAAAGGTCTGCTTCCCGTTTCTTCGGACAAGGCGGCCCTTTCCGATTATATCATGGAGATCATGAAGAATCGGGGGCAGATCACAGGTCTTCGCACTAATTTCACCAAACTCGACGAGGCCACTTCGGGACTCAAAGAGCACGAGTTGATGATTCTCGCGGCCCGTCCCGGTAACGGTAAAACCACGTTCGCGCTTAACATAGCGTCTAACGTGGCTTTGATTTACAATCAGCCGGTCGTCATTTTCTCCTTGGAGATGAGCCGGATCGAACTTCTTCTCAAGATGGTCTGCGCCGATTCCCAGGTGGAATCGATGAAACTCAAAAAATCCGAACTTACCCGTTCGGACGCTCCCAAACTTTTGGAATCGATCGTGCGAGTCACTTCGGCTCCTATTTACATCGACGACTCGGGCGGTTTGACGATAGACGACTTCAAAGGGCGAGTGCGAAAACTTCTCACCACCGAAAAGATCGGTCTGATCGTCGTGGATTACCTTCAGCTCATGAGCGATCCGAAAAACAAGGACGGGGGCCGTCAACAGGAAGTCGCATCCATCTCACGTTCCCTCAAACAGATGGCTAAGGAAGCGCGTTGTCCCATCATTGCGCTTTCCCAGATGTCGCGTGCGGTGGAACAAAGATCCAAGGATCAAAAACCGCAGCTTTCCGACCTTCGGGAATCGGGTGCGATCGAGCAGGATGCGGACATCGTCTCCTTTATCTACCGGGAAGAGAAGGTAAAAGGAGACGATGAGATCAGCCCCGAAATGCGAGGAAAAGCGGAAATCATCATCGCAAAAAACCGTTCCGGTCCGATCGGTTCTTTTCATCTTGCCTTTAGGCCCGAGCTTAGCAGATTTGATAATATAGATTAATTTAGGCGACCTCAGTAAGTCCCGCATAGGAAACGGAAAATCATTGGAACAGTGGATTCAGGAAAATTATAAAAATCGTTCTTGGGCGGGAGAGTTGAACGAATCCCAAGAAGGAAAAAAGATCGTTCTCTACGGTTGGTCGTTCCGTTTTCGAGACCAAGGCGGTGTGATTTTCATCGATCTCCGCGACAGAACCGGAATCATCCAAGTCGTTGCGCGCAAGGAACTCCTCGGGGATACGTTCGTTTTGGCGGAAAAGGTCCGATCCGAATACGTTCTCGCGGTCGCCGGAACCCTCAAAAAACGCGACGCGGAATCCATCAACCTCCGAATGGAAACCGGAACCATCGAAGTCGTTCTGGACAAATTAGAAATCTTGAATATAGCTAAAACGCCTCCGTTCTCCTTGGACGAGTTCGACGACGTTTCGGAGGAACTGAAGTTAAAATACAGATATCTCGATTTCAGAAGGGACGAACTCAAAAACCGGATGTTGAAACGACACGAATTCATATTCGCAATCCGTAATTATCTCAACAAACGCAAGTTCGTAGAAATCGAAACTCCGATCTTAAACAAATCCACTCCCGAAGGAGCTCGCGACTTTCTCGTTCCTTCCCGTCTCAATCCGAATCAGTTTTACGCGCTTCCCCAATCGCCTCAGATTTTCAAACAGATTCTCATGGTCGGAGGAATGGAAAGATATTTCCAGATCGTAAAGTGTTTCCGTGACGAGGACCTGCGCGCGGACAGACAACCCGAGTTCACTCAGCTCGATATGGAATTCTCCTTCGTCAGTCAGGAGGAAATTCTTGCGGAGATCGAAGGACTGGTCGCTTCGGTTTATAAGGAAGTTTTTAACATTCAACTTACCGTTCCTTTTCCGAGAATGACCTATAAAACCGCAATGGAAGAATACGGTTCCGACAAACCCGACCTTCGTTTCGGTATGAAACTCGTGGACGTTTCCGAAATCGTCAAGGATTGCGACTTCAACGTATTCTCCGGAGCCGTAAAAAGCGGAGGAACCGTTAAGGTCGTTTGTGTTCCCGGCGGTTCCATTATCTCGAGAAAAGAAATCGAAGATTACACCGCGTGGTTGAATCGCGATTATAAAGCGAAGGGCCTCGCGTATATGAAACACGGAAACGAAGGTCTCGAATCCACGATCACCAAACGTTTTAAAAAAGAGGAACTCGACGCGATCTCCAAAGCCTGCGGTTCGAAAGAAGGGGACATGTTGTTCTTCGGAGCAGACGAAAAGGAAATCGTCAATCACTCGTTAGGCGCTCTTCGCTTGAAACTTTCGGAACGTTTCGAGACTCCGAAAGAAGGCGAGAACAACATCACTTGGATCGTGGACTTTCCGATGTTCGAGTGGAACAAGGATCACAAACGTTGGGACGCTCTGCATCACCCGTTTACCTCTCCTTCGGACGATAGTATTCCGTTTTTTGAATCTAGGGAAAGCCTACAAAAAAATGCGGGCAACGCGACCGCAAAGGCGTACGACCTCGTGATGAACGGGGTCGAAATCGGAGGCGGTTCGATCAGGATCCATTCCCGCGACATTCAGAATCAAGTCTTTCAGGTTCTCGGAATCGAAGAAGAAGATGCGAAGGAAAAATTCGGATTTTTACTCGAAGCACTCGAATACGGAGCCCCTCCTCACGGAGGTTTGGCGTTCGGAATCGATCGTATGCTCATGCTTCTCACCGGAGGAAAGTCGATCCGAGACGTGATCGCTTTTCCGAAAACGCAAAAGGGTATTTGTTTGATGAGCGAATGTCCTTCTCCCGTCGAGGAAAAACAACTCCAGGAACTCAAGATCAAACTCGTAAAGGTATAAGTTTATTTCCACGCGCAAAGAACAATTCAACTTCGAGAATCAGGATCTTTACCGTAAGATCTGCGGGATCAACGACGAAGGAGTAAAAATTCTCGAAAAACAACTCGAGATGGATATCATCCCGAGAGGAAACGGGTTTCAGCTCGAAGGCGAATCCGCTAAGGTTGACTTTGCCCTCGATTTTTTCAAAAAACTCGAAGCGAATTACCGGGAAAGACCCGATCGGGATTTTACCGATTCATTCGATTTCGCTTATATTCTAAAAGATGCAGGTAAGGAACTTCGCAAAAAGAAGGTATGGGAAACCGAAACCGATCGAGCCATGCCCTGGAAACCGAGCGAAAAAATCCTCACCACATACCGGGGAAAACATATTTTTCCGAGGACTCGAAACCAGGAAACGTACTTTCGGTCCTTTCAGGAGAATCTGATCACGTTCGCACTCGGGCCTGCCGGTACGGGGAAGACGTTCTTATCCGTAGCTACGGCGTGTCGTTTTCTTCAGGCGGGGAGCATCGATAAAATCATACTTACGAGACCGGCGGTGGAAGCGGGGGAGAATCTCGGTTTTTTACCGGGTGATCTCAATCAAAAGGTCGATCCTTACCTTCGACCCGTCTATGATGCGTTAGGCGAATGTATCGGCGCGGAAAAAACGCAGGAATACATTTCTCTTACGAAAATCGAAATCGCTCCCGTTGCGTTTATGCGCGGACGAACTCTTTCGAATGCGTTTATCATTTTGGACGAGGCTCAAAACTGTACTCTGGCTCAGCTAAAGATGATTATGACGCGTTTGGGAAGGAATTCCCGTATGTGTATTTCCGGGGATTCTACCCAAATCGATTTGGATCACGGTCGTTCGGGACTCGAAAAAGTGGTGACTTTATTCAAAAACACGGATCAAATCGGAATGGTGTTTTTCGGAAAAGAGGACATCACCAGACATCCGCTCGTGGAAGTGATCGTTCGTAAATTCGAGGAGTTGTGATCGTATGCCCAGCCCGGGAGAACAGGTCGAATCTGCGATGGCTTGGATTACGGACACTTTAACCCGTGTTCGTCCGATTTTGTTCGTCCGCAGATTTCAAGTCGTTCTTGTTGTGATCACCCTTTTGATGGTAACTTGGATGTTGGCCATTCCTTTTTTCGGTCAGGACAAGATGGATCTTTCTCCGGACGGTTTGTATTCGGAGGGGAAAACCGCTCCCGAAAAAATCATCTCCGCCAAGGAAATCGTCTACGAAGACGAGGACAAAACCAAGGCGAAAAAACTCGCCGCTTACCAATCGGCGCCGTTCGTTTTCGATCGCGATTACGCGGCGCTTCAGGAGCAGATCAACAACGCAATCCAGGAAGACATGGAGAATTTCCGCTCCTTCAAACCCAGCGCGGAAGGTAAGGTTTATCCCGAACTTTTGGGCGTTGTTCCTCGGTGGAAGAATCGTTCTAAGGAAGAAATCGAACTCCTCTATAAAACCCCGGGTAAGGGGAAACTCAAGGATCTAGTTCAACAATACTCTAATTTAGTATTTTCTTCTTTTTGCATATTGCGCGATCTACCTCCCGATTTTTCGACTCTCAAAGCTACCGGTGCACGGGTTCGTAACCAAGGCATCAAAGAACAAATTTCGAATCTGGAAGGAAGTTATATCGTTCCGAGATCCTACCTTTATCGGGATCCGGAAACCGTGAACGTACTCAACCGGATGGCTCAGGAAAAACTTTCTCGGATGGATTCCGCCGTACTTCCGATCGTCCAGAAAATCGCCTTGAGTTACGTTTATTCCAATCCTTCCTGTTCGTATAACGCGGAAGAAACTCTGGCGGCGAAACGTTTTGCGGCCGATCGCGCCGAGCCGGTCAATTCCAGAATTTTAGCGGGAGAAGTGATCGTAAAATCCGGAGAGATCATCACGCCGGAAATATTCAAAAAATTGCAAATAGTAAACACGTATGCGACTCGGGCGAATATCGCCTCGATCGTATCGATTCTTTTGATACAGACCGTTTTCGTCGTCATCATCTACATTTTTCTCAAAAAATACAATCCGAAACGTTTGAACGACGTTTCGAGTAACGTGATCGTGTTTTCTTTGATCTGGTTTTTGGTTTTGAGTTGTACGATCGCTTCCCGGATTTTTTTCAATTTCGAAACCAAATACGATTCGATCTTTTACTTCGCTTTATTCGTGCCGGTCGGGATGATTTGTCTGATCATCAGTTTTATCTACGACGAACAACTTTCCATTGCGATCGGATTTTATCTTTCCTTCTTCGTTTTTACGGCTGCACACTACAACCCGGTTTCGTTTATGTTGGCCTTCGTTTCCTGCATCGTCTCGGCCAGTTACGGAAGAAATCTTAGGAAACGAATCGACTTCATCAAAGCCGGTTTGTATATCGCGGGAGTTCAAATCATCATCGCGTCCAGCGGTTATCTTTTCGATTCCAGAAATTATTGGGTGGCTATTCCGAGCGGTTCTTGGATTCGGGACTTGCTCGAATCGAACATATTCAAATTGTATGTTCTCTGTCTGATTAACGGTTTCGCTTGTTCTACCGCGGCTCAGTTTCTGCTTCCCATATACGAATATCTTTTCAACGTCCCCACTCGTTTTAAACTGATGGAATTGGCCGATACGGGGCATCCTTTGTTGCAGGATCTTTTGACAAAGGCTCCGTCCACATACACACATACGTTTATGGTCGCGGCTCTTTCCGAACGGGCCTGTCAAAATCTCGGACTGGATTGGCTTTTGACCAGAGTGGGGGTTTACTTTCACGATATCGGTAAGATTCCCAACGCAGGTTTTTTTGTGGAGAATCAACATTTGATTCCCAAAAAGGAAAACATCGATAAGAACAATCCGGCATTGGCGGCGAAGATCGTCATCGATCACGTGTTAGACGGAATCGAAATGGCCAAAAAAGCGCGACTCCCCCGCGAAGTGATCGATTTTATTCCGGAACATCACGGGACTTCCACTATGGCTTTTTTTTATCACAAGGCTTTGTCGGAACTTTCCCCGACTCAAAAGAAAAAGCTGAAAAAAGAGGATTTCCAATATCCGGGCCCTAAACCCCAAAGAAAGGAAACGGCCATCGTAATGATCGCGGATTCCTTGGAAGCTGCTTCCCGTTCTCTCGAAGAAATTACGCCCGAATCGTTGGACAATCTCATTTCGAAGATCATCGGAATCAAACTTGCGGAAAATCAGTTGGATGAATGCGGTTTGACGTTAGGCGATCTCGAAGTCATCAAGGCTTCTTTCAAGGAAGTGTTGTTATCCAGTCTTCATTCAAGACCGAAATATCCCAGTATGGAAGCGACTAGAGCTTTGGAAAAGAAAAACTCGGCGCAATTTTCAAACGGGCAAAAACAAACCAAAGGCGCATCGGGGAAAGGAAACTGATCGAAGATATCGTCTCCATTTCTAACGATTACGGAACCGTTTCCTGGTGGAAGGAGGAAGAGGTTCGTTCCAATTGTGCACTTCTTTTCCGCAAAGAACTAAAAAATTCTCCTTGTGAGCTCGCCATTCTGTTAGTGGGAGATTCCGATATGAGGGATATCAACCTACTAAGAAGGGGAAAGGATCAGACTACGGACGTTCTTTCTTTTCCGTTGGAATTCGATTCGGCGCCGATGCAGAACGTACTCGTCCGAAGAAACGTTTTGCCGTCCGAATCTCTTCCTCCGATCGCGTTAGGCGAAATTGTTATATCCGTCGATACTTTGGAGAGACAGGCTTTGCAGATCGGCCATTCTTTCAAAGACGAATTTTATCGTCTCCTAGTTCACGGATTCCTGCACTTGCTCGGATACGATCACGAACGTGGTGAAGAGGAGGAGCGAATCATGAAATCGAAGGAAGACGAATGTCTGGAAATTCTAACGGATCTTTGAGGAAAATCCGGGGGATCGTTCTGGAATCGAGATCGATATTGGACGGAGACGCGCTCGTTCGTTTGTTGCCGGAAGCGGGGCAGGTCGAGAATTTTCGCGTTCGAGGTATCCGTAAAAGTAAAACCAGAGCGATCGCATCCGTGGAGCCTGGTTCGTTATCGGACGTGGATTATTACCATTCCAAGATTAAAGAGACGCATAACGTAAAAGAGATTTCGCTTATCAATCGTTTCGATAAAGCGAAGTCCGGTTATTTCGGAACGGTGCTCGTATCCTATCTCGTGGAACTTGCGTCCGCGTTTACTCCCGACGGAGCGGAACATCCCGGCGAATTCAGGTTGCTTTACGGGGCGTTGGAAGAGCTTGAGGAGAACGGTCCTTCCGCTTTGATTTTGCCGTTCTTTAAACTACGTCTTCTTGTCGCGGGCGGATTTTTATCCAAGGAACTGCTTTGTCATTCCTGTGGAACCGAATTGAAGGAGATGACCTCGGTGACGTTACAGACTTCTCCTTTGGAAATCGTCTGCGGGAACTGTCTTCACGGTGATAGGAACGATCTCGGAACGGCGCAGTGGATCCAGACGTTTTTGGTGCTTCGGTTTCGGGATCTTAAGGAAAGAAAAATATCCGTTGAAAACATTCTGGACCTCGACAGGATTTGTAACGGAATCCTGGAGCCGATTCTCCGTAAAAAGTTAAAATCGGCTCTTACACTTTACGAGGCCTTGGGAGAAAATCTTGGAAAATTTTCTTAAAACGATACTATTCTTCTTCTATTTCTGCGTTCTGCTGTTTCTCGTCGTTTTGGATATTCGCTGGGATCAAAAAAAACCGGTGCAAATTCCGTCCGTATCCGCGAAGGAAGTCGTCGGAAAAAGATCAATACTTGTTTCCGTAATGGATTTTAAAAAAATGGTCTTTCAGGAATTGGACGCGAGTTGGGATATCTCCCGAAAGAAAAACGTGTTTTACGAAAGGAATGGGAGCACTCATCCGCTTCATCCGATGTGATTCGAGGAGAGGTTGAAACCGCGGATTTTGTGGGAGCTCCCACGGAGCGAGTTCGAATTTTCGCTTTCCAAAGCTCGATTTTTGTGATAGGGGGAATGGGATCGGATTTTTCCCGCCACCTCTCCTCCACCACCCAATCCGGGTGGGGCCGGATTTTTACGGAGAAATCGTCGTAATTCCGACAAACTTTAAACGGGCAGTTCCTCGTTTCCGCGACGATGCGGCGCCCAACGGACTTTTAGACAATGAAAGAAAATGAAACGCTCAAACAGATCGTATTAAAAGCCCTCGAGGAAGGGATTCGTGAATTTTTCGCATCGTTTCCTGATTCCGATCGGAATTCATTCAAAATAAAAATTGAATATTCCAGAGACGAAAAGTTCGGAGATTATTCCACTTCCTTTGCATTAGAAAATTCTAAAATTCTAAAGAAGAATCCTTTGCAGGTTGCGCAAGAGTTGTCCGACGTTCTCCGGAAAAGGGAGGATCTATTCGAAACCGTCGATTTTACCCCTCCCGGTTTCGTTAATTTCAGGGTCTCCTCCTCATTTCTTCTGAGTTTTATAGAATCTTCGATTCTTTCCGAAGACTATTTTCCGCAAGTGGACAAACCTCTCAAAATCAACCTGGAATTCGTATCCGCAAACCCGACCGGCCCGCTCAATATAGTTTCCGCGAGGGCCGCCGCCACCGGAGACGCGATGGCATCGCTTTTACGGGCGATCGGTCATAAGGTCGATAAAGAATTCTACATAAACGACTACGGAAATCAGGTCTTTCTACTCGGAGTATCGACGCTTGTGCGCATCCGGGAACTAAAAGGAGAATCATACTCGCAGCAGGAATCGGACGATTCCACGCCGATCGAAGTCCTTCTCGAAAAAAACGTGCTCCCCGCGGAAGGATATCGGGGAGAATATATTAAGGATATTGCAAATACTCTGCTGAACGATCCGGTTCGTTCGGCTGAAATCGTTTCGTTGTTAAACGAGAAAAAATATCGCAAGCTCGCCGAACTTTGTTCCGCTTGGACGGTGGAAAGTAATCTTATCTGGCAAAGAAAGGATCTGGATTCATTCGGAGTTGAGTTCGATAATTACTTCAGCGAACGCACGTTACATGAAGCGGATAAGGTTCTCTCCGTAATGAACGATCTTGAAAAATCGGGAAAAATCTACGTGGAAGAGGGGAAAAAAATATTTCGCTCCACGGAATACGGAGACGACAAGGACCGTGTCGTGGTGCGCGACGACGGAAGGCCCACCTATCTTCTGGCAGATATAGCGTATCACAAGAACAAAATAGAGCGAGGTTACGATCGGATCTACGATATCTGGGGACCGGATCATCACGGTTATATCGCGAGGTTGGCGGGTGCGGTTCAGTCCATCGGATATCCGAAAGAGAATTTTAAAGTGATCATCGCTCAACAGGTCAATCTTCTCGAATCTGGACAAAAGGTAAAGATGAGCAAACGGGCGGGTTCGTTTCAAACGATGAGCGATTTGATAGGCTTCTTGGGAAAACACGGAAAGGATGTGGGGCGTTATTTCTTCGTTATGCGTTCTCTCGACGCTCCTCTTGATTTCGATTTGGATTTGGCCAAAGACGAATCGGATAAAAACCCGGTCTTCTATCTTCAATACGCTCACGCAAGGATCTGCTCCATATTCAGGGAAGTAGGGGATGAAACATCAAAAGAGGCCGCATCTAAATTAGAAATGTCTGATGAACGGAAACGTCTGCTTTTTTGGATCGCCCGTTTTCCTGAAGAGATATTGGATTCCGCGATCGCTATGGAACCTCATCGAGTTACCAACTATTTACAGAGTTTCGCGAAAACTTTTACGACCTTTTATTTGGGTAAAAACAACCGTCTCAAAGAGGCTTCCGAGGAAACGAAATTGGGATTGGCGAGAATCTGTCTCGCTGCTAAAGACGTACTCGCGCAAGGCCTAGGTTTGATCGGCGTTTCCGCTCCTGAAAAAATGGAAAAAGAAATCTGATGAACCCGCCTAAGATTTTCATTATATCGACCGGCTCGGAATTAACGGCCGGAAGAAGTCAGGATACGAATTCTTCCTGGATCGCAAACGAGTTGTTCGGAATGGGATTTACTGTTTCTAAGTTTGTGGTTTTACCCGATGATCCGAATTCTATCGAAACCGAATTACGCGCGTTAGCCGCTCTTGCCGACGAACAAGATCCGGTATTGATGATTATGACCGGAGGATTAGGTCCGACGGAAGACGATTACACACTCGAAGTGGTCTGCCGAATCAACGGAGTGAGCTCGGTGGAAAGTAAGATCGCAAGACAAAGAATCGAAGCCTTTTACAAGCTCCGAGGAAGAAATTTTCAAGATTCGATGCAAACTGCGATCAGACAGGTTTCGGTTCCCGAAGGATCCTTAATTCTGAACAACGTAGTCGGAATCGCTCCCGGGTTTATAACGACTTTGGGCGAATACGCGAACGCGAACCTGTGTTGTATGCCGGGTGTGCCGGGGGAAATGACGGAGATGTTTCGGGATGAATTTTCCCCTTGGCTTTCCAAAACGTATTCCGCGAAACAACTTTATTCAGGCTTCCGTTTTATTTGGTGGATGAGCGAATCACAATTTCAGAAAGAATTCATCTCCCGAGAGAAAACGATCGAATCGGGTAGGGTGATTTGGGGAGTCGCCGCAAAACGAGGTTATATCCGGGTCGCTTTCCAGTCCGACGAACATGCGTTAGTCGAAGAGCTTCTACTAAAACTGGATTCTGTTTACGGATCAAAATCGACCGGAAACGTGTTCGAGGAACTTCCCAAACTTCTGATGGAAGAAAAAATCGTAGTGGGGACCGCGGAAAGTTGCACCGGAGGCCTTATCGCCAAAACGATTACCGATACGCCTGGTTCTTCCGCTTATTTTTACGGCGGAGTAGTGTCTTACGATAACAGTGTTAAGGCGGGATTACTCGGAGTTCGGCAGGAAACATTGGATCAATTCGGAGCTGTTAGTTCGCAAACGGCGCGCGAAATGGCCGAAGGAGCGTTAGTCGCGCTTGGCGTTGATTATTCTATCAGCGTGACGGGAATTGCCGGGCCGGGCGGTGGAACGGCCCAAAAAAAAGTGGGACTCGTTTTTTTCGGAATCGGAAAAAAGGACGGAGAAACAGAAATACACGAACATTATTTTCCTTTTCCGAGAAGTTCTTTCCGGGAGTATGCGGCTCACACGGGAATTTATCTGCTATACGATCGTTTGAAGAGGTCCGTATGAATTTGCTGCCGATAGTCGGTTTTGGTTTATTTTTTTCCACGTTGTTCTTCTATCTGTTAGGAAATCCGTATCCGTCGGCGGTCGGAATTCAAAAGGTTTGGGCCTTTTCCAAAGCGGCGCACGCCGGAATGGTTCCCGATCCCAGATTTGCCTGGAATCCGGACGAGGCATTGAACGGATATAAATTCGATAACGCCTATTATACGATCCAGTCCCAAGACGGAATCGCGTTAGACGACACACGGAGGATCGAATTCCCGTCCAATACCAAAGGGTATCTTGAGTATAAAAAAATCGGAACCGAAGTGAACTTCTATTCTCCTTACGGAGAAATTCTTTGGACCAAGGAATATAGAAGTTATCCTCGTATTTCACCTTCGGGAAATCTTGTATTGCTGATTGCTGGAGACCATAATCAGGTTCTCCTTTCCGATATCAACGGAAACACAACCGGAGCCGGAAAGTTGGACGGAAGATTTTTGACCGATTATTCCTTCGCGGTATCCGAGAAGGTTACGGCGGTATTATTTTCAGGAGGAGAACTTTTCATTTTGGACCCCAAAGGTGGGATCAGGGTAAAAAAGAATTTAGGATCCGAAAAAAAACCGGTCTTTGCGAAAAGTATTTCCCTTTCTCCTAACGGCGGGAAAGTCGCAATACACATGTTAGACGATAACAGGGACGTGGTGCTTGTTCTGGATGAGAAAGGAGATGAATTCGGCTCGTTCGAATTGGAATCCGTTTACCCGCATAAATTGAATTTGGCGGTTTCAAACGAAGGGCGGGTCCTTGCGGCTGTTCCCGAGAAGATCGTTTTTTACGACGCCTCTGGAAAGAAGAAATTCGAATCGAAACGAACTACCGGAATCGGCGTTTACCAAACCGCCTACCATAACGGGAATTGGTTTGTTGCGGAGTTGAATCAGGAAATTCTTTTTTGGGATGAAGAAGGGATCCTATTAAAGAGGGAACGGATTCGTTCCTCCGATTTGCCCGCCCGGTTTTTTCCTTCGGGCAAAGAAGGTTCGGCGATTATGGAAACGGGCAAAGAACTTTTTTTATTTAGAAATTTATAATATTTATGCGACGAAACGAAAAATACGTTCTGGTTCTAATGGCGGTCGTTTCTTTTTTTCTTTTTTATAGAATTGTACTTTTTTCGAATCGAACTCAAGGTGAGCTCCTCAAGATATCGCAGTCCATTCTTTCCGTTGAGCCGCCGCTCGTCGGACCTTGGGTTTACCTCGAAACCTGGATCTTTTTAGGGGCTTATACCGCGTTCTTCGTTTTGATCTTTTTGTTTTGTGTCATAGCGAAACGATTTTTCGGAATCGATTCGATATCTAAGAGCGCGGCTTTGTTTTTCGTAACTGCTCTGCTCGCCGTCGAGGTTCAGGAATGGAAGGGATCGAATTGGCGGATCAAACCTACGTTATACGTTTTGTTCTGTCTTTCGATTCTTTATACGATTTTGTTTCGTTTCGGTAAAATAAAGGAATATAAAGAGCTTCTGATCAAATCGATCGAAGAAAAGTATTCCTTATATTTGGGTTTTATCCTACTGTTTTCCACCTTACAGCGAGTTGTTGCCTTGTATTTAGATCCGAATCTGCTGATGGAGGGGGATGATCCGGCGTATTATTATTCCGCGGCGCTTCAACTCTACGAACACGGAGTTCATCCGCATTCCGGTTTTAGTTCGGGAATGATCTATTTTCTAGCGGCTTCGTTCCGCCTGTTCGGAAGTGGACAAGTTGTCGCGAAACTGCTTTTGATCTTAGTGGGAGGGGTCGGGCTCGGGTGTTTCGCCCTTTTTGCTGCGGATTTTTTTCGTTCTAAGACGATCTCTGTTTTTGCGGCCGGATTTTATCTGATCTCAAGTCATTACGTTTCTTTTTCGAATCAGTTCTGGAACGAGAATCTGTTTCATCCTATTCTTTCGGTGTTTCTCTTTTGTTCGTTTCGATTTGTGCGTTCCCTATCGACGGGATATTTTCTTTCGTTCGTTTTTTATTCGATCGCGGTAGGTTCGACGTTCTTTTTTTTGATTCAGTTGAGGAGTTGGTTTTTGCTCACTGGAGCCTGCTTTTTATTGCTACTTTGGTTTTTTGAATCTTACGAATTGAAAAAAAGACCGGTCCTATTCGTGTCCGGAGTCGCGATTCTGACGATCGTTTTAATCGGCTGCGGTTTTGCGTTTCGGGAATATCAGAGTAAGGAAGGGAATTTTCTTTTGCCTACGTCCAACGGAAAATCGAATTTCATAATAGGAAATCATCCGTATTCGCAAGGGACTTATACTCGTCATTGGGTGACTTATTCAAAGGAAGTTGCATTGGATCTGAATAGCGATGAACTCCTTGAAAAAGTAATATTCGAAAATTTGAATCAACCTCTTGTTTTGGTTTCGAATCTTGGTAAAAAAACCTTGTTGTGGTTTTTTTCGGCGGGAGGCCCGAGGCCTTTTACGAACTACTACCAACATCCGCTTTCCTTTGCGCAGTATTTTTTCAGGATCTCCTGTTTTCTGTTGATGGGTTGGGGATTTTTTTATTCTTACAAATACCGGTTAGGAAAAATCCTTCCCGCGGTTTATGTTTCGATATTTGCAGTGCATCTGATCTATTTCGCCGATTATCGTTTCACTCTGACCGCGATGCCTCTGCAGGCTGTCTTTATCGCACACGGACTTTTAGCGTTGACAAAGACTGCTTTCGAAGGAAATGTTCGAAACAAGACGTTTGAATCGGATTCCTCGTTCTAACACATCGAATGAAAAAATTCATAACACATCTTACGGAACAAAAAGATTCCGAACATCCCGCCTTACACGGATTTCGCGCTCTTGCGATCGGACTCGTCGTAATCTGTCACTATTTCTATATCGTAGTCCGCAGCGACGCAGATTTCTATAAGTCGATTCCCGCTTCCCTTGTAACATTTTTTCAGAATACGTCTTCGGGTATCGACGCCTTTTTCGTGTTAAGCGGTTTTCTGATTTCCGCCGGATTGATGGACGTTTGGAAAAAGAAAGGAAGGGTGGATCTCGGGGAATTTTTCATCAAACGTACGATGCGGATTTTTCCCGGTTACTATCTATTTATCGGAATTACGTTTCTGATTTCCCTCGCACAAGTCGCGGCAATGCAAAAGATCGTCTCTTCCGGTGTGGATCCGGACGGATCGGTTACGATTTCTTTGGCCCATTATAAAGCGGGTTTGGAGCGGGCTTGGGGCGATTTTCTTTTTATGGGAAACTACGTGCGTAGTCTCCACTATCACACCTGGTCTTTGTCCGTAGAGGAACAATTCTATGTCGTAATGCCTTTTATCTGCGGTTTTTTCCTTTTTTTACGGAGTTCTAAATTCGCCTTTAGAATTTTGGTCCTTTTGTATTTCGTTCCCGGGTTTTTGAGAACTTTATATTTTTTGAATATACAAGATCCGTTTGTTTCGGACCGCATTTATTATTCCACGGAAACGAGATTCGACGCGTTTATCGTGGGCATCGCGGTCATGTATCTTACGAAAGAACCCGGCTTTTTCGTCGAAAAACTCAAACATAGCCGTCTTTTGTCTTCCGGTTTGTCCTTTCTTGCGATTTTTCTTTTGATCTTGGCCCACTGTATGGAAAAAACCGGGACCTCTCTGGCTTCCAATACGATTAAATTCAACTTTTTGAATATAGGATTCGGACTTCTCGTGCTCGTGTTTGTTTCTGGTGCACCCACGTTTTTAGGAAAGTTGTTCTCCGCAAAGATTTGGATTCCGGTCGCTCGACTGAGTTATACGATGTATCTCTGGCATATCGTGCTGCTTACGATCGCCAACATCACCGATCCGAACGCAGGTTTCGGTTTCCAAGGATATCTCAAACACGGGATCGGACTGGCGGTTTTTTTCGGCGCGTTACTCGCGTTTACCTTCTGCGTTTATGGAATCGTGGATTATCCTCTTCAGAAGGTGAGGGATCGTATCTTAAAATCCTACAAACTTCGAAAGGAACTTCAGACTTCGTAGATGGAAAGGGATTTATAACTTTTATTTCCCTGTTTGTCGAGAAGAGCGATGATCTCCGTTCTTTTTTCCCGTTCTATATTAAAGATCAATTGATCCGAAATTTCCCTGCAGATATACAAACCTCTTCCGTGTGAATCCGCAAGTCCGGGAGGAAAGCCGGTCGCCTCGTCCACCGTGATGTGTCGGTCCAGACGTTTTAGGATTTCCTTCTTATCCAAGGATCCGAAATGATCCCGGATCACTATGATGAACGTGTTTTCCGCGATTCCGTATCCGATTTCGAAAAAATCGGATTCGGCCAATTGGATGTTTTCCAGAGGAATGACAAGATCCCGGGAAGGAAGTTCGTATTGGTATTTATAATTTCCTTTCGAATCGCGGGGCGCCCGAATCATCGCGTTGGAAGTAAGCTCCTCCAAAATTTGGTTGATCGCGTTCGGCGCTCCTTTTTCCACGAGAAACTTAGAAATTCGATTGCATAGGAAGTTTCTTTGTTCGTCGGAATAGATCCGCTTATAGACGATGCCTTCCGCTTGTGGTACGGAAAACTCCCGATCGTCCGTATCCGATTTTTGTATCGTGAATTCGGGACCGAAATATTTTTCCACGCCGAAGATGTCTTTGGTGAGAAGTTTACGTACCATCACGGAGATGAGTTTGATGTCAAGAAACGAATACTTAGGTATGATGTTCCAAATTCCGTGTTTGTAGGCGAAGTTGATGTAGTCATTGATATTGTACGCGGTCATAAGAGTGTACAGAACGTTCGGGAACTCGTGTTGGATCGTTTTGATCAGATCCAGTCCTGTTTTTCCGGGCATTCGAATATCGGTGATGACGAGATGTACATCCTCGTTCTTTAAGACACGGACCGCTTCGTCGTAGTTCTCCGCGTCCAACACTCGGTAACTCCCCGTGAGGAGATCCTTGATCGCCTCTCGAATGGAATGAATGTCTTCCACGATTAGAATCGTATACATCAGGTCGAATACCCGTTCTGCTGTTGCGTAAAGGGCAGCGATACGCGGAAGCGTGTTTTTCTTTCGAAGGATTTTACGGACAATTCTCCGCTGTGTTCCCGCACGATCGAATGACAGATGGAAAGTCCGAGGCCGGTTCCGATTCCCGTTTTGTTTTTGGTGAAAAACGGAGAGAATATCTTGTCGATCATGTTGTCCGGAATTCCACCGGCATTGTCTTCCACGATGATATGAACCATGTTTCTCGTTTTTCGCACTTCCACACGGATTTTCCCTTCTCCGTAATCGAAGGCCTGTAAGGAGTTTTTGAACAGATTGATGAATAGTCGTTCCATCTTGACAGGATTGAACTGAAAGGTGGTTCCCGGTTCGCAGAGAATTTCCCAGCTGATATTTTTGGAAAGAACGGGATATACCCAGGTTACGTTTTCCTTCGCTTTTTGTATGGTTTCGTAGATGTCCGCGGAGGTAGTTACCAGTTTGTCCGGTTTTGCGAAACTGATGATATCGGAGACGATCATCGCCGCACGAGTGAGATCCTCTTTCATCATATCCAATCTTTTTTTGAAAAAGTCGGGATCCATGGAAGTGAGATTGTTCAAAAGACTTTGTAGAGTCAGACTCATTCCCGTCAGAGGATTGTTGAGTTCGTGCGCCACTCCGGATATAAAAATTCCCAAGGAAGCCAGATTTCTAATTCGAAGATTTTCCTCTTCCTTCTCTTTGATCCGCGTGATATTGCTCACCTTTTCCAAAACGGAACCGACCACTCCGTCCTTTTCGATCGGATAAAAATCCAAGTACAAGGTTTCTTTGCGTCCCCGCACCGAATGGAAGATCTCCCGGTTTACGTCGGATTTAGGATATTCAAAATGACGATTGAAGTTTTCCTCGTCGGAACGCATTTCCTTCATCGGGCAATACGGACAAACCTCGTTGCGGTTATAAAGGACCTCGTAACATTTTTTCCCTATGATGGAGGAAAACGACGATTGACCGGAAAATTCGAGTGTGGATTTATTGACCCTTCGAATGCGAAACCCCGGATCGATCAATACCAACGGCTCCGTAATCCCATCGAGAATGGATTGAAGTTCGCCGGCTCTTTCTAAGAGATTTTCCTGCAAAGAGGACATGAAGATTCAATATTGTAGAGAATCTTTAAAAGTTTGCAGTAACTTTTTTTTATTTTTTGCGGATTCCTGATTCTGCATTTCCTGAAGTCTCAGAATTTGTATGAGAAAGTCTTCCATCAACTTTAGGTAAAATTCCTGTTTGAAGCTGCTGCGTTCTCTTTGAAGTCCTTCGTCCGGAAGTTGTAAAATAGGATACCGTACGGCTTTTCCGTTTCGTTCCGCTTCCACTAAGATGTCGTCCAGATTCTGATCCAAAGGAGTCGCATCGATCAGGCGGATGTTTGTAGAATCCGATCCGTCCGCGTTCTCCGTTTTGATTTCAGTAACGACGCGTGAGAGAGTGGTTCCGGTGAATTCGAGTAGAATGGATTTACTTTCGGAACGTTCGATTCCTGCCCTTCCTTCCTGGATGGAATGTTTGACGACTTTGATCCCCGTTCGATTGGGATACGTTCCTAAAAAGGAAATGTAGGTTCCGTTGGGAACGGATTCGATTCGCTCCCATTTGAGGAGTTCCCTCGCCGCGCCCAAATCTTCGTAGACTCGTAGAATTCTACGATTGAGTAAGGACGCCGTGTCCGAAGAAGAAGATGTATGAGGATCGTTTTCTTTATTCTGAGAAATTAAGGGAAAAAAAGAATTCGAAAGAAAGAGGCCGGCGATCAAAACCGAAGTCGGCAACGCCGATCTCGGAGAAAAAAAAAGTCCGATTCTCATGAAAGTCGGCGTTTCTCCGGACGGCCCGAGAACCTTACGGTGTAGGAGTTGTCGCAGGAACCGTTGGAGCGGGGGAAGAAGTCGGTGCTGCGGTCGGAGTCGCGGAATTCGTTTCACCGGGAGTTTCCTCCGGAGGTGCTGTCAAAGTCGGTGCGGTTTCCGGAGTCAAACGATCCTCTTTTTTCGCGAACAGAAAGGAAAGGAGTAGGGAAAGAATGATGAATAAAATCGCCGTGACGCGTGTCGCTTTGGTGAGCACGTCCGCCGTCGAAGAACCGAAAACGGATTGGCTGGAGCCCCCTCCCAAAAGTCCTCCTCCTTTTCCCGTTTGAATCATAACGAGTAAAACGAGAAAGAGCGAAACAAATACGAAAAGGGTTAGAATGACTCCGTTTAACATAGCAGTTCCTAAAAAAAATTGAATCCTTTGCCAGATTATGGAGCTGCGAGGGGCTGACAATTAAAATACGTTTTCCTGTTAGGGGAAACCGGCCCGGGCCGGTTTCGTGTTTCGGTTTAAAACAAGCCGGCGTAGGAATCGATTTTTTGACTCGCTCCTCCCACAAGTCCACCGTCGATATCTGCTTCTTTCAAAAGGGCTTGGATATTGTCTGGTTTGACCGAACCGCCGTAAAGGATGGAAATGGATTGTGCCACTTCCGCCGCGCCTAAAAACAAACCGGCCACTTCTTTGCGGATGAACGCGTGCACCTCTTGGGCTTGGGCCGGGGTTGCCACCTTGCCGGTTCCGATCGCCCAAACCGGTTCGTACGCGAGAATCAACTTGGAAAAAGAATTACTTTCGATTCCTTGCAATCCTTCCCGAATTTGAGCGCCGATCACTGCGAAGGTTTTTCCGGATTCGCGTTCCGAAAGAGTTTCCCCCACACAATAAAGCGCAGTAAAACCTTCCTTCAGAAGAAAACGAACTTTTTCGTTGCAGAAGGAATTCGATTCTCCCAGAAATTGCCGACGTTCGGAGTGACCGATCATCACCACGCCGACTCCGATTTCCTTCAGTTGTTCGGGGGAAGTTTCTCCCGTAAAGGCGGCCAATCCGGATGGATAACAATTTTGAGCTCCGACCAGGACGCCGCTTCCTTCTAAAAGTTTTGCGACGGACGCGAGATGAATCATGGACGGAAATACGAGCGCCACTCGATCCTTGGATTTAGGTGGAATTTTTTCTTTGATCGATTGTGCCAGGGAAACCGCTTCCTTTTCGGAGAGATTCATTTTCCAGTTTCCGGCGATCACTGTCTTGCGCATGGGTTCGTATTCCTCTTGGAGATTATCGTAAAAGTTGGGAAGAGTTTGCGGGAAAGCCGCGGGGGTTCAAGGACTTTTTGGTCGGATGCAAATCAGACCCGTATTCTGCGGTTGCACTTTGGACCGGGAAGACGTTGGTCCCGGTTTCGGAATCGTTCGGATTGGAAATAAAAAGCCGGGAGTTTTTCCCGGCTTTGGTAAAACGGTTTTCGAGACGGTTTTTCCGATGCGGTCGCCGTTATTCTTCGGTTTTTCTTTTGAGGGCTTCTACACCCGGAAGTTTTCTTCCTTCCATAAACTCGAGAGAGGCTCCACCTCCGGTCGAGATATGAGTGATCTTGTCCGCGACTCCTGCCTTGTTGATGGCTGCGATGGAATCTCCTCCGCCCACGACCGTTTTCGCCTTGGATTTGGCGACCGCTTTGGCGATGGCCATCGTTCCGTTTGCGAACTTATCCATTTCAAAAACGCCCATCGGTCCGTTCCAAAAAATCGTTCCCGCGTTTTTGATGATCTTCTCATAATTGGAAACGGTCTTCGAACCGATATCCATTCCCATCCAACCGTCCAAAATTCCCATCTTGTCCACGGACTTTGTCTTGGCTTTTTCACTGAATTGATCGCCGATGATATGGTCCACGGGAAGTTGAAGGTCGATTCCCGCCACTCCGGCTTTTTCAATCAACTGGAAAGCCTGCACTTCGAAATCTTTTTCCACCAGAGAATTTCCGACAGGGATCGCTCTGGATTTCAAAAAGGTATACGCCATTCCACCTCCGATGAGGAGGTGATTTACTTTATCGAAGAGGTTGTTGAGAACCTTGATCTTCGTCGATACTTTCGAACCGCCGATGATCGCGACAAAAGGACGGGCCGGTTTGGAAAGAAGCGCGGAAAGTTCCACGATTTCTTTGTGCATCAAAAGCCCCGCGTAAGAAGGAAGAAGATGGGCGATTCCTTCGGTGGAAGCGTGCGCTCTGTGAGCCGCACCGAACGCGTCGTTGACGTACACGTCCGCGAGAGCCGCGAGTTTTTTGGAAAAACCCGGGTCGTTCTCTTCTTCTTCCTTATGGAAACGTACGTTTTCGATGACGAGGATTTCTCCGTCTTTTAGTTCCTTGGAAAGTTTTACCGCCTCGTCTCCGATCACGGTTTTGGAGAAGTGAACGTTCGCTTTTACAAGGCCCTTGAAAGTTTCTACGACCGGAGCTAGGGAAAATTCCGGATTCACTTGACCCTTCGGTCTTCCGAGATGACTGGCGACGATGACTCTCGCTCCTTTTTTGAGGAGAAGTTCGATCGTCGGAAGAGTTTTTTCGATTCTGGTTTTGTCGGTGACTTTTCCGTTTTCGATAGGAACGTTAAAGTCCACTCTCAAGAAAACGCGTTTTCCCGAGAGATCGACGTTTTCGAGTCTAGGTAATTCCATGAATTAACCTTTCTTCGCCATATAGCGGATGAGATCCAAAACACGATTGGCGTATCCCATCTCGTTGTCATACCAGGATACCAATTTGAAGAATCTGGAATTGAGTTCGATACAAGCGTCCTTGTCAAAGACGGAAGAAAGGGTGGAACTTACGAAATCGTTGGAAACGACCATGTCCTCCGTATATCCGAGAATTCCTTTCATGGATCCTTCGGAAGCCTCTTTCATCTTTGCGGCTATCTCTTTCAGAGAGGTTTCTTTTGTGGTTCTTACGGTCAAATCCACCACGGAAACGTCCGGAGTAGGAACTCGAAACGACATTCCGGTCAGTTTTCCGTTTACTTCCGGAATACAAAGTCCGACCGCTTTAGCCGCGCCCGTTGCCGCAGGAATGATGTTTTGCATCGCTCCTCTTCCTCCGCGGAAATCCTTTTTCGAAGGTCCGTCCACGGTCGGTTGTGTCGCGGTTGCGGCGTGGATCGTGGTCATGAGACCTTCTTCGATTCCGAAATTATCGAGAACGACTTTAGTGATCGGAGCGAGACAGTTTGTCGTACAAGAGGCATTGGAAACTACGTGATCGTTGGAAGGATTGTATTTCTCTTGATTGACTCCCATTACGAACGTGGGAACGTCCTTGTCCTTTGCGGGAGCGGAGATGACTACTTTTTTGGCTCCGGCTTTGATATGTTTTTCCGCTCCGGCTTTGTCGGTAAAAAGTCCGGTGGATTCGATTACGAAATCCACTTTGAGGTCTTTCCAAGGGAGTTTTTCCGGATCTCTTTCGGAGACGCAGATAATTTTTTTACCGTCTACGATCAGTTCTTTTTCGGTGTGTTCTACGGTTCCTTGGAATCTTCCGTGGGTGGAATCGTATTTGAGTAGATAGGCGAGATTGTCAGGAGTAACTAAATCATTGATTGCGACAAATTCCAGATTGGGGTCCTTGATTCCTGAACGGAAAGCAAGTCTTCCGATTCTTCCAAATCCATTGATGGCTATTCTGGTCATTTTCTTCCCTTTGTTGTTAAGATTTATCAACGTTCTTCCCGTTTGGAGCTTACGTTCCCGGGGGAGAATTTTTAAGATTTGATTACAGTATTTTCACGGAACATTCTCTTGAAAATCCGTTTTTTTGGGGGAATTTGGAGGGAATTTTAAAAAAGAAGGGAAGAGGAGAATTTGTTGGAGTTCCCACGATTTTGCCGTGCAAGTTCTCGCGCCCCACCCTGATTTGGGTGGTGGGGTGTGGAGGCGGGAAATCCTTTGCGGCGAAATTTTCCTTTACCGGAAATTTCGGGAAAAGGCAAGCGAAATCCGCGCGAGAGTTCCGCGTAGGAACTCCCACCGAATCCGAAAAAAAGAATTTTCATTCGGAGAAAAAGATCAAGACGCGGTTCGAAAAAAACAAGATTCAGAGATTAAAAATATTCTTCCAAAATATCGCGAAGCATCGCGTCCGTAAGAGGTTTCGTTTTGAAATCGGAAAGGATTCCAAATCGTTTCGCTTTTTCCTTGTCGTCCAAATTGTCCGAGGTCGTCAACATCACCACGATGATTCTACTCTGAAACTCTGGAGGAAGATGATTGTATTCCTCAAGAAATTCCCAGCCGTTCATCCCAGGCATGTTTATGTCCAGAAAAATCAGATCGGGGCGCGGGTCCCGCGAAAGATCACGACCTTTGAGATAGTCTAACGCCGATTCGGCGGACTGTTTGGAAACGACCATCTCGGCATAATTCCCTTTGCGGATCACACGTTCATGAAAAAAATTATCGTCCTGATTGTCGTCTATCAAAAGAATGCAATTTAATTTTTGAATCATAAGTTGATGTTGGGAACGGTGAACGAAAACGTACTTCCGATTCCGGGAGTCGATTCGATCCAGATTTTTCCTCCGTGTAATTCTACGATCTTTTTACAGTTTGCCAATCCGATTCCGTAACCTTCGTATTCGTTTTCCAGATGTAATCTCTGAAAAATAAAAAAGATCTTATCGAAATGTTTGGAATCGATTCCTATTCCGTTGTCCTTTACGGAGAATTTCCAAAATTCACCTTGTTTTTCGCATTCGATTCTTACGTCCGGAGTTATATTCGGTTTTTTGAATTTGATTGCGTTGGAAATCAGATTCTGGATGAGTTGTCTGAACTCCACTTCGTAGACGTTCAGAACGGGAAGTTTTTGCGTTGAAATAAACGCACCGGATTTGGAGATCAGATTTTCCAAATCGGAAATCACTTCCGTAAGAAGAGTGTTACAATCGGTCCTGGCCAACTTTCTATCCCTTCCGATCCTGGAATACAATAGAAGCGCCTTTACGAGAGCGCTCATTCGTTTGGTGGCGAGATCGATCGTTTTGAGATGTTTGGTCCCTGGTCCGTCGAGAAATTTTCCGTAGTCCTCTTCCAAGATTTGAATGTAGTTGGAGACGGTACGAAGCGGTTCCTGTAGATCGTGCGACGCGAGATACGCGAATTGTTCCAATTCCTGATTCTTCGCTTCCAATTCGTTCTTTCGAATCAAAGTTATTTCCTGAATCTTACGCTCGGTGATGTCGATAATCGAAGCGAGGACCATCAGGCCTTCGTCCGTATCGATCGGATTGAGTCCTATTTCCACTTGGATTTCCGAACCGTCCTTTCTCAACGCGAAAAGTTCCCTTCCGGCACCCATGGAACGAACCATAGGATATGTGAAAAAATGATTCCTATGATCGGGATGATCCTTCCGGAAACGTTCGGGCAAAAGTAATTCCAATTTATTTCCGATCAGTTCGTTTCTCTCGTAACCGAATAGTTTTTCGGTTTGATTGTTTACGAGAGATATGTTTCCTTCCCGATTCACCAATACCATCGCATTCGGAGCCGATTCGACCACGGAACGAAACCGCTCCAACGCTTTTTTTCTTTCCGTGATATCGATGATGGACGCTAAGACCAAAGTCGCTTCCGCAGTAACGACTGGATTCAAACCGATTTCGATCGGAAATTCCGCGCCGTCTTTTTTGAGTCCGAAGAGATCCCTTCCCGCACCCATAGGACGAACCTGCGGCGATTGAAAGAACGCGTTTCGAAAGTCGGGATGTTTTGGTCTGTAGCGGATCGGAATCAGTTCCTCGACGGGTTGTCCGATCAGTTCGTTCCGCGAGTAGCCGAACAATCGTTCCGTTTGTATGTTGACGTAAACGATTTTACCTTCCCGATTGGCGAGTAGGATCGCGTTCGGCGTCGATTCCACCATCAACTGAAATGTGAGTTCGGACAATTTCATTCTGAGCCTTACAATGAATCTAAATACGGATGACGATCGGAATCGGTCGAAGGAGAAGGAAAGTGGTTTTTAGAAAACGTTTCCCGAGAAACGGAATCCTATTTCTTTCCGTAGAAAACGGGAAATTTATAACACCGATCGTCCCCCGAGTCAAATACTAAAATACGAATTTCTAATTTAAAAAATCGTACATTAGAATATTGACTTTCGATAATGGACGTCGTACGGATATTTTGCGGGCGGAACGATCTGCCTTTGTGTTAGAACGAAACGATACGGGAGTTTTCTGTTTCGACCATCAAAGTATCTTGCCTAGGATATTCTCGATGGGAATCGGACCGAAATCCCTGGAATCCGAGCAGGAATCACGGTTATCACAAAGAAGAAAATATTCCCGGTCTTTGAGGATCAGCGGTTCTCCGTTGTCTCTCCCCGAAAAACTGGCGGGGAAGGGACCTCGTTTGTCATCGAACTGAAGCATATATCCTTTTCCGGAACCGGCGTTGTCTTCCGAATTCTGATTCCGATAAAGAACCTTGTTTTTCATCTGGACCGTGTCTCCGGGTTTTCCGGAAATTCGCAAGAAAACGACTTTTTCGGTCTGCGTGGGATGTTTGGCTAAAACCGGATCTCCCAGATATAGATTGGTGCGATTGACGAAACGGGAAACGTATATTCTCGTTCCGGGTGAATAGTTAGGAAGCATGTCCTTGGTTTCCACGTTCCATGGAAAGATCAGAAAATGCCGTATGCAGATCGCGCAGATGACCCCGAGAAAAAGGCCGATTCCCGCCCGTTTCAATAGGACACGGATTTTTTCTCTTCGTTCTTTTTCCTGATTGGAGGACAAGCGACTCATGCGTGCATTCTTTTACTCCGGAGATGGGGGTCAAAAGAAAATCTTTTTTTAGACTTGTTTTGCGGACTCCCGAAGAAAGATCTGGAAGTGGAATCGAGAGGGAAGATGAAGTCGAACTATCAGATTTTGGAATACATGGGAAAACGGCCGAAGATTGACGAGACGGTTTTTCTCGCCCCCGGCTCGCAAGTTGTGGGAGATGTTACGATCGGAAAAAATTCCTCCATCTGGTTTCAGACCTTGGTCCGAGGGGATGTCAACTACATTCGCATCGGAGAAAACGTGAACATTCAAGATCTTACGGTGATCCACGTGGCTCGGGACGTTTATCCGGTGGAAATCGGAAATAACGTCTCGATCGGACATCGTGCTACCATTCACGGATGCAAACTCAAAGACAATTCCTTTGTGGGAATGTGCGCCACTTTGATGGACGACGTTGAAGTAGGAGAGTTTGCGTTTATCGGTGCGGGAGCGCTCGTTACTCCGGGAAAAAAAATTCCTCCTGGAGTGTTGGTAATGGGTTCCCCCGGAAAAATCGTCCGGGATATCACGGAAAAAGAACGGGAAATCATAACGCGCACAACGGGCAATTACATCAAATACAAAGAGAATTATCTACAGGATCCGTTTTACGCGCGCTCCTGAACTCGGATAAAAAATGAGACGCTCGTACGCCGAACGTTGTCGTTGTTCCGACGATCCTTCCGTAGACGAGGGGCGCCCCGCCCGGGTTTTGGGTGGGGGGAGAGGCG
>NZ_RQFA01000080.1 GCF_004770155.1 Leptospira gomenensis | reverse complement strand
AAGAAGAACGCGACCCGCAAAACAACTTCGACATCCTAAGGACGGAAAGGAAATGGTTTTCGTCTCCGGCGGTTACGAACAGAACGGGGAATTATTCTATGAATCCATGGGGTTTTTCCTGCACGGACAGGGCGCGGACGCTTCCGAAGACAACTACAATCCGTTTTACTTGAGACCCGAAAGGGGCAATCTCCAGGACCTATCCTCGTTTTACATAGACAAATACGAAGTTACAAATCAAGAATATTATAAATTTCTAAAAGAGACGAACACACCTCCTCCTCCGCATTGGAAAAACGGAATTTATCCGGCGGGCAAGGAACACCATCCGGTGGACGGGATCAGCTATCGGGAAGCGGAAGGATACGCCCGATGGTCTGGGAAACGCCTTCCCACCGAGATGGAATGGGAAAAAACCGCACGAGGCACCGGTATTACTTGGATGATCAACAAAGACGAATCCTATTCCTTCTTTCCCAATCCGCTCGAATATCCTTTCGGAAACGAGTTCGATCCGACGCTTTGTAACACGTTAGAAAGTAAAATCGCCGGAACGATATCGGTTTACGAGCTTCCCAAAAAATCCGCAAGCCCGTACGGCGCGATCGGAATGTGCGGTAACGCTGCGGAATGGACGAGTTCCGATTATCTTCCGTATAACGGGCATTCGCTGAAACGCAATACGTTCGGTAAAATGCACAAAGTCATCCGCGGTGGATCATTTTCCTCCACGAAAGAGGAATCAACAACCTATCACCGATCCTTCGGAGGAATTCCGAATTTAAGGACGGATCGAAGGGCGGGAATCCGCCTCGTTTGGGATCCTCAAGGAAAATAAAAAAACGAAACCTGAAACGAAAGCGATCGGGTTCGCCGATCCTTTCCAAACCGATTTAGGTGACTCTGACCTTATAGAGCAACTTATCCAAAAGTGAAGGGGAAATTCTGCTGATCCAGAACGCGAACAATTCCCGCACTTGCGAAGGATAAACGTCCCTCTTTTTCGCTTCGATTCCTTTTAGAATTTTAAAAGCCACTTTTTCGACCGACAGACCGTTTTTGATTCCCTCGTCCATGATTCCGTACGCCGATCCGTCCGAGGCCAGAGCTTTGATGGAAATATCCGTTCTCACATAACCGGGAGAAACCGTCATAACGTGCATTCCGCTGTCGAAGGATTCGAGACGAACGCTGTCCATAAAAGCCTGCACAGCGTGTTTGCTTGCCGCGTAACCGGATCGATATTGGGTCGCAAATCTTCCTTGAAGCGAGGAAATCGCGACGAAGTGTCCTTGGTTTTGTCTCAATTCCGACTCCAAAAGTCTGTAAAGATTGACTAACGCGAAGAAGTTCACATTCATTAAACTTTCGTAAACTTTAATATCGGTTTCCTTTGCGAGCGCCCGCATACTGATTCCGGCGCTGTGAATCAAACCGTCGATCCTACGGACTTTCTTTCTGAATTCTTCCGCGGTTTTTTTAAGATAAGAAAGATCCGAAACGTCTCCTGGAAACGGAAGGATTTTATCCGGATAAGTCGCTTCGTCTTTCAAATCCTTAAGAAGATCCTTTCTTCGCGCCGAAGCGCCAACATAGGCCCCTCTCCGATTGAGTTCCAAAACCAAAGCCTTACCGATACCGGAGCTTGCACCCGTAACCAAAAACGATTTTTCGAGAAAAAAAGAGGTCATAATTTTAACCCGCCCGACGTTAGCAGAATTTAGAAAAAATGCAAATGAAAATAACCTCAAAAAGTCCTTTAGCAAATGAGGTTCCGCAAAAAGATGATCCTATAAAAACCCAGAAACGTTTTGATCGTATGGACTCGAGAGGCGCCGCATGAATACTCTGCAGGAAATGAAGGACCGCATCCGTTTTAGAAACACGGACTTCCAAAGAAATTACGAAAGCAGGTATTATTGGTTTCCGGAAGAATCACCTCCTTTTTGTATCATAGAAGTGAATCAGTACGATCCCTATCACGACATGACTCTTTATTTGGAAGTGGATCTTACCAATTTGAGGATCGTAAAATCGGCCGTTGAGGAAAAACGGGTTCCGTATGAAACCTGTCCCGCGGCGATCCGGACCTACGATTATTTGGTGGGGGAAGAGATGTCTTACTCCAAATTGATGAATCGTTTTCCCGCGGATAAGACCTTAGGTTGTCTTCACATCAACGAATTGATACAGAACGCTGCGATGAATTTTCATTCCGCGTACGCGTTTTATCTTAAGGAAAGAAATTTCCCGGCGCCTTTGGACGAATATAAGATGTATGAAGGCGATCTTTCCGCCCGCGAAAGACGTGAAATCGGAAGGCATTGGTGGATGAAGGATAGAGGCGTCAAAAATTCCTGTTATTCCTTTTCTTCCCGTCACGAAAAACCGGAGCTGAAAGAACGAGTGAAACATCTTGACAGTATCACTGCGATGATGGTAAAAGAATTTAAGAAGTCGAAAAAAGCGGGTTCTTAAAAACCTTTTTTCGATTTTTACGCCCGCTTAGCTCAGGGGTAGAGCATTTCCCTCGTAATGAAAAGGTCGCCGGTTCAATTCCGGCAGCGGGCTGTTTTCTAAAACTCTTGCCCTTTCTTTCCCGGTTCCCAATCTGACCCCATGTCGCAACTGATCCTGATTCCGGTCTGTTTTTTGGCGGGATGGATTTTTAAACGGACAAGGATCTTTCCGGAGAATTCTGCGTCGGTGTTCGGGAATTTCATCATCTATATATCCCTTCCTTCTCTTATCCTCGCAAATTTACCTTCCTTACACTGGAAACCTTCCCTGGGATTTTTGATTGGTATGCCTTGGTTGGTTTTCGGAATGTCCATTCCTCTGTTTTACGCGGCCGCCCGTATTTTTCGTTGGTCTTCCGACACTAGAACCGCGGTAATCTTGTGTTGCGGATTAGGGAACACTTCTTTTGTAGGACTTCCCGTTTTGAGGATGTTCTACGGCGAGGAAATCACGCCTTCGGTATTGATCGCCGATCAATTCGGAACCTTTTTGTGTTTGTCGATTCCCGGTTTTATCCTTGCGGTTCTTGAGTCTCCCACGGAAAAAAAAGAACCAAATCGGAATTGGATCGCATCCATTTTGAAAAAGCTATTCACCTTCCCTCCGTTTCTTGCTTTACTTTTTTCGTTTTTCCTAAGACTTTTCACCATCCCGGAATCGCTTCATTCCGCATTCAAAATCTTAGGAGAAACGCTGGTGCCGATTGCTCTTTTTACCGTCGGGTTTCAACTTAATTTTGAACATCCTAGTTCTAAATTCACCCCAAAAACCGAATCCTGGATCTCTCCGTTAACTTTAGGACTAATTTATAAATTGCTTTTCGCGCCGAGTTTCATACTTCTTGTTTACCGATTTTTTGATGTACAACCGGACCATCTGCGAGTTTCCGTATTGGAGGCAGGAATGGCACCCATGATCACAGCTTCCATTGTCTCTCTACAAATGGGATATCGTCCCGACCTTTCTGCAGCCTTTCCCGGAATCGGAACCATTCTCTCGATTCCGACGCTGACGTTCCTCTATTTCCTATTGGAGAATTTTTTCTGACCGAATACTCTGATTTACTGATCGATCTTTTTTCCGCCGTAAAAACGGGAAAGACGGAAGAAATCCAAAGACTACTTTCCGAAATGGAAGGAGAACCGGCTCTTCTCGAATGGCTGAAGGAATATAAGGATAGTTATGGATTCGGTGTATTGTCCTGGGCCGTAAAAAATACGGATCGGGAAGCGGTGGAACTTCTACTCGAAGCGGGCGCCGATCCGAACGAGACCAACTCTCGTGGAGAAACCCCGCTTCTTACCTGTTTGGATCTCGGAAACGAGGAACTCATCCGGATCTTTTTGGAAGCCGGAGCGGATTGTAGTCGCCGGGACTATTCCGGTAATACCGCCTTAACGAAAGCGGTCAGTACGGGGAACGTGGAGATCGTGGAATGGGTGTACGAAAACCCCACTTCGACACCGGATCTGGAAGAAAGAAACGGAGAAGGTTATACCCCGTTTCTTTTAGCGGTCGATCTGGGACATCTTTCCATCGTGGAATATTTTTTGAATCGCGAGGCGGATTTTTTAAAAAAGAATTCCGAAGGCAGAACCGTACTACATCTTACTTCGCTTCACAACGATTTCGAAATATTGGATCTATTCCTGGAAAAGGAAGAAACCAAATCCATTTTGGAAAACCGCGATGCGGACGGAAACACTGCCCTGCTGCTGGCTTCTTCACACGACAGCGTGGAATGTTTGGAACGACTGTTGAAAATCGGAGCCGATCCGTTAAAACGAAATGCTTCGGGTAAAACTGGATTGGAGGAAGCGGACCGTCAAAAGTATCATCACGTCGTTAAAATCCTCAAAAAAGTTCTGACGGAGCTTCTATTCCTGGCGGCCGAGGAAGGGGACGAAGAAAAAACCCAACAAATTATTTCTTTGGGAATTTCCCCGAACTCGATCGACAAAGAAGGAAATACTCCGCTCCATTCCTCGGTGGCAAACGATCGAATTTCTCTGGTTAGACTTTTGCTCGAATCGAACGCATCTCCGTTCCTCAAAAATCTCGACGGAAAATCACCGTTGGATTTAGCCAAAGAATCGGAAAACGGAGAAATGATTTCGCTTTTAGAACCGGAACCGGAAAAGGAATAACTGTTTCTACGTTTCTACGTTTCTACGTTTCTACGTTTCTACAAAAACCTTCCGAAACAAACATTCATACGAATCTTGCGCTCAATCGATCTAAAAGTTCGTTCGGATTTTCCGAGACGATCAAATTCTCCTTTGTCTCCACGTCCAGAAATCCATCCTTCACCATTCTTCCCAATTGATCCAGAAGATGATCGAAATATCCTTTGACGTTCAACAATCCCAACGGTTTGGAGATCAGCTTCAATTGATTCCAAGTCGTGATTTCCACGAGTTCATCCAAGGTCCCGATTCCGCCGGGAAGCGCGATAAACCCCGAAGACCGCTCATACATCCTATACTTTCTTTCGTGCATCGAGGAAACGATCATAAGATCCTTCACGCGGTCGTGTTTAACTTCCTTTACCGAAAGAAAATCGGGAATGATTCCGGAAACGGAGCCGCCCTTCTCCATCACGGCATCGGCGATCGTCCCCATGATTCCGACGGAAGCTCCACCGAAAACGAGATCGAAATTTTTTTCCACAAGAAGACGACCTAATTCCCGAGCCGTCTCGACATAAATCGGATCGGTTCCCAAACGGGAACCGCAAAAAACGCAAATTGCGGATTTGCTTACATTCATGATTTTATTTTTTAGAAACCTTACTGATTGGAATCGGACGATTCCTTGGTTTTATCGAGCGTTAAATTTTCGTTTAATAAAAACGAAAAAATACGGAGGGATGTTCCGAAACGTTTTTCTTTTTCGATCTTATGGAAAAAAATGTTTGAATTTCGAATTCCGTCGATTTACTTAACTCTCACTCCGAGTCATATGAAAAATCTACTTCTAAAATCATTCGTTTCCTTTTTGTTTTCTATCGTCCTCCTTCAATCACAAGTCGAAGGACAAAATCGATCCGTTGCTTCGAAGACACCCGAGGTTTTGGAAGCGGAGGCGAACGAACTCGAAATCAAGGCCGGCAAAAGCCAGGATCCGGTGACGAGACAAAGATTGATTTTGGAGGTTCGTCGCAAACGAAACGAAGCGACGGAACTAAGAAACGCAAAACACGAAGAGGAATTGGAACAAGTTCCCAAAGGGTCCACGTTCGAAATCGGAATCTTATTTCAACAAGCGACTTGGGTTCCGGAATCGCTCGCAAGAAGACAAAACGTGGCCGCAAACGAAATCAATTCCTTTCTTTATACGAGCGGCGCCTATCGAAACGTGGACACGATCGCCTCTCTCGGCGGTTTCGACGCGCACCTGCTCAACACCAACGGGAACTATTATTCCAATCCTCAGGGAAATACGAAGACGGCTTATCCGATACGATTTCTATTTTTGACCGAATCCAAAAAATTCGGAGTGGAGGCTTCTTTTCTGGATTTCAGAATCCGACCTTCCTATTCTTCGATCAACGTCAATCCCACCCCGGATAACCTAAATCAATTTTTTAGCACATACCAACCCGAACTCCGGAGAACCGATATCCAGTTGAACTTCCTGTATTTTTTCCAAACGGGATCCGGTACAAGGATCGGTCCTTCTTTGGGAATTAGAAATCTCGACATCTATTCCAAAGAATACGGAAACCTTCCGGGAGGATTGGGATTCGGAAATATGGAGGAAAAGGGCGGCGGCTTAGGACCTCAGATCGGTTTTAGAATCGTAAAAAAACTCAATTCCTACTTTCAAGTACACGTAAACGCGGATTACTTTCAAACATTAGGAAAATATCATTTAAAAACGAACGCCACCACCGCTTACAACGGGATTCAAAATTTTCTGATAACGGAGACCGCGGGATCGGCGGGAGAAAACCTCTTAAAACGGAACGGATATCAGTTGGATTCGGGAATTTCGTTTTTCCGAAAAAGTTGGCTCCGATTTACGATCGGATTTCAATATACGGAGATGCGATCCTACGTGACCGGATATAACTACAACGCGTCCTTACTTTTACCGGACGTGATCAGCGCCACTTCCTTAAACACGATCACCAAACCTTTGGATCTTGCTGCAACAAGACCCGCTCTGGAAAAGGAAGTCGTGGACGCGTATTACGGATTTTATCTGGGAGTGTCCCTGATTCTTTGATCGCTTACAACTTCAGAAAAATAGAATATACTGCGAACCTCGGCTCTACGGAAAAGAGAATCCGAAAAACGGAGCAACGATTTCATAGAATCCGTTTTTTTGCAGGGAACAAGGCAAGGGAATAAAAAAGAAGAATAAAAACGAAAAAGGAAGATCGATCCGGACAACGAACGAAATTCTACGTCGAAATGGAAAAAAACGGAATCTCGATTCCGATCGAGGAAGACCGGAATCGAATCAAACGGATAAAAGGAATACTCGTTACTTTATGGTAACGGGAGCCAGTTTAAACCATCCGGCTCTTTCGAAGAGCGCAAAACCTCCGAAAAGGATTCCGTTGTAAAACAAATCGCCCAGGAGAGTATTGTGAAAGAACGGGATCGCCATAAGGTAACTTTGTAAAAGGCCGTTCAAATCGTAGGAATAATATCCCAAAGCCCAAACATAAAAGTTAGTCGCGAGGAAAAAGAGAAAGGAACCGCCTAACGACCACAAGGCGATCTTTTTAGCGGAAGAAGTTTCACGAAGTTTCCAACCCGCAACGACCATCAGAAGTGTTATCGCATAAACGGCCAACATTTGATCGTGAAAACCGATCAAAAGGTCGCTGATCAAAAGCGCTCCGACCGGAATCAAAAGAGAAAGTTTTTTGGAAACGAAACGCGCACCGGCAAAAAGGGAAATCGCAAGAACGGGAGTGAAGTTCGCCGGATGAGGCAAGTAACGGCTTGCGACCGCGATTAAGATAAGGGAAAGAACGATAAGACTTTTTGAACGTATCATACAGAGCCTAAAAAGTATTTTTTAGAACTATACTTCAATTTTGCGGCTCCCGTCAATCCAATCCCGGCCCGAAACGGCTGAAAAGGGATGCGAATCGATCAACGTTGGAAAAAATTGACGATATCAACTTCCCGACGATTCGGAGGAATTTCCAGATGAAAGCCAACTCGCTCAGAGAAGAAATCGACAAACTTCAGGAAGTGACTGCGGTTTTACGCGGAGAAAACGGATGTCCTTGGGACAAGGAACAGGATCATCAAACGCTGGTTCCCTATCTGATCGAAGAATCGCAGGAAGTGATCGAAGCGATTCTAAAAAAGGACGACGAACTTCTCAAAGAGGAGCTGGGAGATCTGCTCTTCCAAGTGGTCTTTCACGCAAGATTGGCGGAAGAAAGGAAGGCGTTCGATTTAAGCGACATAGCCAAAGCCATTTCGGATAAATTGATTTTCAGACATCCCCACGTATTTCGGCCCGAAGAACTCAGTCTTTCCTCTTCCCGGGAAGTGATTGAAAATTGGGAAAAAATCAAAGATAAAGAAAAGAAGAAACCTAGTTCCTCGTCTATTTTCTCAGGCGTTCCGGAAAATTTCTCCTCGCTTTTAAAGGCGGAGAAATATCAAAAGAAAGCCGCAAAGACGGGTTTTGATTGGAAAGATATTTCCGACGTACAGGACAAGGTCCGCGAGGAAATGGAAGAATTTTTGACGGAATGGGACCGTGAAAAAACGGACGGAAACAATCAGGTTCGAATCGAAGAAGAGTTTGGAGATTTGCTTTTTAGCCTCGTAAATCTCGGAAGGCATTTGGGAATTTCGGCGGAATCGGCGCTCACGAGAGCCAACGCAAAATTCAAAAGAAGATTCGAACACATAGAAACGGAGCTGCGTTCGCGCGGTAAGAGCGTTTCGGAATCCGACCTGAAAGAGATGGACGAACTTTGGAACGAGGCAAAATCCGTAGAGAAATGAAAGATCAAAATTCCCTGCAAGCCAGGATTCGTATTACGGAAACGTTGATTTCTTTTTTGGGAAAGGAGTTTCGTCTTACTCCCGAATCCGAATCCCAAGAATGGCCTCGTTCCTTTAATTTCGAATTCAAAAACGGATCGTATCGATCCGTTTTCTCGCTTTTCGGTTCTTTCACCTTACTGCCGTTAAACGACAAATCCGCCGCAGGAAATTCTCCCGTTTATTATATCAGCTTGAATTTCGACGCCGAATCCGACGAACTCGTTTGGACCGAACCGGACGGACAACACGTCCAGCCTATGGAAAAAATTACGGAAAAACTGGAACGTGCGGTTTCGGTTTACGAAACGGAAATTACCGACGTCGGATGGGGAGAATCGGGAACTTGAAAGTCCTCGTTCTTGATTCGGGAGCCACGGTTCGAAAAATCATATCCTCCTTTTTTCCGGCGGAGGACTTTCGGATTTTGGAAGCCGGTTCCGCGAAAACGGGTTTGGAGCTCGCCTTTTCGGAGCATTTCGACGTGATCACCGTGGGAATGATTCTTCCGGACTCCGACGGTTTCGACGTGTGTAAACTGATCCGCGGCGGACTCCTCAACCAAAGACAAAGTCCATGCAGAAATTCTAAAATATATCTGATTACTTCCGGAGACATCGAATCCAATCGGAACAAATCGGCGGAGTACGGGTTTGACGGAATTTTTCCCAAACCTTCCGATATAGAGGATTTTAAAACCGTCATTAAGGAAATCATAGATCTCGCGTACGTCTCCAACGAAACGGCGACTCCGAGTTCCAAAACGGGAAAAATACTGATCGTGGACGATTCGGAATTGAACCTTCTTCTTTTGGGTAAAATCCTAAAAAAGAACGGATATTCCTTCCAAGCGTTTACGGAAGGAAAAAAGGCGTTCGACTTTCTTCAAACCACCGACGAAACGGTTTCCTACGTTTTTACGGATTGGATCATGCCTGGATTTTCAGGCGAAGACCTCGTACACTCGATACGAAGCCGAAAACGTTACGACGAAATTAAGATCGCCGTATTGACCGGTTTGGAAGAGGATGCGGAACTAAGCGATTCCGCTGCGTTAAAGAACATCCACGTTCTTCCCAAACCGTATTCGGAAAGAAAGATTATAGAATACATTCAAAATATTTAATTTACTGCGGGAAACTGAATTTCTCGGACCACGTCCGTATGGCAATCGGTGCGGAATTCTCCGAAAAAGGGTTTTAAACCGGAAAACCACTGGCCGTTTTCATATTGAAGATCGTTCCAATAAAAAAACAACGTAGTTTCTCCGAATTGATTGTTCAACCGTATCTGTTGGATTTCTCCGGTGGGAGAAGGCTCCTTCTGAAAAGATTCTCCGGAAAAAGAAACCATCTGGATTTGATACGGTTCGGCGCGGTACGGAGTTCCTTCCTTCCGTTTATTTCCCGGTTTGAGTTTCCAGGAAAGGACCCTTATTTTTGAAAGCTCCTCTAACTTTAAGGATTTTGAATATGTAATTCCCCCTTTTTTATGTTGGAATTTGAACTCCAACGAGGGATTTTTCCAATAACCTTCCACGTCGCGACCGTCACAAAGGATCAGTTTCACTTTTTTTTCCCCTTTTTCGTCCACGCCGGTCCCGGTTTCTTTGGAGGTTTCTCCCCGTTGATTTCGATTATCTCCTCCGACGGTAGGTTCGGACGGTGGAAGGGGCTCTTTCGGTGATCTTTGGGAAAAGAGCGGATCGCTCAGAAATAAAAGAAGAAAGACGAAGAAGGACGGAATTCCGACGCGTAACACTCTAAAATTGAGGAAAGGAAATGCGAACGAGAACTTCATAAACCTTTTTTAAAATTCCCGGCCCGAAACCGAACCGGGAATTTTCGAGAAACTTAAAGTCGTTTTTGAATCGCTTCCATAAACTGAAAGGTATCCAAAGCCTTAGCGTTCGGATCGGTGCAGAGAAGAGTCAAATCCTTGGTCATTTCTCCGCCTTGAATCGTATCGATCACGGCTTTTTCCAACTTTTGTCCGAATGCGACCACGTCCGGAGTTCCGTCCAATTCGCCTCGTTTGATCAAGGCGCCGGTCCATGCGAAGATGGAAGCGACCGAGTTTGTGGAGGTGGTTTCTCCTTGCTGATATTTGCGATAGTGTCTGGTGACGGTTCCGTGAGCGGCTTCGTATTCGAACTTTCCGTCCGGAGAAACCAGAACCGAAGTCATCAAACCGAGAGATCCGAAACCGGAAGCGACCATATCGCTCATCACGTCCCCGTCGTAGTTCATCAAGGCCCAGAGCATTCCGCCTTCGTTCTTCATAAGCTGTGCGACCGCGTCATCTATTAAAAAATACGAATATTCGATTCCCGCTTTTTTGAGATCGGCTTCCTTGGCTTTCGCCAGTTCGTCGAAAATCGCGCGGAAACGAGCGTGATATTTTTTGGAAATCGTATCCTTGGTCGCAAACCAAAGGTCGATTTTTTCGGAAATAGCATAATTGAAACAAGCCTGCGCAAAACTCAAAATGGATTTGTCCAGGTTGTGTTGACCCATGATCACACCCGCGCCGTCGAAGTCGTGGATCAAAGCCCTTTGTTTTTCCTTTCCGTCTTTTCCGGTGTAAACCAACTCAACCTTTCCCGCTTCGGGAATATAAAGTTCGGTGTCTTTGTAAAGATCTCCGTAGGCGTGACGTCCCACCGTAATCGGTTTTTTCCAGGAGCGAACCGCTGGGGGAATATTGTTCACGATGATCGGTTTACGGAAAACGGTTCCGTCCAGAATCGAACGAATGGTTCCGTTGGGGGATTTCCATTCTTGTTTGAGATTGTATTCTTTAACGCGGTCCTGGTTGGGAGTGATGGTCGCACACTTTACGCCGACCCCGTATTTTTGAATCGCGTGTGCGGAATCCACCGTCACCTTATCATCGGTTTTATCCCGGTATTCCACTCCTAAATCATAATAGTCCAGTTCGATATCGAGATACGGATGGATGAATCGATCCTTGATCTCCTTCCAGATGATCCTGGTCATCTCGTCCCCGTCCAATTCCACGAGCGGGGTTTTTACCTTGATCTTTGCCATTGAATTCTCCTTTAGATAGTTACAATATTAAAATAGTAGAATATTCTTTTGTTTCAAAGTTATCGGGTCGGAAAACGAGGGTTCTCCATCGTTTTCAGGATTCCGTTCCGAAGCCAAGCCAGATTCTGCATTTCGAAATAATTGACCGCAACGGGAAGCGAAACGATTCCGATCACCGAAAAGTAGCGGTATTTAAGCGAATCCTTGGCGCGGAAGGAAAGAATCGTCTTTTCCAAACGGATGAGAATCCGCTTCCAACGGGAAAAAAGCGGTTTAAGTTCCGGATTACAATCTTCGAAAAAAAGCTCTTCGGCGCTTTGGGTGATTACTTCTTTCAGGCCGATGGGAAGCGCCGGTGATCCGAACTGATCCCGAAACCGGACTAAATCCTTTTCGATCTCCTCTTCGGATTGTCTGGCGATCGGAAGAAAAGAACTGATTCCGACGGAAATGGGAAGCGAAACCCGGAGAAAAAAATCCCCCGCCACCATCGCTTGCAAAAAGGAACGAACGGATTCTTTCGGCTTCGGCGCGAAATCCAGCTGAGCGGAACTCAAATGTTTCGTATTATGAATGATATATTGAGTCAGCTTGATTTTTTCCGTCCAGAATATGCCCAATAGATCGGATTCCATAGTTCTGAAAGATACTATTTTGATTTTCCGTTTTTTAGCAAGATTTATTAAAAAGAAGATCGTCCGGAAGGAATCAAAACGTCCCGACTCTATTGTATTCTCTTTCGAACGTCCGCATTAGATTTTTTCCGGGGAATTCCAAAAAAAGAGCGGGAATCCCGTTCTTGTCGAACCGTTTCGGAACCGGTTTATCTCGAAGGGGTAAACCATGAAGGAAACCGTAAATTTGGACGACGGAGAATGGATGCGTTTGCAGGGAAGGAAAGACGAATTCAGGAAAATTCTTTCCGCTCTCAATCGACACTACGCGCCCGTCGTTTCGGAATCGAAAAAACTCGGTTCTCAAAAATTAAGATTCGAGTTGGAAAAGCGGGAATCGGATGATTTCGACGTGTTCTTCAAAAAGATCGGAACCTACGATTTCGCCGTAGTATTAAAATCCGGAAACCGTTTCGATTCATGGATTCATTTGGACGGAATCCGGGAGGAACAGGAACGGTTTTTATTCGAAGGCAAAAACGATCATCCGATTTTTCAGATCGTCTGCCTTTCCGATCTTTATGAAACCGATTGTGTTTTAGCCGATCTTTCGATTACGAAAACGGAAGCGCAAAAAGATTCTGCTTGATCGAATGTCTCCCGGGCGTAAGTTCTTTCTGCATGTTATATTCGAGACGCCCGGGAAATCCTTCCGCAAAAGTTCCGACGATTCCGCCGCTTATCCGAGTTTTATCGGTTTTATTTTTAGTTTCGTTCTTTTCGTATTCGGACGTAAAAGCGGAAGATTTTACGAACTTGCGAAAGGCGTCGTTGAAAGATTATTCTTTTCAGCCGCATTCTCAGGAAGGATATTTTCAAGCCTGGAATTTTTCCTATCGGGACGACAAGACGTTCATCTACGCGACGTTTTTAGTCAGCAATCTCGGTCCGGGTACGAAAAATTGCGGGATCAGTTTGGTCGTTCACACTTTGGGGGAAGGGACCCAATTCGTAACCAAAGAATTTTCCTCCAAAGAACTGACCGCGGAAAAGGGAAAGTTCGATCTTAAGATCGAAAACAATAGGATGAATCTCAATTCGGAAGGGATAGAAATCCAACAGGAAACGGAGAATATTAAATTATTCTTATCTTTTAAATCCGATCTCAAACAAGGGGTTTCCCTTTCCGGAGGAAAGTATCCGGTAAAAGATTCGGCCGGATTCGTACAGGCAGATATGGCTTATTCTTTTCAGTCGGCTTGGGGTTATCTCGTTCAGGACGGTAAAAAGAAGGATTTGCTCGGAACCGGTGGATTGGAACATCTTCTGACCAACTATGAAGTTTATAAATACAGCCGACGTTGGGAACTTTTCCGTTCGATCAACGGGAAAGAATTCCGTTTTTATACGGGGGGATTTATCGGAAACGATTCGTTTCCCGGAGGTTTTTTTAGAACCGCGGTTCTTTTGAGTCCGGCGGGTAAGACCATTTTATCGGGAAAAGTGATTCGTTTTGAAACGTTAGAATCGGAGAAAGAACCTTTTTCCGGATATGAACTTCCGCTTCGCGAAAAAATCCATTTGGATAACGGATGTTTCGCCGAACTGATTCGAAGGCGATCTGTCGGAAGTATCAACGTGCTTTCCAATATTTCCGCTGTTCTTCGTTTTTTTATCCGGTTATTTTTCGCTAAACCGTATCAAATTTATTCTTTGGCGGACCTGACCGTTCATTGTCCCGACAAACAACTCATTTCAGGTTCGGAAGAAACGTATCACGGAATTCTTTCGTACTATCTGATCAATCCGTAAATTTGAGAGGGAGGGTGTGGGAGCTCCCACACCCTCCAGGGCTCGTTGCAATCCTTGTAACTGAACTACAAGGAGCCGATATTTTTGTGTGGGAGCTCCCCGCGGGAAAAAATTTTTCCGGGGAAGCGTATGAGGGAACTCATACCTCTACCCGGATCCACTTTCTTGCGGAGAAATTTTCTTTTGTAGTCAAACTTGTGCGGGAACTCACACGAAATCCTTGATCCACGAAAAAATCCAAGAAAAACAGCACAGATCCAAACAATCCATTTCCCTATTTTCCTTGAAAAAACCGGTCAAGTTACCAAAAGAAACGATTAAGAAATACCCTTATTTCCCTTTTTGATCCCGATCAAAAGATTCAGATAATAAATTCCGGTCAGACCCAACATGACCCAAGGAATCAAATTCCCATACTGAGTATAAAACGTCGGAGGAGAATCGATCACATCGATCGTTTCAGAAAGTGTTTCAGCGGTCATCAATCCGGTTTTTTTGCCGCCTACGAATCTCCCGAGATGATCTATATTCGCAGTAATTCCTGAATTCGTGGATCGAACCATCCACCGTCTCAACTCGATGGAACGCAACCTTCCGAGTTCCATATGCTGATCGCTTTCCGTAGTCGTTCCGTACCATTTATCGTTGGTCAAATTCGCGATAAATTCGGGATTCCCGGCCGTCCTAAATTCCCTCACAAACTCGGGAAGAATCACTTCGTAACAGATCAACGGAAGAAATTTTCCGGCTTCTTTCAGTTCCGTTTTCGCAGGTTCGTAATAGGACCGAACCGTTTCGTGATTCAAATTCTCCGTATCAATCCAACCTAAGTGTAACCCCTTCGGAGATTTGTCTTTATCCTCAGGCGTATAATAACGTATTAGATTGTGGGTCAGACCCGGCTCGAATCTTCCCGTCTGTTGACTCAGATCGTATAAAAAATCGAAGGGCATATATTCTCCGAACATCAGAAGAAACTTCTTCTGATACGCGTCCCTTCTATCCCCGTTAGGATCATACAATACGTTATTATTATAATATCTTAAATTTCGAGATCCCGGAGTTCCCTTGTATCCCGCGTCGATTTCGTTGAAAAAAACGTTCGCCTTGTATTTATTCGCCAAAAGGAACATCAAGGAATCGAAACGGTGCCAATACAATCGCCTCGCGATCGTCGTCACAGGAGTGTTATGCGCAGAAAAGAACGGCACGCCAGCTTCCGGTAATACGATCAGATCCGGCTTTTTCCCCATTCTTACCACGCCTTCTTCGGCCAGACGTTCGATACGCGCCATCAACGCTTCGATCGATTCTTTTACCTCTCGTCCGTCGCGAAAACTCAGAGGAGCGTCCGGCTGGATCACCAGCACGTTCAACGATTTGACCGGCTTTACGTTTTCCCATTTTTTAAAAAGAATGATTCCGGATACGATGAACGCAAGAAGCAAGAGCGAAGGAAAGGCGATAAACCGCAGATATTGATTTCTTTTTTCCTTCGATCGGAATATTTCTTTCCAATGCCAGGGATTCGATTGGAACAACGTATAAGAAACCACAAACACTAGAAAACTGATACCGTAAACCCCGGTGATTTCCACGTTCTGAGCCAGGATCAGATTCCCGGCAGCCAAGTTTCCCCAATACCAAGGAAACAATTGAGGGCCGATCAATTCGGACAACAACCCGCAAAAACCCGCAACCCAAACCGAATGACGGCCTATCTTTCCCGAAAGAAACGAAAAACTCAGCATAAAGATCGGAAATTTCAAACTGAAAAGAAGTCCCGCAAAGAGAAGGATCAAAACGGCGACCGGATACGGAAAGTTTCCGAAGGTGATGGACATGTGGATGATCCAATGAAACGAAATCGAATAAAAAACGACTCCGATCAAAAGACCGTGGTAGAATAATTTTTTATAACTTCCGTGGTATTTCAGACTCAGCCAAAAAAGACCGAACGGAGCGATCCAAACGAAATGACTGAGGGAAATCGGCGCAAACGCCAGAAAAGAAAAAAGCCCTGTCCAAAGATAACAGAATAGATTGAACCAGACGGTCTTCTGGAACTGCTGAAAACGATGATGTAAAGTGTCCATGGATAAAACGTTCATCTCCTGATCGGAACGGGAAGTCAACAGAATTCATCTTAGGAAACCGTTCTTGATCGAAGACCGGGAATTTATCACCTAAAAACACAGTCGAAAGAGTCGCTACAATTCGATTGCCAGAAAGAACGGATCCTACAGTTTATCATTATGAGTTCTTCGTATTTTAAGATCATTGGAAAGACCCCGCTTCACGGAACCGTGGTTCCGCAAGGAAATAAAAACGAGGCGCTACCACTTCTCGGTGCGGTATGTATGGTTCCAGGAGAAGTGCGTATCAGCAATATACCCGTGATCTCGGACGTACTGATGTTGATGGAAGTGCTTCGGCATCTGGGAATGGAGATCGTCGAGGAGGAACCGGGAACGTATCTTTTTAAACACGACGGAAATCTGAAAAACCAACTTCCCGAAGAACTTTGTTCCCGAATTCGCGGCGCAGTTACGCTTGCGGGGCCGATCCTTGCAATGACGGGAAGGGTCTTTCTTCCCAAACCCGGCGGCGATAAAATCGGAAGGAGAAGATTGGATACGCACCTTCTCGCATTACAATCATTAGGTGCGACGATCGAAGTTTTTCCGGACGGATACGAAATTAAAGCGGACCGACTCCGAGGAACGGATATTCTGATGGACGAGGCTTCCGTCACGGGAACGGAAAACGCGGTTATGGCGGCCGTTTTTGCCGAAGGCACCACGACCCTTCGCCACGCCGCAAGCGAGCCCCACGTTCAGCGACTCTGTCATTTTTTAAACTCTGCCGGCGCGAAAATTTCGGGAATAGGTTCCAACATTCTCACCATAGAAGGTGTGGCCTCGCTCAAACCTCCCGCCAAAGAACACAGGATCGGTTCCGATTATTTGGAAGTGGGTTCTTTTATCAGCCTCGCAGCCGTTACCGGTGGAGAATTGATGATCCGCGACGTGGAATTGGAGGACATCCGTATGATCCGTATGGTTTATTCCCGTCTCGGAATCGAAGTGCGCCCTCACGAAAACGGAATTCTTGTACCTGCGGATCAGAAAATGGAAATCATCCCCGATTACCACGGAGCGACCCCGAAGATAGACGATTCTCCGTGGCCGGGATTTCCCGCGGACATGACTTCGGTCGCCCTGGTCACCGCCACTCAGTGTAAGGGCACGGTATTGATTCATGAAAAAATGTTCGAATCCAGACTGTTCTTCGTGGATAATATCATCGCCATGGGAGCACAAATCATTCTTTGCGATCCGCATCGCGCGATCGTGATCGGACATTCCAGACTTTACGGTCAAAAAGTGGCAAGCCCCGATATACGCGCCGGAATGGCGATGATCATAGCGGCCCTTTGTGCGGAAGGAACGAGTTATATCCACAACATAGGACAAATCGATCGGGGTTTCGAAAACATAGATACTCGTCTGCGCGCGTTAGGCGCCAGAATCGAAAGAGTGCGGGAAGATTGAATCGTAAGGATTTTTTCAAAAAAGGTCTGGCAAGAATGTTGGACCTCGCCCAAGAAAGTGCTTCCGAGATCGTATCCGGATTTAAGGAAGTCACGGAACCAGAACGACCTTCTCTTTCCTCCGCACCGCCCGCCAAAAAAAACAAATCCAAACGTAAAACGGGGTTCGCACTTCCTCAAGAAATCAAATCGAATCGAAAGAGAAGAATTCAAAACGTACAATACCCGCCGGGCGCGTTAGACGAAACCGATTTTTTAAAAAAGTGCACCGGCTGTGGAGATTGTATCTACGCCTGTCCTTACAGCGTATTATTTCCGGTTTTCGACGAAACTTCGGAAAAACACGTTCCCCGTATGGACGTAAATCTGAACGCGTGTATGCTTTGTAAGGATTGGCCTTGTATCAACGCTTGTAAGGACGACGCTTTGATCCCGTTCAGGGACGGCTCCAAACCCAAACTGGGTCAAGCGAAGGGAATCTTCGAATACTGTCTCAATCAAAAAAGCGGACAAAAAACGTGTTCGAATTGTAAGGACGCCTGTCCCGTAGAAGGTGTGGTAAGTTTCAAAGGAAACAAACCGTCCTTTTCCAAAGGATGCACCGGATGCGGGCAATGTGTATCCGCTTGTCCCACCTTTCCAAGAGCGATTCGGATCCGATAAAAACGGGAAAAACTATATGATAAAATTATTATATACTTCTCTCCTATTTTCCTTTTGTTTCGTTAACGGACTCCGATCGAAACCGACATCGGAAGGTTGTTTTACCGACGCCGAACGACTTTGTTCCGAAAAAAAGGAACGTGGAAAACTTTCCCAAATGCAGTGTTTACTGGAAAAAGAATCCGATCTTTCCGAAACGTGTAAAAATTGGCTGACAAAGAAAAAGGAAGAAATCCGTAAACATTCGGAAGCGTGTTCGGAAGATAGAAGTAAATACTGCGCCTTTGTGATTCCCGGAGGCGGTCGAATTTTAAAATGCCTTATGGATCACGAATCCTCCCTATCGAATTCATGTAGGGAAATGATTCAAAAAAATCTCCCTTAATCGGACGACACGCCGCATTTTAGGATATGGATCGAAAATCGTATAACGCGTGTTCAAGCATTCGAACCGGGACGTTAACCGTCAATACCCGAGATTTTTCCGAATCTTTTCGGGGATCTCTTCGAAACGTTTGTATTTATGTTTTTTCCCGTCCGGAAAAATAACGTAATACACTCCGTTTAAAATTTCCATGTAATACTTACCCGCTTTTTTTTCGCCCGTAGCACGATGATCCATTTCTTTGACCATTCTTTGATAGCGGGAAGGAAGTGTTTGCCAGGACGCATAAACTTCGATTTCCCCGCCGGCGTTCACCGTGTAAATACCGTTCTCGTGCAGAATCTTAATCCCGTTGTAATCGAAAACCTCCAGAATGTTCGTTTTGTTTTTCGGAGTTTCGCGGGATTCGGAAATTTTCGACCGGGAGTTTTCCTCTTCCTTGGGGAGCGAATATTTCACGACTGAATTTCCTCCGCTCGTTTCCTTTTTGCGCACAAGAAGTAGAAAAAGATAAATCAAACCGGCAAAAACAAGGCTGATTCCGAAAAACCATTCCGCGGGTTTCATTAGAATTTCCTTAAAATCGAAACTCGATCGCCTTACACGTAGCAGGTGTCGCATCCGCTCCGGTCGAAGCCCATGCCTCGCAACTTACCGCCATAACCGCGCTCACGCAAAAATCGATGTCTTTCTTTCTGGCGCGACCGGGAACCAAAGCGGTAATTCTGCGGGAAGAGTTGCAGATCGCGTCCTTGGAAGCGTATGCCACGACGAGTCGGGTGCTCGCGTCTTCGAAACTGTAAAAATCGGCGTCCGTATTTTTTTGATAACAACCGATCGCGACAAACGAAAGAAGTGCGTATAAAAAGAGGATCCAAACGATCCGACTGCGATTCTTCCGTTTCATCGTATCGTTTCCTTGATTGATAAAAGTCCGGACGAATCAAAGGGATTCGGCACAAACGGAATTCCGATGGAATTTCGTTTTCCGGTTTTTAACGGCACAGTTTCGTTCACCGGAATCTGGACCGAACCGAAGATCGTCTCGTATTCGAAACTTCCCCGGATGGAGAAATTCAATTCCTTTCCCGCCAAACCCGCCTGCAGAATTCCGAGAGCGATCTGTAAAAGATTTCGATCCATCTTTTTTTCGAAAAGCGTTTCCACTTGTAGGTCCACGATCTTTTTCTGAAGCGCCGGAATTACGAACTTTTCTCCGGATTGTACGCGGGCCAGCTCCGATTCTTTTGGGGAGGAAACGTCCGGAACGTAAAACGAAAGATCGAACTTATGGATCGTCACGTCCGTTTCATTGGGATTTTCGATTTCGACCTTGGCCAAAAATACGATTTTAGGCACCGGAGGAAACGAGATCAATTCCGCCTTTTGCGCTTCCAAAGACAAAACTTGAAATTTACATTTTTGTAATGCTTTGTAATTATCCGTAAAGGAACTACAAACGACGAAACTAGACAAAGAAAGAAACCAAAACGCGAAAGAAAGGATTTTATTCGGCCGTACTTCCGGTAAAAAACGTATCAAGTTTTTATTTTCCTTCCGCAAAGGGGGGTTGAATCAGAACTTTTCCTCTGGTCATATTCGCCGCGTAGTCTTCGATCGCTTCCACTGCCTTTTCCAAAGGAAATTTCGCGGCGATATCCGTTTTCAATTCCTTCTTCGCCAACGCGCGCAGTTCTCCGGAAAGTTTCCAGATTTTATAGGGACTTTGTTGAGGAACCCATGTGGAAAGCCAAAATCCTTCCAACTTTTTATCCTGAAAAATCAGCATTCCGGCGTGCAAAGGAATCTCCTTTTCGGATAACGCACCGTAGACGATACAACGGCTTCCGTACGGCATCGCCAAGAGAACCTTCGTAGTCAATTCTCCCGCGACGGCGTCCAGACAAACCGTGGCTTTCAATTCGTTGGAAAGGACCCGAAGTTGCCTTTCGAAATTGGACGCCTCGGAGTTGAGGATATGTTCGGCTCCGATCGCCTTGAGTGCGGCTTCCTGTTCCGGTTTCCGTACTACGTTGATGACCTTCATTCCTTTTTTGGCGGCGATTCCCACCACCATCTTTCCGAGCGCGCTCGCCGCAGCCGTTTGCACCAAGGCCTTGGCTCCGTATTTTTGCGCCTGTTCCACCATCGCGATCGCGGTGATGGGGTTCACATACAAACAAGCTCCTTGTTCCAAGGAAAGTTGGCTTCCGATAGAAAGACAACTGAACGCATCCGTGATCATATATTCCGCATAAACTCCGTCGCCTCGTCCCGGTGCGGTACACGCAACGTTTTTTCCTTTGAGATAATTTCCGTACAAACCGCCGCCGGACGCCACGACGACTCCGCTCGCTTCGAATCCGGGAACGACCGGAAGTTTCTTTTTAATACCGTAAAGTCCCCGTAAAAACATCAGATCGGAAGGATTGATCGAAGCGGAATGAATCCTGATCAGAACCTCTCCCTTTTTTAAAGGGCGGAATTTTTTTTCAACGAGAACCGCCCGATTCCGATTCTCGCTGTATTCTCTCAGTTCCAAGGCTTTGTATGTTTGGGGAAGGTTCATGCGTTTTCCTTTATAAGAAGATGTTGGATTTTTTCGAATTCTTCCGATTGAATATAATATTTTAAGAATATGTCTATGTCTTCCTCCGTTTTCAGGGAAAACCAGAGTCCTTCCGGATAACTGACCTGAACCGGTCCCAATTCGCATCGATCCAGACAACCGGCTCTTTGAATTCTGATTTTGCCCGGGACGGAAATATCCTTCATCTTTTTCTTTAGAGACGCGAGAAGTTGAATGGAACCGGACCTACCGCAGGAAATCCGTTCCCCTTCCGCGCGCACGTTTTCGCAGACAAAGACATGTTTGGCGTAAAAGTTCGAACTCAAAAAACACCTCGATTTTCGTTTTCAGTAGAATTACAATTCCGTGGAATAACGCAACCGTTTCTACGGGTAAATTCGTTCTTCCGGAGCGGATTTTCCTTTCTTCCTACAAGGAAAACGCGATTCGTAACGTCGTACAAACTATTCTCTTTCTGAGCGATTTTTAGGAAATTTGCGTTTTCCAAGTACGATCGGCAACAGCATCGAATACGAGTATTTTTTATATTTTATTCTATTCCTTACTTTACACCAAGGTTTTTTCCAGAATCATAGACTTAACTCCTCCGGAGAGGAAAGAAATGAGAAGGACTTTTATATTATCATTCGGGATTTTTCTTCTTTTATCCGCCTGTTCGAAATCTTCGCTTCCGATTTCGGAACGGGAAAAGGATGCGTTACAACGTATTCTCGTGGAAAACCAAACGATTCACGCTTTTCTGATGAAAGAGGAGAATAAAATTCCGAATCTCGAACCATTGCGATCGGAACTAGCTTCTCTGACATCATTAAACGGTGGTTTGAAGTCTCAGGCCGAAACCATGGCAAATTCCCTTCCCTCCCGGGAGAACAAAGACCTCGAAAAATTCTTCCAAGCATATTCCTCGTTTTCGGAAACTCTTGCGGACAGCGTAAAACTCGCCGGCGGAAACGGTGTTTTTAACAGATTTTATTGTCCGATGGTCAAAAAAACTTGGGTCAGTCAAGGAATCAAAATAGAAAATCCATACGCTCCTGAAATGAGAGATTGTGGAGATCTTGTTCCTTAACGAAAGGAAACTGTCTGGATAATATCTCGAAAATCCGTTGTCAAGTCGGCACCTCCTTAAACGAACCCTGCCCCGCCAACTGCAGACAAAATCTGATTCCGAACGAATGGAGTACCCGAATCCGGGAATCCTGTATCGCCGCGGAAAAAATGAACGCGTTCGCGGAAGGAAAGGCCGGTATCAACGTGGGAGCGTCCGCGTTTTTGCAGGCCCACCCTCTCGTGCTCGAACGTTTTATAGCGAAGGGCGACGTTTATTTCGAAGTGCTTCGGTATTTTTTGTCCATATTAGAGCCGGAAAAAATCAAGGAAGTAATCGACGCATTCAGCAATAAATTACTTTATAAAATTATAATACACGAATATAACATTTTTCAACAAATGGAAGACCAGAGAAAAAGGGAGAAAAAAACCGCCGCCTTTCTGGACATAAAAGGAAACGATTATTGGAAATCCCTTTCTCCGAAACGGATCAGCAGTTTTATCGCGTATTGTCTGCAAGAGGTCAAAGACGCGGAATTCGCCTCTCAGTTCCTGACGATCCTTTCTCCGGAAGCGGTTTCCGATCTAAAACATCTAGCGGGTCTCAGCGTGGAGGAGGAAAAGGAACTTTATCTTTCCTTAAAGGACGGAATCTACGAACTTCCGATCCGGAGTCCGGGGATTTACCGTCACATTCTAAACTTGTTCGAAGACGATCCGGAGATATTTCTGATTCTATCCACGATGGAGGAATTAGTATCGAGAAAACAACAGATCATAGAATCCTCGCATGTTATTTTGGAAAAATACCAATCCGGAAAACTGAATCATCAGTCCTTGTTCGCGGATTTATCCGTATTGGAACCGGAAATTACGATGGAGATTTTGGGAATTTTCGAAGAAAAAGGAATTTTGGGAAGGTCGGAAAAAAATCTGATCAAGGAACTTCTCGCGAAACAAAAAGGCCATCGATTCTAAAACCCGATCGTATCGATGTTCGATAAAATCCGGCTTTATCTTTTCTCTCCGTTTATAAAAAACGAAACCGAAATTCCGGCGTTAAACGGAGTTCGCGCTTTCGCGATACTTTTGGTGATTCTCTATCACGTATGGCTTCCTTTTCCCGCCGCGGATTTCCCCGACTTTTTGAAAATCGTCTTTTCCAATTTCAACTCGGGTGTGGATCTGTTTTTCGTCCTAAGCGGCTTTTTAATATATTCAGGAATTCTAAAATACGAAAACGATCCCGATTCCTTCGACAAAACGAAATTTTTCGTTTCTAGAACCCTACGGATTTTTCCGGCGTATTATTTTTGTCTTTTCGTATTGTATTTCTATTTCACGATACAAATCGATCGTCTGGGAAAAATCCCGAACCCGACCGAATTTCAAATCGCGGAAATGACGTCCTTACGGGAAATTCTTCAAAATTCGTACGCGGATTTCTTTTACGTTTCCAATTATTCCGAACGAAGACTTTCGTTGGTGGGTTGGTCCCTTTCCATCGAGGAACAGTTTTATCTGATTCTTCCCTTTTTTTCCTCGTTTTTTCTGTTACGCCGCGATTTTATTCTGCGAATTTCGGTTTTGATCTTATTATATCTGATTCCGTCCGCGTTTAGAATCTACTACGCATTCCAAAATTCTGATATTTCCGTTCTCATATATTCGCATACTCGAATGGACGCTTTGATTGCCGGTATGATTCTAGCCGAATTAGAAACACGTTTTCGAAAAAACGAAAACGAATCCCTAATCATCAGCAATTTCTATCCCTGGATAGCGACGGTTTTTCTCATACTAGGCCATTCGTTTCCTTTGGAAACTTGGATTCGTAGGACGATCGGATTCAATTTTTTGAATATAGGATATGGGTTTTTGATCGCTTCCGCCCTAAAACCCGGATCGTTTTTTTCCTCTTTAATGGGCGTTTCCTTATTCAGACCGGTCGCGCGACTGAGTTATACTATGTATCTCTGGAATATCCTGATCGGAGGAATCGTCGTATCCAAAATTCTACCGAAAACATCGAATATAAACGCGTTCGTCTTTTTTTACGCGGGAAGCGGGGCCGTAGCGGGGTGTTTTCTATTCTCCTGGTTATTATATCTTGTGATCGAAAAGCCGTTTTTGCTTTATAAGAAAAGGTTGGAATCGAAAAACTTCGAGAAACGTATATGAAAAAGCGGAATCGTCAAATCGAAAGCGAAAATTCGTTTTCGAAATATTCCGTATAAAGTAAAAAATCGAAAAAAGAAAGAATCGATAACGAACGCGCTTTTCCCGCTTTGCTTACCGTGTCGGTTAACGTATCACGGGCCGTAAACGATTTATATTCCATCCGATTGTCGTATTTCCCTATCCAAACCGTAACTTTCTGGAAAAGTTTCCCCTTTCGCCTAAGCGTGAATTTTCGAAATCTTCCGCACCGCATCCCCGATCCTTGAAATCCCGGTTTCGATCGTTTCAAGGGAGGAATGGGAGAAATTCAATCGCAACGTATCCGTTTCCGGATTATCCGTATAAAACGGAAAACCCGGCACGAAGGCCACTTTATTTCGAATCGCTTCTTCGAACAAATCCTTTGAAGAAAGCGAATTTTTAAGGCGAATCCAGAAAAACATTCCTCCTTTCGGAGAAACCCAATCCGCAAAATCGGAAAGACTTTCGATCAACGCCTTTTCCATACATTCCATTTTTTTAAAGTATGAATTTCGAATACGATTTACTTGTGTTTCAAAATCGTAGGTTTCGAGATATTCGTGAAGTAGAATCTGCGAAAAAGTTCCGGAATGAAGGTCTCCGGCCTGTTTCGCGACCACCAAACGTTCTACGATTTCCTTCGAAGCGAAAATCCAACCGAGTCTCAAACCGGGAGACAAGGTTTTAGAGAAGGTTCCCAGAGAAACGGTCGCTTCCGGATAATAGGAAATCATACTCGGAATCGCTTCGGATTCGAAGCGAATTTCTCCGTAGGGATTGTCTTCGATCAAAAGAACCTTTCGTTTTCTCAAAATTTCGGAGAGGAAACTTCTTTTATGCGCGGCCAGAGTTTTGCCTGTGGGATTTTGAAACGTCGGATTGGAATAAAGAAACTTTGGTTCCAAACGAGAAAGTTCCCGTTCCAAAAAATCGAAATCCAATCCGTCATCCCGAAGAGGAATACCGACAAATTCGGGTTCGTACATGGCAAAGGCTTGTATCGCTCCCAAATATCCGGGACGTTCGATGAGAATCGAATCCCCCGAATCGATGAAAATCTTTCCGATCAGATCCAAAGCCTGTTGTGAACCGGATGTGATCAGAATATTCTCCGGTCCCCAACCTGGATAGTTTATATTTTTATAATATTTTTCGAAGATCCATTCCCGCAAAGGCGCGAAACCTTCCGAGGTTCCGTATTGAAAAAGTTTGGATCCGTACTTTGAAAATACGTATTCCGCACACCGACCCAACTCCGTAACGGGAAAAAGATCGGGATCCGGCTGTCCGCCCGCAAAGGAGATGATTTCCGGATTGCCGGTGACTTTGAGAATTTCGCGTATGAATGATTTATTGGATTTTAGAATCCTTGATGAAAACCGATTTCGATTTTCGCTCATACTTCTATCCAACCTTCCAGATAAGGAACGCAGGTTCCTCCGATTCTCACACGTTCTCCCAAATCTTCGCAGAATAATTTTCCGCCCCTTCGCGAAGCCTGATACGCGTTCATAATTTTCCGGACTCGTTTGCGAGACCAGAATGGAATCAAACTACAATGCGAGGAGCCCGTAACCGGATCCTCGTAAATCCCGGCCAGGGGCGCGAAAAATCTGGAAAAAAAATCGTAACGCTCGTCTCCGGGACAAGTGGCTATGATACCTAGACAATCCAATTTAGAAGCGGCCTCCATGGAATACTTAAGTTCTTTCAGTTCCGTTTCGTTATCGTAAACGAGAAGATAATCTCGGGACTTCCAGACTTCTTTCGGAGGAATAGAAAACGCCTCCAAAATCGTCTGTGGAATTTCACGAACTTGTTCCGGCATCCTGGAAGGGAAATCGAGATAAAGTATATTCTCTTTTTTGAATACGATTAACTCGCCCGACTTGGATTGAAAACGTACGACTTCTTCCTTCGAATCCGATTCGCGAAAAATCTGAAACGCGGAGGCGAGCGTCGCGTGTCCGCAAAGATCGACCTCCGTTTCCGGAGTAAACCATCGAATTCGATAGAAAGAACCCTCTTGAACGTAAAAAGCGGTTTCGCTCAAGTTGTTCTCCGCGGCGATCCTTTGCATGAGCTCCTCGGGAATCCATTCTTTCAAAGGACAAACGGCGGCGGGGTTACCTTGAAAGACCGTTTCGGCAAAAGCGTCGATTTGGAACATTCTGAGTTTCATAAAAAATGATTTCCTTTCGTATGGATTTATGTTATATCAAAATCAGGACGATCATAACAGATACAGAAATGAACTTTTCAACCAGTACAGATGAAAATTCGAAATACGAATCCATAGCGGTGGGATTTAGATCGATGATGGAATCGGGAATCTTCCGCGCCGGGGATAAACTTCCCTCGTTACGGAAAATATCGGTGGAAAAGAAAGTGAGCATATCCACCGTTTTACTAGCGTACGAATTGCTCGAAAACGAGGGATATATCCGTTCCAAACCGAAATCCGGTTACGTCGTTTTAGCAAGAAAGGGTGCTTCGAAAATTCCCTCAATGGCCAAACGCCCGAAGTTGGTCCCGTCCTTCGGAATCGACGAAAGGATTTCATCCTTGATCGATTCATTACAAAATCCTGATATTCTTCAATTAGGAACGGCGATTCCCGAAAGAGGATATCTTCCTATTCCGGCGCTTCATAAGAATTTAAAAAAGGCGGTCCTCATAGCGGACGGTCACAACTACCAGAATTCGCAGGGATATCCGGAATTACGAAAACAACTTGCGTTACGCGCCTCTTTCCAGGGAATCGCCTCCCACGAATCCGATATAATCGTAACCAACGGATGTCAGGATGCGTTGAATCTGTGTATCAAAGTTTTAACGAAGCCGGGAGATCTGATCGCGGTGGAATCCCCGGTTTATTTCGGAATTTTACAGAGCATACAAAGATCAGGAAGAAAAGCTCTGGAAATTCCCATCGATCCGATCTGCGGAATCAGCCTTCGTCATCTGGAAGAAGCGATCCATCAATATCCGATTAAATGTTTAATTGTTAATCCGAACTTCCAAAATCCAACGGGAAGCCTTCTTTCCGACGAAGATAAAAAAGAGGTCGTGGATCTTTGTTCGGTTAAAAATATCCCGATCATAGAGGACGATATCTACGGAGATCTTTATTTTACCGCTTCCCGTCCTATGTCCTTAAAATCCTTCGATAAAAAAGAGAACGTATATAAAATCTCCTCCTATTCCAAAATCGTTTCTCCGGATTTAAGAATCGGCTGGATTCTTCCCGGTAAAAAAGGACTCGAAATCCAAAAGGAGATCAAAATCGCGAGACTCGCACTTCCCAGCGTTCCTCAAATCGCGTTAAGCGAATTCCTAAAAACCTCCTATGAAAGAAATCTCAAAACGCTCAAAAGAAATCTGTTTTCCAACCTCGCAAAGATCCGTGAATCCGTATTGAAAAACTTTCCGGAAACGACTTCGATTTCCAATCCCCAAGGCGGACTCGTATTTTGGATCGAACTTCCGAGCCGTGTAGACAGTTTGCTCTTACAAAACGAAGCGTGGAAACACAATATCTCCATAGCGCCCGGCCCCATCTTTTCCGGAACCGGCAACTTCCGAAACTTCCTTCGTTTAAGCGGTGCAATTCGATTCACGTCGAAGGTGGAGGAAAAAATCAAAACGTTAGGAAAGTTAGTCGCTCAATTGAAGAATACTTTTTGATGTCCGCGTAAAAACAACGATAACGTTTCGATGAGAATTTATTTCCTTCCGAAACGGCGTCAATCCGCTCCGATACGGCCACTTAAATTCCATCCGGTTTGGAGTTGACGCTGTATCCTAGAACGACCAAGGTGAAGTTTCCACAGAAAGAATTAGGGACGATTTTCGGTAAAGATTACGGATGAAGACAAAGATCCTCGATTATATTTTCGGCGTTTTTAAAAAAGATCCAAAAGAGATCGAATCCCTCAACGGCTTACGGGCCTTTGCGATTTTACTCGTTCTCTTTTTTCACTTATGGGAAAACAACACGCATGAGTTTTTAAAACTCGGCCTAATCACCGAAGGAGCGCTCGAATCTATCCTGAGCATGATCCACTTTATGGATCTGTTTTTTCTATTAAGCGGACTTCTGATTTATGCGGGCCTCTTCCGCGTTTATGAAAAATATTCCACGATCAATATCAAGGAATTCTATATCAAAAGAATTCTGAGAATTTATCCGGCATATTATACGATTCTAATCATTACGTTTCTTTTTTCGCTCGTGATCTATTCGGAAATGAAGGCGAAACCGAACCCCAACGAAATAGAAACCTTCGTTTTAAATCGTGCGGCGAACGCGATCTCCAATCCTTGGACGGATATCTTCCTAGTTTCCAATTACAATTCGGATCGGATGTTCGAATTCGGTTGGTCGCTTTCCCTCGAACAACATTTCTACATCGTTCTTCCGTTTCTCTGCCTGTTCGTTTTATTTAAACTCCCGTTTCAAAGGAGAATGTTGGTTCTTCTGGGAATCTATATTTTACCGCTTTTTTTCCGGTTTTATCATCAGTTCAACGGGGACGGCGCGGGGATTTATTACGCGACACATACTCGTTTCGACGCGTTGTTCCTCGGAATCATCGTATTCGAAATTTTTAATAGAAAATACTTCGCCAAATGGACCGGCGTACACGCGTTCGGCGCCTTTTTAGCGGCCGTAGTACTTTTTTTCTCCGGCGTCCTACTGCGAAGAAATCCGATTTTGGAAACTACGATCAGCTACAATTTATACCATCTCGTTTTCATCCTTCTGACGATTTCGGCGATGATACCGGCAAGCCTGATTTATAAATTTTTCGCGCTTCCGTTTTTCAGACCGATTTCAAGATTGAGTTATACGATTTATCTTTGGCACGGAATTCTGGCGATCCGATTCGTTCGAAAGGGAATGGACAACACTTCTTGGTCCGGATTTTTTTCGATCTATACGATCGTTTGTCTAAAGATTTTTCTATCTTGTTGGATTTTATATCTGATCATCGAGAGACCGTTTCACAATATTAAGATCAAACTCGATAAGGAACACCCTACTCCGGATAAGGTTTAATTCTTCTCAAAAACCTTTCGATGGACTCGAGCTTTCATCCGGATCGATCGATTATCGATTCGGATTTTTCGTTTTTACGAACCGCAAACCGACTTTTACCTTTGACGCCAAGGTATCAAAGGATTCACCGCGTTCAGCGGCCCGCACCCGAATCATAAACGACTTCGTTTAATAAACGACGCGTTCCTCGACTTGATATTCCTTAAAAAGACTTTTCTGATTTCCCAGTTCGCTCTGAAACTCCACGGGATACTGCGCGGTAAAACAAGCGTTGCAAAATCCACCGCCCTTGTGATCCAAAACGGCGCGATTCATCGATTCCACCGAAAGATAAGCGATGCTGTCCACACGAAGATACTTTCTGATTTCTTCGATGGTATGCGTTGCGGCGATCAGTTCGTTGTGAGTGGGAATATCGATTCCGTAATAACAAGGCGAAATCGTGGGAGGCGCGGAAACGCGAAGATGAATTTCCTTAGCCCCGGCGTTGCGGATCATTTTGATGATCTTACGGCTCGTCGTTCCGCGCATGATGGAATCGTCCACGACGATGACTCTTTTTCCTTCCACCACGTTACGCACGACGTTGTATTTTATCTTTGCTCCGAAATCGCGGATCTTTTGATCGGGTTCGATGAACGTTCTACCGATATAATGCGAACGAATCAAACCGGATTGATAAGAAATACCTGACTCCTCCGCATAACCCAAGGCGGCGATGCTTGCCGAATCCGGAACGGGAATGACCACGTCCGCTTCCACGGGCAACTCTCTGGCCAAAAATCTTCCGAGATTCTTGCGGACCTTATAAACGGATTCCCCGAAAATATTGGAATCGGGTCTTGCAAAATAAATATATTCGAATATACAAAGACTCGGAGTGGCTTTCGGAAAGGGATAATACGAATTGACTCCGTTTTTATCCACGACGATCATTTCGCCGGGTTCCACGTCGCGTTCGTACTTCGTATCGGTAATGTCGAAGGCGCAGGTTTCCGAAGCGAATACGATGGAGCCGTCTTCCCGTCGTCCCATCACGAGAGGACGGAATCCGTTCGGATCACGGACGGCGATCAACTGGGATTTCGTTAAAATGACGAGCGAATAAGCGCCCCGCACTTTTTTGAGCGCGGAAGAAAGCGCGGAAAGAAAATCGGTTTCTCCGGAACGAGCCATCAGATGTACGATCACTTCGGAATCGATTGTGGTCTGAAAAATACTTCCTTCCTTTTCGAGTTGGCTTCTGAGTTCCCAAGAATTCACAAGATTTCCGTTGTGGGCGAGAGAAACCGCCCCGAGATGGGATTCTACACGAAGCGGCTGAGCGTTGCGTAAAAAACTGGCTCCGGTCGTGGAATATCGATTGTGTCCGATCGCCGAATTCCCTTGCAGTTCCTTGAGCTTGGTTTCCGTAAAAATATTGGCTACGAGACCCATTCCTGCATAACGATAAAGATGTTCTCCGTCCGAGGAAACGATCCCGCTGGATTCCTGACCTCGATGTTGCATGGAATACAGGCCTAAATAGGTGAAATTAGAGGCTTCCGGTGTGTTAAAAATTCCAAAAATCGCACATTCATCTTTTGGTTTGTCATCCTGGGCCTTTTTTCTTACACTGGATTTATCGGGAATTGAGCTCATTCTCTGCCTTCTTAAGCTTAAAATCTCAGGTCGCGTTTTTCATGCAAATAAATTCCGATTACATCGTCGTAGACACTCTTCGAAGCCTACAATTAGTTCTCATTAATTTGAGTCAGGCCGACTCGATCTCGATCGACACCGAATCATCCGGCTATTATACGTATTTTTCGAAAGTCTGTCTGATTCAAATTTCCGCAAAGGGAAAAAATTACATCATCGATCCCTTAAAGCTACAAAACTTAGATGGTCTCGGATCGTTATTTGAAGACGAAAAAATCCTGAAAATTTTCCATTCCGCCATAGACGATATCAAAGCGTTGAAAAAAGATTTCGGATTTCGCTTTAAGAATATCGCCGACACGGGATTCAGCTCCCGCCTTTTGGATCACGATCAATATTCCCTAACCTACCTCGTGGATTATTATCACAAAATCAAACTCTCCAAAAAAGAGCAGAAGTCCAACTGGGAAAAACGTCCTCTTGAAAAAAGCCAACTCCAGTACGCGGCCTTGGATACGGTTTACCTCGAAAGTATTTGGGAAAAGATGAAAGAGGAATTGACCAAAAGAAATCTCTACGAGGAGGCCGTTTCCGAATTCGAAAAGATCGCGCTTGAGGAACCGGGTTCGGAGGGAAATTCCATATCTCTGGATAAGTTCCCGGAAATCCTGGAATTCAGCGCGGATGAGAGACGTTTTATCTACGATACACTTGTTTTTCGGGACGACAAATCGAGAAAACTCAACAAAGCTCCGTTTCGAGTCTTTAACAACGAAAAGGTGGTTCAACTCGTCAAGGCGAGAAGGGACATGTCGAAGTTAACCGAGGTCTTAGGAAAAAAAGACGCGGAAACCCTGTTCCAAATCTACGCCAATCCGAGCGGGCCTCCTATACAAAAATCCGAACTTTTCAAAAAACCCGGAGAAAACCTAAACGACGAGGAAGGCGAACGGTTTAAACGGCTTCGGATCTGGAGAGAAACGATCATGTCCATCCGCAGGATGAGTCATCAAATGATGCCTTCCAACAAAATGATCGCGGAACTCGCGCAAAAAAATCCGAAAACGTTGGAGGAATTAAAGGAAATGAATCTGTTTTCGGAATGGAAAGTCGCGCACTACGGTCCGTCCATACTCGCGGCTTTGCAAAACGTACCGTACGAATCGAACATCAAAGGATTGATACCGATCAATAAAAAGTTCGAATAAAAACATTCCAACTTTTGCATATACATTCGCGATGAAATTCGACTTTCAAACGTTAAAGGAAAAACTCGCGAAACCGAAACAGGAATTCACGGAAGTTCCTCCTCCTTTTTTCGGAGAGGAAATTTCCCGAGCTTCTTCGGTGATCTGCCCGATTTACGAAAAGGAGGACGGAACACAAGGGCTGATTCTCCAAAAGCGGAACCCCAACCTCAAAGCGCATCCCGGACAAATTTCCTTTCCCGGCGGAGCGTATTCTTCTTCCGATCAGAATTTATTGCGAACCGCTCTTCGGGAATGGGAAGAGGAAATGGGGGAATCCAGTGCCGTATTGGAAATTCTCGGAGAATATTCCGGTCTTTTTACGAATACGGGTTTCCACATATCACCGTTCGTCGCTCGATACAAAGGCAATTTCGAATTCAACACAAACCCTGCGGAAGTGGAACGTTTCATTTTATTGGATTTACATCGATTGGAAACCGAACCGTTCTATTCGATCCGAATTCGAAGAACGAGCGCCAAAGAGATAGAAATTTATTATTTCGACTTGGAAGAAGGATTACTTTGGGGAGCTACGGGAAGAATGATCGTACAACTTCTACGCGAGTACGTGGGATTCGAACGAAATCCCGTCGCCGTTGAACCGAATCTGGCCGGACCTCCTTTTTTCGACCCGTTGCGTAAATTCTCCAAAAAAAAATAAAAAGACTTTTTTTTCTTCAGTTAGTTTCCCGTCTCAAGAATGTGGATAAAATAATGCGACGGAATATTCGCATCTCGCCGATAATTATATCGGACATAATCTTATAAGGAGGTAAAACTATGAAACGACTCAAAGACTTCTTTCAATCGGAAATGAGAAACTCGTTCTTAAAGGAAAGTTTTCAAGAAGAAGAATGGTATCAATCGCTGATCAACCGACCAGGCATCGAAAAAAGATTCCCTTATTTCAAAACTAAAGCGGCCGATAAAAAAGAGACAGTAATCGCAAGATGACACCGGAAGAAAAAACTAAATTACTACAGACGCTGGATTTGATTCTGAAACATCTTCAGGAGCAAGGTTCCGGCTCGGGTTCCGACTATAAAGTGGTGTTGTATTTGGTTCCCATTTTCGGAATCGTATTCGGTTGTGCTCTGTTGTTTTTTGTTTTTTATTGGTGGTATAGACAACGGATCGAAATCATCAAAGCCGGACTTTATAAAAAAGAACATTTCGATCTTAGAACGTATTCTTTCTTTTTAGGTTTGATTCTTACTTTTGTGGGAATCGCTTTATCGATAGGTTTCATTTCCGTCCTAGGCCAATCACTCGCGATGCTCGGAGGACTTGTCCCGCTCGGAACCGGCTTAGGATTGCTCTGCTATTATAAATATTTTCGATGAGGGAAAATTCTCCCATCGTATGCAATCCTGAAGATTGGGATTGTATTCAAAAAGTCCTTCATGGCGATTTCGATTCGTTCGAACAGTTGATGAATCGTTATCAAGGACTCGTTTATTCCCAAGCGATCAAAGCGTTCCGCAACGAAACGGAAGCCGAAGATTTTACGCAGGATATTTTTCTAAAAGCGTTCGAAAGTTTATCGACCTTTCAAGGAAGATCCCAATTCTCCACTTGGCTCTTTACCATCGCCAGAAACGAAATCATCCGCAGATATCGCAAGGAACACCCCGAAATTTCCGGCTTGGACGCTCTTTTATTGGCGGAAATAGAAAAGGAAAAAAAAAGCGAAGTCTCCTCTGAACAGGAAAACAAACTTCTCAAACAGGAAAGTTCGGAAAAAATCCGCGACCTAGTTCAGAACCTTCCGGAATTGTATCGGAAACCCATTGCGCTTCATTATTTCGAGAATATGTCCTATAAAGAAATTTCAAAAAAATTAAACTTGAAAATGAACACTTTGAAGAGTTATATTTTCAGGGGAAAAGAAATCATGAGGGATTGGTTGAATAGGGAAGAAAATGAAAAAAAAGAATGAATCCCCTTCTCCGATTCCTTCCTCGCGTGCCGATTTTTCGGAGTTGGAGGAGAAACTGCATTTTTTCGAAGGAGAACCCACGGATATTCCGACGAACGCGCAGGTTCCTCCGCATTTAAAACGTAAGGTGATGTTCCATATCATTCCCGTGCGCCATTTTAAAATCATACTTTCCGGATTGTTTCTTTTGGGTTTTTCCCCGTTGAGCGTTTTGTTTTTTTTGGACTTGGATTTTTTGATTCAGACCGGTTTGCTCGCTCCCATTTTGGTGACCAGCAGCGTTCTCTTTTGTGTTTTCGCAATTTTGGCGGGAATCTATCTTGTCCATTATAGAAACCCATATACGAAAGAATGGAAAAACAAATTAGGCTTTTTTGAATGAACCCGAACAATATTAAAATTTCGATCTTTTCCCTTTTACTCCTAATCTCCCTGATCTCGCCGAACACCGCTTTTGCGGACGCAGCGGCGGATTCTTCCCAAACGAAACCTGTGATGAGCGCAGAGGATTATCTCAAAGCGGATCTGGACCGTGTGTTTCCCGTCATTCAAAAGATGAAAAAAGAGGAAGCTGCGATTCTAATCACTCAAATCCGGGAAGAAGCGAAAAAAAACTGGAAGGACTCTGATAAATTTTACTTTCTGATTTCGCATCTGGAGTCGATCAAAGCGATCGAAGAGGAACACGCCCGCCTCAAAAGTTTAAACGAAGTATATCTGATCGGTTCCTTATTACTCGGAGGATTTTTGGTTTTTTCGATTTTTAGACAACGGGCTCTGATTCGAAAGATCAACGCGCGGCTCGATGACGGGGAATAATTTTTGTTTTCTCTCCGTCATGGAAAGCGCGGAGATGGAATCGAATTTCTGTAGTTTGTAACGTTTTCGTATTCTGATTGTAACGGATTTCTGTAATATTAAGGATTATAAACTTTATCCGGTCGAATGATAAAGGTTTTGTTTGAATCGGACCTGTGTTTCGTTTTCCCTTCGGAAAGTGAAATTGCTGCGACCGGCTTCGATCGGTCCGGGAAATAAAACGGAAGATAGAATTCATGAAAAATCAATCGGGGAACCCTGGTCAAAAAGTTCTCGTTGTGGATGACGAAGAGGATATCGCCGAACTGATACGATTCCACCTCGAGGAAAACGGCTATCAAGTCGATACGTGTCAAAACGGATTGGAAGTGCTTCCCAAACTGGAAAAAAACACGCCCGATCTCGTCATTCTGGATCTGATGCTTCCCGGCATTGGAGGAATGGACCTTTGTAAAAAGATCAAGGAGAAATATTCGATTCCCATCATCATGGTCACCGCCAAATCGGGCGAAACCGAAGCCGTTCTGGGTTTGGAATTGGGCGCGGACGATTACGTTCGAAAACCGTTCAGCACTCGTGAATTGATCGCGAGAGTCCGGTCGGTTCTCAGAAGATCCAAAGAAGGGGAAGAAGAACAACAATTCGAAGGAAACATCACCATCGGAAATATTTTTCTTAACCTAAAAGCGCACAAGGCCTTCATCAATAATTCGGAAGTCGATCTCACCCTAATCGAATACAAAATTTTGAATCTTTTTATGACCAACCCGGGAGTGGCCTTTACGAGGGATAAATTATTGGATCGGGTATGGGGAAAAGATATTTACGTCACGGACAGAGCGGTTGACGTAAATATTAAGAGATTGCGCGATAAACTCGGGGATGAAAAGGAAAGACTCGAAACGATACGCGGAATCGGCTATAGATTCAATGAGGCGTAGTTTATTTTCAAAATTGCTCCTAAGCAACTGGTTACTCCTTCTCGTGCTCCTTGTCGCGGCGGGAGGGGTTCTTTTTGTCGAAAAATTTCTTCATCCGGATCTTAAGATCCTCCTTTTTTCGTTTTACATCCTTTTCGCCATGTTCGGTACGTTTTATATGTCTTACTCGATTGCGAAAAGCGTATCGGAACCTTTGGACCGGATCGAAAAAAAAACGGGCGATATCAACGCGGGAGATTTCGGTTCCGAACTTACGTTACCCGACATCAGGGAATTAGCGGATCTTGCCTCTTCCATAAACTTAATGTCCACGCGATTGAAAAGTCAGTTCGTGGATCTTACGATCGAAAAGGAAAAATTCGATTCCGTATTACAAAATTTGAAAGAAGGAGTATTCGCGATCGATCCGGAAAGCGCGTCCATTCTTTTTCAAAACAAAAGTATTCCGGGGTCGCTCATAGAACCCAACTCGAGATCGAGAAAGGTAAGCGACGCGACTAGAGATCAGAGACTTCTGGAATTCGTACTGAGTCATTTGAGCGGCTCCGGCGATTCGAAAATGGAACTCGATTTAGGGCAGAATTTTTACACGATCAAAATGTATCCTTTGCGTACTAACGGGAAAATACTGATGTATATCGGCGTTATCCGAAACATCACCGAGGAAAAACAGTCGCATATAATTCGGGAACAATTCGTTCAAAACGCGTCTCACGAACTCAAAACTCCGATCACTTCGATCAAAGGATATACCGAAACACTTTTGGATCGTTTAAAGTTGTCTCCGGACAGCCACGAAAAAAGATTTCTCGACGCGATTTCGAGGAACACGGATCGTATGGTTCGTATCGTGGAAGATATGCTCACGATTACGAGGATCGAAAATCAGACGGCGATCTCCGGTGACGAGGAATTTTCCCTCAAATCACTCGTAGAAAACCTCACGTATACCGTCGAAGGTGTGATCTCATCCAAAAACCAGAAATTCGTCGTGGACATGCCGGAGTCTTTGATGATCTACGCGGATTGGGTTTTACTAGAACACATGCTTTTGAATCTGATTTCGAACGCCTCTTCGTATTCTCCCGAAGGAAAAACGATCACTCTGAAAATCGTTCCGGTCAAACCGGATCAGGTTCAATTCCAAGTCATCGATCAAGGAATCGGAATTCAAGACGAAGACAAAGGAAGAATCTTTGAACGATTTTTCCGAGTCGATAAAAACCGTTCCCGAAAGGAAGGTGGGACCGGCTTGGGTCTTTCCATCGTAAAACATATCGTTCGACTGCATCACGGAACCGTGAAGGTTTTCGATAATCCGGAAGGCGGAACGATCTTTTCGGCTACGATTCCGATACGGTATCAACCGGAAACCACCTGAATTCTTCTTTCCCGCAGAAAGAATTTTCTAAACATAGATCCAATCAACTCGTTGAGGGATTCTATGACCTTGCCCAAAGGCTTTTACTCTTTCGGAATCAATATCGGAATCAAAGATAAAACGAAGGATTTCGGCGTAATCTATTCCGAAGTTCCCTGTAAGGCCGCCGCCGTATTCACCAAAAACAATTACCCGGGCGCCCCGGTGATCGTGGGAAAAGAACACGTTCGATCCGGAATTTTACAGGCGATCGTCATCAATTCCAAAAATTCCAACGTAGCGACCGGAGAACGTGGAGTCGAAAATTCCAGGGAAATATGCAGAACGATCGGAGAATCTCTCGGAATTTCGGAAACGTTAGTCCTTCCTTCCTCCACCGGAGTGATAGGAGTTCCGTTGAAGATGGAGGTGATACTTCCCGCTTGCAAAAATGCAAAGGAACTTTTAAAACCGGGAAATCTGGAGGAAGTGGCCGAAGCGATCATGACGACGGACACTCGGAAAAAAATTTCTTTTCGAAAAATTAAAACGAAATCGGGAGAAGCCTCGATTTTCGGGATCGCAAAAGGCGCGGGAATGATCGAACCGAACATGGCGACTATGCTTTGTTATATACTTTCGGACGTTTCCCTTCCGGAGAATACGAACTTATATTCCGTTTTGAAATCCTCCGTGGACAAAAGTTTCAACTGTCTTACGATCGATTCCGACACTTCCACTTCCGACACGGTGGCTCTTCTTTGTAACGGGCTTGCGGGAGAAGCGGATGAAGCGGAATTTTCGCGTGCGCTCGAAGAAATCTGCGTCGATCTTACCAAACAGATCGCGATCGACGCGGAAGGAGCGACGAAACTGATCGAACTCACAGTGAATTCTGCGAAAGACGAAATACAGGCGAAAAAAATCGGTAAGTCCATTCTCAATTCCCCTTTGGTAAAAACCGCGATTTACGGAGGAGATCCGAATTGGGGAAGACTTGTGATGGCGATCGGTAAAGTTTTCGACGAACCGATTCCTTTCGAAGGTTTGGAAATTTATTTCGGAGAACTTCCCGTAAAGGGGGCAACGCCTGAAATTCTAAAAAAGTTGTCGGAATACCTGAAAAATAATACTGAAATTTCTTTGAATGTGGTGTTGAATGTCGGGACTACTTCCGCAAAGTTTTGGGGTTGCGATCTGACGGAAAAATACATAGAAGAGAATGCCTACTATACAACCTGAAAGAGACGATTCCGGATCCGGAATTCGGGAATACTTCCGTTCTCTGATAACGGATTATTATCTTATTTCCGGAATCATAAACCTTTTCGCAAAAGGGATTTCGATCCTGATCGCGTTGGGAATTTATTTCGTCGTTTTATCTTTTATTCCCGCTGCGATCGAATATTATATGGAAGTAAGTCTTCTTTCCACTTTGATCTTCGCGGTTTTTATAATATTCCCTCTTCAGGAAAAACTAAGCGGAGTGCTGAAGTCGGTTTTGATTTCGGAATATCTGAGCGACGACCCGCGCTCCTCTCGAATCGCCTACCGTCGATTCGATCACGAAGGTTTGATTAAAAACGTATTTCCCGATTTGGTGCGACTCACCGAAAGCAATTACGGAAAACTCGCACTTTTGAACAACGATCTACGGACTTTCGAGTTGTATACGTACGCCAAAAAAAAACAGAGAAAAGTGATCACACACGACGGAATCAATCCGGACGCAAAACTTCTGAAATATATATTAAATAAAAAGAATGGAGCAATTATAGGCGAACCGGATCAGAACCACGAAATCAACGAAGACTTCGTGAGTTTACGGGCGAATTTCATCCTGCCGTTCGTATACCGCGAAACCCTTTTCGGATTTTTGGCCGTATCCAACATCCCCAAAGATTCCGTACGACAGGATTTGAGTTTTCTTTCAGGAAAATGCGGAATCGCGGTTCACAACCATATACTTTCCTCTCAAGTCGCGGAAAACAAAAAATACAGAAAGGAATTGGAAACAGCGGGAAAGATAAGAAAGTTTCTGGAACCCGCCGAACCTCCGATGATCGGAAATATCCGCACCGAAATCCTATCGCGCGAGCCGGGAGAATTGCTGGAATTCCTGAATTCCGACGGTGACGAAACCTATTTCGTCATACTAAAACTCGGAATTACGACACAGATTTCGGTATTAGTGCTTTGTTATATGCTAGGAATATTATATTCTTCGAGGAGCTCCCGTTCCGTCCAAAGCCTAAACTACATCAAAAACCTCGTGGAATCCTATCTCAAAGAGATATCCTGGAACGAGGAATACGATCTTCTCGTCGGAGCGATCCGAAGATCCGACAGTTCGATTTCGCTCCGTAGTTCCGGAAAAAACTTCAAGGTGCATCGTAATTCCAACTTCGGAAAAAATCTTTTGTCCATCGGCTGGGAGGTGGAAGAGGAAATCGGAAGTGATCCGCTGGTACTAACCTGGAGAAATCGGCCGATGGTTTCGTTTTACGATCTGAGGTTTCCTTCGTGAGAAACATCCTTCTTCTTTTCATTTCGCTGATCGTGTTCAGCATCGCACTCTTGATCGGACTTCTTCAGACGACGTCGGAAAGTCTGCGTCCTCCGTTTTATTACTATCCCAACGGAACGATCATACAAAGCGACGAAAACTTCCCCGGCGTTCTCGGCAAAAAGGTGGATCTTTTGGAACTGGAAATTGCCGTCAAATTGGCCGAATCGGGTCAATCGTATGAAAACGGAATTCACGTGTACGACAAGGGCGTAAGCGAAACGATCCCGGTGATCCTCACGCCAAAATCCCCGTATTCCGTTCTTGCCGATTTTACGCGGGATATCTTGATTTCCCTTTTGTATCTTTCCGTTGCGATCTGGTTTTTCTTCTACACAAGGGATCTATATATGGTCCTTCTGTTCGGATCCTTGTCCTGTTTAAGTCTGTTTAATTTTTTCCTAGTTGGATTCCACGATTTCCATTTCTTGTTCTTCTTTTTTCTCTACTTCACGGCTTTCGTTATTTTGAATATTACGTTTCGCTTAAGAGGAAAGGAACTGCCGACGCGCTGGTTCGCACCTGAAATCATATTCTCGCTCATAGCGGGTTTCGTAGGAAAATCTCAAAAGGCGGATCCGCAGATATTCGGAATTCTCGCCACGAACGGAGTTTACTTTATCCTTTTCTGCTCCTTGATCTGTATTTTATTTCTTATCGCAGATTCGATCCGCAATCTTTTTCCACTACAAAGTCTTTTCAAAAAGTTGAGTTTAATCGCGGCCTTCAGCGTCATATCGATCATACCGTTCGTTTCTGTCGAATTTTCGGAAGTTATATCTCCCGCCGTCTCTAAACTACTGATCGTTTCGGCTTTCGTGATTTTTCCCGCATTGATCATTTACGGAACCTTTATGTATTCGATCGTTCCCGTTCAGATCGCGTTTAGTTCTTCTTTAACTTCGATTTACCTGATTCTGATTTTGGCGGGAGGATATCTTTTTCTTTTGTCGGTCTTTTTCAAATTCAACCCGGCGGCCGCGGATAAGTATCTGCAGGAATTCAACTTACTCTTTATTTCGATATCGGTTTATACGTTAGGCTCGGTCAATCGAAGGCTTTCCAATCTGGTCGATACGTGGAGCTTCAAAAGGAATCAAAGACTACATTCCGCGTTAGAGACCGTTTCGTCCATGATCAGCGCTCCGATCTCGATGCGTGCAACGATCAACAGTCTTATGAGAATGGTTTCCGAAAGTCTCGAGATCACCAAAATTCTAGTTCTCATTCCCGCCGATAAATTTCCGAGGACGGATTTAAAGAACATCAATTTCATCCGAATTTCCTCCACTTCCGAAATCTGGCAGTATTTTGCGTCAAACACGGAAGTTACCGTTACGACCCACCTTGCCTACGGTTTGGGAATCCGCGAATCCGTTTATAAATTCCTGCAAGGATCCGGAATTCAACTGGCGTATCCGATCTTCAATTATTCCAGAGGAAAAGAAGTACTCGGAGTATTTTTAGTCGGCGAGAAGAAGAACCGTAAAAATTTCAATCTCGGAGAACTTCATTTTCTCAAGGAATGCACGAGAATGGCTTCTATGCTTCTACAAAATTACGCTTTGTTGGCGGAGGAAGTAGAGAAAAAAAGAATCGTCCGAGATCTGAATATGGCCTCGATCATCGATAAAACCCTACATGTGGCCGAGGGAGGAACGATCAAAGGCATAAAAATCGGTTTTTTTTCCATTCCAGCTGTGGGAATCTCCGGAGATTATCTCGACCTCCAAAAATTAAGCTCAAATAGGATGATGCTCGCGTTAGGAGACGTTTCGGGTCACGGATTGGGAACCGGATATCTCGTCAGCGCGATACGCGGCATCATTCAGAATCAAATCCGCAAAAAATCGGATCTATCATCCATATTTAAAGTCATCAACTCGTTTCTGATCGAAAGATACAGAGGAAGCGAGTTCATGACGTTCATTTGCGGAGAATATAATTCCTCCGAGGAGACGTTCCGATACATCAACGCGGGTCATTCCTCTCCGATCTGTATTCGAAAAAACGGAAAAATCGAACTCAGAACCGAGACACAAAGAGTGTTAGGCGTGCTTCCTACCGAATATAAACACCTAACGATTCCGATTTATGCAGGAGATAAACTTATTTTATTCACCGATGGAGTAACCGAAACGTTCAACGATAACGACGAGATCTTCGGAGATGAAAAGTTTATTCAGATTCTCGCGGAACATCATCAACTTGATCCACAAGATTTAGCGGATCTAGTTTTAAAAACGATTCAGAACTTTCGAGGAAAGAAAGATCCTAGCGATGACATTTCGTTTATATGTCTTCAAGTGAATGAATGAGAATAAAAACTTCTAAGAAAACGACTCGGAAATAAATTTTAAAAAAAAATGTAAAAATTTATTAAAACACTTTACATTTTTATCTTGATCCATTAATTATGTCCCTAATCACGGCATTTAGCTCTGAGCAACGTTCAGAACTTGATGTTAGTAACACGGAGGAAGAGTCAATGGTTGCAAAAAAGAAAGCAGCAAAGAAGGCAGCTAAGAAAAAAGTTGCGAAGAAAAAAGCAGCTAAAAAGAAAGTTGCGAAGAAGAAATAAGGCTTCTAACAACACACTTTCATTCTAAGAAGGGATGAATCTTTAAAACCCGCTTTTCGAAGCGGGTTTTTTCTTTTAATCACTTCAAATTAATGCGTATTCGTCTTTAAATCCGGCGGATTTACGCTTAGAATCCTAAAAATCCGCTTAGAAAACTCATCTCATCCTTCATTTCAGGTAGAGTATCCCCGTAAACCTTGATCTGTTTCGATTCACCGTCCGCTTCAATCTCATAAAGTCGATATTCTTGTTGTGTGGAAGGGGATTTTTCGAGTTTGAAAAACCGCGACGGCTTCTTGGAAAAACGATTGTACAACGTGAACTTATGATAATAAAAACCGTCTTTCGAAGCGTTGATCGGATACGGAATGAAATATTCGGCTCCTATCAACAAAGAATCCGGCTTAACTACGACCATTCTCGTCCAAGTGGAAAGATTGATCGGATAATTCTCATCCAAAAAGGACTTCTTGAACTTATTTTCCCAAATCGAAAGTATCTTTCTGCGAATCTCGTCCGCTTGTTTGTGTCTTTGAAGTCCGTTTAAAGAAATTTCCAATAATGATAAAAGAGGAATTGTCTCATTTTTACCACTTCTCGCCAGTTCAAGCTGGACTAACTTCTTCGAGGAATGAAAATCCCGATTATAAATCTCCTGCCATATCTTCTCCTGCGTTTCCTGAGCGAGAGGATCCGTACTTTCCGACAAAACGGAAAGAGGAAGAGTCATCCAAACAACGGCAAGAGCGGTTAACGTGGATAATACCGCGGATCGACCGGAATAACTCCGAATCGAACGGAGGATATCTTCGGTTCGATTCGAATTCGAATTAAACAAGGGATTGTCTTTCTGCGTCATGATACCAAGGCAGACCGTTTCGATCCCAATTTTCAAGGAAGGACCGGATTCCGTCTTTTTGCGCGTATTCTTTTTCTTCTTCACTCAAAGGCAATAAGGTTAAAAATCGAATCGGTTTTCCGTTTTCGGAAATCAACCCGGAAAGATCCGGCGCGGTTTCCGCGGAAAAACTGGACAAATCCCGGAATAATACGGAAGTGAAATCCAAATACAACGCCTCCGGATCCTTTCTCGTCATGGAAATCGTATGCCCATGACCGAACCATTTGGCCATATTCCAGGGGAATCGAATCAATTCTCCGATCAAATGTGGAACCCAAGACTCGGATCGTTCCAAACCTTCCGAGCCGATTTTTACCGCGAGAACCAATTCGATCCTCGCGAATTCCTCGTAATTTTTGTGGAAGAGTTCGACGCTCGGCATATTTTGTGCGCTCATTCCGATCGTACTGTAAATCAGAAGCTCCGGAAATTTTTCGGATCGAAAACGAACGATTCCGAGTTGAGGATACTTTCCTCCATCGGCCGACCAATATTTATCGTGTTTTCCCAACTTCGATTCCAAAAAATGAAGTCGTTTTTCTTGGATGTTCTTCCAAGCACCTGTTTGAGAACGGGTTTCCCAATAGTCTCGCGAAGCCTGGACACGATCCGGAATCGCTCCGAATTGGGAATTTCCCAAAGGATACGCCGTTAGCGCGTCGATCTTTGCATGGATGGAATAACCGTGAAATCCGTCCACGCCGGACCAAGGAGGAAGAAATGCGTAGAGAGTTTCCTTATAAAAAAGCGCCACCCCGTCCCCTTCTTCGGTCCAGATAAAATAAATGTCCTTTTCTTCGAAGACGGGATGCGGTTTAGGATCGGTGACTTCGGATTGAATGAGAATGGGAGCCAATCCGTCCGCAAGGTCCTCCCGATTTCTTTTTTCGGGTGCGGCGACACGATTGCAGATCCATACGGATTTGATTCCGAATTCGGGATTTTGTTCTCCTTGCAGATAAAGATAAACGGTTCTTCCGTCGTCTTCGAGATAAGCCGTAAACGTTCCGTACGGATTGGCTTCTTGGTATAACGTTTTAGGTTCGGTAAAAGAGCTCATTGAATGGGAATTTCCACGATTCTTTGTTTGAATTTTTCGAGAAGATCGTTGATCGCCTTCTCGGTTCGAAATTCCGAGAATAAATCCGGAAAATAAAACGAAGCGTTCAACAACCCCGTCAATTCGATTTCGTTCCAGCTTGGAAAGGAATCCAAAACCAAAAATACTTCTTCCGGAATCGGTTCGCCGTTCTTTTTATTACGAATAAAAGTTTCCACCGCTCGAGTCGGAGTCATCGGTTTCTTATACATACGTTCCTCGGTCTTTAGACAACGTACCAGCGGAATCGGATTGTTTCAACTCTCTAAAGACTGGATTTACGGCTGAATCCGGGAAAAAGGCGGGAATACAAAAGAAAAAACCGGGCGACGGATTCCGTCTTCCCGGCCCTAAAACGTTTAGAACTAACGATGAACGTATTGTTTTAACGCGCGGATAGGAATTCTCTCCCGGGAAACCCTGGTTTTATACTGCTCGAAAAGAATTAGGAATAGTATCGTGATCAGAAATAAGTTTTCCATACGTACAGTGGACTACGATTTAGAAAAAAATCGATCCTTTTTGGAAATTTTTTTCCAAACCCTTCGGATTTTATTTCTCAGTTTTTAAGGAAAAAAATTGTTAACTTAAAAAAAACTGTGCAACTTTTGAAAAATCATACGTATAATCCGGAAATTTAGCAAGGCGTCCCCACAACCTAAGGCCGGTTTTACTTTTTGGAATTTTAGTCTTTTAGAATATTCTTAACCGCGGCTTTTACGGTGTTCTTGAGTTTGGTCCGATTTCCCGCGGATAACTTAGCCATCATTTCGATCGTTTTCAGGAATTCTTCCGTTGCAAGATCGATCATTTCGGAAATACGTATATCATTTTTGCGGATCGATGGGGCGGTCGAGGCGCGTTTTTTCTTCGGCGCGGGATTTTTAGATTTGGCCTTTTTCTTTTGGACCATTTACTTTACCTCTTTGGAAATTGTGCGCAGGATTCTACGGAATCAGTGAACGAATCCAGCAGAAAGCGATTTTTATTCCAAAAATATTCCCATTACACGATAACAATCCATCTTACTTTCGGAAATTTCCAAAACGGAACCGTCCGGACCGAATTCCTGAAGTTTGAGTTGATCCGGAAATCCGGTTTTCGATACGGAATCGGAAACGACGAAAAAGGTGGAATACTTTCTGAGATCGAGACAATTTTCTACTTTTCTACCGTGTAGAAATAAAGTTCCACGCTCTTCCTCTTTGGAAGAATCCGGGATTAGAATCAAATCAGAACCGTTAAAGATTCGAATTTGACCGGTCTGTATATTCTCAGCCTTTATGTGCATCGATCATTCAACCCTGAGAGGTTCACTCTCTCGGTGCGCTCGAATCCGCTTCAAAAAAAAACGAAAAAGAACGAGCCGAAATTCAGATAGTCTCGCTGAAACGACGAATAGAAGTTTAGAACTTATTTTTCGTTTCCGAAACTCCGCAAATCTTCCTTTTGTTGGACGATCGTTTTCGCGGAATCTTCGGAAAATGTACTGACTTATGATCTTAAAAATTTCTTTCAGTTCAAGATAAAATTCCCTTTAAAAACCCCTTTTCATTCAGGATTTTTAATTTCGAACGATCGATTTCCAGCGTTCGATCCGTCTTTATGAGTTCTCCGTCCGAATCGAACACGTTCACCATTACGTATCGTTCCGAATCCATTTTTACCAGCGCGAGGGAATACGGCGCCTTCGTAAAGGAACCGGGGTTCATGTTTACCGTCGTGGAGGAGAATAAGATTCCGATTTCGTTTTCTTCCGCACCGATCCGATTGAGAAAAAGGGATTTTGTTTCGGGAATTCTAGGTTTCGTTTCCGAAGGAGAAGAGGAAAAGATCGCAACCGAGTTTATGCTGTCCACGCCGCCGTTTCCACCTAACAACGATTTTTCGGGGCGAGTGATCTGAATTCCCGGAACCGAGTGGGAATACAATCCGTAATGGGCCGCAAGATCGATCAAACCGGTCGCAGCCGACATAGACATCGCGGCTTGGTAATTCAAAATTCCGCCCATGTCGTTCACTCGAATCGTCTTTCCGTTTTTCAATCGTAGTTCTCCGTTTTTCAAATGTTCGGCCGCATCTTTTTTCGAAATGCCGAAATACTCCGAGGATTGGAGAATCACCATTCCGGTGAAACAATCGTAAATCCAAGCGTAATCGATTTCTTCCCGTTCGATTCCCGCGGAAGCGAAAGCGAGTTCTCCGGCTTTCCCGGCGGGAGTTTCGAAATCTCCTTTAAGAATAAAATATTCCGCATGTGCTGCGTGACCCGCTCCGATTAGAAACATCGGATCCGAATTTTTTTTCAACTTCCCTTTCGACTGCAAAGACTTCGCTTTTTTTTCGGACATCAAAAGCGTAGCAAAACCGTGATCGGTTACGATCGCGATCATAGGAGCGGAATACGGATCGGCGACGGTTCTCGAAAGTTGTTTATCGGTGATCTCTTGTCCGAAAACGTTCGCCCTAGGATTTGAGATCGCGTTGGATCTGAATTTTTTCGTGATAGTCTCCAGATCTTTTTGTGTGATACCCGTTTCGAACATCGTACGTTTCATCAACAAGCCGTACATTGCGATCAAAGTAGCGCCGTAATTCAATTCGTGTATCGGATGACAAACGGTTTCGTTCAAACGTTTCAGATCGGAAACTTGACGGAACGCCGACTTCGGAATATCGGCTGCAGCTATTAATACGACTGCCTCCGGATCGGAAAGGAGAATGGTCCGCGCCTGCCCTATCGCTCCGGTTACGCTCGCTCCGCCCAAATCGATAAGGTGGGAACGGAATCCGGTATAACCCAATTCGTTCGCGATACGAACGCTGTGTCCGTATCCGGATTTCCCCAAAGAAGCGGGTTCTATACTAACGAAGTCCGTGATCGTTTCACGGAGAGTTTCCTGACTCATCCCGATAAACTCAAGAAGATTAGAAATCGATTTTTTATAATGTTCTAATACTTTTTTTTCTCCGGACCATTCCTTGTATTCGTTCGGAAAATCGGAGGCGATCGAATCGCTCACTCCGAGTAAAACTGGATTGACTGTCATGATTATAATTTCCGTATTTTAAATTTATGTTTCGTTTCGAGCGGAAGATCCGGGCGGAAGAACCTTACATTCTCCCTTACCGATCGTATCGCCTTTTTGATTGGTCCAAAGGATTTTCATTTCGACCAGTTTCATTTTGGGAATTTTATTTTTCACTTCCACGGAACAAGTGATCGTATCTCCAGGATAAACCGGTTTCCTGAATTTCGTTATCGTCTCCAAAGCAACCGTTCCGAGTCCCGGAAGTTTCATACCCAATACCGGCGCCAGAAGAGAAGCCGCCAATCCCCCGTGCGCGATCCTCGTTCCGAAAACCGTATTTCTAGCATATTCTTCATCGACGTGAAGCGGATTAAAATCTCCGCTAATTCCTGCAAAAAGATAAATGTCCGTTTCCGTAATCGTTTTCGAAAAACTCGCCTTATCCCCGATTTCTATTTCTTCGTAGGTTTTCCCTTTTTGATACATTCTCCGATTTCTCCCGATCGTTTACGCCGAAACCGCCGCACCCAATATCCCTTCTTTTAGGAATTCGATACAATCCTCGATCTCCGTTTCGGGAACGGACAAATTTCCGAATGCGTTGAGGATTTTCAAAACTGCTCCTTTGTCCAATTCTTTGAGATAAACGATTCCGCGGAGATAACGCGCAACGATATAATATGCTAAAATTTTAATATCTCTTTCCTTATCTTTTTTCGCGTAGTTTCCGCTTTGCTCCGTAAGATCCCAGAGGCTCAACTTTAAAGTTACGGTTACTGTGAGAAGATCCGCAAAACCGAACTCCAACGATTGTTTTTTTCTACGTTCCGGATTGTCGCCGACCGAACGGATCAAATTTTCCAACGAATCGATCAATTCGGAGACCGTGTTTACTCCGGTTTTTTCGTCTGCGAGTTTTCTCGTTTCCTTAGGAACCGCGCTTTCTAAACTTTTAAGAAATTTATCATAACCGCCGTACGTCGAAGAGACGATGTTTCTTTGCACTTCGGAGGTTCCTCCTCCGATGGTTCCCAATTTTACGTCCCTATAAAATCGGCTCACGGGAACCTCCCGCATATAACCCATTCCTCCGAAAATTTGTACGGCGTCGGAAGCGATTTCCTCGGCGACTTCGGAAGCGAACAACTTAAGAAGGGAGCTCTCCATAGGAAGACTTACATTCGGTTCGTTATCTTTTTTTCGCGAAACGAAATAAAGAATACGTCTGGAAGCGCAAAGATACGCCCAAGTTCTCGCGATTTTTTCCTTTATAGCAAAGAAGGATAGGACCGGCTTGCCGAACTGCTGACGAGTCCACGCATATTGAATACAACTTTCCACCGCGCTTTCCATGCCTCCCATAAGAGCCGCAAGAAGTACGGTCCGTTCCCATTCCAACGTAGCTTTTCCGATTCTTAAAAAACCGGAATTCAAAGGACCTAAAAGATTTTCATCCGGAACGAACATATCGTGAAAGGAAAGTTCAGCGGTTGTGGAAGTATTGTGCCCGAGCTTCTTTAGTACTTTAGAAACTTGGAATCCTTTCCAATTCGCCTCGACGATAAACGCGGAAACCCCCATAGGTCCTCTTGACTTGGTGGTTCGAGCCATAATGATGAATACATGACCGATCGGGCCGTTCGTGATATACATTTTACTTCCGTTTAAAATAAAACCGCCTTCGGTTTTTTCGGCGAAGGTTCTCATTCCTGCCGCGTCGGATCCCGAATCCGGTTCGGTCAGACCTAAACCTGCGATCCATTCTCCGGAGGCGAGTTTGGGAAGATATTTCCGCTTTTGGACATCCGTTCCTTGAAACAGAATCGGAAGCGTTCCGATGATCATATGCGCGCCCCAAGAAAGCCCGAACCCTCCGTCCAGCGAACCCGCGTTAAACGCTTCCTGAGCGAGACAACATTGCAGACAACTTCCGCTTTGTCCTCCGTATTCCTCCGGAAGGGGAATCCCGAGAAGTCCCATAGAACCCATTTCCTTCCAAAGGTCGTCGTCCCAAGTACATTCTTCGTCTCTTTGTTCGACACTGGGAAAAACTTTCACTTTGGCGAAGTCCTTTACCGTATTGTAAAAATCCTCTTCTTCGCCTTTTAAATAAGGGTTTAAAAACGACATGTTATTTTATCAACTCCGCGATTTCTTTTTTATAACTTTCTAATATTTCGTTTCGTTTCATTTTCAATGTTCTGGTCATTTCCTTATCCGGATCGAACGGACGCGGAAGAACGTAAAACGCGTTTTGTGGAACGAGTTCAAAAGCCTTAAATCCGTTCTTTCTGGAAATTCTCGAAGAAAGTTCTTTTCTAAATATCTCGCGAACCCTCGTATCCTGATTCCAAAGTTTTACGTCTTCCGGAAGGCCCCGTATTTCCGTTTTCATTCTATCGAAATCTGGAACTATTAAAACGACAAGATGTTTGCTTTCATGACCGGTCACCATCACCTGATTGATGTAAGGTGAGTTCAACAAGTGATCTTCTATGGGAACAGGCTCGACATTTTCCCCGCCCGCGAGTACGATCGTGTCCTTTGCCCTACCGGCGAAACAAAGCTCCCCGCGGAAATTTATCCGCATGATATCGCCCGTATCGAAAAAACCGTCCCGATCGAAAACGATTTCATTGAGATCCGGTCTTTTGTAGTAGCCGGTAAGAATCTGTTTCGATTTCAGCCAAAGCGTTCCTTTTTCACCGCTTCCGTTCGGAATGGAATTTCCGTTTTCGTCTTTCAATCGATATTCGTAACCTTCCACTGGAATTCCGACCGTACCCGATGTCGGGCGATCCGGCTTTCGAATCGAAGTTAGCGCGGAGGTTTCCGTCATCCCGTAACCTTCGAGAACGATCAAACCGATGGCGGAAAGAAATTTATCCACCGAACTCGGCAAAGCGCTTCCTGCGGAAACGGAAATCCGAAGTCTTCCTCCCAACGCTTGGTGCACTTTCGAAAAAACCGCGACGGCTCCCAGTTTCAAAGGACTAATGGCGACTAACGTGCATAAAGAAAACAACCTGCGAAAAATACGAACAAAAGAGGACGGTTTTTCTATTCTAAAATCGTATCCGAAAAAAATCGATTTATGATGCGCCCAAACCTCGCCCACTTTCAAAAAAAAGGAAAATATCCCTCTCTTTAACGCTGATTCTTTGGAAACTTTCGTCATGATTCCGTTGTAGAGGGATTCCCAAATACGGGGAACGGAAGGAAACAAAGTCGGTCTGAAATCTCGAAGGTCGTCCCTAAGGGAAGTAATATTAGAAATTAAGAATGTAACTCCCAAGGCGACAGTACAATATTCGATCGCACGTTCGAACGCGTGCCAAGGGGGAAGAAGACTTACTCCGGAATCCTCGGAGGATAAACCCGCGAAGCCGACCACGTTATCGATTGCGGCGATCCAACCGGTTTGGTTGAGCATAACGCCTTTGGGTGCTCCCGTAGTTCCGGAAGTATAAATCAGGGTCGCCAATCGATCGGGAGAAGTTTGACGTAGACGATCCGGAATCGCGTTCGGATTTTCGATAAGATATTCCCTGCCTTTTTTCATCAAAGCGAGAGCGCCGTCCTCGCCCGAATTTAATTCACCGAGATCGTCCTCTAAAACGAAAATTTTTTCTATGGAAGGAATCCGTTCCGCAAGACGGATCAAACGTTCCTTATCCTGATTTCTCTGAACGACCGCGAATCTGCTTTCCGAATGATTTACGATATAAAGAATATCTTCGTCCACCACGTCGGTTCCCCTCGGAACACAAGCGGCTCCGGATGTGATGATGGACAGATCCGCGAAAAACCAATTCGTGCTTGAGTCGCATAAAAACAGAATCTTATCTTCCAGGACGACTCCTTCCGCAATCCAACCTGCCGTCATTTCGTCCACCTGCTTCTTTAAAACGGCAAACGTTCTGCCTTGAATTCCTGTCGGCGTCCGTTTACAAAAAGTTTCCTTGTCCGGAAATCGTTCCGAAGAAAGGGCGAGTAAGTCGTATAAGTGTTTAAACCCGGTTTCCAAAACACAACCTCTCACAGTCGTTTGTTCTCATTCGGCAAGAAGAATAGAAATAAAATCCGACCGATCAAGTTCTTTTTGAAAATCCGAACGAAAATGACTTTTGGGAACATGTGTTCACCATGATGTGAACATATGTTTATCGATCGAAGATCGGCTGTAGTCCGTGGAAATCGAAGGCGATTTATATCTTAGGATCGATTCGTAACGATTTAAGAAGCTCTAAAAAGCGCGGCTCGTCGTAGATTTCTATCCCCAATTCATTCGCTTTTTCTAATTTAGATCCGGCGCCCGGTCCCGCCAAAAGATGTGTCGTTTTGGAACTCACGGCACTGACCTTTCTTCCGCCGTAATACGCGATCAGATCCATTGCCTTGTCCCTCGGTTGGAAATTTTCAAAAGATCCGGTAACACACCAGGATTGACCGGCAAAGGGTTGACGATCCGCGACTCGCACAGGATCGGCTTTCAGTTTTAGTCCCGATTTTTTAAGACGTTCGATTAACTTTAGAATTCTTTTATCGGCGAAATTTTCGCGAAACGCTTCGACGGTGGAAGGACCGATACCCGGAATTTCCAAAAGCGCCTCCAATTTCGTTCCGTCCTTCGATATGGAAAGTATCTGGTCCATGGAATCGATTCCGTGTTCGATCAAAAGTTCAGTGACCTTATGGCCGATCTCCGGTAATCCGATGGAAGGAAGTACGAATCGAAAATCCTTTTGTTTGGATTGTTCGATTCCGCCTAAAATTATGGCGACGCTTTTTTCGCCGAAACCTTCCTCCTCCATTAGCTTTTCCTTATGATCCTTAAGATCGTATAAATCGGCTATGGATTTGACATACTCGCGATCGTATAAAAACTCCACCTGTTTTTCGCCAAGCCCTTCGATGTCCATCTGCTTTCTTTGACAAAAGAAGATGATTCCGTTTTTTACCCGATCCGGACAATCCGGATTGGGGCAAAACAGATCCACTAGATTCTCCTTTTTGATCGTTTTGGTTTTGCAGGAAGGACATCGATCCGGAATCTTAAAAATCTCCTTTCCCGGAGTAACAACTTCCTCCACCGCAGGAATTATTTCTCCGCGTTTTGCGACGCGAACGACCGCTCCGATTCCGATACCGAGTTCGTCGATATAATCCTGATTGTGAAGTGTTGCGAAGGTAACGGTCGTACCGGCCAAACTTATCGGTTCTATCTCGGCCCTCGGTGTGATCTTTCCGGTTCTGCCCACCGCATACGTGATATCTACGATCCTACTTTCCTTCATCACCGCGTCGAATTTATAAGCGCGCGCCCATCGCGGAGAATGCGAAGTATAACCGAGAGCGTCGCGTTTGGCAACGTCGTTCAACTTGATCACTAAACCGTCCGTAGGAAATCCGAGTTTATCCTTTTTCTTTTTGAAGTCCTTGATCGTTTTCGCGATTTTAGAACCGACAACGAAAACCGTATCCGGTGGAACGGGAAACGTGAGCTTCTCCAGCTTGGAAATAATTTCTTGATGAGTTTTAAATTTCTTTGATATATCCGGAAAAACGGCGTCGTAGGTGAAAATGCGCAGAGGCCGTTTCGCGGTCTCCGAGGAATTTTTCTGTTTGATCGAACCGGCCGAAAGATTTCGCGGATTAGCGTATTTCCCGGAGGAACTTTCGTTGTATTCGTCGAAATCCTTAAACGTCATAAAAACTTCACCGCGAAGATGAACCGTCAAATCCTCGGGCAGTCGCAGAGGAATATTTCGGATCGTCTTTACGTTATCCGTAACGTCGTCTCCGATTCCGCCGGAGCCTCGAGTGACTCCGTTTCGAAGTATTCCGTTTTCATAATATAGGACAATCGAGGCGCCGTCGATTTTCCATTCCACCGAATAAATCCCTTCTGGATCGGTCTTATTCACCCAATCCAACAGTTCCTCTTCGTTGTAGGTGTTGATCAGGGATAATACCGGAAGTTTATGCTGAAACTTTTCGAAGTCCTTATCCAGATCGGAACCGACCACGAGCGTTGGACTTGCAGGATCCTTAAACTGAGGAAATTTCTCCTCCAGATCCTGAAGCCTGCGAAAAAGTCGATCGAACTCTAAATCCGAAATTTTCGCCTTATTTTTTACGTAATATAAATATTGGTGAAGACGGATTTCTTCGGAGAGTTTATCGATCTCGGCCTTTGCATCCTTCTCCGCAAGATCCGTTTCGGAGTTTGTTTTCTTTTTCGCCATATATAAGAAAATTTTAATATACGGAAACTTTAAGGTAATCCATAGGATCGGTCCGATTGGATTCTCCGATCCAAACTTCGTAGTGCAAATGTGGACCCGTCACGTTTCCCGTAGCTCCGACCGTGGCGATCGGATATCCTTTGCGGATCATCTGTCCGTCGCGAACGAAAATTTTCGTACAATGTCCGAAAAGGGTATAATAGCCGTTCGGGTGTTGGATGACGACGTGGTTTCCGTAACCTCGGTTGGAATAAACCACACGGTGAACCCTTCCGTTACCGGTCGCATAAATCGGCGTTCCCGGTACGTTTGCAAGATCGATTCCGTCGTGATACTCCATATAACCGGTAGTAGGCGAACGTCTCGTTCCGTAATAGGAAGTCAGATTGTAGGAAAGAACCGGTTCTCCCATCGGGATTCCGTCCATGGTATCATATCGTAAATTTAGAAAATCGTAAACCGTATCCATCAAAGGACGATGTTTGTCCATATAAACGCGCGTCGTTCGATAACCGTAAATTTCGGAAAGATAACTTCGACCCAACATAAGATCCTTATCCGCCGATTCCTCCGTTTTTAACTCGGCGAGCGCGATCGATTCTATATCAGACTCGTCCGGAAGTTTTAGGATTTCCTCGCGTTCTCCGTCGATCAAGGAGTAGATCTCTTCCAAACTTTCGCTCAACGCAAGAAAGTCGTCCTGTACTCCTTCCAATTGTTCCGAATATTCTATGTATTCGTCGAAGTATTTACCGTAAACTTGTGCGAGCGCGTTGATCTGTTTTCTGGTATTGTTATATTTTACGATTCCGAACACTGCGATTCCTAAAATGGAAACGAGTAGTCCGAACAAAAAGACGATCGTGAAAATGGAAATTTGAAAATGAAAAGATTTATCGAATCCGTGAGGAATCAAAAGGACGGTGAGTCTTTGATGACCTTTTTCCTTAACTTGATCCAGCCGTTTGCGGATTTCTTTTTCCATGGGAATAGACTCCAAAGAAAGAGTCTATTCCGGGGAAAGATTGGTCAAGTGGAAACCAAGTCCATGGTCATTCCGTATTTGGGACGTAATGTGACTAAAGGTTCCATTTCGACTTTATGACCGGAAACCCTACGTAAATCGTATTTTCGGGCGATCATACTCAAAATCAAAATTCCTTCCGTCATCGCAAAAACGTTTCCGATACAGATTCTCGGACCGCCGCCGAACGGTATATACGCGTATTTCGGCCTTTCCTTAGAATTCTCCTCGGAAAAACGTTCCGGATGAAATTTTTCCGGCTCCTTCCAAAAACGCGGATCGCGGTGAATGCTGTAGATACAAATCGAAACGTTGGTTCCAGGAGGAACGTCGTAACCTCCGACCGTATCGTGATCGACTGCGTAACGTTCCACCGTCCAAGCCGGAGGAAACAAACGCATCGATTCCTCCAAAACCATTCTTGCGTAGGGAAGAGCTCCGATCGTTTCCAAAACGGGCAACTTATCACCTAACACGTTCCTTGCTTCGTTTTGTAATTTGGAATATTCTTCCGGATGATCCGCCAAAAGATGAAGCGCCCAAGTCAGAGCATTGGCCGTGGTTTCATGACCTGCGAGAAGCAACGTAATCGCCTCGTCCCGCACTTGTTCGAGACTCATGGTTTCTCCGCTTTCTTCGTCCTGAATTTGCAGAAGCATACTGATCAAATCGTTGGAAGGACTCTTCTTTCTTTGATCGATCAATTCGTAGATGACGCGATTCATCGAATCGACGGATTTTAAAAGCCGACGATTCCCCGGCAAAGGCCAATGAATCGGAGGAGGAAAAATCATCGTAAGACGTTTCGTCAATTCTTCCATGGCGATTTCCACGTTTTCCGCGATGATTTCGGAATATTCCTTTACGTCGGAACGAAACAACGTTTTTCCAACGATGGCGAACGTGAGGCGCATCATCTCCTCGGAAAGATCCGCGCGCAGAACACCGTTTTCGGTTCTGGAATCCCATTCGCGGAAAAGATTGGAAGTCTCCTCGGCCATTATATTAGTAAATTCTGATATTCTCTGTCTATGGAACGCCGGTTGAATGAGCCTTCTTTGTTTTTTCCAGAAATCTCCCTCGGACGTAAGTAAACCTTTTCCCAAAACGCGTTTGAGTTCGCGATAGAATACGCTTTTCTGATAGTTGGAACTATTTTCCTGAAGTACGTGACGAACGTCCTCCGGATTCTGAATCATAAAAATTTTCGTCTTCCGAATTCCGAAAAGTACAACGTCTCCGTATTTCCGCTTCATGTCCTGAAAAAAGCCGATCACGTCCCTTCGCATTTGAAAGAGATGCCTGAGAGCGAACAATCCGTACGAACCGGGCGGGGTTTTGTATGCGGGCTTTTTTTTACGCGGGGAAAGACTGGAAAGGAAAGAAAACATGGGATTCTCCAAGTTTGATTTTTCCGGAAAACTCCGGAATCCAGCCGAAACACTGAATCGAAACCGCGGATTTACCGATCGATCCCGGAAGTCCGCTTTTTTGTTTTGTATGTTTTGTCCGAAAGTGGGAGTTCCCACGCTCGAACCGAAAACGCCCGAAGGCGTTTTCTAAAAAAAAGAATTTTTTTTGCCGAGAAAAAATCTTCAGTCGAACCGCCGTTCAACGGTAGGATTAACGACGATCTAAAGAAGCCTCGATCAGGGTATCCACGTCAAAAGGAGGAGGTCCGGGTAACATATTTCGAGCCGTTTCCTCCTCTTGAGAAAATACGCTTTTCGCGGTCGTTTCCGCTTCGAAAGCGGTTCCGTAAATCTGCTCTTGAACCCAATTCTGCAATTCGTTTCTCGCGATCGCCCCTTCTTTCTCGAAGAAAGTCATCCATACGAGAGAGCAGGAAAAAAACGCGGAGAAAAAAACGGCAAGGCCCAGTTGAATGAACTTCCACCTACGACGTTTATAAACCGCGTCACAGATTTTAGCGCTCCATATTTTAGAATCGAGTCTATCCGATATTTCTTTGTCGAGTCCGTTCGATTTCATACCACTCTAACCGTTCTTCTTATTTATCTACGAATAATTTTTTGAGCATCTGTTTTCCTCGAAAGGCACGGGACTTAACCGTTCCTTCGGGGATACTCAATTTTTCCGCGATCTGTTGTTCCTTGTAACCTTCTCCGACAAGACTCAAAACCGATTTATACTTCCAAGGAAGCATCGCGAGAATGTCCTTCAGCTCGAAATCGGTAAAGCTGGCGGCGGCCGCCTCCTTTTCCTGAATCGCGTTGTCTTGAATGACTTTCTCCTTCAATTTACTAGCGAGAGCCGTTTGTCTGGAACGTTTTTGATTCATCCTCAGAGATTCGTTTCTTGCGATCGTATACAACCAGGTACTAACTGCGGAATCTCCGCGAAATTTATTGGCCGCTAAACTTTTGTAAGCGCGGAAATACGTTTCCTGCACTACGTCGTCTATCGAATCGTGAAACTCGTCGAAAAGGTTTTTCTTAATGGCCGAAAGTACGATATGTTTCGTAGAATCGATCAAGTCGGTAAATTCTTTCTGATCCATGGTTACCTCAGTGTAGGATTCCTTGTATAGGTAGTATGATTTTATCGGGAGAAAAAAGATTCACAGGGAATCCCGGCTCTGACGGCGTCAACGGTTCCTTGATCTTGGACTTTTGGTCCTGGGTGAGAATTTTTTCCAATTCGATACGATGAGAGATCTGATTGATGCGGATCTCTGCGGTATATTTTCCGATTTCGACGAGCAATCTCCGGATCTTGGAAAGATCCACATTAGGCTCCATCAAAAGACCTTCGAGTTGAATTTCAATCGGAGAAATTTTTTGAAGCCAGCGGAAATGTTCCTGTTTGTGTTTTTCGTTGATTTTGGAAATTTGATCGAGTTGTTTTTCCGAAAGCGCAAAACGTTCCCGAACCGTATCCACGTTTCCGAATACGAGTCCGAAACTTCGCAACTGACGGATCGGGGCCAATTGTCGAACCGGCGGAGGATTGTTGAAATCGGTTCCCGGCCGAAGCCCCATCGCTTCCTGAGAAAAAACGACCGCCGGAGTTAGAAAACATCCGGCGACGGTAATTCTGACAAATGAATTCAGGAGATTCATGAGTGTTTTGCTCAAATGATAAGACCTAGAGTCCAAGGCTTTGTTTTCCTATTTCCGAAATTTTTACGGAATCCGATCCTTTGAAAACAAAAAAAGGAATTTTAACTTTGAATTCCGCCGATACGATCGAAAAAAGGATCGATTGTAAAGCGGAACAAAGCCGGTGTTAAAACTGAATTTCATCAAAAAATCGAAGGTTTCGCCTTGGCTGATTTTCGGCTTGATTTTGTTTCTCGCGGCTCCGATCGCCATCGATTTCGGTTTCGAAGAATCCTATCTGAAAACCGATCGGTATCGAAATTATCGGTTTGCGAAACCGGCCACCGTCGCCGTCGTTCCCGGCGCCTCCGTATATAAAAACGAACCTTCTCCCGTTCTGAAGGATCGATTGGATTGCGCTTTGGAATTGTATCACCAAGGCAAGGTCCGCAAAATTCTCCTTTCCGGAGACAACGGCTCCATCTACTACAACGAAGTAAAACCGATGTTGACGTATATTTTGAAAAACGGGGTCAACGAAAGAGACATATTCGTGGATCACGCGGGTTTTAGAACGTTAGACACATTGGTCCGCGCCAAAGAGATTTTCCGAGTGCGGGATATGATTTTTGTAAGTCAGCGCGTGTATCAACCGAGGGCTGCGTTTCTCGCGAAAAAAATAGGACTTCAATTCCAAGCCTTCGAATCGGACCGGAGAATTTATACGAGCGGACCGTTCAGCCGATCCCGGGAATTTCTCGCGCGTACGCTCGCTTGGGTGGATATGAATCTTTTTAAGACCACTCCTAAGTATTTAGGAAACCCGTTTCCGATCGAAGGAAGCGGAATTAAAACCTGGAAAGGTTCCGTCCTTTAGTCGGCGGAAATTTCCATTTTCGTTCGGAGATTTCCGTTTCGAAATTTCGAAGATACGACCGACTTTTCGTCGGGTTCCGGAAAATAAAAAACGATTCGATAAACAAGTAACGACTCGAAATCACATTCAAAATTCATTTATTACAGTATTTTAAATGGATAAAAAGGATTTAAGACGGAATTTTTAAACCGAAGTCGGAGGAACGATCAAACGATAATGCGGGGACTCAGCGGGGAGAAAGACCGCCCACCCATTCGTACACGTCGCGAATCGTATCGGCCAATTCGAAACGGGGAGCCCAACCCAATTTCCGTAATTTGCCGTTATTCCCGCTAAGACGTTTCATTTCGGCGGGACGAAAGCGCGAAGGATCTATTTCCACGGGAATATTCTCTCCGGAAACGGAGATGATACGATTTAAGATTTCCCGGATCGCGATTTCCTTTCCGGAACAGATATTATAAACTTCTCCGGGAAATCCTTTTTCGGATAACACGCGATAGGCGTGAACCACGTCGCGTACGTCCAGAAAATCTCTCGTAGAAGAAAGATCCCCTACTAAAATTTTCCGCTCCTCCGCGGATTGTTTAAAAGTGCCGAGCACCTGTTCGCAGAAATTGGGGATCACAAAATTCAGACTTTGTCTCGGTCCGGTATGATTGAACGGTCTCGCGATTACAACTTCCAAATCCGGAATCCATTTATGATATTGCAGGCAATAAATTTCCGCGCAAGCCTTGGAGGAAGAATACGGATTTAGCGGAGAAACGGGAACGGATTCCAATACGGGAAGCATCGACTCGGAAACGTTACCGTAAACGTCGGAAGAGGAAACGTAAACAAAACGAACCCTCTTTTTCAAGGAACGCAGGGATTCCAAAATGTTCAACGTTCCGTGAACGTTGATTTCCAGAGTTTCCCCCGGATCTTCCACGGCTCTGGGAACGAACGGTTGTGCCGCAAGATGAAATACCGTATCCGGTGAAAAGTCAGCGATCAATTTTCTGGTTTGTTCCGGATCTCGGATGTCGCAAATAACGGATCGATACGAACGGGGAAGCTCAGGATCCGAATCGGGATTCGGTCCGGGATGGACTCCGATCCCTAAAAAATCCGTATAGGATTCCTTGAGCTCTTTGAGCAGATAAAAACCCACAAAGCCCGCCGCTCCTGTTATAAGGCATTTCATAGAATTCTTGCTTTTCCGTAAAATTACTGTTGTTTTAGAAAATGTATAAAAAACAATCGAATAAAATTCTCCCTCTCCTCGCGCATGGAAGATAAATTTCAGGAACTATTCGAAATCAGGGATTCTCGGATCAACGTCCGGGAGATCATGGAAGAAATAGAATCCAAGCTGAAAAAAAATCCTTCCACAAAAGAAGAAATCGATAAACTGACTCATTGGAAATTTTCCCCTCCCGGTCCGGAAGGATATCGGGATTTCGATCCTTCCGAAATCGCGCATCTTTTTGAAAAGGGAATCGCCGCTCCGAAATTCACCAATCCGAAACTTTGGTTCGTACGCGGTCCTCTAAAATGGCTTTTGATCCGGTTTGCGGAATTTTATTCTTTCCTGGATAAAAAACTTTCCGAGAACCGCACGCGCGCGTTTTACAGCGTTCTTCACGAGTTGATCCTCATCCGTTCCGAAAACCAGAATTTAAAAAGAAAGATGGAGGCGTTTTATTCCGAATTTTTGGAATGGAACCAAGCCATCGGCAGGGAAGTTCGCCCGGAATTTCTTTGGGCCAATGAGAATTTATACTCTGAAAACAATCCGGAAGAAAGCGAAACCTTTCTGCTGGAATCCGTAAATCCTTCGGAAAAAATCCTGGTCCTTTCGCCCGGTTGGGGAAAAATCCTCAAACAACTTTTGAAACAAGGATCGCGGTTCGATGCGGTCAGTTGGAATCGATCCTGCGCTGATTTTATCCGAACCTCTGTTACGACGGAAATCCGTCTGGAGGAACCCGGCTCAATTCCGAAAGATTGTTCAGAATATTCTAAAATTATAATATCTGAAAATCTTTCCGTCCATCCTCACTGGCTCATCGAAAAAGCTCTTCGATCGCTGAGCCGGAACGTTTCATCGGGAACGGAAATCCGATTCCGCTATTCCAACGAAAATTCGAATTATCCCTCGCCTTTTTTACCGCTCCGACTCACCAAAATCCAGGAACCTCTGATCCGCGATTATCTCAAACAACTCGGCTTTAGAAACATCATAGAAAAAAAATCGGAAGACGGTTTTACGATTCTTTCCTTTAGAAAATGAACGTCTATCAACACGTCACAGAATTCCGCGACGGAGACGGAATCGGAAACGACATCAAGGGAATCGCTTCCGTTTTGAAGAATTTAGGGATTCCCAATTCGATCGTATGTCTCAAAAATTTTTCCAAGGACAACGTTCGGGTTTTTACGCATCCAGTTCCGATCGAATTCTTCAAAAACGACGTTCACATCCTGAACTACGGCGGATGCGGTTATCCTTTGGAATGGTTTCGCGATCTACCGGGAAAAAAGATCATCAGATATCAAAGTTTTACCCCGGCAATCTACTTTAAGAATTTCGTAAGTTCGGAAATTTACAACACGCTTCAACTCGAAGAAAAACGTTCCCTCTTGGAGTTGTATTCGCTTAAAAACGAGGCGGACCTTTTTCTTCCTTCTTCCGAGTTCAACGACGAGTTTTTGGATTCGTTAGGTGTTAAAAATCGTATCGTTCTTCCGATCGTTCGAAAATACAAAATCCGCGCCGCAATTCCTAGGGACAAACGCGAATTTACGATCGGTTTTATCGGAAGGATTTCCCCCAACAAGAGGATGGAGGATCTTCTCGAACTGACCTCGCACGTTTCCCGATTCAGACAAAACGTCCAATTAATGATCTGCGGAAACATACCTTCCGTTTTTCAAGAATATTATTCTTTTCTAAAGAAGTCGATTCTTCAAAAAAGACTGACCGGAAAAGTCCAAATCAGACTCGACCCGAACGACTCTGAAATGGAGAATTTTTTGAACTCTATGGATCTTTACGTTTGTATGAGCGAACACGAAGGATTCAACATTCCCGTATTAGAGGCTTTCGGCGCGGGAATTCCCGTCCTTTCGTATTACGCGGGGGCGACTCCCGGAACGATGAAAAACGGGGGAATTTTATTTAAGGACAAATCCGCTCCGGCAATGACCGCGCTCGCCGCTTTGATCGATTCCCTTTTGGAAAAAAAATCCTTTCGGCAAAACGTGATCGAAACGGAACGAGAGGTGGTGGAAGGATATAATTTTTTTCCTTTCGAAACGGTATTCCGGGAGAAAATACTGGCATGAGATCGGCGCAACAATTTTCGGCGGGTTTTAATCCGGGAGACGCCATCAGCAACCAGATGCTGGAGCTCCGAAACTACTTAAAGGATTTGGAATATAAAGGAGACATTTATTCCGAAAACATCGGTGCTGCAAAACTTCCCTTCGTGAAAAAATACAAAACATACCTACGCTCCTCCAAAGACGTTCTGATATATCATCATTCCATTCACTCGGGAATTTTCGAATTCCTAAGAACGTTCCGATCGCCGAGAATTTTGATCTATCACAACGTAACCCCGCATCACTTTCTGGAATCCTACGATCTAAAGATGAGTTACCTACTGAAAAAAGGAAGGGAGGAACTTTCCTTGATGAAGGATCGCTTCGACATAGTGTTCGCCGTCTCGGAATTCAATCGGAAGGAATTGGAGGAACTCGGATTTCAAAACGTTAAAATTCTTCCGATCACATATCAATTGTCGTCCGCTTCTTTTAAACGGGAGGAAAAACCGAAATCGGAAATAAAAAAATTCCTGTTTGTGGGCCGAATCACTCCGAACAAAAGACAGGACGATTTGATACGACTCGCACACGCGTATAAATCATTATATTCGGATCGATTTCAATTTTACCTCGCGGGTTTCAGTTCCAAAGAACTTTATCTTTATCGAGAGGAGTTGGAACGGATGTTGGATTTTTACGACCTCAGAAACAACGTCCTGATCACCGACTTTCTTTCCGATCAGGAACTCAATCATCTCTATTCCGAAGCGGACGTTTTCGTTTCGATGAGCGAACACGAAGGTTTTTGTGTACCCTTAATCGAGGCGATGGTTCACAAAATCCCGATCCTTGCGTACAAAGGCGGGGCCGTTCCGGAAACCTTAAACGGCGCCGGCGTTTTGTTTTCACGAAAGAATTTTCCGGAACTTGCAGTTTTACTAAATCGTTTCTCGCAAGACGAAATCTTTCGAGCTAGGATTTTGGAAGGTCAGGAAAAACGTCTGGAGGAATTCAAACGGACTGAATCGAAAACGATTCTTGGGAGCGCGCTTGAAAGCCTCGCTTAAAAAGATCGCTGTAGTTTCTCCGATTTTTTCGGATAAGGTTTCCGGAGGTTCGGAAAAACTTATCTACCAATTCGTGGAACTCCTCTCCGAAGATTTCGAAGTGACCGTACTCACCACTCGAAGTCTGGATTACGTTACTTGGAAAAATTCCATCTCGGTAAGCGAAAACGATCTTTATCAGGAATGGAGCGGACGCTCCAAGCCGATTCGTTTTGAAGAAAGACGATCCTCTTCCGGCGGGAAATACAAACTGTTTCAGTTCACGGTCGAAAAACAGAGGAACATCGATCGTTTCAATCGTATGTCCGAAAAAATTCTCCGAGAACCTTCCCTTCAAAATCGCGAAAACGTGAATCTTTGGCTGGAGGAACAAGGACCGTACGTTCCCGAACTCGTACAATTCATCGAAGCGCACAAAAGCGAATACGAGATTTTCCTCTTCGTAAGTTACCTTTATTATCCGCTCGTTTTCGGAATCGGCTCCGTGATCGAAAAATCAATCGTCACCCCGACCTTTCACGACGAAGCTCCGGCCTATCTTCCGATTTATAAGGAAGTTCTAACGGACCAAAGCTCGTATTCGTTCAATACTCCGGAAGAATTATCCGTTTTCGAAAATATCCTGGGATATAAACCGAGTTCGTATTCGATCGTCGGAATGAATCTCGATCTGGAAAAAACGGATCGGGAATATGAAAACAGAAAAAAACGAAAGTCCGGCCACGATCCGATTTCGAAAGAAAATCCGTTCCTGCTTTATATCGGCCGCGTGGACCAAGGAAAAGGATTTTTGGAAATGGCCGAATGGTTCCTCGAATGGAAAAAAAAATCTGGATCCTCCTTTAAACTCAAAATCGTCGGCAAAACGGCGTCCAAAATTCCCGCAAAAATATTAGAAAACGATGATATAGAATTTCTGGGTTTCGTGGAGGAAACGACCAAACTGGATCTACTTTACGAATGCTCCTGTTTGGTCAATTCGTCCCCGATGGAAAGTTTTTCCATCGTTTTGATGGAAGCCTGGCTTATGGAAAAGCCGGTTTTGGTAAACGGAAAATCGGACGTTCTCAAAGGTCATTGCCTCCGCAGTAACGGAGGATTGTTTTATTCGGATCGGAAAAGTTTTTTCGCGACTCTGGGTTATATCCTGGATCACCCGGAAGACGCGGTCGCGATGGGAAAGAACGGTAAAGAATACGTACGGCTGAACTTCAACCCCAGGACCGTTCGCGAAAAACTGCTCCGATTGATCGAAAAAACGATTCAAAAAAAATACGTCGGATCGTGATTGTCAGCGAACCGCGTAGATCGGTTCCGACCTATAAATCGAAAATCGCCTGCTCGATCCATTCCGTCGAGCTACGAAACGTTTCCAATGTATTCAAAAAATAAGATATTCTTTTTTTTTAAAGTCATATCAGCTCATGTAGATATTGACGCATTCCCTCCAACATCTTATCGTGTAGCATCCCGTTGCTGGCGATCAAATTAGGAATATAAGGAGTGAATACGTTTCCGTCGTATGTGGACAATCTTCCTCCTGCCTCGGCAAGAATCACCGACGGGGCCGCCATATCCCAGGGTTTCAATCCTTCTTCCCAAAAGGCGTCGAATTTACCTTCCGCAGTCCAACAAAGATCCACCCCAGCGGCGCCGGTTCTTCGAACTCCTCTAGATTTAAGCAAAAAATTACGGTAATAGAACATCAACCGATCGATTTTTTTTTCCCGATCATAAGGAAACCCCGTGCACAAGAGGGATTGTTTCAACTCTTTCGTTTTGGAAACGTAAATCCTTTTTTTATTGCGGAATGCGCCTTGGTCCTTGATTGCGTGATACACATCGCCCGTACCGGGGAAGGGAACGATTCCCATTAGAACTTCTTTCGTTTCCTGATTTTCAAGTCCGATACAAAGACAATACAAAGGAAGTCTATGAGAGTAATTGACGGTTCCGTCTAACGGATCCACGATCCACTTAAAGACGGAGCTTCCAGTTTTGTTCGTACCTTCTTCCCCTAAAATCGAATCCGAAGGAAACATCCTTTCGATTTCGGAGATGATCCTTTCCTCGGAACCTTTATCCGCTTTAGTGACAAGGTCGCTTTCGATTTCTCCCTTGAACGAAACGTCGAGATCGTTTTCTTCTTGAGTCGTCGCCAAAAATTCCATCACCTTCGGAACGAAGTTCAGGAAATGGTCGTATCGGATTTTGACTTCGTTGTCTAAGCTCATTCCTTCTCCAAGGCCTTTCTCGCTTTATCCCGATGTTCGGGACGAATCGCGGATTGAACACTAGCCAGTACTGCCGCGATCACGCCCGCGTCATCCAGAAATCCTCCTCCCGGAATAAAATCGGGAACCGCATCCAAAGGGGAAATAAAATACGCGAGCGCCCCGGCGATGATCAACTTCGTACGCAACGGAGTTTCGGAATCCATCATGGCGTAATACAACGCGACCAAATCTTCCGTAAACGGAATCTTGGAAACGACGGATTTTAATTTAGGCCAGAATTCCTTTTTAACTTTTTCGATCAGATCCATAATCGCTCCTTTTCCGGATTTTCAACGATTTCTCTCTTGTCCCAAATTCTACGTTTCAGTATCAAGAAAGAAAGATGATTTTTATTTCCGTCGCTCTTTTCCCGGAAGCAAAACCTTTGATCCAAATCCTCGGACTCAAAATTTCGAGGGAATCGAACGTGTTTCCCGTCTATCGAAACGAAACCCATATACTTACGGTTTCAGGAATCGGGAAGGTTTTTTCCGCCGCGTCCGTCGCGTTTCTACTCGCGAAGTACGAAAAGGAAATCTCACCGACATCTTGGATTTTCAATTTCGGAATCTGCGGGGCTCCGAAAGAATCGTTTCGAACGGGAGAATCCTATTTGGTAAACAAGGTAACGGACGCAAGCACCGGAAAAAATTATTTTCCTGACATTCTTTTCCGATCCGATCTTCCGGAATCCGATTTAATCACATACGACAAACCCGTTTTTGCGGACCAAATTTCCGAACTACCGAACACGTTAGTTGACATGGAAGCCTCCGGTTTTTTTCAAACCTCTCGGAAGTTCTTTACATCCGAACGAATCCGGATCGTAAAAACCGTTTCCGATCATTTCGAAAGGATTCGGACTACGGAAGAATCGAACGCCGCGGAAAAAATTTCCGAAACGATCACTACTTCATTGCCGAATCTAGTTTCGATCCTAACCGTTCCTAATCCGAACGGACAAGGACCGGAACTTTTACCGAAAGAAATAGAAACGCTTATTTTTTTTACGAAGTTGTTCCGTTTATCGGAAACGGAACGACTTCAACTCAAGGATTGGATGTTGGGATATAAGATCCGCACCGGGTTATCGCCCGATCGCGCGGTAGAATATTTAAAAGCGACCCCGATCGTAGATCCTTCCTACGAAACGGTACGGACGAGAGAGGAAGGAAAGAAAGGATTGAATGCCCTCCGAAAATTTTATCGCTCCTAAACGGTTCTCTCATATTTACGTCGAACGATCGGCGGAGAATCATCCGAAAACTAGGGAGGTTTTGTCCAAGTTTCCCGAATCTTCCGTGATTTTAATCGAATCCTACAAAGAGGTTTTTAACCCCTCCGCTCAAAATTTTCAGGCCCAAAAAAGAAGTCCCAAACTCATACTCGCCGAACGTAAGGATCAGTATTTGTATTCGGGATCGGGAATCGCCCCCGATTTCGGTTATCGTCATTTTTATTATAACGCCTTGGTTCTGAATTGTCTTTACAATTGCTCCTATTGTTACCTACAAGGGATGTATCCTTCCGCAAACGTGGTCGTTTTCGTAAACAACGAGGATTACTTCCGTGAAACCGACGAGCGCTTGAAACTTTCCAAACCGTTGTACCTGTGTATTTCGTACGATACGGATCTACTCGCTTTGGAAAATATATTAGGATATTGTAAAGAATGGATCGAATTCGCCCGCTCCCGTCCGGATCTGATCCTGGAACTGAGAACAAAAAGCGCAAACTTTAAATCGATCGCTTCCCTTCAACCGACGCCTAACGTGATTCTTGCCTGGACGTTGTCTCCGGAATCGGTTATAAAGGAACACGAACCGTTGACCCCGAGGCTGACCTCCCGACTTAAAAACGTAAAACAAGCCTTGGAAAACGGATGGCAAGTGAGACTTTGTTTGGATCCGATTTTGGACGTTCCGGATTGGAAAACTGTCTATGGAGAATTCGTCCGCGACGTTTTCCGAGAGATCCCCGGAGATACGTTGAAGGAGATAAGTTTAGGAGTATTTCGGATGAACTCGGAATACTTTAAGAACTCGAAAAAAAGAAGATCGGATTCCTACCTCTATTATCTTCCGATGGAAACCCGTTCCTCCGTAAAATCCTATCCTGAGGAATTGGAAAAAGAAATGTTTTCCGCATTGGAAAAAGAATTGGAATCCTTCGTCGCGAAAGAAAAGATTCACAGACTGATCGCAAACGAAACTCTTTGAAAAAACGAAAACCTACTCCGACCACTATGAACGAAAACGGACAAAACCGAAACACATCCGCAATCGTAACCGGCTCCTCCCGGGGAATCGGCCTTGCGATATCGGAATTCCTCGTATCGCAAGGATATAAGGTAATCGGAATATCCAGGACCGCCCCGCAATCTCGATCGCTTACGACATCGGAACTTTATCGTCACGTTCATTGCGACTTATCGAACACGAAAAAAATCGAATCCGAAGTTTATAATATTATAAATAACGAACCCCCCGTAAAAATCTTGGTTAACAACGCGGGAATCGGAGCGTTTGCCCCGCACGAGGAAATTCCGGTTCAGGATTTGGAAAGGATGTTGATTTTGAACTTCGTGACTCCGGTTCTTTTGACCCGTTTATTCCTTCGGGATTTAAAGAAAAACGAAGGTTGGATTTTTCAAATCCATTCGGTGACCGCGCTCAAGGAATCCGTCCGAGGAGCGGCTTACGCCGGAAGTAAGGCCGGACTACGACACTTCGGTTTAAATTTATTCGAAGAAATCAGAAAATCGGGAGTCAAACTGATAAGCATCAATCCCGACGTCGTGGACACCGAATTTTACGAGACCCTTGATTTCGAAAAAGATCCCGATCCAGGATCGTATTTGAACGTATCGGACGTTTTAAACGCGTTCGAGTTCGCGTTTTCGGGTAAGGAGAATTCCGGTTTTATGGAAATCACAGTTCGTCCGAGATATCATAAAATTTCCAAAAAACCGATTCAAAGAAAAAATCGAAATTCGGAAGCGGAGCGGTAAACCGAACGTAAATAACGATGAATCCGAACGAATTGAATGTCGCACTCGTACAATGCGATTTATCTTGGGAAAATCAGGAGGCCAACTACGAACGTGTAGAAAGTCTTCTTAAAAATTCCTCGAAAACATTCCCCGGACAGACGGATCTGATTCTTTTGCCGGAAACGTTTGCTACCGGATTTACGATGCGATCCGAGCGGATCGCGGAACCGGACGGCGGTCCTACCGAAACCTTCCTCAAAAAAATCGCGAACGATACGAGCGCACACGTATGCGCGGGCTGGATCCGGAAAAATCCCGGGGGAAAACCGTTCAACACCGTCAGCGTCGTAGCTCCGGACGGAGAAATCGTATTAAGATATTCTAAAATACATCCGTTCACGTTCGGAGGAGAAGATCGTCATTACAGCGCCGGTTCGGAAATCGTAAGTTACGATCTAAACGGATTTCGAATCACTCCGTTTATCTGTTACGATATCCGTTTTCCGGAAATCTTCCGAAGACTGGCCGGGGAAACGGATATCTTTACGGTTCACGCAAACTGGCCCGTTCCAAGGATTCATCACTGGGAGCTGATCCTAAAAACGAGGGCCGTGGAAAATCAGGCGTACGTTTTCGGGGTCAATCGGATCGGAATCGCCGGTTACAACAAAAGTATTCCGCATAACGGACATTCGCTGGCAATCGAACCGAACGGCGATTTTACGGACGCGGGAGAAAACGTGGAAACGGTTCTTTTTTATAGAGCGGATAAAAAAAGGATCTCGGAATACAGGGAAAATTTTCCGGTTTTATCGGATCGAAGAACTCCGGAAAGTATCGAAGTCAGAACAGCGGTGCGTTCTTCTCGAACCTAAGAAAACGTTCCGTCAAAGGAAGATTCGCCTCGATCGATTCTCCCGTAAAAGGATCCTTGAATTTTAAAAAATAGGACAAGAGCTGCAATCCGTAGGATTCGAACTGGGCTCCGGCTCTCGAATACAATAAATCCCCCACGACGGGACATCTTTGACTTTGAAAATGAACGCGAATCTGGTGGGTTCTTCCGGTCTCCAATCCTATATCCACAAAACTGAATTTTCGTCCGGAGCGGGAATTGATATATTTTAGAACTTTGTAATGTGTTATCGAACGTCTTCCTTTCGGAGAAATCGTCATTTTCAAACGTTCGACCGGATGGCGCGCGATGGGGAGATCGATCGTCCCTTCTTCCTCGGGAGGATGTCCTTGCACCCAAGCGTAGTATTTTTTTTGAATTTCACGTTTTCGAAATAACTCGGACAACTTGCCGTGGGCACGATCGTTCTTCGCTATAAGAATCAAACCTTCCGTAGGTTTGTCCAGTCGATGTACGATTCCTGGCCTGGATTCTCCACCCGCCTTGGATAATTCCTTAAAGTGAAAGAGCAAACCGTTGACCAAACTCGGAGAACGATCTCCCGGTCCGCTGTGGCTTGCGATTCCCGCGGGTTTGTGTAGAATCAGATAATTCTCTCGATCCAAAATTACCGGTAGGTCCATGGGCACCGGTTCCAAATTAAGAGGAGGTCGAGGAGGAACGGAAACGGAATACCGATCCCCTACTTTTACTTTGATCGAACTTTTGTCTTGAATGCGATCGTCTTGGTTACGAACGAATCCCGACTCGATCCATTTTTGAATCGACGCCCGGGAAACCTCATCGCCGAAAGATAGTTTGAGAAATCGATCGAGACGGTTTCCCGAAAATTCTTCTAAGACCTCTGCTTTCAGTTCCAAGTTCATCGGAAATATGGGGAAGATCCCAGATTTTTATCGAGACCAATTTTAGCACTCTAAAAAAACGGTTTCCATTTTCATTCCTACGACTTAATATGACACATTGAAACCCAACCCCTTAGATCTAAGGAAGGAAAGAAACATGGTCAAAAAAATTTTGAATCTGATTCTGCTCGGTGCAATTGCATTTTCATTCACTCTTTGCTCCTCTGCCGACAAAAAAGAAGAATCCGCTCCGGAGCCTTCTCAAAATGAGCAATCTGCCGCAGCGAACAGAAGTGTGGACGTAGATTCTCCGCAAGCGATCGCCGATTCTCTCAACGAAAAACTGAAGGACTTCAGATATCCGGACGGACTGACTCGTCCAGGATTCAGCTACAAAAAAGCGGACGTAAACGCAGGTGATTTCAGCGACTGGGCGAAAGTGAACACTCCCGTAATCAAAGAAGGTCTTGGAAAACTTCCGGACAGTTTCGCTCTTGAAATCACGGGTCATACCGACGCGGTCGGTCCGGAGCAAGCCGAAGGGGATAAAAAAGGAAATATCTATTATTCCGAATTACGCGCTAACGCAGTGAAACAAGCCCTGATCAAACAAGGAATTCCCGCGAATCGTATCGTTACGAAAGGTGCAGGATCCTCCGAGCCGGTTTCCGGTTTGGACGCTAAGGACGCCAAAAACAGAAGAGTAACCTTCCGTTTTGCGACTTCCGCTCCACAACAATAAACCGAAAACGTTCAATCAGAAATCTGATTCAAAGGGGCGATGAGCAATCATCGCCTTTTTTGTCCCTTCTCGCGAGTCTGAAATTTCCCAGTTAGTAGGTCGCTCACCCGACCTCCTCGATGTTTTCTTCTCTTTTCCTTAAAACGAAATCGAAACAAATATTACAGTTTTTTAAAATGATTTACCTTGGTTCGAAAAGATATCCGATTCTTAGGGAGGCGTATGTAAGAACGATTCCGAAACTCGCTCGTACCTACCTATGTCGTTTCTGTCGAATAAAAAAGCCCGCTCTTTCGAACGGGCTTTTCCGTATTGTTTCCGCGTATATCTTTTACGATCGAAAGCGGAACCCCTTTTCGCGGAAACGTTTAATCGGCGGAAGGAGAAATCATCTTTTCCGGAAGAACCCACTGATCAAACTGCTCGCTCGTCAAAAGGCCCAGTTCGATTCCGGATTCCTTCAAGGTAGTGCCTTTCTTATGCGCGTTCTTTGCGATTTTTGCCGCGTTATCGTATCCGATATGAGGATTCAAAGCGGTGACCAACATCAAAGAATTGTTCAAATGTTCTTTGAGCTGTTCGAGATTCGGCGTAATACCGCGCGCGCAATGTTCCTCGAAAGAAACGCAGGAATCCGAAAGAAGTCGGATCGAATTCAAAACGTTGTGAATGATCAACGGTTTAAACACGTTCAATTCGAAATTCCCGGAAGCACCTCCGATATTTACCGCGACGTCGTTGGCGATCACCTGCGCGGCGACCATCGTCATCTGTTCGGATTGGGTCGGATTCACCTTTCCCGGCATAATGGAAGAACCGGGTTCGTTTTCTGGAATACTGATTTCACCGATTCCACAACGGGGACCGGAGGAAAGCCAACGGATATCATTCGCGATTTTCATCAGGGAAGCGGCGACGGTTTTTAAAACCCCGCTTACTTCCACCAACGAGTCGTGAGCCGCGAGCGCTTCGAATTTATTTTCCGCACTTACGAAAGGAAGACCGGTTTCTTTGGATATCTGCGCCGCGGCCTTTACGGCGAATTCCGGATGAGTGTTCAAACCGGTCCCTACCGCTGTTCCGCCTAACGCAAGTCTGTAAACCGCGGGCAAGGACGACTTCACTCTGGAAATATTATATTCCAATTGTTGCACATATCCCGAAAACTCCTGTCCCAAAGTCAGAGGAGTGGCGTCTTGCAAGTGGGTTCTCCCGATTTTGATGATATCTTGGAATTCGCCGGCCTTCTTTTTCAGAGTGTCTTTGAGTTGGGTCAAAGCAGGAATCAATTTAAGGTTCAATTGTTCGGCCGCGGCGATATGCATCGCGGTCGGAAAAGTATCGTTGGAGGACTGGGCCTTGTTTACGTCGTCATTCGGATGGATCGGCTTTTTGGAACCCATAACTCCGCCGGAAATCTCGATCGCGCGATTCGAAATCACCTCGTTGGAATTCATGTTGGTTTGTGTTCCGGAACCGGTCTGCCAAACCGAAAGCGGAAAGTGCTCGTCCAGTTTTCCGGAAATCACCTCGTCCGCAGCTCGAACTATGAGATCCTTCTTTTCGACGCTCAAAAGACCGAGCTCGGCGTTTACGATAGCCGCCGATTTTTTTAAGACGCCGAGCGCGCGGATCATTTCCCTCGGAAATCGATCGTTTCCGATATGAAAGTGATGCAAAGATCTTTCCGTTTGCGCTCCCCAATATTTGGAATCGTCTACGGCGATTTCGCCCATTGAATCCGTTTCGATCCTGGTTTTCATGAATCCTCCGAAAATTTATTCGTGATTAAAATATTATAACCCAAAACGGAAAGAACCGTTAATTAGAAAATTCTAAAGTATTGAATGCTTCGGAATTTCCGGATTACGTCATTCGTCTTGGAATCGTCTCAGAGTGTCCGCCAACGCGGAAAACTCCGGCTTTTTAGCGGAAACGTTATCGAGGTAATCCAGAGTGGACTGAATCCAAGTAGGATCGGATTCCAATTCCCTTCTGATAAAAACGTGTCGAACCTGGTTCATCGCCCTGATTTCCAGAAATCTCCGCTTCTGGTCATAGTACATGAGGTCGGCCACTTTGTCTTTTCCGAATTCTGGAGAGGACACGGCGGCGACAACTTCGTCCAACCAGATCAGTCCGTTATTTTTACGATCCACGTAGTCGATCGCTTTTTGCAGACGGGCGGGAACGATCAGCTCCTTTTCCTTCGGACCGACGATGACTCCCAACGAGGTTTTCTTTTTCGGTTTAATCGTTTCGGTGGAAGGCCCGTTGTCCGCAGAGGATTTCGATTCCTTTTTCGCGGAGAATTTCGAAGTAGTTTCTTTTTCCTTCGACGGAATCGAAATTCCGAAAAGCCCCAATATGAATTCGATGATCCTTTCGAAAATGGATTTGGAAGCACGTTCCGCACGGATCCGTTCCTTTTCGACGTCCTCTTCCCATTCGGCGATGGCCTTGCTCAGACGGATCTGTTCGTCAACGGCCGATTGGCCGTCTTTGGCGTCGGAGACTTCCCGCAAAAATTCGTAGATTCCCCGCGTATATCCGTTTTGTCGGATTAAATTGTGGATCGAGGTTCTCCTCGGACGCACTTCGATAAAAGAACGTAGAATCATATTCTTCGCCAGAATCAAAAGTCCGATCGTTTCGCCTTCGTGACCTTTACGTTCCTTTTTTAAAAAATCCTCGCGTGCACGAATGCGTTCGAGCACTTCCCGGAAAAGTTCAAGCCTACTCATGCCCGCGCTTTTTACTGCTCCGTCGTCCGCCTCAAAGTTGGAAAGGTCGAATTGAACCGGCTCTTTCGATTCCTTAAAACGAAGTAGATTTTCTCCGGTGATAAGATTGATCAAGGATTCCCGTTTAAGATTGGAAAGCGCGCGAATCGTTTGGATGAGCACTTCGTAGGCTTTGATAAAATCCCCGCCTCCGTTCCAACTTTTTCCGGAAGTAAACGCCGGATGTTTTTTTAATTCCTGGGCGTAACGTTCCGCTTGTGCGTTTCCGGTCAACTCGATCCAGGAGGAAATTTCTCCGGGAAGAATCTGAAGAAGAATCTTACGTGCAATCACGGTAAAAAGATCGAACACGATCTCGAGTTCCGTTTTTTTCGGTTCTTCTTCCTTGGTCGCATTTCTAAAACTCAACAACTCTTCGAGTGAAGGTTGAAAAAGATGAAACCGAGGATGAAGCTGCAACAAAGGGGAGCGCGATCCTCTTTTTTCCAAAACGGACAAAACCTCGGACTCGGTTTTGATCACGGAAAGTTGATTTAGAATTTCACCCGGCTTCTGATCGAGAAGTTGAAAGATATGACTGAATAAATCTCCTCGCACTTGAAGCCTCTCCAAAGAGGTTTCAAGAGAAAGAGATTCCAAATTCTGCATGGACTTTTCCAGAAATTTGGAATCGGCAAGATTGATCGGCGTTCCTTTGTCGTCTACGTTCACGTAGTTGTGAAGAACCCATTCTTCGAGCTCCGAATTTTTGGAAACGTTCAGAATGAATTGATCCCTCGCGTGAACCATTTCCAGGACGGCGGCGACACTCTGTAAAAGACAACCGCGTTTCACCTTTACGATCTGTTCCGCTTTCAAAGAGGCGGGACGAATGAGTACGTTCGCGATCTGAAGTTCGCGGGATTCCTTTTGAAAAAGAAGATATTGATAGGATTGGATTCCCCGACGCTCCTCCAAAAATTTCAGATCGTTCAGTTTGAGATGTTGTAGTTGTTCGAGTTTCGTAAGTGCGAACGGAGAATGATTGAAAAGGAAATAATTTTCAACTCCCTTTTCCACCAAATCGATGTCCTTAAACGCTCCCGGATTGAATTGGAGCATAATGACTTTGAGCTCCTGGTCCGAAATCATATCCTCCGTTTCTTCCGGAGCGGCGGCGAAAGTTTCTGGGGTGGGAATTTGATTTTCAGATTTGGACATAAATTATCCGGCCCCGTAAGGGCACATTGTTAAGAGACTGCGGAAAATCGGAAAAGTCGAATATTGTTTGTCCCAAAACCGGATTTCCATTCCCGAAAAATACTCAATCATAAGTTTCCAAACGAAAAAGAGAAACCGTAGATTTCGGAGGAAACGTACGGACTTTTACGGAATGGACTTATCTTTATAAATATCGGTTTCGGAACTTAGGAAAAAAAATCAGCTACGGATAATTCCTTCCAAAAAACCGAGGTATTTTTCCCGGCCGGGATAAGGAATTCTCGCCGAACCGCTTGCTACGGCGGCTTCGGCCACAGCAGGAGCGACATGAAACAAAACCCGTTTGTCAAACGGTTTCGGAATCAGATATTCCGGACCGAATTGAAAGCGTGCTCCTCCATAGGCCAGGCTTACGGCTTCCGGAACTTCCAGACGGGCCAGTTCCGCAAGAGCCTTTGCTGCAGCGAGTTTCATCTCGAGTGTGATATGACGAGCGCGCACGTCCAAGGCTCCCCGGAAAATAAAAGGAAATCCTAATACGTTGTTTACTTGATTGGGATTATCGCTTCTTCCGGTTCCCATAATCAGGTCGGAACGTACGGCCTTAGCTACGTGATACGGAATTTCCGGATCCGGATTTGCAAGCGCGAAGATGACCGGATCCTTCGCCATAGAACGAACCATATCCTCGTCCACCATATTCTCCACGGAAACTCCGATGAATACGTCGGAGTTTTTCATGACGTCGCGCAAAGTCGTATCTTCGGTGGTTTGAACGTATTTCCGTTTGGAATCGTTGAGATCGGTGCGTTTGTGATGAATCACACCCTTTGTATCGACCAGAAAAATCTGTTCCTTTTTGATTCCGATATGTTGAATGAGTTCCGCGATCGCGATCCCTGCGGCGCCCGCTCCGCAAATGACAACTTTCACTTCGGAGGATTTTTTGCCAGTTATTTCAAAGGCATTCAAAAGACCGGCAACGGTGATGATGGCCGTCCCGTGTTGATCGTCGTGAAAGACGGGGATGTTCATCTTTTCGATGAGTTGTTCTTCGATATAAAAACTTTCCGGAGCCTTGATATCCTCCAGATTGATTCCGCCGAACGTAGGTTCGAGAAGTTTCACCGCGTTGATGAATTCGTCCGGATCCTTAGTGTTGACCTCGATATCGAACACGTCGATACCCGCGAATTTTTTAAAAAGAACGGCTTTCCCTTCCATGACCGGTTTGCCGGCCAATGCGCCGATATCACCGAGTCCGAGGATCGCGGTTCCGTTGGTGATGATTCCGACTAAATTGCCTTTGTTGGTGTATTCGTAGGCCAAATCGGGAACATCCTTGATCTCCAAACAAGGATAGGCGACTCCGGGAGAATAAGCGAGGGAAAGATCGAAAGAATCCTGAGTCGGTTTTGTAGGAACTACTTCTATTTTTCCCTTAGGATGAAGCGCGTGATATTCTAGAGACTTTTCCCTCATACGATTTTTCCCATGTTTTTTGAATCAGAACTTGCGACGATAACATTTCATTTGCCAACGCAGAACTTGCTGAAGATTCTCCCGAGAATCTCCTCCGTGTCCACTCTTCCGTTGACCTCTCCGATTTCGGAAAGCGCGTAATCGATTTCTTTTATGTAAATCTCGGCGGGAGCTCCTTCTGTGAGGAGCCGAAGCGTATTTTCCAAAGAGCGAACGATCGTTTCGAAATGATATCTCTGTCGTTCTTCCAACAGGACATAATCCTCCGAATGTCCTACGGCACCAGCCCTTTCCTTGATCGTTTCGAGAAGTGCGGGAACTCCCTCCCCCGTTTTACAGGAAATCTCGCAGACGATCGAATTGTTGAGATCCGCAAACGCGTTCCGATCCCAAGAAGAATCACGAACATCGATTTTATTCGCTACGACAACGGAACCCTCCAAACGATCCCGACCTCGTTTGATGAATTCCTTCCAATTTTCCTTTCGAGAAACGTCGATCAAAACAAGGCGAATGTCCGCGGCTCGAAATTCCTTCTCGCTTCGTTCGATTCCTAATTTTTCGATTTTATCTTCGGTATCCCGAACCCCCGCCGTGTCCACAAGTCGAACGGGAATTCCTTCGAGCAAAATCTCTTCGCTGATATAATCCCGAGTTGTTCCCGGAATTTCGGAAATGATGGAACGATCCTTTCCCAACAGACGATTCATCAGACTCGATTTACCCGTGTTCGGTTCTCCGTAAAGAACGATCCTCAATTGTTGAATCAATTTCTCCGCGGAATCCGATTTGGAAATAACGCTTTGACAAAGGGACTTCACCGTTTCGATTCTCCCCTTCCGCTCCTCCAAAGATTCGTAGGTAAGATCTTCGGTGGAAAAATCGATTTCCGCTTCACATTCGGCTTTGAGGGAAATTAACTGACTTCTCAAATTGGAAGTGAAACGCGAAACTTCTCCGAATACGTTTTTCTGCGCCAACTCGAGTTCGAAACGGGAACGCGCGGAGATCAATCTCCCGATCGCTTCGGCTTCGGTTAAATCCAACTTTTCGTTTAAAAAAGCCCTACGGGAGAATTCTCCTTGTTTCGCTGGACGCGCGCCCGCTCTAAAAAGAGCGTCTAACGCTTCTCGTAATAAGATGGGGTTTCCGTGAAAATGAAATTCACAAAGATCCTCGCCGGTGTAGGAGTTCGGACCTTTAAAATACAAAAAAAGAATCTGATCCAATTTTTTTTCCCCGACTTGAAAAACGCATTGGATCGCGTTTCTCGGAGGAATTTCTTCGGGAGATAGGATTCGATTTTTGGAATGAAGAAAAGAAGAGGAGAGTTTCAGCGCTTCCGGTCCGGAAACCCGGACGATTCCAATGGCCCCGGATCCGGAAGCGGTCGATACGGCTGCTATCGTATCATTCAAAGTTTGCTTCTTCGAGAAGGTCGTTGTTCGGACCTTTTTCGACGACGTCTTTGTATTTGTGTTTGTCCTTCATCGGGATGATTCTTACCTTTTTGTAGGTGCCGTTTCCTTCCGAACGGGTGAATACCTTATCGTTCTCCTGTAAGGCCATGTGGATAATCCGTCTTTCGAACGGATTCATCGGTTCCAACAGCTTGGATTTACCGGACTTGGCGACCGTTGCGGCCACGGATTTTCCGAGACGAACCAGGGATAATTCTCGCTTATCACGATACGATTCGATATCCAGAACGATTTTTCTTCCGTGTCTGATTTTGGAATCCACCATCAAGTTGAGGATAAATTGAAGCGCGTCTAACGTTGCTCCGCGTTTACCGATGACGAGACCGGATTCTTTGCTCGCGATTTCGACGTATATTTTTCCGTCCACGTCGCCCATTCCGATCACTTCCGCCTCGATTCCCATTTTTTTAAGAACGGTAAGAACGACTCCGTGAATGATCTTTTCCGCGGGTAAATCGCGGGAAGTCACGTAGGTGCGTACGACCGCAGGTTTCTTTTGGGAAATTCCGAAAAAGCCTCCCTTTCCGGAATCGACGGTTTCAAAACGAACCTCATCCGAATCCAATCGGAGAGTTTTGAGAGTGTACTCTTCGGCCTCGGATTTCGATTTTCCTTCGGCTTCAAAGATGTAATTTTCCATGTGTATATCCTCGATTATGAGTTCGCAACGATTATCGGGTTAGGCATTGGCCTTTTTCTTTTCTTCGGTTTTTTTCAGATGATTGGTGATCCACTGTTGGCCGATCGAAAGAATATTCTGGAACGTCCAGTAAAGAGTTACGCCGGAAGGCATATTCCAAAAAATGTAAAGCATCATCACGGGCATCACGTAAAGCAGAACCTTCTGATTCGGATCCATGGAAACGGAGGTCATTCTCGTTTGAAAGATCTGGGTTCCTACCATTAAAAGAGCGAGGAGGTTGAGACCGATGCCGGTCTGCGTGAAATAAGGAATCGCGGGCGAAGTCCAGACCACGTCCGGTTCGCTGAGATCCTTAACCCATAGGAACGGCGAATTCCAAAGATCGATCGTATCGGAAAACGCCGTATACAACGCGATAAAGATGGGAATCTGGATCAACATCGGAAGACATCCGCCCACCGGATTGACGTTATTCTTTTTATAGAGTTCCATCGTCTTTTGTTGACGCATCTTCTGATCGTTCGCGTATTTTTCATTGATAGTTTTTAACTGAGGACTCAGTTCCTGCATCTTCTTCATACTGTCCGCCTGTTTTTGATTGAGCGGATAAAATACGAGTTTAAAAAGGATCGCGAAAAGAATGATACTCCAACCGTAGTTCGGAATCGTAAAGCGGTAGATCTGCTTTAAAACCCAGATGATTCCGTTTCTAAACGGAGTAGTAATTCCTTGGTTGAAGGATTTGTTCAAATCGGCGCTTAAACCGGCAAACGGGCTGTTTTTAGCCTGATTCGGATCGAACTCCGGATTACGGAACGCCATACCTTCGCTTTCTCTGATTCCCACATAAGAAGCGAAATCGAGAGTGTACGTTTCTCCGGGATTGAGGAGTATATTATCATATACTAATACAGCGCCGGTTTCGTTTTTGGGGCGATTGTCCAAAACGATCCCCTGAGGTTTATGATCCAAAGGATCCGCAACCGCGATAAAATACCGGGAACCGGTTCCCGCGAAATCAACCCCCCCGTCTTTGTTCGTTTTTACGCTGAAGGTTTCATCGGAGCCGGAACTTCCCGTAAAAAAATTCCCGACGGAGGACCAGAATCCCACCGAAGAGCTTCCGTCCAAAGTATCCTGAAACGAACCGCCCAAATGGTAAAAACGGAAAAAATTAGCCGTATCACGATCGGTAAGAGCGCGGTCTTTCGGATACGGTCCCAAACTTCCGAACGTCCGCAGATACTGAACGTTTTTTTGAGAAGCGAAGGCGCGTTTCTCGTTGCTAAGGTTTACGAGAGCGATGGAGAGTTTGAAGTAATTCTCGCCGGGAAAAAAACGGAACTGTTTTTTCAACTGATACGATTTATCCGGAGAAGTCGCCGTAAATGCGATCGTATGATTGGTTTTGTCTTCGGTTAAGGAAAATTGAATGCGATTCCACATCGAGTCGGAGACTTCCTCCAACGAATCCGAAAAATTAAAATCGAATCCGTTATCTCGGGAAAGCTCCACGGCTTGATAACTTTTGCCGTCGATCGTGATCGTCTCGGGATTTTTGCGGGCGACTTGCGTAACGTGTCCGTCCGGCCCGACGTAATCTTTTACGAAAAATTTGGAAATTCTACCGCCCAAAGAACTGAATTCCACGATGTAGGAGTCGGTCACCAGAAACGCCTTTTTCACATCGGTGGGAATCTGTGTTTTGGAAATTTCTTTCACGGGAGAAGCGGAAATCTGCGCTTCTTTTTTTGGAGCCGTCGCGGAATCGGTTTTTTTGGTTTCGGAAGTTTTTCCCGCGGTCGTTTCTTGCGCCTCGGGAGTTTTTTTGGCCGGGGCGGGAGGAAAGAAAAAGTAATTCACCCCCATCCAAATTCCCATGCTGAGAATCAGCGCTAAAAATAATCTACTTTGTCTATCTTCCATGATTCATCCTTTTTAAGTTCGGTGGTAGGGGATCTTCAAACCCTTTGGAAAGCGGATTACACCGCAGAATTCTCCAAACGCTTAATTGTAACGCTCGGAAGAATCCGTATTCTTGAAACGCTTGTGCTGCATATTCGGAACAAGTAGGAGTAAACCGACAAGCGGGGGGAAGCAAAGGGGAGATTAGCCGTTTGTAAAGCTGAATCAGTTTGATTGCAAGTCGGTTCATCGGATTCGGTGGATCAGAGAGACCAGAATCTTAACCAGTTCCCCGTGCTCGAGAGTTAACATTTCTTTTTTGGCTAATATCGCTATATCAAAGCCTTTCAGAAAGTTCTTCTCTTCCTCGTGTAGGACCGCTCTTAGTTTCCTTTTGATCCGATTTCTCAGAACCGCCGTCTTTACCGTTCGTTCCGGACAATAAAGATAACGGTTTTTCGATGAGGAATTGGAAAGATATACTAGAACGATCGGGAAGCGGGAGACTCTTTTACCAACCTTAAAAAGAGATTGAATCTCCTTCTTGGATTTTAATGTCTCTTCGATGACTTAATTCTTAGTATTTTTTACCGAGTTTTTCGTCGGAAACAGTCAGTTTGTATCTGCCCTTTTTTCTTCTGCGGGAAAGAACCTTTCTTCCCCCGGCAGTAGCCATTCTCGCGCGAAATCCGTGTGTTCTCGCTCTTTTAACTCGGCTGGGCTGGTAATTTCTTTTCATAATTATCCCTGATTGGCGTTAATGATTGCGTAACTCTTTCCTAAAGAAAGAATTCAAAACTCTTTCTGACAGGAGCTTTCTGAAAATAGTCTAAGTCAACCATTTCACATTCCAGATGAATGTGAATTTGTCGAAATCGGGTTTTTCTATTCTTGAGAAAGTTTCAGGGAGACCCTGGGAAGGCCCGAACGACCGGAGGAAAACCGTCAGAACCGATTTTCTGTCCTAAAATAAGAAAACCCGGCAACGTCCTACTCTCCCATGCAGCGAACCACACAGTACCATCAGCGATGAGAGGCTTAACTTCCGTGTTCGGGATGGGAACGGGTGTGGCCCTCTCTCTATAGTCACCGGGAATCTTGAGGTCAGATTCGCGTACCGATTTCTGACGTCAATTTAAAATTAAGAAAAAGTTCGAAACGGATCCTGTAAAATTCGAAAGTAGATCGAAACGTTTCCAAGATTCGTACCCCCGCAAAGGATCGTTTTGAAACGCGGTAGAATAGCCGAATTGGGACGTACCGGATTCTCCCGTTAGAATCATCGGGGCCGCAGAAGCCGGGGAACTGGAAATCCCCGTCGGTCCTCCGGAAAATCCGTACAATTTTCCCTGATTGGCTGCGGCCGGATAACCGTAGGCACCGACAAAGACGTCCTCAAATCCGTCTCCGTTTGGATCTCCGTGAGAGACAAATGTTCCGAACTGGTCGCTGGCGGTTTCGCCGATCAAAATCGAATTCGCCGTCGAAGAGGATAAATCCAAGGTCGGAACTCCGGAAGCTCCCAAAGAAAGGGTAACAAAACCGTTTCCCGTCGAGGTCAAGGGGGCCCCGATCAATACATCCGAAAAACCGTCCCCGTTTACATCTCCCAAAGAAACCGAACTTCCCAAAAGACCGCCCGAAATAGAACCGGTAATGGTAGAATTGGCGACTCCGGAGGCGCTGAAATCCTGATTCGCAACGCCTACCCCACCCGCGGAATGAAAGAAAAACACCCTCCCCGTACTGGAGGAAAACGCTTTCGCGCCAATCGAAGCGTCATCGAATCCGTCTCCCGTAACATCGCCCAAAGCGACGGAAACACCGAACTGAGTTGCGGTCGGTCCGTAAAGAAGCGTGTCCGCAAACGGAGCGGAGTTGGAGGGAATTCCGCTAATTCCCGAAGAATGAAAAATATAGGCCTTGGAAATTCCGTCCGCTCCGACCAATACGTCCGCGTATTGATCCCAATTCGTATCACCGACGGAAAGCGAGATTCCAAAACGATCGTTGGTCGATTCTCCGACCAACGTAGCACTTGCCGTAACAGATCCGCTCGCTACGATTCCCGAAGACCCGCTGGAATGAAAAATATAAACGGCTCCCTGCGATGCGTTTTCGCCGTATGCCCCGACGAATAAATCCTCGTAACCGTCCCCGTTCACATCGCCTGCCCCGAGTGCGCCTCCGAAAAAACTGGAAGAAACTCCCGACAAAATTCTCGCGGGAGAATCCGAACTCGAAATCCCGCCAGTTCCCGCGGAATGATAAATGTAAACCGAAGGTGATGTGGGTGCTCCCACAGCCGCATCCGCGTAACCGTCTCCGTTAAAATCGCCCAAGGCCAAAGACCAACCGGCCTGATCACCCGGAGCTAGTCCCACCAAACCCGCGTTTGACGACGCTGCGGATTGGGAAACGACGCCTTGTTCGCCTCCGTAAAACAAATAGGTCTTACCGTTTGCGCTTCCTCCGAATTGATTGGCTCCGACCAAAAGATCGGGATAACCGTCCCCGTTTACGTCCTCGTTGTTTCCTTTTCGGACGAGAATGGTATTCGTCCCGGAAGACGAGGTACGAACTCCGACCGAATGCAACGAATGATATTTCCAGGCTGAGGAGCCCGTAGGTAAGGCGAAGGACCAACGCCCGCCCGCAACGGAAGCCTTTTGAAACGGCCCTTCGTCCAGGGAAATTTGAACTTCCTGATCCGAAAAAACGGTTCCTATCAAGAATCCGGAACGGATCGTACCGAGATTACGGACGTTTCGAACGGTCGGACCGAAAGGAAAACAACCTTCGTTTTGTCCCAGAAGACATTGTAAGATTACGGTTTCATAATACGGCCCGGAACTGAGATCCCCCGGATTATAACTGGGAATACGAAAACATCCGAAGGATAAAACGAGAAGAAAAAGGATTTTATAGTATCGCTTTCGCATAACTTTCGTCTACGGATTTGAAGATCCGATGTTCGGTCCGTTTTTCAAGGAAAAATCGTAGATACGAAGACAAAAAATCCGTTAAACCGAAGTGTTATCTCTTTTTACGACTAGGCAGATATTTATAATATTCAACTTCGATGGTATTTATTAGAAATGTGTAATACTTTACGAGTTTCTTATCGTATTTTTTCTTCTGTGCTTCGTTTCTAAGGAACTCGGAAATTTGATCCCTAATCAGCGGAGCCTTGAGATCGGTATGACTGAGAATGATGGAGCCGGGCATTCCTTGTGGAACGATATCGTCAGGGATCAGAATCGTAGCGGAATTCTGCAACAAAGCATACTCGATCGTGGACGCCACCTTATCGTCGTCCTTTTCGCTTTTTAGATGCGCGACGCTATTTCTGATATTGTCCAGGTTTTCGAATATCTTCTTCCGTAGGGAACGAGAATCGTGAATTTTATCGGTGATCTTGGTAAAACGACTCGGAAACACGAATCTTTCCGCGCCTTTTGCGATAAGACTTACTTTCTTCTCCTTGGGAGTTTCACCTTTCGAATACGAATGTTCCTCGTCCGAATCGTCGCCGGAATAATAATCCTCGGAAGAAGAAGTCGTCGCTCCGTATTCTCCCTTAAAACCGGAACCCAAGGAAGAAGAGTTTCCTCCGGACGCAAAAATATCCGTTTTTTCCCTCTCCCGAAAGTAGAACGCGAGCATTAAACCGAAGAAGATGCTCACCGGAATTCCGACGAAGAGAATTCCCGTGGTTCTAAAATAAACGGACGCGATCAGAAATAAAATCATACTCGCGACAAAGCCCAACATTCCCATAGGAAGATTGAATTTTTTCGCGAACTCCCGCGATCGTTTACGCTCGTTTTCAATCTGCTCCATCGTTTGGATGCCTTGCTGGAGTTTCACGATGTTCTCCGCCTTAAGTTTCGCATTCAAGCCGGGATGTTTCGGATTACTTAAACTCGCGTTGATCTCTTTGGCGATCTGAAGATCCTTTTGATACGCCGGATTGTTGACCGCGAGACTGTTGAGTTTATGCAGAACCGCAGCCATATAACCGTGATCCACCGCATAGATGTCCGTCTTTTGATCCGCTCGTTCGACTTCTTTCATTCCGAACTGAGCGGTAATATCCCTCTTTAATTCCTCTATCAATGCCGGATAACGCGTTTCGTCTAAAAGTCCGGAGGATTTCAATTTTTGTTCCGGAGAGAATTTATATAAGGTCTGTTCTTGCAGAGTGTTATCAGTGATCTGCTGAAGGATTCTCGCTTTCAAGGATTTGAATACGCTTTCCTCTTTTCTTTGGGAGAGTTTGTCCATCTCTTCCATCAATCTTGAAAGAACTTGGATCGAACCTCGGCACGTTTCGGAAATTTTTTTTCCGAGTTCGTCCGGTTCCCGATCGAACGGATAATCGTTGATCAGAGAAATCAGGGCTTTCACTTTTTCCTTGTTTTGTTTTCTCCCGGGCTCGACCATCTGCACATGGGTTTGTTCGAATTCGGCAATCCTGTTTCTAAAAAGGGAATAACCCGCCCGTTCGCTCAATTCCTTAAGATAGGGAATCGCAAACTTTTCCAACGCATCCGCCTGACAACGATAATGCGCTACTACTTCCGGCTGATTTACGTACGAACCATCAGGATTGAGCTGGAGATCGTCCAGGATGATATGATAATCCGGAAGGATTTTCATAACGAAATTCTTCTTGAGGGAATACGTTACGAAATCGCGTAAAAAGTCGGTCATCGGAATATAACCGTACGGCTGAAACCCTCTTTTTAAAAGAGTGGAAAACTCCGCTTCGATGGACGCGAGTTTGGGAAACAGCCAGTTTTTACCCGCTTTGTTCTTATGAAGTAAAAACGCACCCGGGTTGTCCTCGTCCGGAAGTTTCGGTTTTTTGGCGCGGTTCTGCAAAACGAGATCGATCATTTCTTCCGAAAATTCGAAACAGGCGACCCGATACGGAGTTACGTCCGTTTTCGCCTCTTTTTGAGGAGCGGCAATCGCGACTTTCGCCAAAACCTTGGCTCCGTTACGGACGAGAAACGGATAGATATATGCGGATTTATTCTTTCCGCGCTTATCGTAATCAACTAACTGACGTAATGCGAGATCCACACTCTGAGGGGATTTGGCTTGCTCGCTTAAATTCCTGTATTTGTTAAGAAGTTCGCCGAGCTTGTCTAACGTCAAAAGATACGAAGGATGAATGCTCTTCGATCCGTGTTTTTCCGTTTTTTTATGCCAGTCGCGAAGTTCATCGAGAATACATCGAGCCGTAGAGGAAAGACCGACCGCACCTTCGTTTAAGAAGATATAATCCGGCATTAAGGATTGTATTTCCACCGGCTTGGCTCCGGCGAGTTCTTCGAAGTTTATGTCCTGTTCGGTACTTTCCATATTTATAATTCGGATAACGCAACGCGTCCGGCAAAATGATCCTTTTTATGTGTCCAATCTTTTAATGCGAATGACGGGATGAAACCTTTTTATTTGGAGAATTTCTCCAATACGCTTCCTATTCTTACGATGCCTTCCTCGATCTCTTTGTCTTCTCGTACGAAACTCAATCGAAAACATTCTTCCCGATGAGACCAGTTCGAATCCGCTCCAGGGAAAAAGGTTTTTCCGGGAACGATGATCGCTCCCGCCTCTTTTAAGATCGGATAAAGTTCGGAAACGGGCAAGCTCAGATTCTTCACCCAGATCCAAAGAAAAAAAGCGCCTTCGCTTTCGTGGATTCTATAATCGATCGAGGAATTCCATTTCAGAAAAATCGTCTCACGGGCGAAAAGCGACTTTCTTTCGTAAAAGGGTCGAATCACGTCACGACAAAGATTTTTCCAAAGTTCGGAACGGAAAAGTTCTAAAGCGATGAATTGACCTAGATTGGCGTTCGTAAGATTGATCACCGAATTCGCGCGTTGCAACATCGAAATCGTTTCGACGTCGCCTAAAATAAAACCGGTCCGAGCTCCGGGAAGTCCCAATTTGGAAAGACTAAAACCTTGGATCATCCCAGGTTTGTGAATTAAGGACGCGGCTTTAAAAACGACACCCGGAAAAGGAAATCCGTACGCGTTATCAACTAACAGCGGTATGTCGGCTTCCGCGGATTTGGAAATCAAAAACGAAAGTTCTTCGTCCGTGATCACGTTTCCCGTTGGGTTGGTGGGTCTCGAAACGCAGATACAACCCGCTTCCCGTTTCCAATCCGGATAAGAATCTAATTTCTCTTTGGCAATAAAATATTTATAGGAACGATCTCCGGTTTCCCGAATGTCCGGACCGAAAGACAAAAAGGAATTCTCCTCTAAAGTTTGATCCGTATAACCTATGTATTCGGGAAGAATCGGAAACAGGATTTTCTTTTTGCTTCCGTCCGAAAAACGTCCGGAAAAGAAATTCAACAAAAAGAAAAAAGCGTTCTGACTACCGTTGGTGACGGCTATCTGTGCGGGGGAAATTTCCGATCCGGATTCCTCCGAAAAAATCGACGCAAGTCGTTCGCGTAATTCTATAATTCCGGCGGGCGATTCGTAACTTCCTAAAATTTTTTCCATGGCACCGGAATCGATTTGTTTAGAAACGATTTCGTTCCAAACCGCCGCGACCTCTGGAATCAAAGCAGGATTGCCGCCCCCCAACATACAGGATCCAGGAGGTGGGTTCCCTAGATCGTCCATCAATTGACCGATGCCCGTCTGTTTAAGAAATTTCTTGCCGAAGTCGGAATAAGCGGAACGCATATCGTACCAAATTTCCTACGAACCTCGAAGCAGAAACCAGAATCTAAGTGAAAAGGGAAATTTTACGGAATCGAACAACGGAATCCTCTTGTATTTTTTTTACGATTCCTAAAAATCTCAGCCACGGAAAGAAACCTTACGTCGAATTTACGATCGAAACAAATCCGTTCAAAATATCGCGAGGACACCGAGCAAACAGATGGTCGAAACCGTTTCTAATAAGATCAAGACAACCGAAATTTTAGATCTCTCCGAATTCCTAAACCGATTCCCGTGGGATCCGAAATGGATCGAATCGGATCCTTCGATCGACACTCTCTGGGAATTCGAATTGGACGTGGACGTCGAATCGCTTTGGCCTTGGTTGATCGACACGTCTTCGTTTAACAAAAGAATCGGAATTCCCGAAATGAAATACGTGGAAAAGGAAGGAAAACTTTTCGGTTCTTCACGGAACGCCGGAATCAAAATGGAATGGGAAGAGGTTCCCTGGGAATGGGAATACTGCAAAGGATTAAACAACGCGAGAATCTATAACAAAGGCCTCGCGAAATACGTGCGGACGAGATATCTTTTGGACAAACTCCCCGAAAACAAAACGAAACTCACGGTATATTTCGGATGGATTCCGCGGGGAATATTAGGAAAATTGATTCTTCCCTACGGAATGAAACAGTTGTATTTAGAGTATCAAAAGGGACTAAGCGGACTTTTGGATGACATACGGACTCGTAAAGAAAACGAAACGTTACTCGCCTCCAATCGAATACTGAAAGAAAACGTAGCCGTCTCGGAAAACGTCAAAGTCAAACAAATCCGATCCGGCCTTATCGGCGTTGGAATCGATCAAAAACTCGTGGATCGTGTGATAGACTACGTATTATCCGAGGACGAAAACGAACTTTATAGAATTCGTATTAAAAAAATATCATACGATTGGAAGGTTCCTCTGGAGGAGCTTCTTTTCCTTTTTTTGCACGGATGTCGTTCCGGATTATTCACTTTATCCTGGGACGTCATTTGTCCTCATTGTAGAGGAGTGCGCTCCGAATTGAGCAATTTAGGAGAAGTTCCCTCCCAGGATTCTTGCGACGTATGCGGAATCGATTTCGAATCCACGAAACTCAATTCGATCGAAATCACGTTCCACGTTCATCCGTCCATCCGCGAAGTACAAAAAAGATATTTCTGCGCCGCGGAACCAGCGACCAAAGCTCATATACGGTTTCAAAAAACGGTGCCTCCGGGCGTAGAATACGATACGGATTTATTGTTAAACGAAGGGATCTTTAGACTTCGTGTGGGAGGAGAAAAAAAATACAGCCTTCTTCAGTTAAAACCTTCCGCACCGGAAACCGTCCGATGGACCGCGGAACAAAACGAAGAGGAACTGTCGGCACAACCTCGTCCTACGATTCGAATTCTGAACACTGCGACTTCTCCGAGGACGTTCATTATCGAAGAGAAGAAAGAGGATTATTACAGTCTCCGTCCGGCGGACTTGTTCAACTTTCAGGATTTCAGGGACTTATTCACGGAGCAGGCGGTCGCTTCCGATCTGCAATTGGACATAGGAGTTCAGACGATTCTATTTACGGATATCGTAGGATCCACGAGATTCTATATTTCCGAAGGGGACACGGGAGCGTTTAAGGAAGTGCGCGATCATTTCGTGCAAGTATTCCGCGTCGTAAAGGAACACAGAGGTGCGGTAGTGAAAACGATCGGAGACGCGGTTATGGCGGCGTTCGCAAGTCCTCTGGATTCGTTACGGGCATCGATCGAATTGCAGAAAATTTTCCGAATAACCCCGCAGAATAGGATCCAAATCAGAATCAGCCTACATTCGGGACCTTGCCTCGCCGTAAATCTCAACAGTAATATCGATTACTTTGGAAACACGGTCAACTACGCCTCTAAACTTCAGGCGATCGCCGACGCGGGAGAAATCGTATTTTCGGAAGTCATTTTTAGGGACGAGGAAATCCGGAAATACCTAAAAGAATCGGAAACGAAGGTTCGAAAACTTCCGTTTAAACTTCCCTGGTCCGAGGAAGAACAATCGGTATACAAACCGGTGATTTCACCAAAAGATTAGAAAAGTATAATATTCTAAACCGTAAGGCTTTCGGTTTTCAAACGATCGAACACTTGTAAAAAGAGCGCGGATTCCTGCGCTCCGGAAACGGCGTATTTTTCGTTAAAGACGAAAAAGGGAACCCCGGAAACTCCCGATCTCTTACCCTGAAACTCCGTTTCTCGGATCTCGTCCAATAATTCCCGATCGTTTTTTACCCGTTCCAGAACCTCCGGATCAAGCCCCGCTTCTTTTAAACTTTCCCGAATCACGTCCGCGTCGGTAAGATCCTTGTGTTGCGCAAAAAAATTCCTGAAGAATATATCCGCGAGTTCGAAAGCCTTTCCTTTTTCCTCCGCCTTACGGATCAAGGCGTGAAGAAGAAACGTATTCGGCTGGCGACCTTTTTGTTCGGTCGCAAAGGGCAATCCCTCCGCCTCGGCGATATCCGCCACACGTTGAACCATGGGTTTGATACGATCCGAGGAACCGAATTTACGGCTCATATGGAGTTCACGATCCTCGCCTTCGGGCGGAAGATCCGGATTGAGTTGAAACGCTCTCCATTCGACGTGAATCTCGTCTTCTGGATGCGATTGTTTCCAAAGGAAAATCGCGTCTTCCATTCTTTTTTTACCGATATAACACCAAGGACAAACTACGTCCGAATAAAGCGCGATCTTAGTTTCCAAGATAAGTTCCTCTGTTTTTGAAAAGATTCCGGTTCAAAGGGGAATCGAAAACCGATCTTTCCTTTTGCGAAAGCGATTCAACGAATTACGAAAAAACGCATGCGTCCTTCTTTTACAAAAACACTTACTTTTTATAATTTCTGACTTGGGAAAGATCGGATCGGTTTGAATATAAATTCCTGATTGGAGAAGATTCAGAAAAAAGGAATCTTTTTTAAAAAACCTTCGGACCGTACATGGAACAGTAAAACAATCCTGGAGACGGCGGGGTTCGAACCCGCGTCCTATTGCGCCCCAGATCAGCCTCTACGTGTGTAGTCTGTGTATAAAGTGTTCGAAAAGAGTTTAACCCTCAGACAGGACTCTCTTTTCTATCCGGCTCGTTTACAGTCTTTTTCGGGAACCGAAAACCGAAAAAGCCGCCTCTCGGTAAGTGTCAAAGCGTTCGGAACTCGAGAGAAAGAACCGAGACTTCGTAGCAGAGATTAAGCTGCTAAAGCTAATTCGTTATTAGCGGTTATTGTTTGAAGGTTTTGAGAGGAGCCTACAACCTCTACACGCCACATGATCCCTGACAACAACAGTCGAAACCAATTTCGTCCCCTGTTGTGGATTAGACTGTCAAAGTTTTGCGAAAAACCGTTTTCTGCAAGTTTTTTAAATTCGGAAGATTTCCGACGTTAGCTCCGCGGAATCTCGTAAAAGTTGAAACATCTGCAACAAACGAAACTCGATTTTTCGTATCAAATCTGCAGAGAACTCGAAAAGGACGAAAAAAAAAAAAATTCGGCTGTTAACTTGGTAATAATTCAGCGCGAGAGGTGCTTTACTCTATGGATCAAATAAAAGATAAGATTTCTTCGTTCGGGGCGTTTCTGTCCTTTGCGGGAATCGTTTCTTCGGCTCTTAGTTTCTTTAATTACAATCTGAAAATTCTTATGTGGGTGGACAACTGGGGAGTTTCCACCGGATGGGCAATCCGCGGCGGTTTGATCGTAGGCGGCGTTATCCTCTATTTCCTCGGCAAATTGGGAAGAAGTTCCGTAGAAGCCTAATTGTAAATCGAACAAGATTCCACCCGCTTGCAAAAGCGGGTTTTAAAAATAGAAATTCAAAGAAAATTTAGATTCGAGTTCTCCGTCCGTCCTGGACTTACCTCCTCCGAAACGAATATCGAAATCCCCGCTCTCTTTCGCCGTCTGCGGCTTGGTTTTCGAGGAATAGGAAAGAATCTGCGTGAGCGAAAAATCCAAAAACAAAACTCCGATCAAACCGCTGATCGCCCTTTCCCTACTTTCCTGAAGTTTTGAGTGAGTCGTATAACCGCCGCTCATCGGATCCTTAACCAAAGAAGCCTGCTGTTCCACCACAAGTATGGCCGCAAAGGAAGGATTTTGTGAAAGGCCGTTTGGAAATAAATTATAATATGCTAAAGCTATATTTCCGGATTCTTCGTAGAAAGTCACCGTCGGTTTCGCGTAAACGCTCACGAGACTGACGAGATAAATTTCCGCGATCGAAAAAAGGGAACCGAGAAGCGGATGTCCGTTTATATAAAGATTGGACCAACCCGGGATCAAACTCGGAAGCGCTCCCAGAAAAGTGAGCCTCATTAGCTCGGAATTTTTTAAGGGTTCGGGATTCGTCTCCGTTTCCGATGCGCTCACGGCGTTGGAGGGAGAAGCGCTCCATTTCACGGGCTGGGATTTGATCGACTTGATCGAAGAAATAGGAACTTGAAACGAAGAGCCGGATTCCGTATCTATTTTAACGCTGGATTTTCCGAGAATCGTCTTAACGTTTTTGTATTCCGTTCCGGAACGGAGAATTACCGTATCGGCTTTTAATCCGGAAAATCCGCAAATCGAAAACGCCAAAAACAAGGTTCTAAAAAACGAAACGGAACCGCGATCGAGTATGTGCGATTTAAAAACCCTGAAAAAAAGAGATGTTGGTTTCATTTTCAATAGGACTCATTCGAATGGGAAACTCGGTGAAAAAGCCCGCAGGCCGCCGCACGCACGCGCAGACCGTAAAATTCTAAACTATTCGAATTCTATGGAATCTACCGCTTCCACAGGAAATAAAAGATTTCCGTCCGCTTTTAAAAGGATATAGAAATTTTCGTGCTGATAAACAAAACCTTTCACCTTGGAACCGTCCTTAAAATAGATCACGCGTTCCATATCCGGTTGATTTCTATCCTTCAAAATTTCAATCAACGGAGTATTATCGAGTTTTGAAACCAAGGATTTCAGTTTTTCCACTTCCTTTAAATCCGAAGGAGGAAAACGAACCATCGACTTGAATTTCTCTTCGAGTTCCTTCTCTTCTGTAGGTAATAAATTCCTTATTTTTTTATCAAGATCCTTTTCGATCGAAAAGTTACGTTCTTCCTTGATCGTTTTTAAATCGGGTGCTAGGGAGGAAAAAAAATCCTCATGTAAGGCGATTCCTTTCGATTTCGCCTCTAAAATGACCTTGCCCAAAGATTCGATTTTGGAAAGGCCTGCCTCAGAAATTCCCTTCCAAGAGAGGGCTTGTCCGTGATTCATAACCACTTTACTACTTTTGAATAAGGCAGGAAATTCCAATTGAAAAACCGCGCGTTCCTCGTTTGTGAGAGAATTTGCGATCTTTTCGAAAGCCACATACGGACCCGTTTCCATTTCTACGGAACCTTCCAAAATCTCCAAATCCAATTGGGAATACGATTCGCTGACGATTCTCGAATATTGAATCTTGGTTCCCAAAAGACGAGCCTTTACGTCCGGAGATAAAACGGAAAATACGCCGACTTCCTCGGGGTCTTTCGATTCCTTCGAAATCGAATCGATCAACACCGATCCTTGTTTCACGTTGATCGCGGAATTCTTTCGCGTACCCGATAGGGAAACCTGTGAGTCCGGTAAAACGCGGACGGAAACGCTTTTGCTTCCTTCGAATTGAAATTCACAAACGGAAAAACTTCCCGAATTCAACTTCTTATCGAGAACGCTCGCACCCGTTGAAACGGGAGCTCCGTCGATTTTACAATCACCGTAAGAATTGAGGAAGGCTTGGTCCAAAACGGATTCCGATTTAGAACGATAATCAAGCCAAAACAGCAAACCCGTGATCAACAAAATCGCCGCGGCGGCCAAAGCCGAAACGATCCGGAAAGAGGAAGACTTACTGGTGTTTTTAAAAGTTACGACTTTTTCCGAGTCATTTTTTTTTACCGGAGAATTCACTACGTCGTCGGAAGGAGTGAGAACGAATTCTAACGAAGAATGAAAACGAGTCGTGGATAAATAGAGGGAGCGGGCTTTATCGTTTTTAAAGACAAAGTCCATAAGTTCCTTCTTTTCCGAGGTATTCAATTCTTTGAATAGATACCTTCCGAGAAGTTCTTCAAAACGTTCTATGTTCTCTACTTCTATATTCATCGTAGATATTAAAACTGAAGTCCTTGACTCTCCATTTTTTCTTTTAAAAGTGCGACTGCGGAAATCAATCTCCTACTTACGGTGCGTTCGGAAATACCCAACGCAGAGGCTGTCTCTTTGAGAGTTTTTCTCTCTAGTTCTTTCAGTAATATTATACTTTTTTCGGGCTCGGGGAGACTCTGAATCGAATCTTTTATCGCTTTTTCTAAAAAAGCTCTTTCCAGATTTTCCGGAATTTCGGGATTTACTTCAATTTCCAAATGGGAATCGCCTATGCTAAGATTTCCGAACTCCTTTTTCTGCTTATTATAATGTTTGAAATAAAGGTTTTTTGCAATCGAACAAGCCCAAGTAGTAAACGATCCTCTTTCGGGATCAAACTTCGAATAAAAAGTAAAGACCTTCAGAAAGGCTTCCTGTGTTAGATCCTCTGCAACTTCGGGATCACCGGAAATTTTGAGAAGAAAATGGTAGATAGTCCGGTGGTTTTCCTCGTATAATATTGAAAAATCTGTAGAATCGGATTCAACCATCGGAAATAATGTTTAAGACCCTAAGTTTTAGCAGTGTTTGGGACAATTTGCGATTCTAAAAGCATAAAAAGAAATTCGTTTCATCGTCCTCAAAAGGAATTCGCCGTCAAAAATGACCTTTTTATCGTATTCTGAAACCGTTCCTTCGAGTTCTATAAAAAAACCTGAAAAATGGCATTTCCCCGTAAAATGCCATTTTTTTTTGATTTTATTCGTTTTTCATTGTGCAGCTTCCGATTTCAAATCTTCTACAACCGAAACCTGCGCGGAAAAAGACAAAAAATCAAACGAATGCTACGAAAAAATTTTCAAATACTGTATCTTCAATGAAATCAGCTCCGACAAACCCTGGGAAGATTTCTGCAAAGGAGATCCGATCCTCCTGCTGGGCGTCTGCACCGTGTTAGTTCCCACCTGCCCCACCGGGACAAGTACGAGTTCTTCTTCCAATTCGGGTTAGTTAGAAAGATCGAATGCGAACCGAAAAAGTTTCCTTTTTCGGAACAAAAACGGAGTCGATTTCGAAAAAGAAAAGAGACGTAGTTCTCTTATGAATTCAGAATTAGTTTAGTATACAAAATATTCGGAACGATCCCGTTCGAAAAAAAACAAATCCGTTACAAATTCCTGGAAACGACCTGTTATTCGAAGTATGAGTAACAACAAGTTTGCTGCGATAGAAATTATCCCCGGTTATATGGGTGGAAAACCTTTTATCAAAGGAACCGGGGTTCGGGTTCTGGAAATTTTGGATCTGCTCTTGGCGGGGATGTCTAGAAAAGGAATTTTGAGAGAATATCCTGGAATTTCTAACGAAGATATCGACGAAACCGTATCCTACTTGGAATCACAATTGGTAAAAGCCAGATTGAACAACCAATACCTTTCGCAAAAGGTAAGCTAAAACCCGAATCACTTTCAATCAATCTTCCAAATCGTAATTGTCATCGGAGAGATCAATTTCTCTCTCCGATGATCGGACCGCCCACCTTCTGCATCATTCTTTCTTTCGTAAGAATCAAATCTTCCCGGTTATCCGTCGCCATCTCGGCGGGACCGTCCAGATAAATCGCTCCCTTGGGACAGGCTTCTTCACACAATCCGCAAAAAATACAACGTAACAAATTAATTTCGAACGTACGCGCATATTTATCCTCCGGATGAAGGTGTTGTCTTTCCGGGGTGACTTCTCCCGCTTCGATATAAATCGCATCGGCGGGACAAATCCACATACAACAAAAACAACTCGTACAACGTTCTCTTCCTTGTTCGTCGCGTTTCATCGTATGCATTCCGCGAAACCGAGTGGAATACTTTCTTTTCTTTTCGGGAAATTCGATCGTAACCGCTCTTCTTAAAAACGCGGCTTTGATAAAATGTTTTAAGGTGATCCAAAGACCTTTTCCGACGGAATAAAAATAAAACTTTTCATACCACGAAAGTTTATGACGACTTGCAACTCGGACTACGTTAACGGTTCCCAACTGAGCTTACCTCCTTCGGTGAGGAAAGAAGTTCTTTCCTAAATTCGGCGAGTTTCTGGAAAACGCTTCCGGAAGAAAGTAATCCTTTCGGAGGTTCCATCGCCTTTTGAAACGTTTGACTCAAACCGTTTTTATTGGTGAAAGAACCGGACTGCTCCGCAAACGTCTGGATCGGAACCCCGTAGTTCGATTCCAAAACGTCGGAAGTGAGATTTGTATTCAGAACGACCGTAACGACTTCCGCCGGAATCGACGGAAGAATTTCTTTGAGATTTTCCTGAATCACGAACACTAAATCGATTTCTCCGGAGGCGATGGCTTTGCGGAGCGAATCGGGGCCTTCCGCGGAAATCATCCCGACTTCGATGGCGCCTTTCGTATTCGGTCGGTGATCGGTTGTCATCAAAAAGTCCTTCTGCTGCGGTTCCTGCATTTGTGACGCATGAACCCTGGCTTCCAGAATAACCGTTTTTCCGAAACTCGCAACGGTTTGGACGATGGATTGTAGGTTTTCCGTGGATTCGCTCGCACCGCCCAATACAGCGATTTTTTTGGAACTTAGGATTTTTTCCGCGATCGCGGGAAATACGACGGCGCTTTCGGAAGGTTTTCCCGATGTGTAGTAGGAAAACAAACGGTTTTCGTTCAGCCAATCGATATCGAAACGTCCTTTGTCGCAGAGAAAATACATATCCTTTTCCTCGTCAACGCGGGGCATATAACGATACATTTTGTTGTCTCGAACGTTGGTAGTAATGTTACATCCGGTGCTACATCCGTGACAGATAGATTCCGCGGTTTTATACCACCAAACCCTGGATTTAAAAAGCGTTTTGTTGTTCAACAAGGCGCCTGTAGGACAAAGATCCGCCAACGCACCTTGAAAATTATGACGAATCGGTTCGTTCTTCGCTAAACCGATGATGGAATGATATCCGCGTTCAAAAAGACCGAGGTTGGATTCTCCCACGATCTCTTCCTCGAAACGGACACAACGATAACAAACGATACAACGGTTGTGGTTGATGATGAGATTGGAACCTATTTCTTCCTGAGGAACATTCCGTTTTTCTAATGTAAATCTGGATTTTCCCTTTCCTTCGTTGAAAGCGTTGTCCTGAAGTTGGCATTCGCCGGCTTTGTCGCAGACGGGACAATCCAAAGGATGGTTGGCGAGTAGAAATTCCATCGTACCTTCCCGGGCTTCCTTGATACGATCGTTTTTCGTGAATATGGAAAGACCTTCCGCGACCTTGGTGTTACAAGCCGCCTGAAGCCGGGGAACTCCTTCGATTTCGATGAGGCACATTCTGCACATGCCCACGATGGAAAGTTTAGGGTGATAACAAAAAAAAGGGATGTCTACTCCGACGTCTTTTGCGGCGGATATGAGGTTTTTCTTTTCGTCCACCTCATACTCGATTCCGTCGATTTTGATTTTTACCATGGAATCATCCTTTTGAATAGGTCCCGATTACCGGGAAGCAATTCTATAGAAACGTACCATTCCCATTCTGGCAACCCGTTTCCAAAAAGTTCGAATATTGTCCGTTGTTTCCGAACGGTAACGCGGAGAATTCTACCGGAATCGTTTTGTTCTTTTTGAGACTGATTCTTAAAGATTCAAGTCTTTGTAATAATCCGGAATTCTCGCCCACTTTTGAAACCAAAGGGGATTGATCGCCCGTTGATACAAATATGCGTCCACGAGTACGAGATTGACCACGGCTTCGACAATCGGCACCGCACGAGGAAGCACGCAAGGATCGTGTCTTCCCTTTGCTTCGAGAGTGGTTTCTTCGCCTTTGAGAGTAACTGTATTCTGCTTTTTAAAAATCGTCGAAGTCGGTTTGAACGCGGCGCGAACGACCAATTCTTCTCCGTTCGAAATTCCGCCTTGTAGACCGCCGGAGTTGTTCGTTTTCGTGCGAACCCTTCCCGTATTCTCTTCCACATAAAATTCATCGTTATGCGTGCTTCCGGTAAGAAGTGTCCCGCCGAAACCGGATCCCACTTCGAAGCCTTTGCAGGCAGGAATGGAAAGGATCGCTTTCGCAAGATCCCCGTCCAGTTTATCGTACACGGGATCGCCCAATCCGGGAGGAAGATTGTACGAAACGCATTTGATCGTTCCTCCGACGCTGTCTCCGGCTTCTTTCATTTGAAGAATCAAAGCGCGCATTTTCTCCGCTCCGTCGGAATTCGGACAACGGACTTCGTTACGATCGACTTCGTCGCGGGACTTGGGATAATTTTCACCGATTCCGGATTCGATTCTCCCGATGGAATCGACCCATGCTACGGTTTCGATTCCGAGGTCGTCTTTGAGAATCATCCTTGCGATCGCCGCAGCCGCAACACGACCGATCGTTTCCCGAACCGAAGACCTACCTCCTCCGACGTGTGCACGAAATCCGTATTTGACTTGGTAAGTGTAATCCGCGTGCGAAGGTCGAAAGGTGGTCTTTAAATTTTCGTAATCTTTGGAAATCGTATTCTGATTATCTACGATGAGAGTAATCGGAGAACCGATCGTCTTTCCTTCGAAAACCCCCGAAACGACGCGGACCCGATCCGTTTCATCCCGAGGAGTGGTAAGATTGCTTTGTCCGGGTCTTCTACGATCGAGGTCCTTTTGGATCTCCTCCAATCGAATCGGAATTCCTGCGGGAACTCCTTCCACGACCACACCCACGGATTCGCCGTGAGATTCGCCGAACGTACTGACTTTGAATATTTTTCCCCAACTAGAAGGCATAATGCCAGAAAAATCGGATCAACCTTAGGAATAAAGCCAGTTTCTTGGACGAGGAAGCTCGGTTTGAATCAGGCGACGGAGCGAGGAGCGCTTCCCCGATAACTCTGATCGACTTTTTCGAAAAGGTTCGGCTCCAATTCCGGATCGATCACGTAAATGACCCTGCGCGGATCCAAGCTGTTGTTCAGATTAAAGACCGCCTTTCTTTTATCGTGACGGAAAGAATGCGGATCGTATCCTTCTATCTTTATTTTTCCCTTATTGGTGATCACGGGGCGAATCGTTCCGATCCTTTCCAGAAGCGGTCTGGTCTGATGTCTGTAAATTTCCTTGATGACGCAGGTTTCAAAGTGGACTTTTCTTTGGGAATCCATGGAAACCACGATGATATAATCGCCTGCATTGAGAACGCTTCTGTTTTCGCAAAGACTGAGCGCCATCAGATCGAAAAAGTCTCGGACGATCTTTTCGTTATATGAGAAAAAACTGTTATTTAGGATCAACTTCATCGAAGTGACCGCGTCGTAAGCCTGTCTCCAATCCTGATCGGAGCTAAGCGAGGCGAATTCACCCGCGATCGAAATAATACCCGGATCCTCGTCCATATAAGTGCTGTTAACCAAATGATGGATTTGTTTTTGGATATCCTCCAAAAGAATCGACTTGGTTCGATCGTCCTTGTATTTCTGAAGATACTCGGTCAACTTACGGATGAGCATGTTCGTGGTAGGATAATTGTTGTTCAATCCTTCCCCGCGGAAAGTACGATGACTGTTTAAAACGGCGGATTTGACGTCCGAATCGATACCGTTCAGATTTCCGATCATAAGATAACTTATGATCGGATGATTTTTGATGTACTCGTATTCTTCGGGACGAAGATTGGAGTGATTGGGAAGTTTCATCCTAGCCTTTCCGATATCGACCATATAGGAAGCGAGCATAACGTTCAGTTGTTTGGCTTTTTGAACTTCGTTGTCCGCCTTACTCAGAGCCTTCATACCTCTGAGTTTCATGGCCATGGAAATGACGGTCCGTTTGGTCATGATTTCCGAATCGGTTTTTACCCCGGCTTGTCTCATCACTTCGATGACGTTCACCAAACCTAGCTCCATATCCGAACTCGACTTAAAATCGACGAGTATCTCGTCGATTCCCTTTTGTACTTTTCTAATATGATTATTGTTTAACGGATAATGTTTCAATTCCTCCAAAAGATCGGAGGCTTCCCGCGCGAGAGCGATCGTAAGATCGGTGTTTACGAGTTTTGTAAAGGAAACTTCCCTTCCGTTCACCGAGTCGGGTTTTTTAGGTTGGATGAACTTATCTTTATCCGAGATTAAAAAATAAATACCCTGACTTTCGAATTTCTGAAGACGGGTAACATCCTCCTCCGAGGCGTCGGATTTTTTATGAATAAGAATTTGTCCATTCTTGTTATAAAAATCTATTGGAATTTCATTCTGTAAAATAAAACTTTTAATGACTTCAGAATTGAATTCGAATTTTTCGAGGAGCTCTTTGTTGACAGAATGTGAGTTATTGCTCATATTTTCAATTCTTCTTATAAGTTGGTGTAAATCTTTACTCGGAAAAGAATTCCGTACAACGGAACCTTTTTGCAATCTTTTCTTAATCAAGGGACGAAAAGAATGGAAAAAAATTATTTAGAAGAATGTCAGATCCCCGAAATTTTTGTGTCATTCCATAAAAGTTCGACTCGGTAATGGAACATGGAAAACGTTCCCATTGGGGCCAAGCGCGCACAACGTTAAAAGGAAACTTCCGCAGTTAGATTCGCAAAGAATGAATCCGAGTGGGAAAAAGGCGATTTTGCAAGTGAGTTAAGCGGGTTCTTTCGGAACTTCGCCGGTTTGTTTGATCAACTCTTCGTAAAATCGCGCGTCCAGTTCCGGATCCAAAACGTAGATAATCCTGCGTGGATCTTGGTTTTTTTCGAGATTAAAAATCGCCTTTCTTCGATCCAATTTGAAAGAAGCCAGATCGAAACCTGAAATCCTCAGTTTACCCATATTACTGAAATTCGGACGTATCGTTCCCACTCGCTCCAACATAGGTCGGATCAACGTTTTGTACATTTCCCGTATGATACAAACTTCGAAAAAAACTTTTTGATTGGAATCCTGGGTTACTACCACAACGAAATCGCCTTCCCGAATAAAAGGTTGGTTGTTGCAGAGAGACAAACCAATGTGATCGTAAAAATCTCGAAGCGTCTTTTCATTATATGCAAAAAAACTGTTATTTAAGATCAACTTCATCGCAACAAGAGGTTCGTAGGCGTCGCGCCATTCTTGTCTAGTGGTCAGGGAAGCGAATTCTCCGGCGATCGATATCACGCCGATATCCTCGACCGGAAGATTGTTGGTGAGGATATTACGGATCTGCTTTTGGATATCCGCCACAAGAACAGTACGCTTCGGATCGTCTTTGTATTTTTCCTTATATTGATTCAGCTTCTGAACCAGGATTTTCGGCTGAGGATAATTGTTGTTCATCCCTTCCCCTTTATGAGGACGGTGGTGATTCAGGACCAAGGTTTTGATATTATCTTCCAAATCGGAAAGATTAGCTACCATCAGATAACTGATTAGAGGATGATTTTTGATATATTCGAACTCTTCCGTTTTCAGATCCTTCTGCATCGGAATTTTCATCTGCGTATAACCGATATCGGCGAGGTAGGAGGACATCATCAGATTCATCTGATCGATTTTTTTCTGTTCCATGTCCGTTTTGGTGAACGCTTTTCCGGCTCTCACTTTCATAGCCATGGAGATTACGGTTCGTTTGGTCAATATCTCCGAATCCATAGGAACACCTGCGCTGCTCATCACCTCGATGATGTTGACCAGACCGGTTTCCATATCGGGCGTGGAACGAAAATCCTCCAAAATGCCGTCTATCGATTTGTTGAGCTGCCGGACCTGCGTGCCGTTCAACGGAAATTTTTTGAGTTCGGTTAAAAAGGAGGAAGCGTTTCTGGCAAGGTCAACGGTTAATTCGGAATTGACCAGTTTCGTAAAACTTACTTCGCGCCCGTTGACGGTATTGGCACCGTTCCCTTGTTGTTTGCCGCCGGAAATTTTTTCGAATTCCGATTTAAGAAAGTAAATCCCCTGACTTTCAAACTTGAGAAGTTTAGTGATATCCTCTCCGTTGGCGTTTTCTTTTTTATGAATGAGAATCTGCCCGTTACGATTGTAGAAGTCCACGGGAATGATGCTATTCACTTTAAAGTGTTGGATGATTTCCTCTGTGAAATCGAACTTCTGTAAGTCTTTCTGCGCGTCCATGAAAACTAATCGATAAGGGGGAAATTAATCGAAAACCGAAAGGTCACCTAACGTTAAAAGAAACAGTTTTCGGAATTCCATTTTGATCCAATAAAAGCGAAGGGGAGCCGTTTGCACCGAATATTTTCAAAAGTAGACGAAAAAAATAATAAACCCTCTACTTCCAAGAGGAATTCAAACTTACTTCGAGAATATTCCTGCTGATTCTGTCCTCCAACGAAGAGCCGGCGAATCCCGTTCCCTTGGAATCGGTGAGCACGAACGTATCCTGCGCGCGATTTCCGCTTCGGTCGGTTCGAATTTTCGCGGAATGAATGTTCACCCCGTTTTCCTTCAACACGCCCGTTATGAAATAAAGAAGACCTTTTCGGTCCGGCGCTTCCAAATACAATTTAGTCTTGGAACCGGACTCTATATCTTCGAATTCCAATTTGGAATCGTTACTGAGATGATGCGTATTTCTAAGATCGATCTCGCTCGAATGATGGATCAGTTCTTCCAAGGCGGAATCCTCGGTAAAAACCGAAGTCATAAGAATGCCGAGTTTGGATGCCTTAATTTTGGAATCTGTTTCATCCGATTTCAAAGTGAAAACGTCGTAACTGAAAAGTTGCCCTTTTTCCTCGATCGTCTCGATGTCTCCGGATACGATTTCCCATCCCATAAAAAACATCGCTTTCACCATTTTATGCAGCGTCCCGGGTGCGGTTTCCGAAGTTTTTAAAGTAACCGTGTAAAGCCCGTCGTTTTCCTTATAGTGAAACTGAATCATCTCTTCCGCCTGCGTAACAAAGATACTAGCACGTTTCTAAAAAAACGAGTCTTTTACGGATGAATTCTGTCTCTTATCGAATGAAAAATTCTTGCTTCGTAATTTCGGGGAAAAACAGTCAAAGTATAGTGGAAATGAAAGATATTTGCCGAAAATAGAAAGGCATTCTCTTTCCGATAATCTTATGAAACGTCCCTTCGAGTACATCTCGGAACTGATCCGAAAAACCGAACCGCTTCCTTTGGAAACGGAAAAAGGATACGGAAAAAAAAGGAAAATTTCCGTTCCGAAAAAAGAAATGGCCACTTCCGAAAACGAAGGGGGCCCGGGACTATTGATCTTCGGCCTTTTTCGTTTCGTAAAAAAATACAAGGGCAGAATTTTCGTAATCATCGGGCTTCTCTGTTTCGAGATCGGCTTTTATGCGAGTATTCCCTTCAGTTTCAAATATCTGATCGACGAAGCCCTGATCAATCGGAATCAATCCGCCCTTTATTGGATCGGGGCGTACCTCGCGGTCGGAACCGTCACCTTTACGGTTTTAGGAACCGTACGCGACTATCTTTACAACTGGGCTTCTTCCAGAATCATTCAGGATCTTCGTCTGCAGATGTACGAACATCTAGATAAATTGAGTTTGGATTTTTTTTCCAACAATAAGATCGGAGACATTCTTTCCCGTTTTTTCAACGACTTATCTGCTCTGGAACACGCGTTACTCGCCTTTATCCCTTGGGGTTTGGGTCCGTTGCTGGAGGCGCTTTTCGGAACGATGCTTCTTTTTCTTTTGGATTGGAAGCTCGCCTTGATCGCGTTGTTGATTTGGCCCATCAGTTTTTTAGGTCCTGGATTTTTATCCAAAAAATCCACCGAAATCAGTTACGCCAGAAAATTAGAGGAAGCTCAAATACTCAGCATGGTCGAAGAATCCGTCGCCGCACAAAATTTGATCCGCGCCTACGACCTGAGCGATTATTTTTTCAGTCGTTTTAAGAACAACTGCGAGAAACTCTTTCAAGTTTCCATGCGTCTCGGATTGACCAACTCGTATCTCGAACGTTCGGCGGGATCTGGAATTCTGTTGCTTCAAGGAGTTCTACTTTTGGTGGGAACGGCATTCGCATATCATAATACGTTGAGCATCGGAACATTGGCCGCGTTTCTTCCCCCGTTTTTGAATCTGAGTTATTCGCTTTTGTATCTTTCGCAGTATCTTCCGACTTTGAATCACGCTAGCGGTTCCGCAAAACGTATATTAGAATTATTGCGAGCTCCTGTGTTCGAAACGGGCCCGGAGGAAAATTCTATTTCCGAACTCAAGGAAGCCGTCCATTTCGAGAACGTTCATTTTCGATACAAGGGAAGGTCCAAAAATCTGAGCGACATCACTCTTACGATTCCCAAAGGCAGTTATACTGCTATCGTTGGAGCATCCGGAGTGGGCAAAAGTACTTTTATCAAACTTCTTCTCGGAATGGTTCAACCGAACGAAGGAAGAATTCTTTTCGACGGAACGGACGTCAATTCGTTGTCGAGAAGTTCCGTGCGTTCGTTGGTCGGAGTAGTCTTTCAGGAAACCTTTCTGTTTAACACCACCATATTCGAAAACATACGGATCGGAAAACCGAGCGCTACTCTCGAGGAAGTGATCGAAGCTGCCAAACGCGCCGAAATTCATGAAATGATTTTGTCCTTACCGATGGGTTACGAAACGAACGCGGGCGACAGAGGGACCAAACTCTCCGGAGGCGAAAGACAAAGGATCGCGATCGCGCGCGCCTTTTTACGCAATCCGCAAATCCTACTTTTGGACGAAGCCACTTCCTCTTTGGATCCGGTGACGGAGGCGAGGATCATGAAAACCCTTTCCCTCTTACGCGAAGGAAGGACCGTAATATCGGTCACTCATAGACTTTCTACCATACGGGAAGCCGATCAGGTTTTTCAGATGAGAAACGGCAAGCTGGATCGTTTTTCGGTTCCGGAACCGGGACAACAAGCGATGGTTCTTTAAAGATAAGAAACGTTTCTTACTTGCAATTTATTGACCCGCCGAATTCCATTCATCCAAATGTTGCTCGTACCCACTTATATTTCCGATTCCAAGATCGGCGGTTTCGGCGTTTTCGCAGGAAGAGATATCCGTAAGGGAGAGTTGATTTGGAAATATCATCCTAAAACGGTTTGGGTAATCACAAACGAGGAAATGAACGCGCTTCCCCAAGGAATTCGGGAAATGTTCCGGACTTATTCGTATCAAACCGACGGGAAATGGTATTACTGCTCCGACAACTCGAAGTTTATGAACCACAGCGACGATCCCAATACGAAAGAGGATTTTACGGGAGACGACACGAATCCTATGGGTCGAGACAGCGCGACGAGAAACATCGCGATGGGGGAAGAACTAACCTGCAATTACAAACTTTTCGACGAAAACTGGAAGATAAAACTCGGATCAGTTTCCTGATCGCATCTGCTCTTTGAGTCGAACGGCAGCAAGCGCATAACCGCCGTCAGCCGAATCGACGAAGTGAACCTCTCGAACCGATCCTTCGTGCAAGGCGCAAGTCATCAACGCACGGTCGGAAATATGATAACCGAAAAAGATTTTTCCTTCCTCGTAAAGTCGGTTTAAAAACCCCAAAAACGCTGCTCTGGATTTCGAATCGCAAGCCACCACCATCTTCAAGGTGCCGTCGTATTTTCGGAAATCCGAAGCGATGATCTGCGATTTTCTAAGTTCCCGCAACTCCATCCCGTTTACCTTAGGACCGAAACTCCATTGTGTTTTAATGGCCAGATCGACTAAGAAACCTTCGATTTTGATCTTTAACATCCGAAAAAAATGAACGAAACCGTTTCCGCTGCCGCTATGAACCGTTGCTTCTTTATCGAAATATTTTCCGGACATATCCACGCGAATTCCTTCCTCTTTAAGGGGATGAATATCGACGTCGTTTCCAAGGAGAACGGCGACCTGATCGAGAATCAATTTTAAAAGACCGGGATCGGAATCGCCGTTTCTATCGTTCGTTTTGATGATGAAGGAAACGGTTTCACCGCGATGACTCGGAATATCCTGCCAACGACAAGTGAATCCGGTGAAATCCGGTTTGATCGTGGTCTTATGCGTCAAAGGAACGATATAAGGATTATTGGTATCGTCCCGTTTTACGAAGGCTTCCGCGACGTCCAAAGCGTTTCCGGTAAGAATGGCCTGGTTATAAAAATCGGAGATCTTTAGTTTACAAAGTTTTAATTCTTTACCGGAGCGTTTTAACTCGCCGACGTTCACGATCCCCGCTCTTAGTTTTAAACCGAAATTCGTCTTCACCAGTTCCCGAATCGAAAACAAGATATCCGTAACACCGGGAAGAACGCTGTCCGGTAAGAGTAACGTCATGCCGTCTCCACCGAACAAAAACGGATAATCCATATCGCCCATGAGATTGGAAACCGCCATAGCCGTAATTCCTCCGGCGATATTCACGTCCTTATAATTTCCGTTCTGTATCGCATCCGTGGAATTGACCACGTCAGTGATGACCAAATTCCAGTCGTCCGGAACCGTATAGTAATTCGAAGGTTCGATGATTTCAGCGAACGAGGAAAGCGACGGCAGATATTTATAAAAATTTTGGGTATTCAAGGATTGTTTTTTATCCTGGGTTTGAATCATCTCGTTCACCTAATCGAAGTTATATTTGTCAAAATTCTACGTCGCCGGATTTCAAACGTAGAACCGTATCGACGTTCCGGAAGGATTTCGAATTTTCCGGAAACGCGTTTCGGAAATCATATTCTTAGACCGAGCCGGATTTTTTTTACGTTCTTTTTTGTTTCCAAAATCCGGAAAATCAATAATCGATCTTGAGATCCTTGATTTTCTTATCCAATGTGTTGCGATTGATTCCGAGAAATTTGGCGACCCTAGTTTTCGTGTATTTGAATTTTTTCATCGCGTATTTGATCAAGCGCGCCTCGACTTCGCCTACGACCACTTCGATGGCGCGTCCGTCCAAAGCGTCCAAATGCGAGGAGGAAAACCGGGAATTCGCGATTTCCACGGAAGAATCGGATTCTCCGGTTTCCGGGTCGAATTCCTCGTCTCCGTAAAGAAGACGTCCGTTGATTTCGGAAAAATCCTGAATGTCCAACATTTCCATTTGCGATAAAACCACTGCACGTTCGATTACGTTCTCCAATTCGCGCACGTTTCCGGGCCAATTATAATTCATCAAAAGTTTATGCGCTTCGCGCGTAACACCGTTGATTTTTTTACCGTTCTCTTCCGCGTATTTGGCGATGAAGTGGTTGATTAATAAAGGAATATCGTCCGCTCTTTCGCGCAACGGCGGTGTGATCATGTTTACGACGTTCAATCTGTAAAAAAGGTCCGGTCTGAATTTTTTCTCCGAAATCAATTCTTCGAGATTCGCATTCGTCGCTGCGATGATACGAACGTCGATCTTCTTCGGTTTAACGGAACCTACGGCTTCGATTTCCTTTTCCTGAAGCACGCGTAAAAGTTTGGATTGAAGGTTGAGATCCATTTCTCCGATTTCGTCCAGAAAAATCGTTCCCGTATCCGCCATTTCGAATTTTCCTTTTTTATCCGCGACCGCGCCGGTAAAGGATCCTTTTTTATGACCGAACAATTCGCTTTCGAGGAGATTCTCCGGAATAGCGGCGCAATTGATTTTAATGAACGGTTTGTCCGCGCGCGAGGAGTTGTAGTGGATCGCGGAAGCGATCATTTCCTTACCGGTTCCGGATTCTCCCGTGATCAAAACGGAGGCTCTGGAATCGGAAACGAGATGTATCATTTCGAACAACTTCTCCATCGCCTTCGATTTTCCGATCAAAGAACCGAACTTATATTTATTCTTCAGTTCGCGTTTGAGAAGAACGTTCTCTCTGGAAATCTCCCGTTTTTCCTCGTCGATCAATTTCTGGATCCGAATCGCCTGATAAATGATCGAAGCGACTACTTGCAAAAAATCTAAATAAGTTTTCAGATCGATGTATTTTTTATGAACGAAATAAACGCTTACCACTCCGAGAACGTCCGTATCCGATTTGATCGGAGCCGCGAGAAAACTGACGTTCTCCGGATTGTTCTTAAAGTGGGCGGCGTTTCCGACACGATTCAAAAAGTTTTCGTCGTTGGCGATCGATTCCACGATGATCGGTTCGCCGGTTTCGAAAACCTTTCCGGTTACGCCTTCCCCGGGAAGATAAACTCCCTTCTCCATTTCCTCGGCTGTCAAACCGGAGGCGGCTTCCAATTTTAAGATTCCTTTATCCGGTTCGAAGAGAACGATACTTCCCCGTTCCAAGTTGAGGGATTTTTCCAATCGATCCATGATGTCCTCGAAAATTTCCTGAAGGATCAAAGTGGACGTTACCGTTCTCGAAATATCGATCAAGACCTGTTGAATTTTGTTTTTTTGTTCGAGTTGTCTGAATATCTGAAGGTTCTTGAAAATCTGAGCCGCTTGATTGGCCAGAGTGGAAATGATTTCTAAGTGTTCGTCGTTGAACGCTTCTTTCCGGCTCGAGTCGAGGGAAATCACCCCGATCACCACGTCCTCCACGATCATCGGGACCGCGAGTTCGGACATGATATCGTCCTTTATGGAAATGTAATGTGGATTGGCGGTCACGTCGCTAACGATCATTCCTTCGCCGGAAGCCGCGACGATTCCAGTGATTCCTTCACCGACCTTTAATTTAACTTTGGTTCGAATGGAAGGATTCATCCCTCGGAATGTCACGATATCGAGAACGTTTTCCTTCTCGTTGATCAACATCAAAGAGCCGGAACCCACCTCGCAAATCTGAATACAACGCTCCAAAATCAGATCCAAAAGTTTATCCGGATCCAGGGTGGAATTCATAGCTGTGGCAACTTCTTGTATAGATCTTAAGGGGCTTGGCTTCACATATCCTGACATGCTTAAAATTTTTGCGATTTGGTGTTTTTGAGGTCAATCGATTTTTTTCATCGCGCTTAAATTTAGAGCGCTTTTTTCAGGCTTTCGACGAAAAAATGAGTCTTTCGGTGTAAAATTTAGCGGAGTGAAGGACTTTGTTTCCACCCGAGACGACTTTTTCAGAAGTTCGGTAAATAATTTGTATCAGAACGGATCGGATTCCTGATACGATTACGCGGATGGTCTGTACATTTTGTTCAGAACGGAAAACTCCGGATGGAATGTTTAGAAACGGTCGATTCTTTTGCAGATCTTGTGGCCGCGAGTGGATTTTAGAAAAACGGAAAAACCCTCGTCTTCAACCTCCGAGCGACGCCCGTTTTAGCAACGAAGTTCTGCTCGAATTCCTCTCCTTGTTCAATACCAGTCCGAATCTCGTTCACCTTCTGGAAAGTTTCACTTCTCTTGCATTCTATAAATTGGGGATTCCCGGAGTGAGCGTATTGATCTACGAACCTCGACTGGATCGTATGACCGTAATGTCCGTAAAAAATCAAAAGTCTTCCCTTTCCAAAGTCGCTTTACATTTCGAAATCAAAAAAGGCGAAGATAACGGACCTTTGACGGAATGTATCGAAAACTGTAGATCGATTTATTACAAGTTTGCGGATCAAAAGCACAAACATTTCAGACAATACGCAAGACTCAACCGGACCGTGGCCGCTCTCGCCGTGCCCATCCATCTCAACGGAGAAGTTTTGGGAATCATCACCGTGGACTACAACCGGGACGATCCCGAAAAAGCGGAGAACGACAGATATTTTTTGGAATTGATCGCCGCTCAATTCGCCGTAACGTTAAAAAACAGAATCCTTTTCGAAGTATCGCAGACACAATCCAGAAATTTCCGTTCTCTTCATTCCGCGGCACTTCGGCTTTCTTCGTTGGGTTTTAAGTATAAGGTCGAAATTTTCCGCGTTATTCTTCTTTCCTTAACCGAATTTTCCGAAAACGAACTGTATTCCCTATTCGAATGGAACAAAGACAATCATACGTTGTTCGGACATTTTTTAACGGGAAACATCACAAGTCCCGAAATCCGTCTCGATATCGACATGGGAAAACAGTCCACGTTTAAAATCCGCATTCAAACGACGCAGGAGGAATCGGGAAGTCAGGAATTAAAAAGAAAAAATCCTAAAAAAGAATCCGAGCGAATTCCGGGGGAGTTGTCCATCCCCTTAAAACGTTATGAATTCTTTTTAAAGGAGATTTTCGAACTGAAGGAATCCAAACTCGCACACTCCGCCGATTTTCCCGAATTGGAGAAATTCGGAATGTGGGGTTTGAATCTTGCGATTCTTCCCGTCGTTCATACGGACAAATCCGATGTAGTGATCATACTCGGAAAACGGAAAGACCGCCAATTCAATTCCGAAGAATTAGAAGTTTTGAATGCGTTTTCGATCCAAGCTGGAATTTCGATCCAGAATTATCATCTTTTCGACGAGCGCGCACAGAAGGAAAGATTGGACAAAGAGATAGAAATCGCCAAAGAACTGCAAAAATCCCTGCTTCCCAGAAAGATGCCGGAACACAAAGGATACGAATTCGCGGGAACCATGTTGCCGGCGCGAGGTGTAGGAGGCGATTATTACGATTTTATAACGGATCCGTTTAACACCGAAACGGTGATCTGCATCGGAGACGTAAGCGGAAAAGGAGTTCCCGCCGGAATCGTAATGGCGACGGTCCGCACGATCATACATTCCCTCGTAAGAAAAAAGGTGAGTCCTTGGGATATCGTCAACACCGTGAACACGTACATATTCCAAAACTACAACGATTCGGCATCCCCTCGTTTTATGTCGATGACCGTAATTCGATGGGATATGAGCAAAAACGAATTTACTTTCAGCGGAGCCGGACAAGGAAATCTTTATCTTTACCGAGCGAGGTCGGGCGAAATCGAAGAGATAACCACCGGCGGAATCATATTGGGTATCGACGCCGACATATCCAGATTCGAAAATATAAACCAGTTCAGAATGTTACCGGGAGATCTGTTGATCATGTGTACCGACGGAGCCTTAGAGGCGGCCGATCAGGAAGGAATTCAATTCGAAATCGAACGTTTTAAACGTACGATTCTAAGATTACAGAATCTTCCTTTGCAGACGATGTTGGATGAGATCGTTTCCGAAATCCGTAAATTTACGGGGAATCGGGAGCAGATGGACGATATTACTCTTGCAGCGATCCGCAGGATCGTTTAAACGTGCATAAACGAAATCGTATGAGAGATAAAATCTCGGAAAACACCGGAAAAATTTTCGAAACCGCCTGGCGGAGAATTCTTCCGTTTCAAGACATGATCCTGAGCCGACCCGCGGTAATTTCATATTCCGGCGGTAAGGATTCCAGTTTATTACTTCATTTTTACTTTTGGCTATGGATCGAAAAAAAAATTCCCGTGCCGTGTATCTATCATTTGGATCATTCGATCCGATTCAATCTGGAACAGGAACGTGAAATTCTAGAATATGCGGAAACGACGTTTCCTTTTCCGAGGGCTTTTAAAAAAAAAACGTTCCTGCCTTATCCAGAAAATTAGGAAAAACCCTCGAAGAAACCGGAAGAGCCTTTCGTTATAAAGATCTGGAAACGATCGCAAAACGATACGAAGGTTATATCGTAACCGGACATCATTCGGACGATTATCTTGAAACGATCCTTTTAAATCTCATCCGGGGAGGAGGATGGAATTCGTTACGGACCTTAGGTTGGTATGAAAAAAATCGGTTTCGTCCCTTGTTTGCGTTTACTAAGGACGAAATCAAAACCGTGTTTCAAACCGAATTCTGGCCCGTGTTCGATGACGAATCGAATCGAAGCGACGAATATTTAAGAAACAGAATCCGCAATCATATCGTTCCACTTTTGTTACACGAAGGCGCCGACCCCGATCGGATTTACAAGAATTTCCACAGACCGGATCGTCCTTCCGAAAAAATCCTTACGGAAAAAACCGACGGCCCTCTCAAAACGCCTTCGTATCTAAAAATCAGCGTATGGTTGTTAAACGACCTTTCCGTTCGAGAAAGAAAATTTTTCATAGATCGATACCTTCGTTCTCTCGGATTACATCCGATTACAAGGAATTTTTTCCAGGATCTTTCGGATTGTTTAATGCGAAATCGATCTTTCGGAATCGAAAACAAGGAAGTTTGGTTTTGGAAATCCGCTTCCTCGGATCTATATCTTATTCCGAAAAATTCTCCGGCGTTTCAGAAATACAGATTCGAACCGAGACAAATGACGTTGAAATGGAACGGACATCAAAAAAAGATCCCCCCCGGCTTCGTTCCCGATCTTTGTCCGGAAGGAGCCAAAATCCGCAAAAACGGGATGAGTTTAGAAATTTCCGAAATTCTGAGACAAAAAGAGATTCCGGTTCCGGTTAGAAAAATGCTACCCATACTTTACGGGGAAGGGAAAGTTGATGTGATTTGTCTCAGTCTTTGGGATCCTAAGTTGGGGGATCTAGTCGCTGACAAAGAAACCGAGATACTACCCTGATTTTCAGGAGCCTGGAAGATGACCGATAATCCTCAGAAAAAGGATGAACCATTCTTCAAGGACGTGGAGTTTACCGCGTCTTACGGCGAAGCCGCTAAAATTCCCAATAAGGGAATTCCGCAGATCGCTTTTGCGGGTCGATCCAACGCCGGCAAGTCTTCGCTGCTCAATGCAATTTTAGAACGTAAATCCTTGGCAAAAGTATCCGCCACCCCCGGCAAAACCAAACTCCTCAACTTCTTCTTCGTAAATCGTTCGATCTATCTCGTCGATCTTCCCGGCTTCGGTTATTCCGCAAATTCTCATAAGGATCACGAAGCGATGATGGAACTTTTGATGGATTATCTCAATCATGCAAAAGATCTTAAGTCCTTGTTTTTAGTCTGCGATTCGCAAAGGGATTTACCGGAAGAGGAATTGGAATTGATCGGAACCTGTTTCGAACGTAATATCAAACCCGTTTTGATACGGACGAAAATCGACAAACTCAATCAAAGCGATCTTTCCAAACTTAGAAAAAAGATGAAGAACATCCACGAATTATATCCCATGTTGGAAACGGTGCTCGTGTCCAATAAGTCGGGCAAAGGACTCCCCGAACTGAGAAAGATCGTGGATTCGATGATCGGAGTTTTCGGAACGGCGGCGGAAGGAGCGGAACAACGAATCGAGGAAATTTCCTGATCGTTGAGATCAGACTTGAACGTCCACGATACTTCCTATTTGATCGGCTTCGCCTACATTCAAAATTTTTAAACTCATTTCGGTTTGTTTTTCGGTGAGTTCCTGAAAGGTGTCTAACGTTTTTTCTAAAATGGCTTTTAGCTTTTCCTGATTGAGCGACATTTCAAGTTTACGTTTTTTCTCTTCGAGTTCCGATTTGCGGATCGAATCGAAACTTTCGCTTTTTTCTTCGGGCGAATTCTCGAAACTTCGGATTTCGGATTCGATCCTGCGAAGTTCGGAAAGAATTTGTTTTTCCTTGTCTTCGGATTCGGTTTTGGAAGATTCGTTTTTTTTATTTTTTTCCGCTTTCTCCGAAGAGGTTTGATCCGCATCGCGAGAGGAGGAATCGGATTTTTGTAAGGAAGAATCGATAACGTTTCTAGAATGAGGTTCTTCTTTTTTCGCGGTTACTGCTTCGGTCTCACCTGCGACGGCCACGAGTTTACCGTTTCTAAACTCGTAATGAATTTTCATATTCAAAGAACGGATTTCAGCGCGATCCCGCATCGCCTCGGAGCGGAACTCGGCCACATGTCCCAACTCGTGGGAAATCACGTGAAGCACGGAAGTGGAAGCCGGGGCGCTCTCCAGTTGACCGTGTCCAATATAATGCAAAGACTCATCGCGAGGGATGCCGAGTTGCATTCTATTTTCGCCGCCGATTCTCATTCTATTACTAGTGTCGGCTTCGGAAAACCCAAGTTAAGGGCCGGTACATAAAATATTTCTAAAATTTAAAAAGAAAAGGAGAATTCTCGGTTTATAAATGAACAGCAAAAAAAGATTCAATCGGCCGAAGCGATCTTATTCAGAATTTCAACGATTGCCGCATCGGACAAATCATGAAATACGAGTCCGTATTTATACGTTTCCTGGACCAAATCTCTTCGAATCACATCCGCTTCGATTTCAACGGATAAAATCGGAGACATAAATTTAACTCGCTGACCCAAAAGAATTTCCTCTCGGGAACTGATCGAAGCGCCTATCATACTGATATCTTCCAAATTCCCTAGAATCTCGTTTTTGCCGAGAACCATCTTTACGAGATTATTCTTCTTACGGAATCTTTTATAAAATCGTTTGTCCGCCGAGGAGTCGCTATCCTTCTTTTTTTGTTTTCCCATCTCAGTTTGCATAGCGCATACAGGATAAACCCGATTCGGCGGAATGAAAAGAAAAATTTTCGGAACAAAACAAGAACGGGAAAAAATAACTTTTCTAAGAATTTTAAAACGATGAAAAAAGGAATCTTGTTTAGAGTAAAAAGGAATCGTTTTCTCGTCCCAGAAGGACCTCGAGTCTCGAAGTAGCTCCCGATTCTTTTTGAAAAATTCTCAGGATTTCTTCGTCCTTATGATCCGGCTCGTGATGGGTTAAAACCAAACGACCTACTTCCAAAATTTCTCCACAACGAACGGCGACTCTTCCGCTCGTATGACCCCAGCCCACTTTTTTTTCCGCTTCTTCGGAACTGTATTGCGCGTCTATGATGAGCATGTCGGTTTTGCCGAACGTCTTTTTGAGGTCATGAAATTCGTCCAGATCCGGCTCCTGAACCTCCACGTCGGTGCAAAAAAGAAAACTTTTTCCCTTTTCCTCAAAACGAAAACCTGTACAGTTTCCGGGATGGCGGAGCAAAAACGGTGTGATCGTTACGGAGCCGATTTCCTCGCTTTCGTTTTTTTCCAAAAGATGGAACGTCTTTTGGGACATCATTCCCGAAAGCGGAAGCGGAAAATTCTCCTCATTCTGTTGTCTTTCGAACCGTTCCTGAAGATTGGGGATGGTGGAATAAAAATGGATTTCGACTCCCGGAAAATAAGCGGGTTTGAAAAAAGGCCAACCTTGGATATGATCCCAATGCGTATGCGTGATGAGAATGTGAATGCGATCCCCCGATTTTAATCCTTCCGCGATCAGGTCGTTTCCTAACTGACGAATTCCGGAACCGCAGTCTATGATATAACGATCCCCGGAGGAGGCTTGGATATATACGCAGGTGGTATTACCGCCGACGGTCCGGGACAAGGAAGGATCCAGAGTGTTCAAAAATTCCTCTTCCGAAAACGCCCCGTTCTTTAATTGTATTTCGGAATGAGCAGCTTTCAGGATTTTGAGGATTTTTTCCCTATATTCCGAGTCGCTCAGCGGGGTGGGGAGAGATCCCCGTACACCGTATAGTTTTACTTTCACTGTATTATATTAGACAAACAAAATGTGTAAAATTCTCTGACGATAAATCATGACTCAAGATCTCGAGCAAAAACTGTGGTCGATCGCAAGCGGGATTCCATTCGATTCTGAATATTTTTTACAAGCCAGCCCTACAAGGAAACTGAAAAAAGAAAATTTATTCTCAAAAGAATTCGAGACATATTTTTTAGAGCTCGGTTCCGGTTGGGGAGAAGTCGCAATCGAAATGGCTCGTAAACAACCGAACACCGGTTTCGTCCTAATGGAAAAAAAATTCGACCGAATTCGGCATACGTTTCGCGGCATCGAAAGACATTCCTTAAAAAACGTCAAAATTCTCTGCGTTAACTTCAATTGGTTTTTAGAAGACGTATTTGCGGAGAACGTGTTTTCTCAAATACTTCTAAACTTCCCCGATCCATGGCCCAAACGAAGACATCATAAAAACAGAACGATGAATCCGAAGTTCCTCTATTCGTTAAAGACTTTGTTACCGATCGGAGGAAAATTCTCTTTCGCCACCGATTACGGTCCGTACGCAAGACGTGTGCTGCGTATCTTTCGGGACGACGATCGTTTCCGCCCCGAAGAGATCGAACTTAAATTCGAAAGATCCGAAATTCCCGTCTCTCACTTCGAAAGAAAAAAACGGGAAGAAGGAAAAAGGATCTATTACATAGATCGTATTCTGATAAAAAAGTGAACTTCTTCGTTTAACGATAAACGAGCGAATAGACCTTTCCGGTTTCGTCTTTCAAAGGATAAGACCAAAGAGGTTTGCCGTCGAGTCCGTATCGGATCGCTTTTCCCGATTTAAATAACACGATCGCGTCGTCCTTTTTGCCCGGAAGAATTCCTTCGATATCGGAAGCCTCCGCCGTAAACGAATTCTGCTTTAGAGAGCCCGCCTCCACGCGATAAACCGTTTTTCCGGAATGGAACCATAAATACGGGGAACGCACTACGAACTGCGAAGCGGATTCCGCGGGAAGATCCAGTGAGGTCGAATTGTCCTTATCCAAGGAAACGATTTTTTTACCGGAAAGATAAAAGATTCCGGAATCGTATGAACCCAGATATCTCAAATCACCGAAGGATTTCTGATTCGTTTTTTTAGCGTTCGTATCCTTCAAAGAGGAATCATAAGCCGCAGTTTGAATCGTATCTTTTTGTTGAGTTACGGTAAACAAGGTTCCCGATTTGATCGCGGACCAAAAATTTCCCTCGAAAGAAACGGAGCCGTTTTGTTCCAGCTGATCCGAATAACTGTATATCTTGGAATTTTTTCCGGAAACCATTTCCACGAGAATGTTTTCTCCGGAAAGAACCGCTTTTTTGATTTCACCGGAAGGTAATTTAGATTCTCGCAATATGATTCCGGTTTTTAAATCCATTACCTCCATTTTTTTTTCGGAAATTCCTATCAGTCGTTTATCGGCCAAGATGAATTTAAACGGAGCGGAAGTTTGAATTCTCCAATGACGAACGCCTCTATCCTTATCCAAGGATTCGACACTCGTTCCGTAGTTTAGAATCACCGAGTCGTTGATCAAAAGCGGAACACCGACCAACTTTCCTCTGCTTTGATAGGATTGAAGTATGACCGGATTGTCCTCGTCGGAAATGACGAGTTTTTCCGCCTGACTTGCGTAGGGAGAAGCGGGGAATTTTTCGGCGATCTCGCGGCCTAAGTCCAAAACCTCTTTTTTCACCGCCGGGTTGGCCATCTTCGTTTTTTGATCGGAAAGAATCCGGATCAAAGCGAAAAGGTTCCTTTCGTTTCTCTCCAATTCAAGCGCCTTTCGGATTTCTTTTTCCGCCGCATCCAAATCCCCGCGTTTATAATAGATATAGGAAATTTGATAGTGTGCGTCCGGAAACTCCGGATTTTTCTGAATGATTTCCTTGAAGATCGTGATTGCTTCGTTGTATAAATTATCGTTAAAAAGTATGATCCCGATATTGTAAGGAGCCAATTCGTTTTCGGAATCCTGCTGCATCGCGGTTTCGAACTCCTCCTTCGCCAATTTTTTATTTCCGGAATGATACGTGGAAATTCCTTTTCCGATGCGGGCAGCGACGAAATCCGTATTCAAAAGAATGGAACGATCGAACGCGTCCGCGGAGGCTTCGTATTTTTTCCTCTGAAGATGGATGATTCCCATTTGATAATGACTGTAATAGGAATCCGGCTTTTTGGAGAGAATCTCCTTAAACCCCTCTTCCGCCTTATCGATCTCGCCTTTTCTCAGGAGGAACGCGTTGATCGCTTCCCTAGCCTGAAGGTTACGTCCTCCTTGCGGCGGATTTTCCAACATCGAAATCCCTTTCTCCTCGTTGCCGAGGGCGAGATAACATTCAGCTATTTTAATATATAAGGTCAACTTTCCGGTTTTCTGAAACGCCTCCTGATACAAAGGGATGGCTTTTTCGTACTGCGCGGCGTCGAACGATTTGTTGGCCTTTTGAATCGTGGGAATCACGGTCGCGAATTTCTGATTTTCCTGAATCGTTTTTCTCGTTTCCGCCAACTCGGGAATATCTTTGGATAACTTTTCCGCTTTCGAAATCCAAGAAAGTGCTGAATCGTGATTGTTCTTTTCGTTTTCTTCCAAAGCGATTTTGTAGTATAACATCGCCAAACGGAAGTTAACCGCTTCGTGATTCGGAAATTTTTTCTGAAGATTTTTATAAACCGATTCCGCTTTATCGTATTCCTTCTTATCCTCGTATGTTCTTCCGAGGACGATTGCCGCGGAAGGATCGTTCCCGGTGAGATTTTCCAATTCTTTCGTGTATTGATTCGCCAAAGTCTGATTTTTTTGCGCCGAATACAAACGAATCAAACCTTGAAACGCGGGAATATTCTGTTTGTCGATATTCAACGCTTTTTTAAAGTTCTCTTCGGAAGTTTTCGGATCTCCGGAAATGAAATACAATCTTCCGAACGCGTTGTAAACGGAAGGTTCTTCCGAAGAAGCCTTTTTCGCTTTTTCGTAAAAGCCTTTGGCTCCTTTAAAATCTCCCTTCCTTAGATGTTTGTCCCCTTCGTAAATCTGCTCGGAAACGTCGATGAACGCGATGATTTGTTTTTTTTCGGCTTCGGCTTTTAAGGACTCCGCTTCCTTACGCGCCGTTTTAAAACGATTTTCCGCAATGAGAAGAAATACGAGATTGGTAACCGGCTCGGCAAAGGAAGGATCCAATTCCTGGGCACGCGTAAAATAAACCAACGCTTTTGCGGATTCACCCAGGCTTTTCATATTGAGGCCCATCTGATTCTGATACACGGCGTTGTTCGGAAACGTTGCGATCGCCTTTTCTAAAACGACGACGGACTTTCTATAGTTTCCGGTTTTATAATGAACCGCCGCGATTCCGGAAATCGCTTCCTGATAATCGGACTTCAGAGAAAGGGAAGTTTCGAACGCCTTGAGCGCGGCCTCGTATTCTCCGTTTAAGATTCTGGCATTTCCCAAAAAGATATACGGAGCCGGATTTTTGGGATCGTTTTGAACCGCTGTTTGAAAATGGGAGGCAGCCTCCTTGTAATTCTTACGGCGCATCGCCTGGTTTCCGTTTTCCAATGCGGAAGCGACCCGTGTAACGGACGCGGACTTTTTGGCGGAAATCAACTCGGGGTCGTTTTTTCTCGCCTCTTCGAAATAGGCTTCCGCTTCCTCGTATTTTTTAAGCTGAACCGCCGCGTCGCCGAGCTGCATATTCAACTGTGCGGGAAAAGCGAATTCGTTTTTTGGAATACTCTTTAAAGTGGAATATGCCTGTTCGAATTTTCCCTGATTCTTAAGAAGGACCGCTTTTTTGAAGGAGTAATTGTATTTTTCCTTAACGGGTAAAGTTTCCAATTTGGAGTAAACTTCGATCGCGCTTTCGTTTTTACCTTCCGCCGTATAAATGATGCCTAACGTCAAAAGGATCTGTTCGTTTTCAGGATCGATCTCCGTTCCTTTTTTGAGGGAAGCCAGCGCCTCTTCGTTTTTTCCCATTTTGTATTCCGAAATACCGGCTAAATAATAACCGGGAGCGGTCGGATACGTATTGATCGCGAGATTGGCTTTTTCCAAAGCCTTGTCGTAATTCCCTTTTTGAAAAAAGGAATTCCCGTCGTTTAATATTTTGGAGACTCGTTTTAATTTTTCCCGGGCAGCGGAATCCTTTTCCAAAACGGAATCCTGAGTCTGCGATTTTCTGAATTCCTTACTCGCACAATTTAGGAATAAGGAACCGCCTAACAGAATGAGTACGATAAACGGAGCGAAATAATTCTTCATGGAATTGAGACCTTTCATTTATAACCCTTATATTCGATCTTAAGATTTCGAATCGGAGAACGTTTCGAGAACTTTTCCCCTCTCGTAACGACGGAAATTCTCCAGGCTCCGGAAGCCGGATCCAACTTATCTTCCAAAACTTTAGAATATCCTAAATAAAGACGGATCGTTCCTTCTTTCAGATCGGTTACGATTCGAAACGGACGACCTTCCTCTTTTTCTTCCTTTTTAAAACGGTAACTCCCCAAATCCTTTCCGTCCGAAGGAAACGTATAAACGCTGAGTCTTTCTTTTTCGTATTCCAAGCTGACGGTTTTTTTGGGCGTATGAAGGGAAAAGGCGACGATCCCTCCGTCGGATTCGGAAGAGATCGGAATGACACCGGATATCTCCAAATTTTCCGCGACAAACGGAACGGAAAAGACCCCGAACCAACCCGGAGGGAGATTGGAAACATTCTGAAAATCTAATGTCTTACCGGCAAAGGCCTGAAATCCTTTTTCTCCGGAAAGTTTCCAAAATTCCGGTTCAACGACGAGATTTTCCGCCTTATAAGGAAGGGCGATTTCCGTAATTTTATCGGATTGAACGACCAATTGGCCTTCGTAATACACCAAAGGCCCTTTTTCCGTATCTTTCAAAAGTTCGAGCTGTAGCGCGCCCGCAGGAAGATTACTTCTGTAAAACGGGGTTTCTCCGTTTCTAAATCCGTCCAGGGCCACCTGAAGAGCTTCCGGAAAACTCAGAATTCGGATTCCGCCCAAGGTGCGGTCTTCCTTCCATTCCTGATATAAGGAAACGGTTTGTCCCGCACGGATTTGGATCGTTTTGAGAACGTCCTTTTGTCCGGGGCGTGTGATTTGGATCTGTTGCGATCCTTCGGGAAGAGGATAATTTCTGAAATAGGAGATCCCTATTTTTTCTCCTTGAAACACTACCTCCGTATCCGCCGAGGACGCACTGAAAGAAAGATAACCCTGAATCGATTTTTTCAGGATCGAATCGATTTCTCCGGAACTCAGTGATTTTTCCCAAATTGGAACCAAGGAATTTTTCGGATCCAAAGCCAAAACCCCGGAGGAATGTTTTAAGTAATAAACCTGATTGGCCTGTAATTCGTTTTGCGAAGAAGGAGGTTGAAACGAAGCGTCTAACTTGCCGTAGACGATTTCTTTCACCGGATCTTCGATTTTTTGAGTCACGAGCCACTTCCCTTCCGCTTCCCGGATCGAAGTACGAACCACTGCGTCCACTTCCGACTTCTTGAATTCGGCGGAAAGTTGCGATGGATTTTTCCAAACCGCGTCCGCGATCCGTACTTGTTTCCCTTTTACTTTGGCCCAAATCAAACGAATCTCGTCGTTTAAGAAAGCGGACAATTTCGGATCCATTCCCGCGGGAATTTGTACGGGAGCCAAAACGAAGATCGGCTCGTTGTTTCCGTTTTTACGAATTTTATAGTCCGAAGAAGAGTTGTTTCCCTGAACGATTTCATCTTCGCTCAACGCTTTGTAAGTCGGTTCTTGTAAAACCGAACTGAAATTTTCGATCTTTTGTACGGAAGAACAACCGAAAAAAACGGGAGAGGAAACTACGAAGAGAAAGAATACGAAAATTAATGTAAGAATCGATTTCATAAAAGCTCAGTTGGTTTCGTAAAGATAAATGAGATAACCAGTATAAAAAATTTCCGGATCGGAATCATCCGTAATTTTCACGAATTGACTTAAAAATAAAAAACCGGGGAAAATTCCCCGGTTTTGAACCGTTCAGGGCAAACAGAGATCCTAAAATGTTTCCTTAGGATTTAACTTCAGTTTTTCCTTTTGAACGTCTTGTTGAACGTACTTGGTTTCGTTCACAGCTTTGGCGGTTTTTGTTACCTCGTCCGCGTTGTTACGATTGGCTTCGCGTTTTTGGAATTCCGCTTTGACCTCGTCCACGGAACCCGACTGACTGAGAATCTTCAGCTCTTCGCTCGAAGACTTCAATTCCTCCACGAGTTTTCCGTATTCGAACGTTTCGTTTTTATGAAGTACGATCAGTTCTTTCATTTCGGAAAGAGAATCCTTCTGTAGGGAACGAATCAACTGCTCCGTTAATTTCTGATTCTTTTCGATTTTAATTTCACGGTTTTTATTGAGAATCACTTCGGAAGTTTCGCCTTTTTTGGAAACGGCGATGGTCCCTTCGATAACCGCAAAACGAATCGTACAACTTTCTTTCGCACAATTTACCTTAGATCCTTCCGGATGTTCCACGGAAGTCAGGAAGGAAGTTCCTCGAACGCCTGCGAGTGCGGTCGGAGTAGAGACCGAAAACTCGGTTCCCTTTTGACCTTTTTTGACCATAGTGACGATTTTTCCGTAATTGACCTGAACGTTCGTATCGGAACCGTTCGGATTCATCAAAGTGGAAATCGCTATGTCCGAATTTTTGGACATTTTGATGATACCGCTGTCGGCAACCATTATCTCCGCTCCACCGGTCGCTCCGGTCACTACACGATCGGTCGCGGAAAGAACAGCCCCTAATTCGGCTTTTTTATCCCCGGAATCGGAAACAATTTTTACGTCTCCAAGAACCCATACGATTCTTGCGGTTACGGTTTCGGACTCGGATTTGATCTGATCTCCGCCCGTAGATTTGTGAGTGCTACACGCCGCCAAATACGCCAGAATTGCGTAACTTGCGACGATCATTATGATACGTTTCATACTACCCCCGAACATTACGAAAGAATGCAATATAAACTACAATCTTACAAGTAGAAATTTGCAGTAAGTCTGATTTAGTTATAACACAAGATGTTACGAATTTCCATTAAAATACGGAAGAATTCCTATCGAATTATTTTTTCTTAGGATTTTCCGGTTCGTGAGAGATCGCATCCAACTCTTCTTCCAATTTACATTTCGGATAATTGTCCACCGGTAAGCTGGTTCCTACCCAACCGAAAGCCTCTTGTGCCGTGATCACATGAATGTCCCAACCCATGACGATATTGGGACAGCTCCAAACCTTATTTTTGCAAAGGACCTGACTCGATTTCGGTTTCGGATAAGCCCAAGCCGAAGGCGGGAAAACACATTTCATTTCTACTTCCGCGATTTTACGGAGACGTTGAACGTTCCCTTCGAATTCCTTAAAAATGCTCACGAGAGGATTTGCCAGAAGTTCGTCGAAATATTTCCGCGAAGTGTTGTACGCGATATAATACACCAACTCTTCCATAACGTAATCCTTATCGCTCGCGTTGTGACTTACGTGGGCGATATAACGCGCGAGTTTGAGCGCATCCGTCAAAAGCGCCTGGAAAAAATCGTGCGACTTTTCCGCGACCGCATCCTCTTGAGCGATATCGCTGTTACTGTCGCTTTCCCCGTCGTTGGAAAGGATATCGTCCAAAAACGTCTCGTTCAAGGTTTCGTTTTGACCGTTCTTTTCCACGGAAATCGGCTTTTCCGGATTTTCGGTCATTCCCAAAGGGATATGATTGGCGATCGAACTGTAAATGAAATCCTGTAGATCGAGTTTTTGAAGGATATCGGAACATTTTTTCACTACTCGAACCTTTTCCCCGTCCTCGGATGGAAGGTGGGTAAACCGGTCCGTCCCGATCCTCGGAATATCCATCAAAAGCCCGGCGGTAAAGGCGTATCTCCTCAAAAGTCGGAATTTCATCGTATCGGGAATCATCACGATTCCGAGGGTAAGAAGACCGAGCTCGCTGATATATTTGAAAAAATGTATATTCTGATTATATACTTTAAGGAGCGTTAATATTACTTTTTTGGAAAGAAGTGAATTCCGGATGATTCCCTTGTAGTTGTAGATCGAATTTTCGTACATGAACTTGAGGAATTTCATGTCCGAAATTTTCAACTGATCGACGATTTTCATGGAAAGAATGTTCCGGATCTGCTCCAACAGTTCTTTGTTGAGTTTTACGTCGAATTTCGGATTGTACTGCCCTTTGATGTCCTTGAGACGAGCGAGAGCCGATTCTTTTACCTGAACCTCCTCTTTTACGAGAACATTACCGGAATTGTCCTCTATCGGAGAAAGAAAGCGGATCATGGAACCCGTTTCGAATTCTTTTGTGAAATCGATCAGGTCGTCGATGGAATCAAATTCAAGACTGGAATGCGTCACTTTCATTTTGAAATTCTATCTCTCCGTGTGACCCTATGTGGATTATCGAGACTTGTGATCATCGATTCGAGACTTTTTTTTCTTTCCAAGGTCATGATTTCATCGCCCTGCATGGCGGATAACATCGCGCAATCGGAAGAAAGATTACAACAATTCGATTCTTCACAATGCTTTTTTTGACTAAAGAGTTCGGGAAAACTCTCCATAATTTCCTCTTTTTTTAGGTGAAGAATTCCCCATTCCTTGATTCCGGGAGAATCGATCAAAACCGTATCTTCGTCTAACACGAGCAAAAGCGAATTCGTGGTGGTATGTTTTCCTTTATCGGTGGAAGAACTGATCCCCGAAGTTTTCTGGACTTCCTTTCGAATCAAGGAGTTGAGCAACGTGGATTTTCCCACTCCGGAGTTTCCCACCAAAAACGTGGTTTTTCCCTTCAAAAAACTCCACAACTCCGCCAAACCGTTCCCGTCCGCGCAGGAAACCGCCAAAACCCGATACCCCAAATCACGATACGTTTTCAACCGCGATTCGATTTCTTCGGAGTTCACCAAATCCGATTTGGTGAAAAGAATCAGCGGTTTTGTGTTGGAAGTAAACACCGCGGCAAGACAACGATCGATGAATCCGTCCTTCGTTTCCGGAGATTTTAACGAAACAAGGACAGCGGTTTGATCCGCGTTCGCACAAAGAACCTGTGTATCACCTGTGCGGCTTTTTCTCGTAAGAAACGATTTCCGTTCCATCCTTTCGGAAATTACCCAATCCTTACCGGAGGAAGGCTCCGCCAGAATCCGATCTCCGACGACGAAAGGATGTCTTTCCTCTGCGGAAATCGTCCTCAGCTTACCGCGCAAAAACGCACGGACGATTCCTCTCGTTTCGGAATAAATTTCATAGTAGGCTCCGTAAACCCTGGAAATTACAAAAAACTCTTTGACTGATTTATCCTGATCTACCATGATTCTAACGCATTTCTTATGCCCGACCGCCGACTCAACGCCCTAGGCCCGATCCTATATCTCATTTTTTTGATAGCCGGTTTTCAGCTTATCTCCGTCCTAATTTTGCGGTCATTTCATTTCTTTAATTTCGAAATCCTCAGACTACTTCTGTCTCTGATTCCCGCCGCGGTTTTGGGATTTTTGGTTTATATAATATCGATCCGGATTTTAAGGAGAATTTCCAGCAGATTCTTAGGAAAAATTTTTCCGTTTTTACAAACCTCGAACGTGGAAATCGTAAAGTATCTTTCCGCTTTGGATCAATTCAAGAACGATTTAATCGCGACCAACCGCACCGATTTGGTATGTGAGAAAATCGTAAAATTCATAAGTACGATAATTCCGGCAAAAAAGGTGACCGTCTTTTTGTGGAGGGAAGAAATGGGAAAGTTTGCGCCGTTTCCCGATTCCGGCGAAATCCAATTTTTCATTTTCGATCCGTTCCTATTGTGGATCACTGAAAACGACGACATCTATCACTTTACGGATTTTGAATCCGATTCGAATCTTTTCAAAATCAAAAACCACGCCGAGATTTTTTTCAAAACTACGGAAGCGGAACTCGTGGTTCCATTGATCCTCAATAAAAGTCTTTTAGGAATGATCGTGTTGGGGAAAAGAAAAAACGGAAAAAAATATTCCAAACAGGAAATCGTTAAGCTGAACGAGATCAGGTCCTCTTCGGTGATGGCTTTGTCCAACGCCATCTTCTACGAACGTCTGATCGAGCTGACGGAAACACTCGAGGAAAAGGTGAAAATCCGCACACGGGAATTGGAAAACGCACAATCGCAACTTATCATGTCCGAAAAGATGGCTTCTCTCGGTATCATGGTTGCGGGCATCGCGCACGAGATCAATACGCCCGCGGGTGTGATCAACGGGGCCGCCGACAATTTGGATCAGAACATGAATTATCTGGTGCGGAATATCTTCGACATCATTCTCCTCGCGGAGAACAAAGGTTTACGCAAGAATTTCGAATTGGCCTTATTACATCTTTTACGGGATAAAAAAAATTCGGACTTGGATTCCAAGGAAAAGTTCCGACTGAAAACGCAACTCAAGGAAGAAATGAAGGAAATGAAATTCGATCCTTCTTTGGCGGGCGATCTTTCCAACTTCATCATAGAAAACCAGATCGGAGAAGAGAGAAAATACATATACAATATCATTTTGGGCGACGACGACCGCGGATATCTTATGCTCAAAAACGCAACCAACATCAACCGTAACATCAAAAACATACGTTATGCGATACGCAACGTGGTTAGGATCGTAAAAGCTCTTAAATCCTATTCCCATTTGGATCAATCCAAATCCTTCGTTTCCGCGGATATCGTCGAAGGATTGGAAACGACTCTTGTGATTCTGCACAATCAGATCAAATACGGAATCGAAGTGATACGCAACTTCAAACCGATTCCGCCCGTAATCTGCAATCCGGACGAACTGAATCAGGTTTGGACCAATCTCATTCAGAACGCGATTCAGGCGTTAAAGGGAAAAGGAAAAATCGAAATATCCGTTTTCACTTCGGATAGGAACGTGATCGTGCAGATACAGGACGACGGTCCGGGAATTCCCGCCAAAATTCAGGATCGGATTTGGGATCCGTTTTTTACGACCAAGGATCAGGGAGAAGGAACCGGATTGGGCCTGGGGATCGTAAAAGGAATCGTGGAAAAACACAAGGGAAAAATTTTGCTGACCTCCGATCCTGGAAAAACCGTATTCCGCGTGGAACTCCCCATAAATCCGGAAATTTAGAAAACCCGTGGATAAGTTTAGTATATTTGTTTATTCTAATTTATTAATTTTTTAAAACGATTTCTCGAAGAGAACAAAAGTGATAACGAACGAATCCGCCAAAAAACCGGGATAAAACTTCTTAACTTTCCTTATCTAAGGAAGGGTTACGGATCCGTTTTTGAAGGTAATTTAACAACCAATTCCTTTTCGGAAAGATATTTCAATTTACCTCCTGTTTCCTTTTTTGCGAAGAGATAAATGAATCCTTTACCGTCATGGGATTCGATTTTTTCCAATCTGGATATTAAAACGTCTATATTCGCTCGCGTTTTTTTCCAAGCAATAAACCGGATATTTTCTCGTGTTTTCTTCCAGGCGGTAAACATTCCGCCTTCCAAGTAGATTTTGGAGCGATCGGCGAATTCTAACTTTAGATAACTCGGTCCTTGGTTCGAGTAATAATACCAAGCTCTAGAAATTTCTCCGCGCCGTTTTAGATGTGAAAACTCGCCTTGTAATTCGCAGGGTATTTCTGTTGTAAGAAATTTCCTTTCGCAATCTGCATCCTCTTCCGGTTTTCTCCATTGTACGGTGTTTTGAGCGACTTTTTCTCGAAATTCCAAGATCGTATCCAACGGTTTTAAATAAGAGGACATTTTCGAACGATCTTCAGGTCGTAATTCGTTGTTGATCGGCGCATAAGTGACTTCTACGCTAACTATATGCGGCTCTTTAGGATTTTTCGGTTTAGGATAATACAAAATTGTTTTTGGCGGTATTTGTTCCTCTGAATTTTTTCCGGTACACGGATCGGCGATGTGCGACCGTTTTAATTCGGATAAAGACGTAGACGTTTCTTCCAAGGAAGAAAGATTCTGTTTCGATGTTTTACAATCGAATTGAGTCAAAAATAAAACCGAAAACAGAAAGATCCTTTGATTCGCGCTTAATTTTATAAAAATCACGGATTTCTAAAGAATATGCGGATCGCGGACGAGTCAAGTGATTTCGATTTTTGAGAACCTTACAATATTCAATCGAAACTGAATATTCAAATTTCGTTGAATAAAATCGTTCCTTTTCGCAATTTTTTGATATATAGAGAGAATGAAAAATAAAATAGAGAAGAATGAAGATCCCAGCGAAGAAATTTCTTTTTTTAAGAAAGTTTACGCTCTCGTTAGGAAAATTCCCAAAGGAAAGGTAAGTTCGTACGGACGGATCGCGGCCCTTTTGGGGAAACCGAGGGCGGCTCGCGCAGTAGGATACGCGTTAAATGCCTTGTCTAAGGACCAGGAACAAAAGGTTCCCTGGCAAAGGGTGATCAACGGTCGGGGGAAAATCTCCTTCCGAGGAGATACGGACCGGTCGATTTTACAGAAAAAAATATTGGAGGACGAGGGGATCGTGTTCGATTCTACGGAAACGGTCGATTGGAAACGGTTCGGATGGCCTAGTTTAACGTCGGCTCCGTCTCGAAATAAACGAAATCCGAAAAATAATACGAAATGAATTTCTTTCGTTGTTTGCAAATCGATCCTCGGATAGGATTTAGCAGAATATGACGATAAGAAATAAACCCGTCGTTTTGACCGTAGCCGGTTCGGATTCGGGAGGCGGAGCGGGAATTCAAGCGGATCTAAAAACCTTTACCGCGTTAGACGTCTTTGGAACTTCGGCGATCACTTGCTTAACCTCACAAAATCCTTCCGTTGTGACAGGAATTTTAGAGGTCGATTCCGATTTTCTCGAAAAACAAATACGGGCCGTTATGGATTATTTCCCCGTAAAAACGGTAAAAACCGGAATGCTTTTTTCCGCTGCGATCATAGATAAAACCTTTTCGTTGTTAAGCGAATATAAGAAAAAAGGAAAATCTTTTTCCCTGGTTGTAGATCCGGTTATGGTGGCAACAAGCGGGGCGAAACTTTTACAGGATTCCGCGATCGAGATACTATTGCGAAAACTGATTCCGATTTCCGATTTAATTACTCCGAACCTGGACGAAGCCGAAATCCTTTCCGGAAAAAAAATCGAAACCGCTTCGGAAATGGACGCCTTAGTCCGTGAAATCTTCGAAATCTATCGCGTTCCCGTACTTCTCAAAGGCGGACATTTAAAGAACGAAACGATCGCTCTCGACGTTTTTTTCGACGGAAAAAATTCCGCAACATTCCGAAAGCCATTCGTAGAAGGATTTTATCCGCACGGAACAGGTTGCACTTATTCTTCGGCGATAGCTGCACATATCGCGAGAAATTTCGGTTTAACGGATTCCATTTTTAAAGCGAAGGAATATCTTCACGCCGCGATAGAACACGCCTACTATGCCGGAAAGGACAAAACCCTGGATCATACGCCGTACGCTTCCTAAAATCGGAAACGGTCATTTTGTTTCGTTTAACAATTTTTCGTTTACGGTTTTTTCCAAAATCGTCAGAGGAAGAGAACCGCTTTCCAAAACAGCGGAATGAAATTCCTTGATGTCGAACTTTTCCTTTTTTACCGCGCGGACCTTTTCCCTCAGCTCGAGAATTTTCAACATACCTAGTTTATACGAACAAGCCTGCCCCGGGTAAACGATGTAACGTTCTATTTCCGCAGTCACGTCTTTCGGAGGCATTCCAGTATTTTCCATCATATACGAGATCGCCTGTTCCCTACTCCAACGTTTGTAATGTAATCCGGTATCCACCACCAAACGGACCGCGCGGAAAAGTTCTGCTTGTAGTCTTCCTAAATCGGAATACGGATCGTTGAAAAAATCGTAATCCTTGGCGAGACGCTCCGCGTATAAAGCCCAACCTTCCACGTAGGCGGTGAAAGTGATCGTATTTCTGAAACGGGGAAGCCCTTTCAATTCCTGCATGATCGCAATCTGAAGATGATGGCCCGGAATAGCCTCATGATAGGTTAAAGTTCTCATTCCGAACTTGGGAATTTCCTTGGTATCGCGCAAATTAGCGTAAAAAATTCCGGGTCTTGAACCGTCTAACGCCGGTTCGTCGTAGTATGCCCCGGGAGCGGTTTTTTCCTTGAAGACGGGGATTCTTTCCACTTCCACCTTACTTTCGGGCATTCTGCCGAATAAAGGCTCCGTTTTTTGGATCGAATCTTTTAGAATATTCTTATATTCTTCTAGAGCTTGTGTTTTTCCATCCTCCGTATCCGGAAATAAAAATTCCGGATCTCTGCGGAGTTCCGCCATGACGGAGGGAATCGAGCCGGATTTTCCCAATCTTTTTAGTATGAACTTCATTTCGTTCTGAATTCGTTCCACCTCGGACAATCCCAGTTTGTGGATTTCCTCCGCGCTCAAATCTGTAGTCGTGTGTTTTTTTAATTCCTGCGCGTAATATTCGTCCCCTTCCGGCAATTTCCAAACACCGGCCTTGGAATCGGCCTTTTTTCTCTGCTCCGAAAAAAGATTTAACAATTTTGAATATTCAGGAAATATACTGCTTTTTATCGATTCTTCCGCCCGGGAAAGAAGTCGTATCTTTTCCTCCTTAGGTATCGAATCTATTTTGCCAATCTTCCTTTCGAATGAAGTATATAAAAGATTCTCCTTTGCAGAAGAGGAAATAAACCCCCGCACTTCGGATATCAAACGGTCCAGAATGAAATCGGGAGGAAGAATTCCTTTTCGTTCCCGAAGCAGAATTCCTTCGATGAGTTGTTCTATCTTTTTAGGAACCGCTTCCAATCGAACGATATAATCCTCTGCGTCGGATCTATTTTTAATCGGATGTTGAGTCGCCAAAAAAGTGGGGAGTTGACTTTGAACTCCGAAAAGCTGATTAGCGGGATAATCGTGAAATAAAAACTTTCCGCCGGAAACCCGCAATTCCAAAGACCATTCTAAAATTTCGAACGAAAGAAGCTCCTGGCCGTTCAAACCTTCCTTTCCGTAGGATCTAAGAATTTCAAGGTTTTTCCTCGCCATTTCCAAATCCTGCTTTTGTTTTTCGACCGATATGTCCGTTAGTTTTTTCTGATATCCAGTGATTCCAAATCGGCTGAGAACCCCCAAGGAAGTAAGATATTCCGGATCTTCCAGAATCGATTCCCAAAAAAATTTTTCGTAGAACAATCCGAGTGTAAGCGGTTTAAAAAAAATCGTATGAACGATCAGACCGAAACATACGGCAATCGAAATTAACGGAACTAAAAGGGAACGTTTTATGATTTTGGAATACGACATGAAATCACTGATATCGAAAGAACGGATGAATGAAAATTCTATTTTACGAAATCGCGAACCAAAAATCGAAAAAAGTTTTCCGAAGACGGAATACTATTCAGGTATTTCGATGCCTATAAAAGTAAGATCGTCCTGAAACGGAGTTCCGTTTAAAAAATCGCGTAATTCTTTAAGAACAAGGTCCACGGTTTGACGTACATCTTCGTCTGAGCCGCTCTTAAATATCTCATAAAGACGTTCCTCTCCGAAAAATCGGCGTTCCTCGTTTTGCTCCTCGAAAAGGCCGTCCGAAAAAAGAAATAATTTATCTCCGGCGTCGATCTTAAGGATCTTATCTCGATAAATGGATGTCGGCGAAAGTCCGATCATTCTTCCGGTTTTAGGAAGTTTGTGCGGTTCCCTTCCTTGAAGAAGGATCTGCTCCGGATGTCCGGCCGAAGAATATCTCAGAATCCCTTTTTTCAGATCCAAATCGGCGAGAATACAAGTATAGTAAAGATTCAGCGATCTGAATTTTGATATGAATTCTGTATTCAAAATTTCTAATATTTCACCCGGGCTTTTTCCGGAATACTTTACGAATTCGTAATTCACTTTGATCGCCATAGTTATCAACGCGCCCTGTACTCCGTGACCCGTTGCGTCGGCGAGAAAAAACCGATATGTTCCGTCTCCGAGACGTGCTACGTCGTATAAATCGCCTCCCACCTCGTCCCGGGGAAAATATTCCGCGCACACTAAAACGTCTTGGTATTGGTCGAATCCGGAAGGAAGGATACTTTTTTGGATTCGAGTGGCGGTGGACAAATCCTTTTTGATGATCTGAAATGATTTGTTCAATCTCGTCATCAGGTCTTCGATCGTTTGCCTTTCTTCGGACAACTTACGTTTGTCTTTACGGGACTCGCGCAATAACCTTTGCACCGTTTCACTCTGACTTTTTAGAAAACCGGAGGTCACACTCATCCAGTAGAAATAGATGAGTATCGTCAGTACGAGAACGATAAAAAATATCACCAAAGTGCGGTCCGAAAAACGGACCGGGGGAGTTCCGGCCACTCCCGTAAAATAAAGAAAGAACAAAGACGATGAATAGATCAACGCACCAAATATGAAATAACGCCGTTTCATCACGCCGAAGGAACCCAGATAAGCCGCGTATAGAATCGTAACCATAACGACCAAAAAATCCGGAACTTGGACCGCAAGCCACGCATTGAAAAAAAGCATGGGAACATACCATGCGAAAAAAGAGACGCGCGTCCATTTTTGAAGATTCCATTTTCCGGAAGCCAATTGATAATTGAGCGGGATCGCACTGAGCGCATTCAATATTACAAAAAGCGAAAGTTCAAGATAGGAAATATTCTCCAATCCTTCCGTATTCGAAAACTTAAGAACGGAAAACAAAACGGAAACGAAAGCCCCTCCTAAAATCGAATTGAGGGTTATAGGAAGACGAAACGCCTTTTTAAAATCGGAAAAAGACATGAAACTTTCAGAGTAAAGGAACGATGACAAAAACGATGAAGGAGAGCAAGCCGGTCCAAATCGTGGCCGAAACGAAAGAAAAGGACAGAGAATTTTGCCATTGAATCAGCGGAGTTGCTACGAAAAGGACCATTCCCAAGTAGGAAAGATACGGAGAACGATCATAAAGATGTTTTTGCCATTCTATAAATCCTTCCCGAAAATCTTTTACGTCTCCTCTGAATTTCAGATCCAAAATGACTTCTCCGATCCAACCCGAAATCGAAAAGAACAGAGACCAAATCGAAAACAAAAGAGGCGCCTTGAAGGAAAGAAACTCCCTTCCGAAAAGAAAATAAAAAACGAAAAACGCGATTCCGGATATCGGAATTCCCGGATAAAAAACTTTAAGTCTTAAAAACTTACTTTCGGAAAGATATCGGAAAAAAGAAACCGCTTTGGAAGATTGAAACGATCCGCAAAAAACGCACTGAACGGAATCCTGCAAGATATGGGTTCCGCAGTTTCTGCAGAATCGTTTCTCCGTCTCCATGAACTAAACCGAAATCAACTTTGATTGATCAGTTGGTTGATCAGCTGGCGCAGAAAATCTACGTCGGGAGTTCCGCTTTTCGGAAGAGGTTTGCCGTTTATGAATAAAGTCGGCGTGGAATTGATCTTCAGGACTTCCGCCTCTTCCACTTCCCTGGAAATCTGATCGCGAACCTTGGTCGAACTCATACAAGAACGGAATTGATCCATATTCAGACCGTTCCTTTCCGCAAGTCGTATTACGGTCGCAGCGGTGTGCATAACGCCCGCTTCGTTGTCGTCGTAAAGACCCGTATAAACCGGATAGAATTTATTCTGCTGATTGGCGCAAAGCGCCGCGCTTGCCGCAACACAAGAACTCGCTTCCGGGGATTTTCTTCCCACGAGACGATTACAGTTTCCGTCCAATGGAAAATTCTTATATGCAACTTTTATAATACCGTTATATTCGGAAAGGAAAGATTTTAAGATTTTACTAGTGTGCATACAATGACCGCAGTTGAAGTCCGCGTATTTTACGATGGTTATCGGAGCGTTCGGATCTCCGACCACGGGAACATCCTTTAAATCGATCCGGACCGTCGGAGTTTTTTCGAATTCTTGAATCAACTGAGCGGCGGTTTTTTCTCCGAATCCGCCGGAAACCAAACGGGATCCGCCCGTTGATATCCTTCCGCCGTAAAGACCGACGACGAAAAACGAAAGCACAACGATCAAAAGATTGAGGTATTGTCCGTTCAAGGACGCTGAAACCGCGGGGATCGATTTATCCGAAAGGGATTTAAAGCCGGAAAAATTTACCGCAAGAAGGGCGATCGTGATTACATACGTTGCGGCGCAAAGACCGCATAACGCTTGGATGACTCCCACGGAAATAGCGAACAATCCCCCGTCTACGATCAAACCCAAAAGTAAAACGTAAAAAGCGATTCTAAGATTGGAATCCGCGGTTTCCTTTTTGATTTCGGAAAGAACGAAAAGAAATCCGACGAAACCGTAGAATACGAAACCGAATAACGCGATCGGAATATCTCCCAAAGCGGGAACGTTACGGATCGCGGAAAAAGAGCTTTCGGAAACCTTGTCGCAAGAGCCGGGTTCGCTCAAAGTGTTACACAACGCTTCTCCTACGGATCCCGGATCTCCGTAATATTTTTGGATCAATAAAAAGGAAAGAATCAGTCCTAACGCGGAAAGAACGACGGATATTTTATTTTTGGATGATTGTTTCATGATATTCCCCGACCTGTAAGATCGATTTACCTTTATGTATGGTTCCTGGTTCTATGGAAAGAAAAATCCGGCTGAATCCGCTCTTTCCTCAAAGAGAAGAAATCGCTTCCGCTAAATCCAATTTCCCTTCGTACAACGCTTTGCCCGTAATCACTCCGTAAAGGGGAATTTCCGTTTTGAGAGAGGAAAGATCCATAAGATCCTTTAAGGAAGAGATTCCTCCGGAAGCGATCAACTGAAACGGAAACGAATTCAGAATTTCTCGATAGGCTTCCAGATTGGGTCCGGCCAAGGTTCCGTCCTGCGCTATATCGGTAAAGACTACGTGTTCGATTCCCGCTTTCGCAAGACGTTCGAGAAGATCCCGGTAATGAACTCCCGAATCCTTTTCCCAACCAGCGATCTTCACCAAACCGTCGCGCGCGTCCACGGCGACGACGACACGATCTTTTCCGTATGTTTCGAGCGCGTGTTTGAGAAGATCGGGATCCGTAACCGCGGCGGTTCCGATGATAAAACGATGAATTCCGATCTTATCGTAATAGGCGAGTTTTTCCTTGTCGCGGATTCCTCCACCGAGTTGAACCTTCAGGGAAGTCGTTTCACAAATCTTTAATATAGAAGTTTCGTTGATTCCGATCTGGTTTCTGGCACCGTTGAGATCTACGAGATGCAAAAGAGAAGCTCCGTTTTTCGAAAATCCTTCCGCGAGTTTCCAAGGTTCGGAGGAATAAATTTTTCGGTCGTCGTAGTTCCCCTTAAAAAGACGGACCGCGCAGTTATCCAATAAATCGATGGCGGGAATGATGATCATACGGATTGAATGAAATTCTCCAAAAGTTTAAGACCGTGCGTGTGCGATTTTTCCGGATGGAATTGGGTTCCGAAGATGTTATTCTTTTCCACGACCGCCGGAAATTTCTCCTGATAATAGTCGCAAAGTCCGGTAATCGCGTTTCCTTCCGCGTCGGTGGGACGGAACGAATGAATGAAATAAAAAAAGGACTGATCCGGAATTCCCTGTAAAAGAATACTCTTTTCTTTTTTGCGGATCTGAAGACGGTTCCAACCGATATGAGGAACCTTAAAATCTCTGCCTTGAAATTTTCTAATCTTCCCCTTTATATAACCGAGGCCGTCGATCTGTTCCTTTCTCGTGCCTTGGGCGATCTCTTCGGAGGATTCGAAAAGAATTTGAAAGCCTATACAGATTCCGAACAAAGGTTTACCGCCTTGCACGTGTTTGTCGATCGTATCCCGAAGTCCGGTCGCATTCAGATTCTCCATAGCCTTATCGAAATGTCCGTCTCCCGGCAATATTAGAGCTTTTGAATTTTCGATTTTCGTTTTGTCGTTCGTAAAAACGAAATCCTTCGTATAAAGTGAAACGGCCTTGAGACAGGAATGGATGTTTCCCATTCCGTAATCCAGGATGGCGATCACTCTAACACTCCTTTGGTGGAAGGAATCGCGCCGGCTGCGGCGGAATCCTGTGCGATCGCCATTCGGAGCGCTTTGCCCAGGGCCTTAAAAATGGATTCGTGAATATGATGACGATTATCTCCGTAATGAACCACGACGTGAAGATTCATCTTCGCGTTCAACGCAAGTTTTTGGAGAAACTCGAGGGAAAGTTCCGCATCGTAAATTCCGAACTTACCGGTGAGTTCGGGTCCGGTGTATTTGAAAAAATATCTTCCTCCGAGATCGACGGCGACGGTGGTTAACACTTCGTCCATAGTGAGAGTGAAATGACCGTAGCGAAAAATTCCCGCCTTATCTCCGAGTTGTTTGTGGATCGTGGAACCCAATAAGATCGCCGTGTCTTCGACGGAATGATGACAATCGATTTCGATATCTCCTCGCAGCCAGAGATCTAAATCGATCAAGCCGTGTTTTGAGATATGGGAAAGCATGTGCTCGAAGAAAGGGATCTCGGTATCGAAACGATATTTGCCGGAACCGCGCAGGTTCATCTCCAACTTGATTTCGGTTTCGGAGGTTTTTCGTTCAGCTTTCATTCTACCTGGATCATAGAATCGGACGGATCTCCCTGTCAATGAATTCCAAAATAATGGATGACGTAAAACCCGAGTCTTCCGAAATTGTAACAGCAGTTTTCACTGCATTCCACCTCGCCGAAGTGGCGGAATTGGTAGACGCACTGGCTTCAGGTGCCAGCGATCGCAAGGTCGTGGGGGTTCGAGTCCCTTCTTCGGCAGAAATCAAAGTTTAAATACGAAATGGGACTCGAAGATTTCGAGCGGGAGCGTTTTGAGCGACCCATAGGGAGCGAAAAAACGCGATGCGAATCCAGGATGGATGAGCGCGCGAGAAAGACGCCGTGGAGCCAAGCCGAGCACGATGCGAGGCTGCGCAACGGCGAGTCCCTTCTTCGGCAGAAATCAAAGTTTAAATACGAAATGGGACTCGAAGATTTCGAGCGGGAGCGTTTTGAGCGACCCATAGGGAGCGAAAAAACGCGATGCGAATCCAGGATGGATGAGCGCGCGAGAAAGACGCCGTGGAGCCAAGCCGAGCACGATGCGAGGCTGCGCAACGGCGAGTCCCTTCTTCGGCAGAAATCAAAGTTTAAATACAAAATGGGACTCGAAGCGAGAACTTGAAAGCGTTTTGAGCTTTCGTAAAAAGCGAAAAACGCGACCGAAGCGCAGGATGTGCTGAGGCAAGTTCGAGACGCCGTGGAGCCAAGCCGAGCACGATGCGAGGCTGCGCAACGGCGAGTCCCTTCTTCGGCAGAAATCAAAGTTTAAATACAAAATGGGACTCGAAGCGAGAACTTGAAAGCGTTTTGAGCTTTCGTAAAAAGCGAAAAACGCGACCGAAGCGCAGGATGTGCTGAGGCAAGTTCGAGACGCCGTGGAGCCAAGCCGAACACGAAGTGAGGCTGCGCAACGGCGAGTCCCTTCTTCGGCAGAAATCAAAGTTTAAATACAAAATGGGACTCGAAGCGAGAACTTGAAAGCGTTTTGAGCTTTCGTAAAAAGCGAAAAACGCGACCGAAGCGCAGGATGTGCTGAGGCAAGTTCGAGACGCCGTGGAGCCAAGCCGAGCACGAAGTGAGGCTGCGTAACGGCGAGTCCCTTCTTCGGCAGAAATCAATCGTTACAACCCGGTAATACTTGGTTGAATTTTATTCCGCAAAATTCCTAAATGGGACGAGATCGTCGTAAGGCGGAGATTCGCATTGATTTCCAAAAAAGGGACAACCAAGAATAAAAAGGATCCGAACGGCGATTTCGCGAAAGATTCCCTTTCCTTAAATCCAAGAAAAGAGCCTTCTCAAAAAAGATCCATAGATAGGGTTCAAAAAATTCTGGATGTAGTATCTTCTCTCTTGGAAAAACACGGAGCGGAAGCGATCACGACCAATATGATCGCTCAGGAAGCGGAAATTCCCATCGGTTCTTTGTATCAATACTTTCCCAATAAACACGCGGTCCTCAACGCGGTTGGACAAAGACATTTGGAACGGGTCAACCAAATGTTAACGGAAATTTTTCAATCGGATCTTACCGGACGTTCTTGGCAGGACTTGATCGACTCCGTCATCGATTCGTTCGCGAATTTTTATCTTACCGAACCCGGATTCGCTCCCTTGTGGTCTTCTATGAAACAAGATCCGGAATTGATCGAAATCGACCGGGAAAACAATATCAAAATTTCCGAAAACGTTTCCCGAATTCTTTCTCAATTCGACGTCGATCCTGCCGAAAATAAGATCATATCGAGAATCGTCGTCGAAGTTACGGACGCGATCCTAAACCGATGGATTCGGGAACAAAAAGATAAGGAATTCTCCAATCGAATGATGATCGAATTGAAGTTGATTCTAAAGTCCTATCTTACCTTATATTTTCCGGGAGAGAGAAAAAAACTTTGATCCGGATTCTTCTTTTCGAATTTCCTCTAACGACCTTTTTCGTTTTTCTAATGACGCTCACTTTTTTCGGAGTGAATCTATTTCTTCCGGAACATTTGATCTCCAAGTATTTCCTCAATCATCCCGGACAAATCCATCCGATCGCTTGGATCGGCGCCGTATTTTATCACGGCAGTTTGATTCATCTTTTCGGAAACATGTTTTATCTATTCTTTTTGGGAAGAGCGGTGGAACACAAAGCCGGAAAAGGAAGATGGCTTCTTTTCTTTTTTATGGCGGCCTTGATCTCTTCTTTGCTCGATTCGTTTATCAGAGGAGTGGTCTTACGAGATCCGACTCCCGTAGTCGGAGCATCGGGAGCGATATCCGGAATCGCGGCGGTCGCCGCGTTACTCTCTCCGTTCTCGTTACGATTCAACGGAAAAAACATCCCGTTTCCGGTATTTCTTGTCGCTTGGATCATGGTGTATTCCGATATCAGCAACGTCTTTACGGACGACGGAGTAGCTCGTTGGGCCCATCTGGGAGGTTTTATATCGGTGATCTTTGCCGCTTATTTTTTAAAACCTACCGAAAGAAAACAGCTACATTCGGGATTTATTCTCAATCTTATCTTCATCGTTTTGACTTTGATTTTGGCGTTCTTTTATTCCAATCGATGAGCTTGGATGGATCGGCCGTTCGTTCGAAAGAATAAAAATGATTGTCATTTGCGAAAAATAATAAGTCCCTGTAAGGAAATTCGGAGAAGCGATCATCCTTGAGTAAACACGGCCTTTTTCAAATCACTCAAAAACTTTTTTTAAGAAAAGAGGAGGAATTCCTCGTATTACGGGATCGTAAATCCGGCCTAGGAGATCTTCCCGGAGGAAGGATGAACGAGGACGAATTTTTCGAAGATTGGAGCCTCAGTATGGAGCGCGAAATCGAAGAAGAATTAGGTACGAACGTTCGAATCCGCGTTCGGCAAAAACCTCTTTTTGTACACAAACACAGGGTAAACGAAGGGAATTTTCCGTGTATCATCATCGCGTATCACGCGGATTTTCTCGGAGGAGAAATCGTACTTTCCGAAGAACACGATTATATAGCGTGGGAAAACGTGAAAACCTACGATCCCAATTCCCTGTTTTCGGAATACATGCTCGACGCAGTAAATCTATATCTCAAAGAATACGCCTCGTTAGTTCATTAGAAAAAAAGAATATGACTCCTTTTTGGAAAAATACAATCGCAGCACTCGTGCTCCTTCCCGTCCTTTTTATCTTTGCCGTCTTATTTTCAGGAAAACCGGTCTCGGACGAACAATACAACTCCCTGCCCCGGAAGGAATATCAGATCCTGAGTGCAGGATACGACAGAAATGCGGGAAACGTTCTCGCGATCCAACCGGAATGGAAGTTGGAGGATTTTTCTTCGGAGGAAAGATTTTTAAAATCTTTGGAAGCTCCGATCAAACAAGCGCAACAAAAAGGTTTAATTAAGAAGAACACCTTGGTCGTATTTCCGGCGCACACGGGAAGTTTTTTATATTTCCTACATTCCCGGCGCGACGTATTTCAACGTTCCGGATTGGAAGAGGCGTTTCAAGTTCTAAGATACGAACTATTATTGAGACGATCCATCGAAAAACTCTCGGGAGAAGCCGAAAATCCCGTTAACGGAACGGCTCGCATCTATAAAAGAATTTTTTCCAATCTTGCAAGAACATACTCGGTCTATCTGCTCGCGGGTTCCATAGTATCCGATGAAGCCGCGCTCGAAACGATTTTCAAAGACGATAAAAGCGAAAGGAATCTTTCCGAAAAAGAAAACGAATGGAAAGAAATTTCCGTCCTGTTTCAACCCGACGGAAAAGTCGCGAAGGAAATCCTTTATCGTTCTCCGTCGGAAAATTGGAAACGGTATTTCGATGCGTTTCAGGGAAACGTTTCTTTTGCAAAGGTTCCCGTCGAATCTGAAACTACAAACTCTTTAGTAACGGTTCAGTTTCCCTTTGCGAGATTCGCGATTTTTTATCTGGAAACTTTGAAGAACGAGGAATTTCAGGAAAGGGTAAAGAAGACTTTCGTTTCGAGGGTTGTGGCCATCGGAGAAACCTCTTCCGAAACCTTTCTTAAGGACTGGGCGTCCAAGTCCAATTTCGAATCCACGGTTCGAATCGTCCCTTCCGGTTCGTATTTGGATTTAAACCAAGGCGGAGGAAGTTACGTCAAAACGAGATATGGCGCACCCATCCCCGGGGTAAACAGTCGGGAACCTTTGATTCTCAACTTATTTCTGTAAAACGGCGACCGATATCCTCGAATGAATTCGCTCGTATATTAAAAAAAAGGAATATAAAAGGGAAACGTAAAAATTCCCTATTTACTTCGCACTTCTTCGTACAACTTCCAGATGCTCCAATCCTCGGGTTGAAAATCCAATTTGCTCAAAATCAATTGGCCCGGTTCCGTTTCGCAAACGATACGATCGTCTCCGGAAAGAAAAGCTCTCTCGCAAAGAATCGGCAAATTTTGGCTTTTTTTCAAAGGTCCCCAGAGATGGACCTTACCCGAATATCCGGATAAAAATTCGTTCTTTTTGGCGAGTTTCCAAGGATTGATCTCCTTTCGGCTTACGGTAAATAATTTTGTGATCACCGGTTTTCCCTTCGCGGAAAAATTGATTCTTCGCAAATGGAGTTTGCCGATCTCACCGCCGATATAATATGCGTTTTCCCCGTTTCCGTAATACAAGATCGGACTGAGGATATCCTTATCGATCTTCTCCACGTTTTTTTGCGAAGGTTGAAACCAGTAAAGATTGTATGCACCCGCGTTTCCGGAAAAGATCAAAAAGGAATTTCCCGCCGGATACATCAAGGAGCGGGTTTTTAAATTCGGAAAAGGAGATACGATTTTCTCCTTATTCAAAACGAGAACCGGCTTCCGCGGCTCCACGGTTTTTTCCTCGTAGAGATTATCGTCCACGAAATAATAAATTTTGGAACCGTCGGGCAGAATCGATCCACGGTTTTTGCACGAAACTTGGGCGCCGGCTTCGTAAGAGAGGCTGGAATTTTTGAGGGAAATCGCGACGTATCTACAACCCCCGGAAGTCTGCATCGGATATTCGACGAGCGCATAATTGGCGTTTTGCGAAAGAGAAAGATTGGAAGGAACCTGATCCAAACTTCTGGAATTAGTTTCTCCCGCCGCGAGATCCTGGAAAAAAATCTTCTGATCTTCGGTCCAAACCAGTTTCAAACGATCGTGGGAGAATTCGATCACTCTAGGAGAATCCGGATTTTCAGAGGAAAGAATTTCGTCTCTGTCCTTGGGGGATTGGAGTTTTTCCTTGAGTTTCTCCGCCGCTTTCTCGTATTTTTCCTGTTCTATAAATTCCTGGATTTCTTCGATGAACGTTTCGTGACTGCTTTTGCAGACGCCTAAAAACAAAAGTATCAAGGCGGTCGCCGACGCTAATTTCGTCTTTCCGGAAAAAAATACGGAGTCGTTTGTATGTTTCGAAGTGTATTCAAATTTCATAATATAATATCGATTCTCTTAAAACTTTATTCGTTGACGACCGGATAAAATTCCAATTCTTTCCGGAATAGGTCCTCGGCGCGTCTTCCCGTAGTTTTCGTATCCAAAAAGGAAATTCCTCCGTTCAACAACGCGCCTATATACGGAAGCCAAGCGTATCTCGACGCGGAGTTGCCCGGGTTTTTACGGAATAATTTCCAACCGAGGTGATATCCGATCGATCTTAGAATTTCCAACGTCGCAGGTCGCACCAATACGCGGCTACCGGTATCTCGGACGATGGAACGTATCAATGCGTGGTTTTTATCCGGAAAAATACAATAACTCATGATTTCCGGAGTTACCTGTGTTTCCTTTCCGAACAGAGCCGCGATGTCCTTTACGAGATGACCTTGAATTCGATAGAATAAAATCATTTCGGGCAAAAGCGTCAAATATCCCAAATGCCGTTTCGGAATCGATAAACCGGCGCTGATCGCTCCGGCTCGAATCGACGCCTTTTGGACGCATTCTTGGATCAAATCGGAAGGATCTCCCACGGTTTTACCGAACGGACTGCGGTACCCTCTGAGATCTGTCAGTAAGGTAAGGAATTTTTCAGAAAAGGCTTCTGCGACGGAAATATGGTTTTCCATAGAGCGGGTTGATTTACAAAGGAAAGGTCGAGTTCCTTCAATGATAGATAGACTTGAAAAAATACAAGAAAAATACCTTCGGATCAGCGAAGAGCTGAACCTAGCCAAAGATCCTTCCGCTTTGAAAAACCTTTACAAGGAAAGATCTAGGCTCACTCCTTTGTATCTCAAAGTGGAGGAGTATCTCAAACTTTATAAGGACAAAAAAGACGCGGAAGAATTGATCCAATCCGAAAAGGACGAAGAAATGCATTCCATGCTCAAGGAAGAAATCCGGGAAGCGCAGGAACGTCTTGAAAACCTAGAAAAGGAATTGGAAATTCTGCTTTTGCCTCCGGATCCCAATTCGGGGAAGAACGTTCTCGTAGAAATCCGGGCCGGCACCGGAGGAGAGGAAGCCGGTCTTTTTGTAGCGGATCTTTTTCGGATGTATTCCAAATTTGCGGACAAACAAAAGATCAAATCGGAAGTGATCGATTCCTCCCCCACGGGAATCGGCGGTTTAAAGGAGATCATCTTCGCGTTGGAGGACGATCGAGCGTACGATCTGTTCAAATTCGAAGGCGGAACCCATCGTGTACAAAGAATTCCGAGCACCGAATCGGGAGGAAGAATTCACACGAGCGCGGTGACGGTAGCCGTTTTACCGGAAGCGGACGAAGAAGAGATTCAAATCAACGAAAACGATCTGAGAATCGACGTATATCGTTCCTCCGGGGCGGGAGGCCAGCACGTCAACACGACCGATTCCGCAGTACGGATCACACACATTCCGACCGGTGTTGTTGTGGCTTGTCAGGACGAAAAATCGCAGCACAAAAACAAAGCCAAAGCGCTTCGAATTTTGAGCGCGAGAATTCTCGAAAAACAGGCCGAAGACAAAAAGCAGGCTTCGGATGCGATCAAAAAACAAATGGTGGGAAGCGGCGATCGTTCGGAGCGGGTAAGGACCTACAACTTTCCACAGGGAAGATGTACGGATCATCGGATCGGTTTTACGAGCCACAATCTTGCGGCGATTATGGAAGGTGATTTGGACGAACTGATCGGAGCTCTTACCGAAGAGGATCGCTCCCGTAAAATTTCCGAAACGCAAACCAAGTAAAAGATTTTCTAGTTCGAATTTACGGATTGAAAAATCCGGGAAACCTTCCGGACTGGAATCAAAGAGATGTTAAAAGAAATCAAAGAGCCTCAGCGGACCGTCTGCGGTGAAAGAATTCCGTTCGACAACATTCATGCGGTTTCCGTAAGCCTTCCTCAATTGAAGGATGTGATCGGCTATGAAGAAAAAAGGACGGAAACTCTTTCCCGTCTAAAATCGGGGTATCCTAGATTCGTCGCCCATTCCTATATCGCAAGAATTCTCGATTATAACCGCGAAACCGAAAAGATCGATACTCCTCAGTTCATCCTCTCCTCGAAAAAAGCCGGGGAAACCATCGTCCGAAAATTCGATATTCGAGACTTCAGAATTTTGGAGGATGAGGGGATCACGACTCTCGTAATTCCGAACGATGCGGATTTGGAAAAGGAAATTCTCGCTTTCATACAACATACCGGATGTCTCGCTTCCTCCCGTATGGCGGAGGATTTTCTCGTAAAAAAGGGAATTCTTCGGGAAGTATTCCGCGAAGACGCGGAAAAGGATTCGCCCGTCGAAAAGATCCTTTCCAAGCTATCCTCCTTTTCTTCGGAACAAAAACCCGAAATCCTACTTTCCGTTTCCGGAATGAACGGAATTTACACCGCTTTCGAATCCTTGGATCGGATTCGCAAAAAGGAAGGGAAAACGATTTGGATCCGTCTCGGTTGGTTGTATGTGGACAACATTCGAATTTTGGAAAAATACACGAGCGATTCGTATGTGATTCACGATGCCACCGACTTAGAGGAATTGGAAACGTTCCTACAAACGAATTCCGAAAAAGTGGCCGGCATCATCACGGAATGTCCCACAAACCCTCTTCTATTGGTTCCGGATTATCCTCGTCTGAAAACGATCGTGGATCGATATAAAATCCCGTTGATCGCCGACATTTCCGTCGCCGGTTCCGCCGTAATCGACGTACTTCCGTTTACGGACATAGTCGTGGAAAGTCTTACCAAGTTCGCGTGTGGAAACGGGGATTTGATGATGGGAAGCATCCTGTTGAACCGGAATTCGAAATGGTATTCGGAGCTTCTTCCCGTTTGTAGAGAACTGGTAGAAAAACCGTATCTTCGGGATTGTGAACGCCTCGCCTACGAGATCCGGGACTACGAACAAAGAGTTTTGCGTATCAGCGAAAACGTCCAAAAACTCGCGGCTTTTTTTATGAAGCGGCCGGAGATTAGAAACGTGTATTGGACCGGTTCGAAAAAATCCTCCGAAAATTTCTCCAAGATCGCGCGAATACCCGGAATTCAATCCGGGGTTTTATCGATCGAACTTTCGATTCCTTTGGAAAAATTCTACGATCGATTGGCATTGCTCAAAGGACCGAGTTTCGGAACGGAGTTCACGCTGAATATGCTCTACGTTTATCTCGCTCATTACGAATTGGCCACGACCGAAGAGGGAAAAAAATTCCTAAAAGAAAACGGATTGGATCCAAATCTGATTCGGATCTCGGTCGGAACCGAAAATCCGGATCTTTTGATCGAAGAATACAGAAAAGCCCTGGAAAACTAAGCCCGCCCGGTGGAATTCTTTTTCGAAAAGGGAGTTCGTTCGGAAAATCCCAAGATTCTTATTTTTAGATCAAATCGACGCTTAACGGAATTCTAATCTTAAAGTTGGTTCCTTTTTTTGCGTCGGAGGAAAAGTCGATCTTTCCTTTGAGTTGTCTCACGAGAATGTTCACCAACTTCAAACCCAAAGACGTCGTCTCATCCAGATCGAAACCGGAAGGCATTCCGATTCCGTTGTCTTCCACGATCAATTCGAGCGTTTCGTTCACTTTGGAAAGTGAGATTTTTAACTCTCCGAGATCTTTCGCGTTCGTTTTCGCGTCCGAAGGAAAAGCGTACTTTAAAGAATTCGAAACGAGTTCGTTTAATATCAAACCGATCGGAATCGCGCGATTGACGTTGATGTCTAGGGATTCCAGTTCCGTTTTGAGAATCACCGAATCCGATTTTCCGTAAACTTGAAACAACTGATTCAACAACTTTTCAATGTAAATCGAATACTGAATCTTTCCTAGATTTTCGGACTGATACAATTCTTCGTGGATCATCGACATCGTTCTCAAACGATTTTGACTTTCCTTAAACACGGAAAGGCTTTGTTGATCTTCCACGAAATCCGATTGCATCGACAAAAGGGACGAGATCACCTGCAGGTTGTTCTTCACCCTATGATGAATTTCCTTAAGCATCACTTCTTTTTCTTCGAGCGAAAGTTGAAGTTTGCGTTCCGCACTTTTGATTTCCGTAAAATCCAAAAGAGTAACGATCACACTCGACAATGTGGATTCGAAACCGGGCGGTACGGACCAACGGATTTTAATATCCAACCTCGTATTGTCCTGAACTCGAAATCCCACTTCCACTTCGTAAAAATAGGATTGTTCTCGGATCTTTCTTAAAACTCTTCTAAAAACCTTGAAGTTGTCCTGGCTAAAAAAACGTTTCCAATTTTTTACAATGGTTTCCGCCGAATCAACCCGCAAAAGATTGACCGTCTCCTGGTTAACACCCGTTACTCGAATAGAATCGAAACAACGTTGGACGAAATCGGGATGTGTTTCGACGAAATCGGTAAATTCGTCTCCTTGTAGACTTTCCGGAAGCGAATCCAAAACTTCCTTAAGCCCCGAGTAATCCGCTTCAATGATCGCGACCGGAAGATTTTCGAAAAGCCCCATGTATCGGATCTGACTTTTTTCCAAAGCCGAACGGGCCTCGTTTTTCTCGCGGATTTCCTCCCTAAGGATTTCGTTGGATCGAAGAAGTTCGCCCGTCCTTTCCTTAACTTTCGTTTCGAGATTCTGATGTGATAGCCGCAGTTGATTCTCCGCTTCCTTTCTTTCGTTGACGATACTTGCTACGAGAAGACTTGTGATGGACAAAACCGCCACGAAAGACTGCAGAAGAATATAAGAAGTGTTCATCGATTCCGCATAAAACTGCGGAGAGCCGGAGATCGTTCCCAGGATTGCGATCACCGAAGATAACACTACGGCCAGACTGCTCGCGCGTTCGCCCAAACGGAACGCGGCCCATAAAATCAAAGGGATAAGAATATAACCGAGAGGATAGCTGATCGATAATAACGGAATCACCAAATCGAAGGAAGCCAAAGAAAAAAACACGATGAGGATCAGTAATACGGAGGTTTCTAAAATTTCCCAGATTTTCGGACGCGAATATTTCCCCCGAAACCAAAACAGGATAAAGGGTGCTCCGATATAAACACCGAGCGTATCTCCCGCCCACCACGTGATCCAACTTTGACGGACGGCGCTTTCGTCGATCGCATTTAAAAAATAAAGCGAGGCCACCGATCCGGTACAACTGATCGCGCAAACGAGCGCTTCCAGACAGATAAAAAGAAAAACATAACGGGTTTGATCCGAAATTTTACAACCCGGTATTTTGGAAAAAAGCACCTTCTTTCCGACGTAACATTGAAGCGAAGAGAACAAAGCGATCAATAGACTTAGATATAAATTTTTTCCGGGATCGATCCACAAACCGGAAAACAAATCCACACCCGAATTGGAAAGAAAGGAAGCGATTCCGACTCCTAAAATGGAATAACCGCCGAACAACAACGCAAGCCCCAAAGCGGCGCCCGATGCGGGCCAAATCGCGGAAGCGTATCCGGGATGAATGGCCGTATTCCTTCCGATTTGTGCAAGAACATAATAGATCGAACCGGAGAAGAATATTATTCCTAAGGTTTTTATTATTTCTTTGAAACGAAGAGACAAAATCGTCGATCCTTGTTAAGTTCGTTTTAAAATGAGAATCGAAGAACTCCAATTCTCTGACCAGCCTTTTATGATGTTCGAAGAGGGATTCCATCCTTACGGAAAAATCATTTTTCGAAATCCGGTTGATACGATAGACGCATATAAACCTGAAGAATTAAACGCTTCGCTAAACAAAATCGATTCCTATCTCAAGAAAGGTTTTCATGTGGCCGGGTTTATTTCATACGAGGCGGGCACTTTCTTTTCCGGTATGAATTGGAAAGAATATGAAACAGTTTTACCACTTTTGCGTCTGGCCGTATTTGAAAATCCGGAAAAGATCCGAGACGAAGGAAAGGATTATCTCCGCAACTTCGGTTTTTACGTAACCCGTCGCCCCGAAGAATCCGAATACTTCCACAACCTCGACGAAATACGAAAACGTCTTTTCGAGGGAGAAATTTATCAGATCAACTATACGGACAGAATCGATTTCGATTTCGAGGGAGATATATTATCATTTTATAAAGTACTTTCGGAAAGACAGCCGGTCCGTTTCGGATCGTGGATCCGGACCGAAACCGCGGACATTCTTTCCTTTTCACCGGAACTTTTTTTCGAAAAGAAAAACGGAATCCTAATCACCAAACCGATGAAAGGAACCTATCCGCGAGGCAAATCCCCCGAGGAAGACGGGGCAAACAGGAAACTTCTGCAAGAGTCCGAAAAGGAAAGAGCGGAAAATCTTATGATCACCGATCTCATGCGGAACGACCTCGGAAAGATCAGTAAAACGGGAAGCGTTTCCGTAAGCGAATTATTCTCCGTGGAAACCTATAAAACGATCTATCAAATGACTAGTACTGTTCGTTCCGAACTTTCGGAATCGGTAGGTTGGTCGGACATTTTTCGGGAGCTTCTTCCGGGAGGATCCGTCACGGGCGCACCGAAACTAAGGGCGATGGAATTGATCCGTACTTTGGAAAAGCCGCGCGGAATTTACACCGGAATCATTGGAATCATCGAACCGAACGGAAACGCCGCGTTTTCGATCGCGATCCGCACTCTGGAAATTCGAAACGGCAAGGGTTCGATCGGAGTCGGTTCCGGAATCACTTGGGATTCCGAGCCCTTGCGGGAATGGTCCGAAATCTTCGAAAAGGCGAAATTTTTAACGGAAACGCGGAACGGATTCACCCTTTTCGAAACAATTCTTTATAAAAATGGAATATTCTATTTCCATAAAGAACATTTCGAAAGAATCTCGAATTCCGCGAAGACGTTCGAATTTCCGTTTTCCGAAAAAGAATGGAACCGAACCTTAGAAGAACTTTCCAAAAAAATTCCGAAACGAAAACCGTATCGAGTTAGGATCGATCTCTACCCTTCCGGAGAATTTAAAACCGTTTTGTCCGAGTTGGCACCTTACCCCAAAAAGGGAAACGTAACGATCAGCCGACTCAAAACCGATTCTTCGTCAATTTTCCGAAGACACAAAACGGGGCTCCGCGAAACGTACGATAGGGAAGGAAAAAAGTCGAGGGAAGCCGGCTTTTTGGACGTGATATTCGTGAATGAAAAAAACGAAATCGTGGAAGGAAGTATCGCAAACGTTTTCGTAAAAATCGGAAAAGAATATTATACCCCTCCGATAGAATCCGGAGTTCTTCCGGGAGTTTATCGAAATCGACTTTTAAAACGAAAGGGTTTTCGCGAGAAAAAAATTTCCGTATCCGAAATGAAAAATTCGGAATCCGTTTTTCTTTGTAATTCCTTGCGCGGAATACTCAGGGTCGAAAAAACGATCGACTCCACCTAACCGAAAACTACGGAATCTGGTTGCCTAAAACGCCGGGATTTCTAAACTTTTAAGCATGAGAATTTTTCTCGGGATTTCCGTTCCGGAGGAAGTAAAAGAACAACTTGTGAGAATCTGTTACGGTTTACCGGATATCCGTTGGGTTTTACCGGAAAACTTTCACGTAACCTTACTTTTTTTAGGAGAACAATCGAGGGAGCAAGTGGATGTCGTATCCGATTTTTGTTCCACGATCGCATCTCCTTCGTTTCGCCTGAATCTACAATCCGTTGGCACTTTCGAAAAACAGAAATCTCCTTCGATCCTTTTCGCAAAGGTCCTTCTTAACGAGGAGCTCGTTAAATTGCAAAAAAAGTTGGATTCCGGAATTCGGAAGTTGGGATTCGCGCCCGAACGACAGGAATATCGTCCGCATCTCACGCTGGGAAGATTCAAAAACTCGAACGGTTTACGAGTAGCCGCTTATCTCGAGGAATTTTCCGGTTTCACTTCTTCCGAATTCTACGTTTCGGAATTTCATATCTACTCGTCTCGAACTTTCTCCGAAGGCCCCGTCTATTCGATTGAGGAATCTTTTTCTCTTTTACCGTCTTACTAAAAACATGAGGAAACGGGTTTGAAAGATTTTTCCGATTTTTTCAGAAACCCTCGCGTATGGGACCGGGAAATCGTCGCCGTAGGCGGCGACCTTTCTCCGGAACGTTTATTGTACGCGTATAAAAACGGAATTTTTCCCTGGTCTGACCAACCGATTCTTTGGTACTGTTTGGATCCTCGCGGAATTTTCGATCTTGAAAAACTTCATATCTCGAAACGGGTCAAACGAAAGATCAATCAAAGACAATATAAGATTACCTTCAACCGCGCCTTCGAACAAGTAATGCGCTGTTGCGCATATCGTCCCGGCGAAGAAACTTGGATCACGGACCTTTTTATCCGAGGATATACCGAGTTCCACAAACTCGGTTATGCACATTCGATCGAAGTCTGGGACGAAAACGGCGTGTTAGGCGGAGGCGTTTACGGAGTCGCAATCGGAAATTTTTTCGCGGGCGAATCCATGTTCTCTTTCGTTCCGGATTTCGGAAAGATAGGTTTGTATCATTTATTCGATGTTTTGAAGAAGGACGGTTTTACGTTGTTCGATACGCAGCAACTAAACGTCGTTACTTTAGGTCTGGGCGCGTATCAAATATCCAAAAACGAATATCTTAGAAGATTGGAATCCGCAGCGGCCTCCGGAAAAAAATGGAGTCCGCCTCGTTCTATTCCGTAAAAAAACGTATTTACTTTTTTACGGAGGATGTTGCACTTCTCAGAATCAATCAAACTATTTCAATAGGAAACTCTAAAATGACCCTTTTTAAGAAAATTCTTGTCCAACTTTTAATCGCGGCTTTCGTTTTCACCGGATTTGCGGCTCTTACCGCCCAAGAACCGAACACCGAAGCTCCTGCGGAACAAACCGAAACTCCTAAAGAGACTAAATCGGAAAAGAAAGGAAAGAAATCTAAGAAATCCAAAAAAGCCAAAAAGGCAAAAAAAGCTAAGAAAAAATCCAAGAAGGAAAAAACAGAAAATAAAAAAGAAGAGGCTCCTTCTACCGAATCCTCCGCTCCAGCTGGAGAAGAACAGTAAGATTCCTTCGCCTATCTCGTCGAGATAGGCGACTTCTCTTCCGCTCCCCTTTTTTTGCGGCGCACCCTCCTTTTGATTCCTTCTAAAATTTGATTGACTCTTTCGATTTTTCTCTTAGTTTAATCCAGCCTTTACACCTACCGGGTTTCCCGGTAAAATCACAAAAGAGGATTTAGAAATGTATAAAAACCTCGCGGATATGTTAATACAGTCCACCGAGAAATTTGGAGATCGACCCGTATTTTGGAGCAAAGGAGAAGATAAAGAATTCCATCCTACTTCCTACAAACAGCTGTACGATATGGGAATTGCACTTGCAGAATCTCTAATTGACTTAGGACTCAAAGCCAGAGAACACGTCGCTGTTCTTGCGGACAACCGATTGGAATGGATAATCACCGATTACGCGGTTCAATTTTCGGGAGCGGCAAACGTCCCGAGAGGCACCGACGTAACAGAGTCGGAGCTCGAATACATTCTCAATCACTCGGAAGCAAAGATCGTATTCGTGGAAAACGATAAGATGCTCGAAAAGTTCAACAAGGTAAAACCCAAATTGAACAACGTAGAAACCATCATCGTAATGGATAAGGCCTCCTCCGCAAAGGGAAAGAATATCCATAAAATCTACGATCTCATCGAGGAAGGAAAAGCGCTGAGAGCCAAAGGAAGTAAAAAGGCAGAAAAGCGGATCGAGGATATCAAACCGGACGATCTATTCACCTTAATTTACACTTCCGGAACCACGGGAATGCCGAAAGGTGTTATGCTCATGCATTCGAACATGATCCATCAGATGATCTACGTGGTTCCGATGCTTTTGACGAACATTAAGCAGACGGATAGTATGCTTTCCATATTACCGATTTGGCATATATTCGAACGAGTAAACGAATATGGCGCCATTTCGAGCGGAATTCAGACTTACTACACCAAAGTATCGGATCTAAAAAACGACCTGGCAAAAGCGAAACCTTCGTTTATGGCTTCCGCGCCGCGTGTTTGGGAGAGCGTTTATACGGGAATTTACAATAAGGTAAACGATCCGAAACAGACTCCTCCGATCAGAAGGGCATTGTTTAAACTCGCTTACTTTTTCTCCAAAAACTACAACGCTGCGAGAAGGTTTTTAACCGGCCTGGAAGTGGATTACGAAAATCGCAATATTTTCAAGTCCCTTGCCATCGGAATCAAATCTTTGATCGTTCTGCTTTTAACCGGACCGTTCACCGTTACCGCATTGAGTTTGCTCGCATATTTGACGCTTCCGGCGTACGGAGTACATTTACCGAGCGCGCTCTTCTTTACCGTCGCGGGATTAGGTTTGATTTTTAATGCGAAGACCTTGGACGCGATCGTTCTTTCCAAGATACGCCAAGCGACTGGCGGAAGATTGAAAGGATCCATGTCCGGAGGAGGCGCTTTACAATCGCACGTCGATAACTTCTTCAATGACATCGGAATGTTGGTTCTCGAAGGATACGGAATGACGGAAACCAGTCCGGTAATTTCCGTGCGTCCTTTCGTAAAACCGATTATCGGTTCCGTGGGTTTTCTCGTTCCCAAGTCGGAATTGATGATCAAAGACGATAACGGACACGTGCTGACGCATATCAACGACCAAGGACAGGTTCTCGCAGGTAAGCTCGGTCAAAAAGGAGTCGTTTTCGTTAAAGGACCTCAAGTGATGAAAGGATATTACAAAAATCCGGACGTTACGAAAAAGACGATCGTGGACGGTTGGATGAATACGGGAGATATCGGGTTCATAAACTTTAAGAAAACGTTAACTTTGACCGGAAGAGCCAAAGACACCGTCGTATTGTTAGGCGGAGAAAACGTTGAGCCGGTTCCTATCGAAAACAAAATGGACGAATCACCTTATATCAAACAGTCGATGGTGATCGGACAAGATCAAAAAGTTCTCGGAGCGATCATCGTTCCCGACGTCGAACAACTGAGCGCTTGGTGTAAGGAAAACGGACTCGATTCGGCCGCGATCGACGAACTGATCAAAAATCCAAAAGTGATAGACTTCTACAAAAAAGAAGTCCGTAGCTACAACAGTACGAAAACGGGATTTAAGTCTTTCGAGCAGGTACAACACGTCATTCTCACCAAAAAGCCGTTCGAAGTCGGTGATGAATTGACCAACCTTCTCAAGATGAAACGCCACGTGATCACGGAAAAATACAGCAAAGAAATCAAAAAGGTCTACGACAAAGACTGATTTCGGTTTTCTTTCGTATTTTGCCTAAAGGCTCGGAGATCTGCCTCCGGGCCTTTTTTATGATATATTATATTTATTTAATATAGTCCTCGCAACGAGAACGAGGAGCTTATTCGCAAAAATAAAAATCGTTTCGATTTGCGAAGAAACTAAAAACTTTAAAAAGATTCGATCCTTCGAACACCGGGAACAATCTCCCGGCCTTGTAATAAAATCGAAGGATCATGTAAAGTTAGAATTTTGGTTCCTTTTTCGCTCACGATTCGGACGTAATCCAGAAAATCCCGATTTCGTTTTAACGAAAAAGCGGCCTCTTGCGGAAGACCGATTCCTTTTTTACATTCTTCGATCAGATAACATTCGTCTCCGGTAAATAAAAATCCTTTTCCCGAAGAAACGACCCATTCCAATGCCTGCGATCCGGGAGTATGCCCGCCCGTAAACAAAATCCGTAAATCCGGAAGTAATGAAAACGTTCCGTCGAATGAATGAAGTCTACCGGTGGAATCCGCAGATCGGATAAAACTCGCCTGATTGGGAAAGTAGTTTTGTTTTTTCAAAAGATCTAGATCGTGATTTTGGATATGAATCTTCGCCGAAGGAAAAAGAAAAATTCCGCCCGCGTGATCGAAATGAAAATGGGTAAGAACGATATCGGTGATTTCTTTGGGATCTATTCCGCATTTTTTTAAAAGTTTAACCGGATTTTCGAATTCGAGAAATCCGAATTTTTTTCGATACGATTCGTTGATGAAACCGGAATCCACAAGAATATTTTTTCCCGGAAAACGAATGAGATAAAAAAGATATACTATTTCACGATTTCCTCTTTCTTCTTCCACGTTTAAAAAACGATCCGGATAAGAACTTCTTCCGTAAGAGAAGACATACAAACCGAAATCGGATTTGCAGTTATTGGAAGAGATCGTTTCGGAACGATCGGCGGTTCGATTCGATTTTTGTCCGATACAACTTATCGAACTTACGATCGAACAGGAACAGACCAAAACCGAAAAGAAAACCGATTTCATTTTAAACTTTCGACGGGACCGCTTTTCACCACGGAAAGTCCTTTCTGAACCGGCGTTCTGAATTGCATTAGAATTCCTTTATGTAAATGACCCGGCAAAAGCATCCACTCCTGTAAATTCTCGAGCGATTGAACGTTATAATGAAGCGGATAATCCACGGGGATTTTTTCTCCTTCGGGCGCTCCGTATTCCTCCTTGGTGCCGTTCTGCATCGTACGCAATACGACCCCTTTTTCGTCGGTCGGCAAACTCAATAGGTTATCTCGAAATCCCGGAGTATAAGAAAAATAATCCTCGATATTGGAAAGATAAACAACTCGGATCGGAATATTCAAACGCGCCGCACGTTCCGCGATCGAACGCATACTTTTTTCCGCGTTGATATCTCCTTTTAAAATCTGAATTCTACCTTGAAGAACCATATTTCGAATATAGTCGTATTCCTCTTTGGAATGAATGAAGGTCTTTAGACCGAATCTTTGCGAAGTCCTATCGAGTTCGTTCCATCGTTGGGGAATATCCGACTTACCGCGGTGTGCGATTTCCCAAGCCTCTTTGATCGAACTCCACTCCGGGTCGGAACTCCATTCCCTTTTGAGAAGTTCTAAGGATGACTGTTTATTTTTCCTGGACCAGAGATCCCTATATTCTTCCGGAGTGGCAGCGGTTTTAAAGAATAAGATATGAATCCGATTGATCAAACAAATCGTATAATCAAAATCCATCAACCAAGCGTATTTACTTTTCGCCCATACGATGAACGTAAAATTCTGATCCGTTCCCGCACCGAGATAACCGCCTTCCAAATCTTCGATATACGGTTTAAAAAGGTCGATTCTCAATTCGTTCGAAGCGGGATAATGTCTACCGCCTAAATCCTTGGAATCGAAATCATCCGTTTTTAACGGCGCCAGAAAAAGACGCTCCTCTTCCCTTAAGGGAGGAACCGCCCAAGGATTACGCGGAGTTTCGGTCTTACAATAAAATACGAACAACAAAAGTCCCGAAACGAATACGGGATTTTTTTTTGAATGAAACATAAACGTGATTACTTCGAGTTAAGTTTATACCAGTTCAGCCATTCGTTCCGAGAATAAAAGTTCTTTCCTGTGATCGAAGAAAGGGAACTCATTAAAAGTTTCGCACTGGCCGCGCGATCCTCTTCCAGAATCCGTATCAATAAAGGAATGCTGGACCGTTCTTTTCTTTTTCCCAATTCCGAAATCGCCACTTGTTGAAGCGCGACGTTTTCCTTTTGTGCGAACGTTTCCAGGATATTTCGCGATTCTTCTCCTGGAATTGCGGAGATCGCAGGAATCACCACGGAAGCGGAATTGGGATTTTTTTCCGCGATTTCCGCCAAAACGGGAAGAGCCTTTTTCGAACCGAGGGATCCGAGCGCTTCGATCGCCATCGACGCAAGTTTTGGATCCGAAGATTTGGAAGCTATGGACAAATCCTCGAAAGCGTCTAATGCTTGTAAGGCGCCCAGCGACCAAGCTGCGCCGTATCTCCCTTCTCCCGAACTTTCGCGTAAAACGGAAATCAACACGGGAATACTTTTTGTATCTCCCAAATAACCGAGCGACTGAGCGATGATTTCCCGATCGGGAAGTTTGGAATCAGACAACTTCTGTTCGATGGATACACGCGCCGGAGTGTAACGGATTTTTCCCAAAACCAACGAGGCCGGCGCGATCGAATCCGGAAGATTTTCCTCCAAGATCTTAAGAGCACCGGGCCCGGTCATTGAAGAAGGAATTTCCGATAATACATTGGAAGCTCTAAAACGGACATCGCGGTTGTTATGTTTTAAAATCGGAAGTACGGTCGGAATCGCGGAAGCATCGCGGATTTCGATCAAAGCCAACATACAATTCTCACTACCCTTATCGAAATCTCCTCCGAGCCCACGAACCAAAATGGGAATTCCGTTTTTGCCGGAAATCCTTCCCAAAGCAAGGTAAGCTGCGGCTAACGTGGGAGAACGCTCGGTGGTGCTCGCCAATTTAATCAAATAAGGCTCTGCGCTTTTTATCTTGAGTTTACCGAGAGCCATCGCGTAAGTTTTCGCGAATTCAGGATCCTGATTTTTTTGGGCAAGATTCAATATATCGTTTCCGGAGGATTTTGCCCCAATGCGGACTAACGTATCGACCGCGATCAATCTTAAAGTGGAATCGGGCGATTGCAAAAAAGGAAGAATGGAATATGCCGCGTTCGGATCCTCCATTCTCGCCAAAGATTCCATCACGATATCGGGAGAAATACCGGAATTCACATCGAACAGTTTTACGATTTCGGATAAGGAAGCTCGATCTTTCAAAGTCCCCAGTGCGATTGCCGCCGTGCTTCGTACCGCAGGGTTCGTTTCCTTTTTCAAAACTTGCCGGATAAAGTTCAAAGAAGGCCTGTGGTTACGATTCGCCAATTCTAATATCGCCTGCGCCTTTATCTGAGGGTTGGAGGAGGTCGATTCTTCCAGAATCTGTTCGAGAGGGATTTCTTTTTTATCTTCGGGAACGGGCAAAAGATCGGGGCGCGGCGGCCCTCCACATCCCAGAAGAATAATCAAAAAAAAATAAAATAATTTCATGTCGTTTCCTTATAAAAAATTTTTTATATTCTAAATTCTGAATTCGATTAGGATTTAGGGATTAAACTTTGGACCTGTTTTAGTTGGGAAAGTTCTTTTTTCCAAATCGCCAAATCCTGATTAGCCGTCGGAATCTGCGCCGCGTCCAACTTTCCCTGTTGAATCGTATATTCGATAAGCTGAATGCGCGATTCCAATTCCTCGATCTTATAATTTATGTAGGCCAGCTGTTCTTTCGGGTTTACGCTCGATTCGGAGGGCGCCGATTTCGGTTCGTTTCCGGGTTCGGCGTATTTTCCTAAAGCGCGGTTGATCGCGTTTTTCGTTTCCACGTTAGACACACTGTCTAATCTGTCCCGAGCTTCCTTTTCCTCCGATTCGCTCAAAGCGGGTTTGAATTCGGAGGGAATATAAATATTCTTCGGGTAACGAGCGATGAAATCGGTCCATTCTTTGCGGATCTGTTCCTTTTCTTCGGGGGTTTTCCTGGGTTTAAACGCTTCCGGCCATAACCGTTTCGCCTGTCCTTCCAAATCGGGATCTTCGTTGAAGGGATGAGGAGCATCCGGAAAATACGGATCCATTTCGGAATAGTATTTCGTTTTTAGGACGGTTTCGCTTTCCTCGAGCATGGACAAGGATTCTTTTTTTTCATCCTCGGGCCAAAAAAGCAGAAAAAGCATTAGAAATATTGCAAGTAATAGCGTTACAAAAAAGATCTTTTTTTTGAATTCCATAAGCGGTTATAAAATAAAAAACGCCGCCTCGGTTAAAGGCGACGTTTTCGCGTTGTTTTTCTCTCTCCCACATGATCGGGAAAGAATTCGATTTTAAACGAAAATCCCGATTACCCAGGAAATGAACTGTCCGAAAATCGTATCGGTCAGGAATCTCTTCAAGTCGATCGGATTTCTGTTTAAACTGTCGTAGTACCAAGCGGTATATTCGCTCACTTGCGCCAGATTCAAGCCATAACGTGCGTTGATGACTTTGATCAGCTCGTTGGCGAACACCGAATGTCCGTACATATTCGGGTGTACTCCGTCCAGACCGAAAACTCCTGGTTGGTTCGGTAAAGGCCAGTTTGCACGGGCATAACCGGGACTCCAACCGGAAGGACTTTTTACCTGGCGACCGTTTTCTTTGATATCATCGAAAACGACTTTCAGATCAGCAACTGCGAATCCCATCGCCGCACCTTGAGCCTTAACTTCGTTGTTCAACATAGTTAAGAAGTTCGTAATGGTTGCTACTTCACTCGCGTCCAAAACCTGATTCGGATCGGAAACCGAATTCCGGAAGAATGCCTTCAGTCCGGTATAATTCGCTCTTCCTTGAGGATCTCTATAAGGCTCCAAAAATGCGATCGCGGTAACGTTCGGAATCGTGAAAAGCACTCCGCCTTTCAAACTTCCAATCGCGGCCAAACGTCTCATCACTTCACGGATGTCCCTTTTATAACGAGCCTCGTCCAAACATGCTGTCGTAGTGGAAAGCGCAGTACAAAGAACATGGTTCGCGGCAACGGTTCCAAAAAGAAAAGAAGGTCTGACTTTTTCCATGATCTGAATCTGGGTTCCGGAATCCCGAAGCCCGAATTGATGGAATTTGTCAGGTTCTTTGCAATCCTGAACTTGAACCCAGCGATATGTATACCAATACCAAGTCGCCCAGTACCAATCTTTCTCCCACTTAGTCGCGGTGATATCTTCGCATTTACCGGAAGTTCTTAAAACGGAAGTATATTCCGCACCCGTAATTCCAGCATGCGTAGGAAGACTTACCGTCGAGGCGTTTCCTCCGATGATGGAACCTGCGATACAGAAGACTCCGCAATCGCCTTTAAGAACGTCTTCCAAATTGATATAAGGTCCTTTCAGAACGTTATACGAAACGGAAGATCCGGCTTGTTTACTGACCAGAACCGGGTAAGCCCAATCCTGAGTTTTTTTCTCCACTGTAGCGCCGAAAAAACCGTGGCTCAAAGAGTCGCCGATCACCGCAGGCTTTGCAAACAATTGCGCCTGAGTTTGTGCGGATATGGATCCCGCAGAAATTCCGAGCACAAACAGAAGAGTCGCCATCAAATTAGCTTTTTTCATCTTTCACTATTCTCCATTTTTCAATTGGCGCGGGAGAACGAACCTAATCCGAAAAGGACCCATCTCTCGTTCTTCTGCCGGCCCGGGTTTTTGCCCGAACCAATCCTACGTCTGTAACGAGCAGTCAGTCAACTTGAATTAAGAAATATGAACGGACGCCGATAAAAAATTTTCGATTTCCCATAACGTTCGATATAAAACGTTTTTCAAAAACAAGAACCTCTCAATCCATTTTGATACTTTGTTAGAAAATCCGAACTGCACAATACATCCTCGAAAAATTGAAGACGAATCTCTTGAAAATCGATTCTAGCATAGGAACGGAGTCGATTTACGGATACGAAAGCGAAACAGAATCGCGGGCAATTAAGAAACATAACGCGTCGTTTACTCCGTCGCGCTCATTGGAATTTCGATTTTTTATAGCGAAATTCCGAATTTATACAATTTTTCGTTTCGAAAAAATGTTATGTTCTTCTTATGAATACGACATCAAATCCGAGAATGCAGGTTTACGACTTTCCACATCGTGGCATCAGAAACGCTCTATCAATCTGGATTCTGGAAACGGGAAAGACCGACTTTCAAAATCAAAACGAATGGGATCGATTGACCGATCTTTGTTTCGAGATATTTAGGCTTCTCGAAATTCACGCTCGCGACGAGGAAAACGTAAGCCTGAGACACCTTTCCGACATCGATCCGGCTTATTCCGAAAAGGATCTTCAAACACACGCCAGCTTGGACAATCAAATCTCGGGAATCAGGAAAAAATTGATCGCCATAGGCAACTCCGACCTTTTATTAAGAAAGGAATTTAAGAATGAATTTTACAATTCCCTAATACGATTTCAGACCGCTTATTTAATCCACATGGAAGAAGAGGAAACGAAGACACAACCCTATCTTTGGAAAGAATTCAGCGATTCACAACTCGAGGATCATCGAAAAGAAATTATGAACGCCCTCTCCAAGCAGGATTTAATATTATGGATTCGTTATGTTTTACCGACACTCCCATCGGAAGAAAGGGAAAAATTCGAAATTATGACGCGCAAATTATTGTCCTAAAACCGGGAAAACATTGATTTTCCCTCGGAAAAAGAATATAATTGACCGAGTTGATTATGGATTTCGAACCGATTCTACACGACTGGATCTCCCAAAAGGAAAGTTCCGAATATTCCGTTGTTCCTGAAGAATACTGCGTGCTCGGAGTTCAAGTGCGAGGCAGAATCAACGTATACCGGGAAAATTCTTTTCAAACCTTGGATTCCACCGGAATCACCGGAATTATGACTCGATCAAAAACCTTCCGATCGGAAAAGGATACGACTTCGTTTCTGATTCGTATTCCTCCGTTTTTACTCGCGAGTCATATTAAGATTCCAATGTCCGAAATCGTGGATCAAAGCCTTTCGTTGGAGGATATTTTTCCTATAAGCGAGGTTCATAATCTGCGTGAAGATTGTATTCTGGAATTCCTGGAAGGAAAAAAACCGGGCTGGGCGTGGAATCGATTCAGATCCGAGTTACGGACTTTCAAAGAAGAGCCAAAATATCTTCGCGAATCTATAAAACGGATCCGCTTACAAAACGGAGAAACTTCGATTTCCTCTATGGCTTCGGACTTGGGAATCAGCTTAAGTAAATTAGAAAAAGATTATAAACTTGTATTAGGACTTTCTCCGAAGGAATACGCCTGTCTCGTGAGATTCCGTAAGGCCGTCGATCTTAAAGTTAAATCGTCCAACTTGACCGATCTTGCACATCGCGCAGGGTATTACGATCAGGCTCATTTCATCCGTGAATTCAAAAAACGGACCGGAAAAAGTCCAAAATATTGGTTCCGCTCAAACATAAACGTCGAGACGGAAGAATCTTGATAAGTTAGAAAAATAAAATGTTTTCTGCGTTGTCTTTTTTTAGGTAACCTTAAATAGGAAAAGCCGGAGAAAGACCCCGGCTTTTCGAGATAAATCTTAGAAACGATCGGAACCTCAGTCCTTATCTTTTTTCTTCTTCTTTTTGGATTTTTTCTCGGACTTATCGTCCTCTTCTTTGTCTTTTTTCCTTTTGGATTTTTTCTTATCTTCCTTATCGTCTTCGTTCTTTTCTTTTTTCTTGGATTTCTTTACTTCGTCTGAATCCTCTTCTTTATCTTTCTTTTTCTTTTTGGATTTTTTGGAATCGTCATCTTTATCCGATTCGTCTTGTTCCTTACTTTTCTTTTTACGTTTCGATTTTTTGTCGTCGTCCGCGTCCTCGTCTTTATCCTTTTTTTTCTTGGATTTTTTCTCTTTTACATTGGAATCATCGTCGCCGTCATCTTTACTTTTTTTGGATGTTTTCCGTTCCCCGTCTCCTGCCTTTCCGGGTTTCGCCCTGCAATAAGCATCGACGGAAACTCCGTCCTGTCTCGTATAACCGCTGACCCAAGTACAATCGTCGTTTGCGTTGCAAGAGGAAGAAGAAAGTCCCTGACAAACGCTGTCGGCGGACAACGAACCTGTAGTTCCAAAGCCGAGCAGAGCGACGATGGCCGCGACGAACGCGGATCGAAGAAATGGATTCATACGCATAATATCTCCTAAAAGATTTGTTTATTAGTTATCGGTGATATTGTTCCTATGCGTACGTTTATCAATAAATTTTCGAGCGTGTTTACGAACTTTATGAAGGGATCGAAATCGGGAAGGCTACAAGCAACTTTCGAAGATAAAAACGCAGAATTTCGAATATCCGGTCCTGAATGTGCCGTTTACGAATCTAAAACCGTTAAACGGAAGACGAAGTATAATCCGGTTTTACGGCTTTTGCGATCACTTCAAAGTGTTTGGTTCTGGGAAAAAAATCCACCAGAACGAGATCTGATAATTCGTAGCCGGTTTCCAAAAGAAAGGCAAGGTCCCTGGCTAAGGTGGTATGATTGCAACTGGAATACAAAAACGAATCCGGTAGATTTTTTGCGATCGTATCCAATACTTTCCCGGACAAACCGGAGCGCGGCGGATTTAAGATCCAAAACCGAGAATTTAAATCCTCCGAATCGGACACGGATTCCGTTTCGAGATCCAAAACGGAAAACCTATGGAACGTCGAAACCGAACTTCGATTTAAACGCGCGTTTTTCCCCGCCTGTTCCACAGACTCCGGGGAAAGTTCGTAACCGCTCCAAACCTCGCATTTGGATGCGAGGGCGATCGAAATCAATCCAGATCCACAATAAAACTCTAATATTCTATTTTGCGAATGCGAGACCAAGTCGTATATTTTTTCCAACCAAAGCGGAATCAAAAAACGATTTACTTGCGAAAAACCTCCCGCCGGAATCTCCCATTCGATCTCGACAGGATCCGGAACACGGATCGTTTCCTTGAATTTTACGGATTCGTTGCGATATTGGACCACCCGTTTTCCTTCCATACGATACGACAACGTCTCCGATTTGGAAACCGACGAAGATCTGTTTTTCTCCCGGCTCGAACGTTTTAGGATGGTGTCGTTCATTTCCTTCGGAAGATTCAAACATCCGTTAGGCGGAAGCGCAACGATCGAATGGGAAAATTCTTCGTAAAACCCTGCGATACGTTTCGAACCCGAAAAACCTAACCGAATCTGCGCCGTGTTTCTGTAACCGATCGGATCCGCACACAGGATTTCGATAGGCGGAATCGAAATCCCTTTTTTCGAAAAAGAACGTTCCAGGGTTTCCTGTAAAAGAAACCGTTTTACCTCGAGTTCCGTTTCGTAATCGATATGACGATACGAACAACCGCCGCATCTAGGGTAAGCGGCGCAATCGGATGTAATTCTCTTCGGGGAAGTTTGAAGGAATTCCGACGCGATTCCCCAATACAACGTACCCTTTTTTTTCGAAACGATCGCTTCGACTTCTTCTCCGGGAATCGCATTCTTAAGAAAAAAGGTAGATTCCTCCGTGTTAGCGATCGAGTAACCGAGATTAACCCAAGCGCGTGGGGAAAGAGAAATCTTCTCCGAAGAAAACTCGGTTTTCCGTTTTCGAAATCGGTTTTTATGTCCCGCAGAACGTCGATTCATTTCTTTTTGAGGCCGGCTCCCAGGAAATACGTCGAACCGGGAGCGCAAAGAACAATTCACCTTGACACGGGGGGGTTTTCCCACGGTAAAGTAATTCCGTCAGGAGAAGTGGCTGAGTGGTCTAAAGCAGCGGTCTTGAAAACCGTCGTGGTAATCCCACCGTGGGTTCGAATCCTACCTTCTCCGACAACCTTTGGAGACGTGCCTGAGTGGCCGAAAGGAGCAGTTTGCTAAACTGTCGTACGGGTAACTGTACCCAGGGTTCGAATCCCTGCGTCTCCGGATTTTTGTTTTCATTCTATCCTACATTTGGAATTCTCATCCCATGTCCTCTGAGCGGTTCAAAACCCAGGAATTTTTACAGGAAACCCTGAGAATTTTACGAAGTGAAGAATTCCCAGGCCAGGTCGCGGCCCTTTCTTATATTCCTTTTTTTGGATGGATCTTTCTTTGGTTTTTCCGGAGAACGCAGAAGTTCGCTTCGTTCCATATTCTGCAAGCGATGAAACTGAACGCCGGTTTTATCGCGATCTATTCGGTCGTTTGGTTTTTGCGGGAATTTCCGGTCGTGAGTTGGGTTTTATCTCTGATAAAGGTGAATCCGATCGTAACCGATTTTCTCAGTTATATTTCCTGGATCGCGTTTTTAGGTTATTCCCTTTTGGGAGCCTGGAAAGCGTATCAGGAGAAAGAATACACGTTGCCTTTTTTTCCGGAGATGGAGAATGAAATTCAAAGAGTTTTTAAAAAAATACGAACCGGTTCTCCGTAACGCACCGGAAACCGCGGAACGTTTTTTCAAATCCGAAAAGTTTCTGGTTTATTTGGTTTCCCTTCCCCTTTTCGGAACTTGGTTGATCGGATTTACGTTCTTTTGGGATAATCGGACGGTTCGAAAACATTCCGGTCTTTCCTTTCTCAACTTTCTTTATTTTCTTACATTTCTTATGGGAAGCGTATTCGTTTCCTGGATTCCGGTGGCCGGTCCGTGGCTCGGCCACTTGGTTCATTTATCCGGGATTTTGATTTATCTGGGAATCTCCGGATTACTGCTATACAATTACACAACCGGAAAAAAGATTGCACTTAGGATTCCTGAGGAACATCTTTCTCGTTTGGAATCTTATATCCATTAAATCGATACGCGCCCATAGCTCAGCTGGATAGAGCGTCTGACTACGGATCAGAAGGTCGGAGGTTCGACTCCTTCTGGGCGCGCCACTTTTTTTGTTTCCTCAACGTTCCCTAAAACTAAAAACTCGATCCAAGACGGCGAGCTCTTGGAAAGAAAAGCACTTCTGTTTTCAGCGTTTGGATTTCTGAGAATCCGAGCTTTACTGAGGAATGATTCGGAGTTCCGACCATAAATTTCCCGAAATCAAGTTTATCGTCCGGTTTTTGTAGAACGCTTCGGAAATCCAAAGATCGACTCGTAAATGATTCCAAAGAATCGGGCGGGAAAAAGTATCCGCCTTTCAAAAAAGTTGGGTGAGAGTTCCCACACGAAAAATCATACAAAATAATAAAAAATCGTGCAGTACGTATTGACATTAAGACTGAGTCTCATTTACTCTGTAAAAGACGACAAAGCGGAGAGTTAGAACGAAGATGGATAAATGTCACTGCGCACAAGTAGCCTTTGAAACGATCGTAGAAACCGCCAAAACCGAGGGCATTGACTATCGGGAAATTATAGAGCGCGTCAATGCGGGAAATACTTGCACCGCCTGCAAATCCTACCTAATTGAGTACTGTGAATCCAGACTCGAACTCCTCCAAACCGCATAAACAACTGATCACCGATTCTCTGTTCGAGGAGGTCCTACGCCAGGCAAAGACCTCCCCTCGAGGACGTTCCAACCACAACTTTCACGAGCTTTCGGAAGTTTATCAAAGATTTCTCAACGTACTAACCGAAAACACGTACGTCCAAGCTCACAGACACAAAACCCCGCCGAAACCGGAAACATTCCTAGTTTTAAAGGGAACTTTAGGTTTCGTACTGTTTGACGAACAGGGCCACGTATCCGAAACATATCGTCTCGACGCGGAAGGTCCGGTTTACGGAATCGACGTCGCACCCGGAGTGTATCATACTTTGGTTTGCCTTTCTCAACACGCGATTTGTTTTGAAGGAAAATCCGGTCCGTACGATCCGACCACCGACAAGGACTTTGCCGAATGGGCCCCATCCGAATCCGATCCAAGTCGAATACAATATCTCGAATCGCTCCGAAAACTTTTCTAAACCGAATCGATTTTTTATACCGATTTCTTTTTTTACTTTTCTATCCGAAGATCCTAGTTGCAATCTCCGTGATCCGGTTCGTCAATTCATTTCATCGAAGTGCGTCATGTCTTATCCTGTGAAATACGGTCATTACAATTTAATTCCCGATTCCCTTCCGTCCGAAAGCGAATTCAATCTCAAATTGAGACCGATGGATTTACGGGTTCATTGGAAACGTTGTTCCCTCACCGCCGATTATATTTCCGATTATTGTTCGATTCAGGAGAAACTGGATCCGGATTCCGCGTACACCATCTCCATCGTGTTAAACGAACTCATCGAAAACGCGGCTAAATTTTCCAAGGACAGAAAGGGAGAAATCCTTTTGGAAATAAAATACTATTCCGAAATGTTAAAAATCGAAATTAAGAATGAGGCGGACGAAACTTCCAAAAAGAAATTGGAAGAATCCATCAAACGTTTGACCGATAGGAACTCGGATCAAATTTATATCGATAAACTCAAACACCACGAAGAAACAGGGCAAAATTCCGGAATCGGTTTATTGTTGTTATCGAAAGATTATCCCGTGCGATTGGGTTTTCTGATCGATAAAACGGAAAACCTAAGATACGAAATTACGGTTCGAGCGTATTTGGATCTGCGGGAAGCGGAACGCGCTAAGCTAAAAATCCAAAATCCTTAAAAAGTGGGAATGACTTATTCCAAAGTCGTTTTAATCTCCGGTCGCAACTTTTTCAGATTATCCAAGAACTTAATCTGCCAGTAACGATCCTTATTCCCTTTGAATTCCACATTACCGAAATTCTTCTTATCATAACCGGCGACAAAACGCGAAAAACTTGCGATTCCGGCGCTGTTTAAATGATCTAAATTTCTAATATCGATGACGGCTTTTCCACGCCCGGAATTTTCCAGAGCGGTTTCGATCAACGTAATGATCGGCTCGTATTCTTCGACGTTCAGTAGACGCAACGTCCCTGAAACGTTGATTCTTCCCCGATTTTTTTCCATCTCGACGGAATAATCTTCTTTTGAAATTTCCATTCTGCCTGTTTGCCTGAAACTGATTTATATAACGAAACGATCATACCCTAATTCACCGAAAATGAAAAAGGTATTTCCCGGTTTTCCTTCGAAAACCGCGCACAGACCGAACGACTCGGATCGATTCCGCAGGATCCGAAAATTCTCCTCTCGAAAAACGCGTTACGAGAAAAATAATTTCTCGCAGAGTTTTCTGATTTTTTCCGAATTCCAGAGCCTTGCCCGGGGAAAAGGAAGGATTTTTCCGGTTTCGTTTCGATTCTCCCGTTCCCGAACATCCGCTTCCTTTATTTTTAAATTATGTCGTTTCTCAAAACCGATCTCTTTTTTCCCCATTGATAGTACTTTCGGATTCGCAGACCCCGATCTTCAGAAAGCCGGGAAAAAAAATAGGACCTTTCTTAAATTCTTCTCTTTTTATATGAGGATCGATCTATGATAAAGAATAAGCCCGTAACGCGGGAGAACGGAAAAAACGACGAGAAGGTTCCGAAAAAAACCGCGATCGCATTTTTTGGGAATTCCAATGTGAAAACTGTTGCCACATTCCTTCCCTTGAGAAGACTATATGAGATCGCGGGAATTTGCCCCGCTTCTATAAACACTCCTGGAAAGATGCTTCTATGCCCGAGTTTGATTCGATCGACCTTATGAATTATGCAGTCTACGGGAACGAACAAGATCCCGAATGGACTGATATACGGAACTATATCAAGTCCAGCGCTTCGGCACAAAAGGAATTGGAAGAACTGAAACGCTCCATTCCGACGAACGTGAAAAAAAGAAGAGAGCCGTTGCGGCCTCAAGATCTGGGAAGAGAGAGAACGTATTCCCAAGAATCCGCTTCCGATACGAGAAATCCGAATTCTCCGGAAGAAAAAAAGAAATGGTGGTCTATTTTTACGGGGGAATAAAATAACTCCCCTCGTTATTCCAGTGAGGGGAGAAAAAAATCGATGGAAAAGGAAGCTCAGACATATCTAAGATTGAAGCAGTTTGTCGCACCTTTTTTAGGTTTCGCCGTCAATATCAATGCGTACGGAACGGAACATATCGTTCCCGAAGGAAAATTGATTCTTGTAAGTAACCACAGATCCGATATGGATCCGTTTATTCTTTCTTATACGTTCCCTCGTTATATTTCTTGGATCGCAGCGGATTATACGTTTCGAATCCCCATCTTCAAGGACCTGGCAAAACTGGCCGGAGGAATTCCGATGGCGATCGACGGAAAAATTTCGATGGCGAGCATCAAAATGGTGCAGCAGGTTTTTAAAAACCAAGGTGTTCTCGGGATATTTCCGGAAGGTCACGACTATATGGTCAAAAACGATTTTTCCGGTCCGATGGTTAAGTTTCACGACGGTTTTGCTGCGTTTTCCATCCGTAACAAAGTGGATATCCTTCCTTCCGTAATCGTCCCCGCAGAAGAAAGTTATTCCGATATTCCGATTCCCTCTCTGGTTCGTTCTTTTATGGGAATGCCCAAAGAAGTCTGCGACATCAAACGAAGGGCGATTTACAAAAAAGTGAAGGTTCTTTACGGACCCAAGATCGATCATCGTCCGTATCTCGAAGGAAAACTCGAAGACAATCTGATCAAACTCTCCAACGAAGTCCGTCTTCGTATGGAAACGCTTCAGAAAACCGACGTCGCTTAATAGAAAACCGGAGTTCCGACCCGACCAAATTTCGGTTTACGCTCCGAAAAATACTGCTTTTGTGCGAATCGTTTCGTAGCGAACGAACCGGAATCGGAAATTTACGAGAAACATTCATCGCCCCGGAAAAGCCGCTCGAAGGAACTTTCGAGAAGTTCGGCTTCGATCGCAAAATTCAATTTTTCTAATATTTTAAATTTCAACTTCTCCGGAAAAAATTTCTCGGGCGGGGCCGGTCATCAGAACGTGACCCGATTCCTGCCATTGGATTCGTAACGTTCCTCCGCGCAAATCGATCCGAACGTCTTTTCCGGATCGACCGGTCAAATTACCGGCGACCATAACCGCACAAGCTCCGGTTCCGCACGCGAGAGTTTCGCCTGCGCCACGCTCCCAGGTTCTTTGATACAAATGATCTTTTCCCCGTACGGTAACGAATTCGACGTTGATCCTACGAGGAAATAAGGAATGTGTTTCGATCAAAGGTCCGATTTCCCGCACCGGAAAACGATCTCCGTCTTCTACAAAGATCACGCAGTGCGGATTCCCCATGCTCACCGCTGTAAATTTCAGATTTTTTCCGGCAATTTCCAGAGGTTGTTCGAGGACGGTTTCCTCGTTTTTCCAAAGAATCGGAATTTTGGAGGGAATCAAAATCGGTTTTCCCATATCAACGCTGACCAAATTCACCTTATTGCCGGAATCGACGCTAAGATCCACTGCAAGTACTCCGGCCCCTGTTTCGATTTTGGGATTTTTCGAATTCGTAAGACCGTGATCGTAAATGTATTTCGCCACACAACGAATGCCGTTTCCGCACATTTCGGAGGAACTTCCGTCCGAATTGTACATATCCATCATAAAATCGCCTTTGTCGGAATTACGGATAAAAATCACTCCGTCGCCTCCGATTCCGAAATTGCGATCCGACAACTTTTGAATTTGTTCGGCGTTCAGACGCACGTCCGTTTTGGTGGCGTCGATATAAACGTAATCGTTGCCGATTCCTTCCATTTTCGTAAACTTAACTGCGGCCACGGAAACTCCCTCGTAGATGAGATGATTCTATCTTTTTTTAGACCGACGTCGAGGGAATTCAAAAACGAGAAAAACGATCTTACTTTTTTCTGGCTTTTCCGGGTTCGCCGGGAGACATTGAAATTCGACCTTTCGTCCGAGGAGATTTATTTGAACCGAACCTGTTACCTCTGTACAAGCGATCAAAATTCCGTCGTCTTCGTGGAAAATGGAATCGACATCGTCCGTTGTTCGAATTGCGGTCACGTTTTTTCCACGTACGAACAGGAAGAACACTACGAAGGTTATTGGGACGACGAATCCTCGTACGACCTCGGCTGGTGGGACCTCGCACACAGGGAAATTTACGAGGACTTTATCCGAAAATTTTTAACCGCGTCTTCGGGAAGAATTTTGGACGTCGGCTGCGGACTCGGCTTTTTCGTAAAACGAATCGGCCAGCGGAAGCCGGGTTGGGAAGCGATCGGATACGAAATTTCGGAAAAGGCAGTACGATTCGCCAAACAACAAAACGGACTCAAAAACGTGTTTCCGGGTATCGTTCAAAAATCCGGAATCCCGAAGGAATCCTTGGACATCATCACCCTCTGGGACGTGATCGAGCATATTCCGAAACCTCATAGTTTATTAGAATATTTGCATTCTCTTTTAAAACCCGGAGGAATCCTATTTCTACAAACGCCTAACTTTCCTATCCAACTTTTTAAGGCGAATTTAAAGGTTCTTCTGAAAGGTATGAAACCGGACGGACACTACCTAGAAGCAAAAGATCATATCAACGATTATACGGAAAAAACGATGGGGATGCTCGCCAAACAAACAGGATTTAAAAGTTGCAGATTTACGATCCTTAAACCTATCGCATCCGTATCGGGAAGCGGCGGCGGAAAATTGGGAACACTATTTAAGAAAAGTTATTACTACGCAACCAAGGCGATCTGGCTTTTGAGTTTTAAAACCGTGAACCTAAACAACACGTTATTCGCCGTTTTAAAGAAATAATTTTAGAGCGTTTCTGATATCGTTCGTTTCCGTATAAGTTACGTCTTCGACGTCGTTGGAAACCTGTATCCTTTTTTTTTCCGTACGCGGTCTGGCGGAAAAAATCGAACGAACGTGAATTGCGGGAATTCCGTTTAGCAAAGCTCCCCCTACGTCGTCTTTTAAGGAATCTCCTATCATAGCGGAAATCGACTCAGGTGAGACGAGTTCCTTCGCTCTCGTAAAAAAAAGTTCGGATGGTTTTTCCTTTCCCACTTCTTCCGAACTTAAAATCAGATATTCGATCGACTTCGGAAAAAGAATTTTCGATTTCAAAAGTTGCGTGCGTAAATTTTCGTTCGTGCAGAATATAAGTTTCTGTTTTTTCGAGATCGATTTCAAAAGCGCGAACGTTTCCGCGTATTCGGAAGCGTACTTCATCTTCAGATCCTTGATGCCGTTTTGAAAAAGGGAAAAATAATCGGACTCCAACTTTAAGATGCGTTCCGGCTCGACTTTTCCGAACTTGGAAACGAACATCTTTTTAAAATAGATCAGACGAAGACGATTGGAAGGAGAATCATATAAATCCTCTTTGACTTCCCTACGTGCGATTTCATATAACTCCGAAAATTCGATCGAAGATGAAAACCCGTAGCTCTTCGCGTTTCGGCACATAAAACGGATCGTCGTTTTGTAAATCGAAACCGAATCCACGAACGTATTGTCCAAGTCTAAAAAAAGAGCCATTCCGTGAAGAAGATTCTTTCCGATCGGCGACGCAATTCTTTTCTTTCTTTTTCCTTGCACGAATTCGAATTCGATTCATCCTTTCCTAGATGGAAAAACAAAACCCGAAACAGATCACGAGAAAATCTTTCCTTACGATCATCGCGGTTTGTCTATCCGCAATCGGAGGACTTTGGTTTGTAAAGTTCAGAAATTTCATCTCCGGAAAAATCATAGGCCCTGATCCGGAAATCGGACATAGAATTCGTTCGAACAAGAACCGAGATTCCTACTTAGCTTCCGGCTCGGAGAATTCCGAAACCATCGACGTTCTCATTTTAGGAGCCGGAGTTTCAGGACTAAGCACCGGTTATTATCTACGACGTTTCGGATTTTCGAATTTCAAAATTTTAGAACTCGAATCGGAATCGGGTGGAAATTCGAAGTCCGGAAAAAACGAAGTAGGCTCGTATCCTTGGGGAGCGCATTATCTTCCTCAACCCAGCGAAGAATCCGTGTTGGTCCGCAAATTTCTGGAAGAAAATCGAGTGATCGTCGGAAAGGACAAACGAGGCAATCCGGTGTTCGACGAACGATATCTTTGTTTCGATCCCGAAGAAAGAATTTTTTATCAGGGAAAATGGAACGAAGGTTTATTTCCGGGAGGAGGAACCGATTCAGCCGCGGGCATCGAAGAAAGAAAGTTCAAGGAATTGATCCGTTATTGGAGAAACAAACGGGGGAAAGACGGAAAAAAGGCCTTCACCATCCCGATCGACTTATCTTCGCGGGATCCTGAAATTCTAAAACTAGATCGCATTCATTTTTTTGAATATATCAAAGAACAAGGATTTTCTTCGAGGGAACTTTTTTGGTTTTTGGACTACTCCGTCCGAGACGATTTCGGGGGATCGATGGATACGGTTTCCGCATGGATCGGCCTTCATTATTTCTGTTCAAGACCCGTTGACGAAAACGGCGAAGACCTTACGCTTTTGACTTGGCCCGAAGGAAACGGATTTTTGGTAAACCGATTGAAGGACGGGTTAGAAAATCGGATTCAAACCCGGACTCTCGTGGAGAGGGTTCTATCGTCGGGAACGAAACGGGGCCGTTTCGAAGTTCGAACATATTCCGTTGAAACGAAAAAACAACGCTCGATTTTCTGTGATTCCATCGTATACGCTCTTCCGTCGTTTACGAGAAAATACGTTCTCGGAGAAACCTCCGGACTCACCGACGGTCTGACCTATTCCCCTTGGATGGTCGCCAACCTAACCGTGGATCGCGTTCCCGCCGGAAAAGGAATTCCCCCTTGTTGGGACAATGTCGTTTATCAAAGTCCGTCTTTAGGTTATATCGTATCCACACATCAGGATCTAAGGGCGGGAAGGGAACGATCCGTTTTGACTTACTACCACGCCTTCGGACAAAAGGATACGGTTTCCACCCGGAAAAGGATGATGAAAACGAGTTGGTCCGAGTGGAAGGATTCGATCCTTTCCGATTTAAAAAAACCGCATCCGGATATCGAAAAAAGGGTAAGTCGTATCGACGTCGCGGTTTACGCACACGCGATGATACGGCCGGTTCCCGGTTTTATCTGGGGGGAACAAAGACGTAAACTCGCTTTGTCCTATCCTCACCTTCATTTCGCCCACTCCGATTTGAGCGGAATTTCCATCTTCGAAGAATCGTTGTTACGCGGACATGAAGCCGCATTGAAAATTCTCGGCGAAAAAAAAATATGAATCACAACGTTTGGATCTTCCATCCTCGACTCGATCTTACGTTCCTCATTCTTCCGGGAATTTGCACCGTCTTTTTACTTTTCGTCCTGAACGGAATGGGATTGTTGCCTACTGAAATTTCCCCGTGGACTTGGTTCTTCACCGTACTTCTCATCGACGTCGCGCACGTTTATTCCACTTTGTTCCGTTCGTATTTCAACGAAGAGGAATGGAAACGTAAAAAAAGTCTGCTCATCACCGTTCCGATATTCTGTTTTTTATCTTCGACCGTGCTCTATTCGTTCGGATCGTTATGGTTTTGGCGAATCATGGCTTATATCGCCGTATTTCATTTCATACGGCAACAGTTCGGATTTATGGCGTTGTATCGAAAGAAATTCCCTGACGATAAAATTCCGTTTCGATTGGATCGATATACGATTTATCTAATGGGTGGAATACCGATTTTATATTGGCATTTTACCGACCAGAAGCGCGAATTTTCCTGGTTTATGAACGGGGACTTTTTGACTTATCCGATTCCCGCGTTCGCACAATCTCTTCTCTGGTTCGAACACGTTTGGCTCGTCGTATATCTTTTCATACATTCGTATTTTTTCTTTCGTTTCGGAATTTTACCGTTGGGAAAAATTCTACTCGTGCTCAACACGTGGGCGGTTTGGTTTTTCGGCATCGTGTATTATAATTCCGACTTTTCGTTCACCGTCACGAACGTTGTCAATCACGGAGTTCCGTATATTTTTTTATTGTTTTATTACACTTTACGAAATCGTTCCGAAATTCGGGGAAAATTTTCGGACATACGATCGAACGTTTTTCTCCTGTTTTGTTTTTTAGGAATTCTGTTTTTATTCGCTTATGGGGAAGAATGGATCTGGGATAGTTTTATTTGGAAAGACCATGCTACGATTTTTAGAAACTCGAGTTTTTATACGGTTGAAATTCCGGACTTCGCCGCTTCGTTATTAGTTTCCGCGCTCTTTCTGCCCCAGTTTACCCATTATATTCTCGATGCGTTTCTTTGGAAGGTCGGAACTCCGAATCCTAAACTTCGGAATTTCTTTCGAATCTCCGAAGACTGACGGATTTTCAGAGGTTTTTTTGAAATTCGAACACATTCAGACCTGACTTCCTTTTTTAAATAGACAATCCAGGTTTTCCTTCCATAATGACGAAAAAGTTAAACAGGAACTGATCCATGATTATCGTAGAAGGAATCGACTATTTCTTAATACCTGCGGAGAACCCGGAATCCTCTGCGAAGTTTTATTCTGATATATTCGATTTCGAAACCGTGGAGGAAAAATCCGGAGAATACGTCGTGATGGGATTGGATTCCATTAACATCCGTCTTCAAAAAATTTCCGGTTTTAAAAACTCTCTCGGAGAAAGTAAAATTCCGGTTCTCAGTTTCGTTCTCGATGTGGATGATTTTACGGAAGCGATCGCCGAATTGGAAGAAAACAAAATCTCCATCGTTCGAGGCCCGGAAACGAATAATACCGGAGAATTTCTCCACTTCCTCGACCCTTCCGGAAACGTTTTGGAAATCAGTTATAAAGATTGATCGAAATCTCAAACGTCGAGTACAACAAAAAAGCCTCTCCCTGAGAGGCTTTTTTATTCTCCAAAGCGCCGAATCTTTTTCCCGATTCAGCTTACCTTGTCGATGAAAGTGCCTTTGACTTTGTAGAAATCCCCGTTTTGACCGGCCTCCACCGAGAAAGCCCTTTTATCGCTCACGTTCGCTAACTTATTTTCATACGGCTCGGTGTGGATCATCCCTTCTTCCTTGGGGATTTTCCTTGTATCTTTGACTCCCTTTTCCGGAAGCCCGAGTTGAACTGAGGAAACTACCTTCATGACGCGACTCCTAATCGAACTCTACCAGATCTTTACAAAAATCCAAACATTTTTCTGCGGAAATTCTCTCTTCCTCGAGAAGATTACTGAAAGCTGATCTTACAATTTCCCTTTGCGGAAGTTACGAAATATTGAACCGCGTAGTTGTCCACGAGATTGATGCTGGGGTTATAAACGGGCGCGGCCGTAGTTCCCATTTCCGCCGTCGTACAACTTGTGGAAAAATACGTAACCGCAATCAGATTATCACATTCGAAGGTCAAAATCGTTCCACCGACTTCCCGCAAATTGGAGCGGAACGCCTTGGTAGAAAAATCTTCCGTAAATTTGATCGTCTGCGAGTCGGGATAATTCACCGCGATTTCGTCTCCATGAGTATTCGCATAGGCTTTATAACAGTCCACGTAAAATCGTCTCGCGGAACAATTGATACCGTCGGTTCCATAAACGGTATCACAAACCCCGCCCGCTTTGGAAACGGTCAAAAATCCCGCTTTCGCTCCGATAGGAACCGTGGTGATGATTTCTTCTGTGGTCGCAGACAAAACGGTTCCGGCGAGGTCGTTGAACAGTACGATAGAATCGACAGGGCTCGGTGCAAAATTCCTACCTTTGATCGTAATTTGAGTTCCGGTGTAAGAAACTCCGTTGGATTGCGGAGGTGAACCGGCCGGTGGATCGATGGAAGTAATCACCGGACTTCCCAAACCCAAATCGCCGAGCAATTCGTTGTCGGATTTTTTTTCACTGCAACCCAAAAGTAAGAAAAGGGAAAGAACCAAGAGCAAAACTGTCGATTTATGTAGCATAAATGGTAACGTAAGGTCGCAAAATTTACGACGGGCACCTAGTTTATCGGAGTAAAAAGGTTTCGGCAAGAATTATTCTACCTGAAAAATGGTGCTGAAAATGAGCGAACCTTCCACAGTAATTTATACGAAAGAACAGGACGTGGCGGTCATCCTACTCAATCGACCCGAAAAAAGAAACGCAATCAGCAAGGAACTTCTCGCGGCCTTGTACCAGTCGATCGTCCAAGCCAAAAACGACTCTTCGGTAAGAGCCTTAGTGCTGGGAGGAATCGGTCCTTCTTTTTGTGCGGGCGCCGATCTCAAAGAAAGGGTGACCATGGCTCCTCCGGACGTAAAACGATTTTTAGAGGATCTGAAAAACTGCTTTTTGGAACTGGAAAATTTTCCGCTACCGACTCTCGCAGCCTTGGACGGAGACGCATTCGGCGGTGGGTTGGAATTAGCTCTTTGTTGCGATTTTATTCTGATGAAAAACGATATTCGAGTCGGCCTCACCGAAACTCGCTTGGGAATTATTCCCGGTGGAGGGGGCACACAAAGACTTCCTCGTAGGATCGGAATCTCCAAAGCCAAAGAGATGATCTTTACCGGAAAAACCGTGGACGCGACGACGGCTCTTCAAATCGGACTTGCGAATTCGATCTGGCACGACTCATCTTTGCCTGCCGCCAAAATGCTAGCGGAGGAAATAGCGACACACGCCGCACCGATCGCTCTTCAGCTTGCAAAGAAAGCAATCGAGGAAGGTTATGGTCAGGATATAAATACGGCTCTCAAGACGGAAAGTAAATACTATAACGAAACCTTGAAGACGGAAGATCGGTTGGAAGCGTTAAAGGCGTTTCAAGAAAAACGAAAACCGATTTTTAAAGGAAAATAGATGATTCTCACGGGAAAAGAAATTCAAAAGCGGATCGGAAAAGAAATCGTTATCACACCTTATACGGAAAAACAACTCAATCCGAATTCCTACAACCTCAGACTTCACGAAGAACTTTTAGTTTATACCGAACTTCCTCTGGACATGAAAAAACCAAATCCTGCGGAAAAGTTAATCATCCCGGAATCGGGTCTTCTTTTAAAGCCGGGAGTTTTGTATTTAGGACGAACATTAGAATATACGGAAACGCATAACTTGGTTCCTATGTTGGAAGGACGTTCTTCGATCGGACGTTTGGGAATGCTCGTTCACGTGACGGCCGGATTCGGCGACGTAGGCTTTAAAGGATTTTGGACTCTGGAAATTTCGGTCATTCAACCTCTCGTAATTTATCCCGGAGTGGAAGTTTGTCAGATTTTTTATCACACCGTTGAAGGACAAATAACGGAATATTCCTCCGGCAAATACCAAGCCAACCAAGGAATCCAACCTTCGATGTTATACAAAGACTTCGAGAAGTAGAAATCCTTTCTTTTTTGTTGACTTTATCCGCAATCACTCCTAAATTTTGACCTCACAATATGATTTTGGAGAACGGAATGACCAGATTTAGAACGATCGCAATTTTTCTCGCGTTTGCGTTTCTTGCAGCGCCTGCGTTTGCCGGCGAAGAAGATGCAATTCTCGGAAAATGGTGGAACAAAGAAAAAGATGCCCAAGTGGAACTATACAAATGCGGTGCAAAAATTTGCGGTAAAATTATTTGGCTAAAAGAGCCGACCTATCCCGCGGGAAGTACGGAAGGAACCCCCGGAACCCCGAAATTGGACATTCATAACAAAGACGAAAGTTTACGTACTCGCCAGACCATGGGTATGGTTTTTTTGACCAACTTCATCTATGAAGGCGAACAAGTATGGTCCGGAGGAAGAGTTTACGATCCGAAAGGCGGAAAAACCTACGATGGAAGACTAACGTTGAGAAACGCGGACACGCTCGATCTGAAAGGCGGCTACAAAGTAGGATTCATGATGATCGGAAAAGAATCTACTTGGACTCGCGTAAAATAAAAAACAACGGTTTCACGTTTTTGAAACCTTGTGAGATCCGATAGTATTTTTAGAAAAGAATCTCTTCGATTTCTCGGAGAGATTCTTTTTTTATCCCACCTCGCTCGTACTTGATACTTTTTACCGAAAGACTTTCTCTTCTTGAGCAAAATACCGAGATAAATTTTACGGTCAAACGCTCGGCAACAAAACGGAAGAAAGCGGACTTACGATTCTAAGTTCCGATTTTATTTTCGATCTTCTTCAGGATCTTTTTCGCGTTTTCATTCTGAGGATCCAAATCCAAAGCCTTATCCGCGAACTCTTTCGCCTTGGAATATTCCTCTTGAAGACGGTACAAATCGGAAAGATTGACTAGATTGTTCGCGTGATCGGGCTGTTCTCGCGCAACTTTTTCGGAAGCAGAAACGGCTTCGGATATTCTTCCCAACTTTTTGTTCGCTACGGAAAGGTAGTACCAGTATTCATTCAGATCTGGGTCCAGTTCTAAATACTTACCTAATATTTCCACCGCCTTGATGTAATCCTTATCTTTAAAACTCAAAAGGCCCAATAGTTTTATCACTTTCGAATCTTCGGGAGCTTTAGAATATAAATCCTGAAGTTCGTCGATCGCTTCTTTGATATTTCCGTCTTTATACAATTGACGCGCGTGGGAATAAGCTATATTCCAATCGGAAGAATCGTCGTGAAAGGAATCGTTCAGACTTTTATCCGCGTCGGAATGTTTTCCGTTCGTTTCGGAAGCGGGAACTCCATATTCGATCCTCAATAAGGAAAGGTCGTCCGTAATTTCTCCGCTTTTATAGATCAACTGCTCGATCTGTTCCAGGTTTCCTTTTGCTGCTTCCACACATCTTAGGAACAATGTTTCATCCTCGTTGATCGATCTAGTTTCCTGATCCGGAGTAAGGTCCAAATCGTCTTTACCGTCCGAACCTATGATCAGAACGTCGTCGGGTCGCAAAGTAGTGGTAAAAACCTGAAACGCGTATTCCGATTCCAATCCGATTTTACGCAACATTAAGGAAGAATCCAAAAACGTAGCCCTACCGTCGCGATAAAGAACCGTAAAGGGGTGTTCCGCGTTGAAGTAAAACGTTTTACCGGTTTCCTCTTCTATGAGAAAGAACGTCCCCGAAATCACCATACTACCGTTAAACGATTTAAAGACCGCGTTCACTTCCTCGTAAGTTTCGGTAAGCCATTGTTCCGGAGTCGTATCAAGAATCTTATTGTCCGCCGCGGAGCGGGCCAAAATGGAATTGATGACGACTCCCATTACGAGCGATCCGCCCGCCCCCTGCATGGATTTTCCCATAGCGTCCCCGTTCATCGCAAAGACGTAACGTTTATAAGAGGCGGGAGTTCCCAGTCGTAAATTGCCGGTGACGCAGATATCTCCTCCTAAGTCGGCCCGTTTTCCCTTAAACTCGAATTGTTTCTTTTGACGAAGCAAAAACTCCGTCGATATCTTCGTCGATTTACTCGCGTTATAGTTGAGCGGTTTCGCGAGAAGGGAAGTAAGGAAATAATCCCCGTCTTGTTGGATTTTTAATCTTTGAAACTCTTCGATACGTTCGGAAAGTTCCTCAGTCCGCTGCCGGACCTTCATAGCCAAATGTTCCGCGTAATCCTGAAGTTCTTTTCTCGCGTCGCGTATCGAAGAAACCATATTGTTAAACGAATCCGCCAGGAACCCGATCTCGTCTTTGACTCGGATCGGAACCCTGACTTCCAGACTTCCGTCGTTTACCTTTTCCACCCCGCTCAACAAATCGTTCAAAGGTGAAACGAGACTTCCACGAAAAAAAAGCGGAAAAAGCAGAATGATGACTATGATCACGACGCCGAGAACTACGATTTGTTTTAACGCGGTCGGATGCATAAATTCGCGATAAGCTCGGTACGAAAATCCTACCTCGCTGACCGACTCGTATTGAGGATCGTATTTGATAAATCCTATATAATGATTGTTGTGATGATCGACATCTCTCTTCCGATAATATCTGGTATAGGAAGGAGTAAACGGTCGAAAATAATTCAGAACCTCTTCTTTTAATACCTCTGGGCTCACAGTTTTCCCGTCCCATTTACAGAAATTCCAACGATACTCCAAAGAAATCCGAAACAGTTTCACTTCTTTAGCTCCGTCTAAGTAACTCCTTCCCTTGGTGCAAAAATCCTCTGGAAAAATATTATCCAACTTATTCGAAGCGACGAAAACATACAGACCCAAACGGGAAAGCTCCTTATTTAAAGCGGACTTTAATAGCTGCCCTTCCAAATCCGGATTTTCCTTTAGAAAATTCACGATCGAATAACGATAACCCCCGAAATTCTCGTGCGAATGTTCCACGAGATCGAGGACCGCGTTTCTAAATCCTTCTTCGGGAAGATTGAAAATCTTCTCATAAAGCATCGTATTTTTAAAATCGATTTCCAATTGTTTTTCGTCTGGATGAATTTTAGAATCGAACTTCGTGCGATCGAGCGTATCCTTTTTTCCGTCCCATCGGACGATATATGAAATTCCGTCTTCGACTTCTCCTCCTTCCAAAACCCGTTCGAGATGGATTTTACTGAGAGTATCGAATTCGGATTCTTTATCCTGATTGGAGATAAAGACAAGCGCTTGCATGATGATAAGAACGGTCACGAACGTGATACCCACGATCTTGAGCATGAAGGAAGTTTTCTCTACAGAAAAATTCAGATAGAGGATGAGAATGATGAAAAAGGCAACCATGAATAACAACACGATCGAAGTGAGATACATCGAACGTTCGATGTATCCGTCCCGACTCAGTAGGTTGGCGATCACGGGAATCGTTCCTCCGACCAGGAACGACATCATAAATCCGAAGATGATCCAACGTCCGCGTTTCGGAAGAACGACCATCCTCCAAATCGGAATGGCGACGAAATTGATGAACACGTACGTGAATATGATGATGGCGACGGTTCTACTTACGTTCTCCGCGTTAAAATCCCAATAATGAGCGGTGAAATGATATTTAACGGGAGCGCTCCAAGTGGAGTAGAAAAAATAAATATCCGAACAAACAGCGACGATCCACAGGACGATCGTAGTTGCAGCGTTAAAACGCGGAGAATCGTTTTCCGGATAACGGGCGACAAACTGGCCAATGTGCAAAATCGCGGGAAGAATTAAACCCGCGGTAATCCAACGATGATACGCGGCGAACGGATGATACAAGACGGCGGCAAATACATAACCAAATTGGAATATACCGAGCAAAAACGTACCTAACGCAAGGTGTTTCGTGCTCGTTACCTTTTTGTCGATAAAAAGGAAAACGCCGGAAATCAACATCGAAGTCAAAAAAGAAAGTAAACTTCCGAATGAATAATAATTGAGAAGAATATCGTTCCAAATGGATTGGTTGGCGCCCATAAATCTTTGAATTACCTTTCTTTAAAATACCGAATCTCAATTCCTAACGGACGGATCCGATTTTTAGCAAGCAGACGTAACTCTATAGACAACGATTTTAGGTTTCAATGATAAAATAGGAAAGAATCCGATTTAAGTAAAACGCCTGTTCGTTTTAGGGAAACGAAACGAAATTCCGCAGAATCGATTCTTTTTGAAAGGTTTTCCAGGAATATTCCTCATAAGCTCCGGGGAAAATCCAACCTTTCAAAAGACGGTTCCAATTTTTATCTTTAATTTTTTTCAAAAGTAGAATCGCTTCCGCGGAGGATTTGGGAGAATTCTCGAAGACCAATTTACGAACGAATTCCCGATAACCGGAAGGGCCCAACTCTTTATAAAGAATATATTGTACTTTTAGAGCCTTATTGTAAAAGGTAGGAGTGGAAGCGGGATGTTTTTCACGGAAGTCAGGATCGAGTGGAAAATCCTTTCCTCCCGGAAGTCCCTCTTCCGTACTCCATTCTTCCGCAATGGAAATAAGTTCCCCTTTGGAAAGTTGGATTTTTTTTTCCTTATAAAGTACGAGAGGCAAAAACGAAACCAAACCCTCGCTCAACCAAGGAAGATCCGAAAAATAAAAATGCCCCAATTCGTGAAAGAGCAGCGCGGGATGTCCGGGAGGGGAAAGATCCGGCTCCATAAAAATTCCGCGCGCCGGACCGAGATCACCGGAGATATTGTTATAACCTCCCACTCGAGTTCCGTTTAAAAAAATCTGATCCTGAACCACCAAAAGAACGCGGAATTTTTCGGAAGACTTTTGACCTTCGAAAACGGCCGCACTCGCCTCGTGAAAGGAAATTCCGGAATAGGATTCCAGAGCCCTAAACAGATCGGTCGTTTTGCGGAAAGCGAATTCGTTCCAATTTTTTTCCTGCGAAGTGTTTCTGATTTCCAAAATGAGATCCCCTCGGGAAAGGGGAATCTTTCGAATCCACGGTTTTGAATCCGGAAAAATCTGAAAGGAAAGGGAAAATAAGATCCAAAAAACGGATTTACGCACGATCTCTTTCAATGAGTTTCAAAAGTCTTTCGCCGTTTTGATTTCCAGGATCCAGATGCATCAGTTTCTGCGCCACTTCCTCGGCCAGATCGAATTGGTCCATCAGTCGATAGATGTCCGAAAGGTTTACGAGATTGGAAAGATTGTCCGGTTGAATATCACGAAGTTTTAAACTAGCTTGAAGAGCTTGTTCGTATTTTCCGACCTTCTTATTGGCGATGGAAAGATAAAACCAGTATTCGTGTAAACCCGGATCCGTTTTAAGATAATTGTTCAAGACCTCGATTGCGGTCGAATAATCCTTTCCTTTAAAACTCAAAAGACCCAGAAGTTTGTTGATTTTCTGGTTGGCGGTGTCGTGTGTATAACCGGTTTTTAAAAGTTCAAGCGCCTGCTCCACCTTGCCGTTTTTATAGAGTTGTTTGGCGTCTTCGTAAATCGTGTCGGGGTTCAAGACGACTTCGATTCGATCCCCGCCGGTAAACATTTCGTCGAGTTCGTCCTTTTTCTTTTCCGTTTGGAACTCTACCTTAAGAAGCGAAAGGTCGTCCGTGAGTTCTCCGTATTTGCGTATCTCGGCCTCGATATCCTCTAGATTACCTCTTCCTTTTTCGACGTTTTGTAGAAAAAGATTTTCGTCCTCGTTGATGGTTCTGACCGTTTCCTCGGGAGTAAGGTCGATATCGTCCCGACCGTCCGATCCTAGAATTAGAATATCACCTTTTTTTAAATCGAAGTAGCGTATTTTAAAATCGAATTCCGAATCCAATCCCAATTTACGAAGTTGTAATCCCTCTTCCAAAAAGCTGGCTTTTCCGTCCCGGTATAAAACTGTAAACGGGTGTTCCGCGTTGAAATAAAAACATTTTCCGGTTTCCTCTTCGATCAAAAAGATCGTGGCGGAGATCACCATACTCCCGTTAAACGATTTAAAAACGGAATGGATTTCGTTGTAGACGTCTTCCAACCATTCGGACGGAGTCTTTTCCAAAATTCTATTGTTGGCGGCAGAACGAGCCATGATGGAATTCATCACGACCCCCATAACGAGAGCGCCTCCGGCTCCCTGCATGGACTTACCCATCGCATCGCCGTTCATGACCATAGTATAACGTTTATAATTTTCGGGGGTACCCAGTCGTAAATTTCCGGTGACGCAAATGTCTCCGCCGAGATCCGAATGTTTTCCGCGGAATTCGAATTGTTTTTTCTGCTTTAGGACGAATTCAGTCTGAACTAATTTGGATTTGTTCGCGTTGTAAAAAAGCGGTTTTGCAAGAAGGGAAGTCAGGAAGTAATCCCCGTCCTGTTGAACTTTCAACCGTTGGACTTCCTCCATTTTTTCCTGTACTTCCTGGGTTCTTTCCTTAACCTTCTCTTCCAGATTTTCCGCGTAGTCTTGCAATTCCCTCCGCGCTTGTTTGATCGAAGAAACCATCGAGTTGAAGGAATCCGCCAAAAATCCGATTTCATCCCGAACTTTCACGGGAACCTGAACGTCCAGATCCCCTTTGTTGACCTTTTCAACTCCGGACAATAAATTATTGAGAGGATTGACAAGACTACTCTTAAAGAACAAAGGAAACAACACCAACACAACGAATATCACAACGAGCAGAATGATCGTTTGTTTTACGGATGTCGGGTGCATAAATTCCCTATATCGTTTGTACGAAAATCCCAATTCCACGACCTGTTTTTTGGCGGGAATGTATTTCATAAACGCGACGTGATGTCCCGCTCCGTCCATACTTCTTCTATAATGCCGGGTTTCCGCCGCTTTGAAGTAGCCGAAATATTTTAGGAATTCCGCTTTCAGTTCTTTTCCGGAAAGTTCTTTTCCTTTCCAGGAGCAACCGTTGAGATTTTTTAAGATCCCGTTTCTAAAGGATTCCAGATCCTTATTTTTTTCTAGATAACTTCTTCCTTCTTCGCAGAAATGATCCGCGCGAATCCCCTGAAGTTTGTTCGTGCTTACGAACGCATCCTTATTCAACTTTTCCGCATGATCCAGAAGCGCGATTTTCAAGTCTTTGACCGGCAACGCAGAATTCGATTTTAAGAATTTGTAAATCGCATCCTTATAACCGGAAAAATATTCGGGAGAGGAATCCAAAATGAATTTCAGGTTTTCGCGGAAGTTGTCCTCCTTTAAGGCGGCGATCTCCTCGTAGATCAAAGTGTTCTGTAAATCCACTTTTACGGAAGAAAGATCGATTCCGTATTTGAAATCGTAATCGGTCGTAATCAGATCCCCCGTTTTCTCCTCGTATCGGAGAATATACTGGACCTCGTTGTTTTTCCGACCGTTCTCCAAAACGCGTTCGCTGTTTACGACGTGCAAGCTGTTGTATTCGGCTTCTTTATCCTGGTTGGAGATAAAAACGAGAGCCTGCATGATCAGACAAATGGTAAACAGCGTAATTCCGACGATCTTTACCATGAACGTCGTCCGTTCAGTACTATTGTTGATGAATACGATCGCCACGACGGAAAACGCCGCGATAAAGAAAATAACGTTAGACGTCATGTATGTGGAACGATCCATCACTCCGTCCCGACTCAAAACGTTGGCGATGTTCGGGTAAAAAGCGGCGATGATAAAACCGAATGCGAATAAAAAGATAGCGAAGCGCTTTTTTTCCTTATCGGTGATAATTCTCCAAGCGGGAACTAAAATAAAAGCGATCACACTGTAAGCGGCGATGATGAACGCCAGATATCTACTTGCGCCCAACGCGTTGAAATCCCAATGATGGGCGGTAAAGTGGTAGATCCGTTCCGAAATATAAGTGAAGTAAATGAAAAGACAGGCAACGATAATTCCGATGATGTGCTCCGCAATCAGAACCCAAGAAGCGAGACGTTTGTTATTATTGTTAGGATAACGGAGAAAAAATTGGGTGAAGTGGGCGATCGAAGGAAGAATCAAACATCCCGTAAGCCATCTATGATACGCGGCAAGAGGATGATAAAACAACGCTGCGAAAAAATATCCGATTTCGAAAAACCCCAGAATAAAAAAGCCGATTCCGAGGTGATATGTCGCGACCGTCTTGCGTCGCAGGCTATTAAAAAACGCCGCAAGAAAAAAGGTCGTTATCGTTACTAAAAGACTGCCAAAAGAATAATAATTAAAGAGAACCAAGTCCGATCCCAGAAAGTCCAATCCCATAATCTCCAGCCGTCTTTCTAATTGTTTATTTTGTTCGAAAAAAGCACGGTTAATTCAAAAATCTTGAAAACGGTTTCAATAATTCATACCAAAACTAAAAATCAATAGAAAAAATAAGGATTCAAAAGAGTTTTCAATTATGCCCGTTTTTGAAAAACTCCTATCTCTCAATCTCAAGATTTCCAGACATCTCAAGGAAAAACTCTGGCTCAAAATTCTTATCGGTATGGCTTTGGGCATCTTGACCGGTATCCTACTCGGATCGGATTTGTCTTTAGTGAACGCGGAAGTCGCTCAACTCACTTCTTCCTGGCTTGTGCTACCCGGCCTTATCTTCATCAGTCTTCTGCAGATGATCATGATTCCGTTGATCTTTTCTTCTATTATTCTCGGAATTTGTTCGGCCGAAAACATAGAGAACGTAAAAAAACTGGGAATTCGTACGATCCTGTATTTCGTTTTAACCACCTTCGCCGCGGTTTCGATCGGAATCGCGCTGGCTCTCTGGATCGCTCCGGGAAAGTCGATGACTTCGATCGTAACCCACGTACAAAGTTCGAAAATTCCGATCTCAGCGGGTATTCCTAGTCCGGATAAATATCCGGAATTGTTCATGTCCTTCTTTCCTAAAAACCCAGCGCTTGCAGTAACTCAAGGGGAAATGTTAAGCGTGATCGTATTTTCTTTTTTGATAGGAATTGCCATCCTTTCTGTTTCGAAAGAAATTTCCAAACCGATCCTTGAAATTCTAAACTCTATCTTTCAAATCAGCATGAAAATCGTAAACTGGGCTATGGCCCTCACGCCGTTCGCTGTCTTCGGTTTAATGACGAAAGCCGTAGCTTCGATCGGAGTGGAGCTGCTTTTGACTCTGGGAATTTATATGGGCACCGTGTTGCTCGGTTTGATTTGTGTTTTAGTTTTTTATTCGCTGATTCTTATATTTATCGCGGGAAGAAATCCGATCCGCTTCTTTCAAAAAATAGCAAGTCTTCAACTACTCGCTTTTTCCACTTCTAGTTCGGCCGCGGTCATGCCCGTTTCGATTCAAACTGCAACAGAAAATCTAGGAGTGAAAAAGAACATCGCCGAATTTATCATACCTATCGGAGCCACGGTCAACATGGACGGAACCGCATTGTATCAGGCGGTGGCATCGATTTTTCTGGCGCAATATTACGGAATCGAGCTCGGAATCGCACAATTGGTATTTCTTCTTTTTTCCACCGTCGGGGCTTCGATCGGAACGCCGAGCACACCCGGGATCGGAATCGTAATCCTGGCAACGATCCTTTCGAGTTTGGGAATTCCCGCTGAGGGAATAGGAATCATTTTAGGAGTGGATCGTTTTTTGGATATGTGTCGAACTACGATCAACGTTACCGGAGATATAACCGCGTCGTGTGTGATGGACAAAACGAGTTGATCGAGTGAAATCCGCGTTTTATAAACTCACTTTTTATAATATTCTCGCAAACATAACGGTCCCGCTTACGGGATTGATCGATACGGCCATATTAGGAAACCTTGATACTCATGTATTTATGGCCGGTGCCGCCCTTTCCGAAATCATCTTCGATTTCGTATTTTGGATGTTCGGATTTTTACGAATGGGAACGACCGGACTTACGGCCCAGTCTCTCGGCGAGAGAAACGAAACGGAATCGCTTTTGATTTTGATACGATCGCTTTTATTGGCCTGTTTTTTCGGGTTAGGGATTTTTCTGATGTCTCCTTGGATTTTGGACGCGGGTTTCGGAATTTTAAAAGGAGCCGACGACGTCAAAGCGGCGGGAACCGCGTATTACGAAGCTCGAATTTCAGGTTCGATCGCCGTATTATGCAATTACGTTTTTATCGGTTGGTTTTTGGGACGCGGAAAAAGTTCCTTCGTTTTAGCGGCAACGATCATCGCGAACGCTTTGAATATCCTTTTGGATTTTTGGTTCATTCTCGGCTTGGGCTGGGAAGCATACGGAGCCGGGCTCGCCACAAACATCAGTCAGTTCGGGATGTTATTCGTGTTTATCTTTTTCCTCATCGTGGAATGGAAAACGAGTTCCTCTTTGAGATCCGCGGTTTTACGCAAATCGGATTTAACTTCGCCCAAAAGTTTTATTTCCCTTTTGCGTTTGAATCAGGACATATTTTTACGGACCTTGTTTTTGATTTTAACCTTCAGTTTGTTCCGAAACTTCAGTTCGGAATCCGGAGCTGAGGTTTTAGCGGCCAATTCGATTTTGTTGCAACTCATTTTAGTCAGCGCCTATTTGGTGGACGGGGCCGCCCTTGCAATGGAAAGTATGGCCGGAATTCTTTACGGAGAAAAAAAATGGAAAGAGCTCGGAGAACTTTTAAACCTCGCTCTGATCACTGGTTTTCTTTTCACAGGTATTTATTTGGGAATCATTTTTGTATTTCCTCAATCCACCTTCGGTGCGATCGTCAAAAGCCCTTCCGTATCGATTCTGTTAGGCGAATATCGTTATTGGCTCGTTCCGATTCTGGAGATCGGAGCGGTCGCTTTTATCTTGGATGGATTTTTTATCGGATTGGCCCGTGGTAAAATCCTTCGGAATTCCATGTTGATCAGCGCGACCTTGTTCTTTTTACCCGTTGCCTTACTGGGAAAAGCAGATAAAAACAATCATCTTCTTTGGCTTTCGATTGCGCTTCTGATGAGCGGACGGGCAATCACTCTTTCCTTCCAAGCCAGAAAATTTTTACGCGAAGTGAATGAGTCCCCCGAATTTAAAGACGAAATTTTCTCGAGCACGTCTTCCCCCGAAATTCAAAGGGAGTTACGGTAGTTCTATTGTGCGGAACGTTCGTGTCAGGTTTATTAAGAGCCACAATGAGCCCGTTCGTGCCGGCGAGATATCCGCATCGGCGGAGTTGTAATTGTTGTTCGAATTATTCGTGTTATGCGGATGATAAAATCGCTCGTTTCACGCGCGGTTAGTCGGCATATACGAATCCTTCTTTATCTTTGCGTCCATTGTATTGTGCGTTATATTCTCTCTATTTACATACAACGTCGTGCGTCGTATTTTTAGTGTTAGGTGCCCGTCCGTATCCTGCTCGTTCCTATTTTTTCGGGAACCGATCGGAAAAAAAACGTTTCGGTTTTAGGATCGAATCATTCGCGTTTTATTCCGAAACGATCTGAATTTCAGCCGGCACGTTCTTCCATTCCTGCGATTCCCTGCTTTTATAGAAAACGGGGGACACGATGTCTTCGAGATTCTCCGCGCGGAACAGATCGAAACTTTCCTCTCCTTTTTTGAACACGCGGGAAGATTCATCCGAGGCGGGTTTTACGTTTAAGATCGGAGCCCATCCGAAGCCCGGAATATATGCTTCCAGGGAATCCTTAAAGGAAACCGGACCGGCGCTTTGAACCGAAACGGAATACAAGGATCGAACCGGAATGAAAGCCTCGATCAGATTCTTTTTCAAAGCGGATATATTGTTTCGAAACAGACGCGCATCGAAAATTTTATCCACGTAATAGGAGTTCTTCTGATCATTCAGAGGTTCGCCTTTGAGAAAGGGTTTGAGATCGTCGCCGATCCGTTCCTTCTTTTCCAAAAAGTCGTCGGTCACATAATAACGGATGTTCTGCGTTCTTACTTCGAAAGAATATTCCAAGGTTTGTTTTCCCTTTTTATCGTCCACGCTCAGAAGTTTTGAAAACGCCCTTGCGTTTCCGATAAAGTCTTGTTTGAATCCGGATTCCCCCATTTTTAGATTTCGAATCCTTTGGTGTTCCGTAGTTGGCGGCTGTAACACGGCTAAAGAACCGCCCGCAATCGAAAGCTGATCCAAAGAGAACGTTAGACGCACTTTAATCTGACGTGTGACTTCTCCGGAAGCGATGAAACGATCCGTTTCTACGAAGGAAATTTTCCTGATTTCCTTGCCGGTTCGATCCACAACGAAGATCTTACTTCCTAAAAACACCATTCCACGGATATCTTTGGCCGGCGTTTTGACGGAACCGGTAATCGCTCCGTTATTGGGATTGTATCGATAGATGTTTCCGTCGGAAGAATCCGATATCCAAAGAGAATCACGAGCGAAGACTAAATCCCTCGGTTGAGCGCGGTCGGTCAAAAACCCTCCTATAATTCTGCCCGTGGCCTTATCGAGGATGGAGATTTTCCCGTTTTCCTGATCTAAAATATAAAGAAGAGAATCCTGGCTGGCCACTCCTCCGATCTTATCCACTGGAACGGGAATCCGTTCCGTGACTCCGCCCGTATTCGGTTCCACCTTAAGGATCAACTTTTTGGAACCTACGTAAATTCTACCTTCCCTCGGGTCGAAATGAATTCCAGTAAGAAACGGAATGTTCATAGGAAACGATTCTTGTCTTCCCGATGGATCGACACGATACAAGGATCGATGAGAGGAATCGATGTACCAAAAATTCGTTCCGTCGTACGTAAATCCGTACGCTCCATCGGTGAGTTTGATATCCTGATCCTGTGAAAGCGCCGGAACGGAAACGAAACAAAAAAGAACGATCAAAAACCTGTAAAAACTGACTTGAGCGAAATCCATAACTCCTCTGCAAGACCGGGTCTGTGTATATCAGTTCCAACTTGAATCGGAGAAGGGACGAAAATGAAAAACAGCAGAAGCAAAATCGCAATTCCGCCGATCTTCCGAACTCGATCCAAAGGAACCACCGGGTCAGGGACAAACGGGTGTTCTACTTTTATGAGGAAATAAATGAGAAATCCCCACAACAACCAGGAGAAATTCCAAAAACACAAAAGTAAAAAGCCCGTAAAAAGATAATAAATCCAGTTCCTGTATTTTTCGCCGAAAACCGAATAAATTACGTGTCCTCCGTCCAGCTGCCCGAACGGAAGAAGGTTGATCGCCGTAACCAAAAGTCCGACCCAGCCCGCTTGTGCCAAAGGATGAATCCACACGTCTTGTAAAGAAGGATCGAAAGGCCCTAAAACGGATTGATTGACGAATATCGTAAAAAGGGATTCGCCGAACGTGATTACGGCCGGATTCGTCTTTACGGATTGGATCGGAACTAACGTGGACCAATAAATTCCGAGAATATAACAGGGAACCGAAAGAATCAAACTCATAAGCGGTCCCCAAATTCCGATGTCGAAGAGTTGTTTTTTATTTCGAATCGGTTCCAAAATGCGGATCACAGCGCCCATGGTTCCTATCGGCGCAAAAGGAACGGGAATAAAATACGGCCAAGTCGATTTAATACCGTAATATCTCGCGGCCAAAAAATGACCCATTTCGTGAGCGGAAAGAATAACGATCAAAGAAAGAGAATACGGAAGTCTAAGAAGAAATAATTCCTTCAGATAAGAACCGGGTAAAAACGGAATCTCTAAAAACTCGTTTTGAAACGTTAGAGTCAAAAAAGTAAGGACGAACAGAATGATATGTGTGAAAGGTCGTGATTGTTTCAATCGTTTATTCTCTTCTTATAGGAAAGAATCCTCTTTACAGCGTGTCGCGCATTTTTAGCCTTTGCCTAATTAGAACCCGGAGACGTAACCTTGTTCGAGAATATTAAATTTATTAAAAAGTATGATCCGGCCGCGAAATCGTATCTGGAAATCATACTTTGTTATCCGGGTCTTCATGCTTTGTGGTTTCATAAGCTCGCGCATTTTTTATATCGGATGAAACTCCCCTTGATCCCGAGGATGATCAATACTTTTTCCAGATTTATCACCGGAATAGACATTCATCCGGGAGCGAAAATCGCAAACGGAATCATGATCGATCACGGCCACGGGGTCGTAATCGGAGAAACCGCGACGATCGCAAAAGGTTGTCTGATCTACCAAGGAGTTACCTTAGGGGGAACCGGGAAAGAATCCGGAAAACGTCATCCGTCCTTGCTGGAGAACGTCGTAGTCGGAGCAGGCGCGAAAGTTCTCGGAAATATCACGATCGGAAAAAACGTGCGCGTCGGAGCCGGATCCGTCGTGATGCGGGATGTCCCGCACGATAGCACGGTCGTCGGAATTCCAGCAAAAATCGTTCGATCCAAAATGCCGATCGGAGAAGAAGGCGAACATATGTTGGATCACAACGAAATACCGGATCCGGTCGCCAAAGTATTCTCCCTTTTGATGGAAAGAATCGAAACTCTTCAGAAAGAGGTGGATTCACTCCACAAAGACGGATCCAAGTCGGCTTCCAAACCGAGTAAGGACAATTTGGAGGAAATCCTGGACGAATTCATCCATGGAGGCGGAATATAAAAACGCGGTGCGTCCGTTCCGCATAACGTTTACCTCGCCCTTTTTTGCCGGAAACAACCCGTTGGAAAGGAAAGTTTCGGAATTGATTTTTCCGAATCCTTCTATTCTATATGCCGCATGAAAAGAAGGATTTTCTCCGTTTTATTCGCAATCGCTCTTTTATTAGAAATCACAAATTGCAACCTGCTCGTCTCCAGCCAACAAATGTGCGCGGATGATATCAAGGAATTCGACAAATGTTACCCCACCCTTTTACTCGTTTATCCGGGATGTACGGATGCTAATTCCACTACTTGCGGAATCGCCGTTGTCGAACTCGCCAAAGAAATATGCAGATCCAAAATGAAAGAGGACAGTTGTCGTTCCCATCGGTAACACGAACGCCGTAACGTTTTAACGATTACGGCGTTTCGAGGGAACCACGGACGGATTTATTTTTTAGGAATGAAACAATCGATTCCGTCGTTTTTTAATTTTGATTTGAGGGACTCGGCTCCGTTTCTTCCGGAAAAGTCCCCGATTTGAATTACGAAAAAACCGTCTCTGGTAAAGAGGAACGTTTTTTCTCCGTATTCTTGACCCAGACTGGATTTATAAGTTTCGGCTCTGTTTTGGTCACGGAAAACTCCCACTTGAACCGTAAATCCTTTGGGAGAACCTTTGGCGTATTTTCCGCCGGAAATAGGTTTGTTCGGATAATCGGATTTTTGCGGATGTAGTTTTTCCGGTTTTCCGGTTTCGTCTCCGAGCAAAGTTTCTTCGTCGTCCGCGTTTTCCAAGTCCTCGGATTCTTCACTTCCGGCTCCTCCGCGTTTGACAACTTTGATTCCAACCTTTGCGATTCCTACGTCCTTGAAATCCAAAGTCTCCGCCGCTTTTTCGGAAAGATCGATGATTCTATCCTTTACGAACGGTCCTCGGTCGTTGATCTTCACGAGTACTTCTTTCTGATTCTCCAAATTCTGAACCCGAATGATGGATCCCAACGGAAGAGTCGGATGCGCCGCGGTTAATTTGGTTTTGTCGAACTTCTCCCCGCTTGCGGTCGGTTTTCCGTGAAACTTGGCTCCGTACCAGGAGGACATTCCGATTTCGTCGAAATCTCCGGAAGAATTGTTCGTTTTTTCAGGAGGTTGCGCTTTCGCGTACTTTTCGACGTTCAGTTCCTCCTCGAACGATCTTCGGATCGGTTTCGTGGATCCGGTATTGGATCCGGCCGCTTCCCTGTCCATCGGTGCGATTTCCTTTTCGAAAAAGATTTCGGAAGGATCGCCCGACGCGCTGACGCTGCGTTTCGATTCGACGGAAGCGCACGACGTAAAGATGATCAGGGCAACTAAAATTGCTATTTGTTTCATTTGTTCCCTCGGGTCCTAGTGATTCCTTTATCCAATCGGTAGATTATAAAAATTCCATGACAACTTTTTCGATCGTCCTCAAGGGAAAACGAACCGATAGTTCGTATATGACCGGAACGGATATAAGCAAAAAATTCAACCAAGCACTCGCGTTGGAAAAGGAAGGAAAATATCCGGAAGCGATCCGACTTTACGAAAGTATCATTCTCTCCCAGCCTAAATACCAAAAGTCGTATCTCAACTTGGGAGCTCTTTACTCCAAACAAGGAGATTCCAAAAAAGCGATCGAAATCTATCAAAACGCGTTATCGATCTCCAAAACTCCGGAGCTATATTACAATATCGGCGTAGAGTTGTATCGATTGGGAGAAATCGAAACTTCGATCCGTTCCCTCAAAAAATCCCTGGAAATCGAAAAGAGATTTTTGAAATCGCATATCCTTCTCGCATACTGTTATCGACAAATCGAAAAAGACGATAAGACGGAATTGTATCTCACAAACGCGATCCGTCTCGATCCGAAAAATCGAATGGCGTTGACCGCCTTGGCCACGCTTCAATTCGAAAAGGAACGCTGGCGGGAATGTTTGGAAACCGCGACCAAGGTAAACGGATTGTATCCCGGAGATTCCAGAATGCAGGTGTTGATCTCCGAAGTCCATTCTCGACTCGGAAATTTTAAACAATCTTTCGAAATTTTAAAACAGGCCACTTCCCAATCCAAAGGCTTCACTAAATTTTCGGACGCGGTCGAAGAGAGCAAAAAAAATCAGGATGAGGCCGCCTTTTTCGATTCTCTGGAAAAACTTACCAAAAAGAAACTCGAGGAATTCCGCTCCAAATTCGAGATGAGCAAGGAAAACCCGGAAGACTTCGCTGCTCCCAATCCTCAGGATGCACTTGATCTTTCGCTTATGTATCTATTCCATGGTGATAAAGAGCGCGCTTTGAAATACATGCTCTACGCTCAGAAACAATTGGAAGAATCCGGTGCTCAGGAAAATTAATCGTCTTTTTTTATTCCTTCTATTCTTCGTTTGTTGTTTAGGTTCCTGCATCTATCCTATTCGTTATGCGGAAACTCTCGAAAGCGATCCTCAGTTTCTTTACTTGAATTCGGCTGAATTTTCGCAGACGGAATTGGAGAAACCGATCTCCCTTTGGGCGGTGCGCGGCTTCCGCGGAAAAGGAACCTCCCCCGAGGATAAAAATAACCTGGCGATTTTGTTCGCAAAAAACTCCCTATTGGACGACGCTGAGTCGTATTGGAAGGAATGTCTCAAATCCTCCGATCAAAATCCGATCTGCTTTTCCAATCTGATCCGGATGTATTTTCTCGTGGACGAATACGAAAGCGCCAAGATAGAAATCGCCTCCTATCTAAAATCAGCAAAGAAAAATCAAGTCAACGAACTCAGAAAGATATGGAACACACAAAATAGAAGGGAAGAGACCGTTTTGTTTTTGGACGTTCAATCCAAAGTTCCCGGAATGGAGGTCGTTTCCTGGGAAGAATTGGCTTCTTATTTTTTGGAAAAACACGATTTCGAAAAAGCGTATTATTATCTCGAAAAAATCCTGCAAATCAATCCGTACAACAAAAACGCACGGGCTTCTATGGTTTTTTTGGCGCACGATATGGAAAAATGGGACGATCTTCTGATGTTCGCCGTTAACCTTCATTCCACGGACGATAAAATTCCCGATCTCAATTATTATATCGCGAAAGCATATTATGAAAAACGAAATTACCAGGAAGCGCTGGATTGGATCCGCAAATCTCCCGACTCGGAAAGGGAAACTCTGGCTTTTTTGGAGTTATGGAAACGGATATTGTTGTCAGTCAATCCCAACGCGGACCTTAGCCCTCTTCTTCCGTACGTAAAAAAAATGCAGGCAAAAGGACTTCAGATCAAGGAAGAAGACATCCTTCCGACCCTGAATCCCGCCGGTAAAAAAGCGATGGAGGACATCAAGTCCGGAAGATGATACCGAACGAATTCGAAAACAGGTTTCAGGCTCGGAGTAAATCCCAAATCCGACGCGCTTGCAGAAAATTCTTGGGCTGATGAGTACGGATATAATCGATTCCTTTTAGGGAAAGAAACAACTCCGAAACCGCCGTGGCGATTTCACGTTCCGCAACCGGAAGACCGCCTAACGCGTTTCCTAAAAAGGATTTTTTAGCGACCGAAACCATCGTCGGAGAAAATTCCTCCCGGAGGGATTCGATTTTTCTGAGGACTTCGAAACTCACTCTAAAATCGGGACTCAGAAAAAAACCCATTCCCGGGTCGAAGATCAATTGTTCTTGGGAAATGCCCGCGTCGATCAAAACCTTTTTTCTTTCCCTAAAAAAGGAGACTATTTCCGAAATTACGTTATCCGTTGTTAGGTGAGAATCGATTCCAGCACGGTTGGCGCGATTGTACGAAAACATCAGAATGAATTTCTTTTCAGTATTCGAGTATTTCGAAATTTCATAAACCGATTCATCGTCCACGAATCCCCGGATATGATTGATGAATTCCGCACCGGCCTCCAAAGATTTACGGATAACGCTCGGCTGAAAGGAATCCACCGACACCCGGATTTTTTTTTCAACCAAATCGGGAATCACTTCGTTTAATCTATGCCATTCCACATCCGGTCCCACTAAATCGGCTTGGATGTTGGAGGATTGAGCGCCCGCATCGATCACGTTCGCACCGCCGAGAATCATTTCCTCCGCGTGTTTTAAGGAATCCTTTTTGTTTATGTAAAGTCCGCCGTCCGAAAAGGAATCCTCGGTGATGTTAAGAACGCCGAAGATCACCGGTAAACTGCGGGAAGAATTCGAATCCGGAAGGGTTTCCATCTTTAAAATATCGCTCTTAAGACCGATACTTTAAAGGAGATCCTGAAATTAAAACTAAAAACGGCACCTCGTTCTACTTTCTTTTTGGAGTGATTCATGCGTCTTCTTTCCAAGTTTCTTTTTATCCTTACTTTCTGCATCGGATCGCACGTACTTTCGCAGCCTTTGCCCGATCTTCCGGAAAAACAATTCGGACAACCTTTGAATACGCAGAACGACGAATACAATCCTATCGTCAGCCCGGACGGAAAATACGTCGTCTTCCAATCCAACCGACCCGGTGGCGAAGGAGGAATGGATCTTTGGATTTCCGAAAACGTCCAGTATCTCGATAAGGAAGCTCCCGCAGAATGGACGAAACCGGTCAACATGAACCAAAGTATCAGGGAAGAATTAAAACGCGCTTCCGTTTCCGGAGTTAAAAAACCGAACCTATTCAATACGAACGGTTTCGAAGGAGGTGCCTCGATCCTCTTCGACGAAAACAATTCTCCGGTGGAAATTTATTTCACCTCTACGGTAAATCAAACCCATGGCAGAAACGGCTTTGAAGGACTGAACCTATACCGCACGATCAAAGATAAAAAAACGGGAAGATGGACCGATCCGGAACATCTCAACGAGATCAACACGAACTTCAACGAAAAGATGCCCGCAATCTCTCCCGACGGAAGGTTTTTGATCTTTTCATCGGATCGGCCGGGCGGTTACGGAGATTTCGATCTTTGGATTTCGACCCGCGATCTCAAAACGGGGGTTTGGTCGCAGCCTAAAAATCTAGGCTCCCCGCTAAATTCTTCCGAGAGCGAAATCCTGCCGTTTATACATCAGGACGGAGAACAACTCTACTTCAGCTCCAATCGGGAAGACGAAAGAAAAAAATTCAAGATCTATCGTATCTTTCTCCGTTACAAATCCTCATTGGATCATATGCTGGAAGACGAAGAAGAAACCGTCGAGGAAACGAAAGCTACTTCCGTTAAATCTCAAAACGTCGAAATTCCGAAAATCGATCAATCCTCCCTTTTTCTTCTACCCAAACCGTTTAACACCGATAAGTGGGAAGGTTTCGATAACGAAGGAATCAGTTTCGATAGAGACGGAATCTGGGCCTTTATATCATCCAATCGTTCCGGAGGAGAAGGTCAGTTCGACATATATCGTTTTCAAGTTCCGGAAGCTCTTCGCAATTCGTACGCGCTCAATTTTAAGGGTCTAGTTTTGGACGGTTCCGAAAAGACGATGATCGGTCTCGATGCTACATTAAAAATTTATGATGGAACAAAACCTGCGAACGTCATCACCTCGAAACGTATCGGAGGGGATCTTACCAAAGGAAAACCATCCAACTTCAATACCGTACTACAAACCGGAAAAATTTATAAGATAGAAATCAGCTCACCTGGTTTCCATCCGCAAGAAGACATATTGGATTTGCGGGGAAACATCGGAAAAAACAGGAAAGTTTACAGGACTTATGTCTTACTTCCGATCAAAACCGGGGAAGCAAAAGCCGAGGAACCGGTCAAAAACAACGATCCGGTAACACAAAACGAAGAACCGAAAACTTCGACCGGATTTAAGGTCGTAGTTGCGGACGCCGCGACCAAAGCGGTAATCCCCGAAGCAAAAGTTACTTTATTCACTCCTACCAACAGAAAAGGGGAAAACCTACCGCTCGACGCTGACAAAAAGGCCTTTACGATCGAAAAACTTCCCGAGATAGACTTCGAGTTGTTTGCAACCGCTCCGAAATATATTTCCGAGAGCGTAAATATTATTCAAAAAAATATTTCCAAGAACGGAGTCGTGACGATTTACCTTAAAGCGGAGAAGGACGTAGATCCGATCTATAATCTACGGGTATACTTCGAATTTAATAAGACAAAAATGACGGACGATCACAAAAAGTTATTGGATCCTCTTGTAGACTATCTATCGAAAAATGCGTCCGATAAAATTGAAATCGGGGGACATACGGATAACGTCGCCTCAAAAGAATACAATACGAGATTGAGCGCCAAAAGGGCACGTAACGTTTACGAATATCTCCTGAGTAAAGGAATTTCTGAAAAACGGATTAAGGTCAGAGCTTATTGGTACTCGCAGCCGGATGCAGATAATGAAACGGAAAACGGAAGAGCAAAAAATCGAAGGGTGGGTTTCCGAAAACTCTAAGGAGTTTTCATGAACGTCGCTTATCAAAAATATCTACAGGCTCCGAGATCTTGGGAAACGATCCAAGACGTAAATAAGATAAAATATATTCTCAAGGAATATATCCACTTTCAAGGTTTGTTGGTGAAGGAATCGCCCTTTCATCAGGAATTAAAGCCGATGGAAATCAGGGAAGACGGCATTTTTGTTTTTCCGATAGATGCAACTTTGACCAACGTGGAAGAGGAACTCGTACTATATAGAACCCTTTCTAAACATATCGAAATCGGATTCGAAGTGATAGAAAAAACGGAAACCCAAATTTTCTGCAAACCCGTCTTCGCGAAAATAGCGAAAACCCAAAGGACTTCGCCTCGAATCGAGGGTTTGATCGGAAAGGTCGTATCTCATAAATTCCTGATTCCTAGAAAAGAATTGGAAATCACCAAAGTACTCGGAACTTCCGGACAAATCATACTCAACGATCTGAATCGAAAAATAAAACAGGCTTATCCCGGCTCCCGCCTGATCTTCAGTTCCTCCAAAGATTTAAGTCCCGAAGAAGAGCTCGTCAAAAAATATAAAAAACCGATTTATATTCCGGATACGACCGCGTTGGATTCGGAAACGAAACCCGACTTCGCCGGAATAGAACTTCTTCCTTTAAAGGAAATTCTTCAAGAGGAATTGCTCTTCGAGGAGAGGGCGCATTATTTCAAAAACGGAAAGGTTCGTTCCCTTTTGATTTATCCGATTTCATTTAAGAACGGAGACGATCTGCAGATTTTCGCAATGGGCGTGGTCGAATCGACGGAAGGTCCCGTATCCGAAGAAGTCGTACCTCTTTACAAGGAAATGGAGGAGATCTTTAATTCCAGAATGGGAGATTCAAACACCAAAGCGCTCGATGTAAAACAGAATGTTTTGAATATTTCGGAAGGTGGAATTCTACTCGAAGTCACTGAATCCGAACTGATCGAATCCTTTTTACACAAACCGTTTTTTACGGCCGACATCACATTCAAGATGCAGGCTCCCTTAAGATTCGCGTTTCATATCCGACATATTTCCCAAGTCGGAGAAATCTATCACGTAGGTGCAGAAATAGTTGGCTCCAACGATGCAAAGGCAAATATGACTCTATTGAAGAAAAATATGAACTTCATTAAGACTCAGTAATTTGCCTTGGAAAATCAGAAGAACTTTTTAACCACAGCCCCTTACAAGGGAACAAGAGATTTTTATCCGGACGAAATGCGATTGCGTAACTGGATGTTTTCCGTAATGCGGGAAACGGTCCTATCTTTCGGCTACGAGGAATACGACGGACCGATTCTCGAATCGTTCGACCTTTATAAAGCGAAAAGCGGAGAGGAAATCGTAGAACGTCAATTATACGACTTCGTGGACAAAGGAGAACGTAGAGTTGCGATTCGACCGGAGATGACTCCGACTCTTGCAAGAATGGTTGCGGGAAATCTTCGAAATCTTCCAAGACCCGTACGCTGGTTCTCCATTCCGAACCTTTGGCGTTACGAACAGCCAGGAAAAGGAAGACTTCGGGAACATTGGCAATTGAACGTGGACCTGTTCGGCGTGGATTCCTTTCGCGCGGAATTGGAGATACTTTTAATCGCGGATTCCATCCTAAAACGGTTCGGAGCTCCGGAAGGAAGTTATCAAATCCGAGTTTCTCACAGAAAACTTTTGGATAGTTTTTTAAAAAACACCCTCAAACTAAACGCGGATCAAGTTCACGGAGTTTCCAAACTTCTGGATAAAAAATCGAAAATTTCCGCGGAAGCCTTCGAAACGGAAATAAAACCGTTTCTCGACGACGCGACTAAACAAATACCTTGGATCGAAAAGTTCCTAAGTTCCGATCTTCAATCGGTTTCTGAAATCCCGGAAATCGATCCGGAATCCGTTTCGTTCATCCGCGACCTTTTCGGCGAATTACAGGCGTTAGGCGTTACAAAGCAGCTGATCTTCGATCCTTCGATCGTTCGCGGCTTCGACTATTACACCGGTTGTATTTTCGAGGTTTTCGACACCAATCCTGAAAACAGAAGGTCCTTGTACGGAGGCGGTCGTTACGATAATCTGATCGGACTTTTTTCAAAAGAGCAGCTTTCTGGAATCGGATTCGGACTGGGAGACGTGACTTTTAAAAATTTCCTCGAAGGTCACGGCTTGATTCCGAATCTGAATCGGGAAAAAACCGTGTTTCTTCCAATTATGGAAGAGTCTCTCTTTTTAGAAACGTTCAAACTTTCCAAAGAACTTCGGGAGAACGGAATTCTCGCGGAAACGATGTTGGATTCCGCAAAAATCGGAAAACAAATTCAAACCGCCGAAAAAAAAGGTTATCGTTTTGTATTGTTCCTCGGAGAATCGGAAATCAGTACGGATACGGTTCAGATCAAAGACTTGATATCCGGCGAACAAAAAAGCCTGCCCAGAAACGGGCTTTCGGAAATTCTCAAAAAAGACTTTCAACTTTGATTAAAGTCGTAGATAAGATCGATTATTCGCTCTCCACTTGGATAAGGGAGAATTTGCATAGCCCGAAAGTAAGTAGCGCGCTATCAAAAGTGAATCGAGGAGAAGTTTTTCTCGTTATCCTTCTACCATTTCTTTTTTTTAAAAGCGACTTACCGTTTGCGTGGTATTGGGTATTGGCGTTTACGGGAGCGGTTACATACGCAAACGACCGTTTCGTTTTATTCTTAAAGAAACTGATCGCAAGGAAACGCCCTCTTGTGACCGTCGCGGGAAAAGTGGATTCCAATCCGGATATGAAACATTCGTTTCCGTCGGCGCACGCGGCCAATTCTATGACGGCCGTTTTGATTTTGGTTCTATTATTCCAGTTTCCCCCGGCCTTGATACTAGTCAGTCTTTTGGCCGGAGTGGGCAGATTACTTTCTCTCCATCACTTCGTAAGCGACGTGATCGGAGGTTGGATCATCGGTTCGATTTTCGGACTTACCGGTTTATTTCTTGGAAACGCTCTTCTTAGATTTTGCTGCTCCTGATTTGGAACCCAAGGCGTCCAGTGTCAGTTTATGACGGATTTCCCCGGCATACGTTATCGCAGTAGAAGAAAGAATTTCGTCGTTCAGATCCAAATTGATCTTTTTATCTTTAATCAGTAGTTTCAAAAAGTTTAATACGTTTTTTCCGAACATTTTGGAAGCGTCGTTCGGAATCGATCCCGCAAGATTTTTGTGACCGATTACGGTAACACCCTTTGGAGTGATCACGTTTTGACCGTGTTTCGTATATTCGCAGTTTCCACCCATCGGAGACGCGAGATCTATTACTACGGAACCTGATTTCATGTTATCTACGATCTTTTTAGTAATCAGAATGGGGGCTTTTCTGCCGGGAATCAACGCTGTGGTAATGATAACGTCCGCTTTTTGGGCGAATTTATCGATCGCTTCCTGCTGACGCTTTTTATATTCTTCCGTTTGCTCCACAGCATAACCGCCCGCTGCCGCGGAATGAGACGCTCCTTCCACTTCGACGAACTTCGCTCCCAAGGATTGAACCTGTTCCTTCACTTCCGGACGAGTGTCGAATACGTCCACGACCGCTCCTAATCTTCTCGAAGATGCGATGGCTTGTAAACCGGCAACGCCCGCCCCGATGATCAACACGGACGCTGGAGTGATCGTGCCCGCTGCGGTGGTTAACATCGGAAAGAAACGCGCCAAATTCGCAGCCGCCAAAAGCACCGCCTTATAACCGGCGACGGTCGCCTGTGAGGAAAGAACGTCCATAGATTGCGCCCTGGTAATTCTCGCGATCGCGTCCAAACTCAACACTTCCACTTTTTTAGCGGCCAGTTTTTGAATCGTAGGCGCGTTCATCGCCGGTTGAAACATTCCGAGATAAATCGTTCCTGTCTTTATTTTTGCAAGAGTTGCCGGATCGGCGAGATGGATGCTTACGATAATATTGGATTTGCTGAGAACGTCCTGACGAGAAACCAAACTTGCGCCGGCCTTTTTATAATCCTCGTCGTGATAGAAAGATTGTTCTCCGGCGCCTTTTTCGACGATGACCGAAGCTCCGATCTTTTTCAACGCGTCGATAATATCGGGAGTTACGGAAACTCTCGTCTCTTCTTTAGCTTCTTTTAAAATTCCAATAATCATAAGTTTATCCCGGTGATAAATCGCGTGTTATAGGGCACGCTTCGGTAAAGTACGTCCAGATTTTCTTCGCGTAAATTTAATCCAAGTTATTTTTGAAGTATTCGATTGTTTTCCGAATTCCTTCCGTTAGAGCAACCTTGGGTTCGAATCCTAACTTCTGCCTTGCAAGGGTTAAATCCGGTTTTCTGCGGGCAGGATCGTCCTGAGGCAAAGGTTTGTGGATCAACTTGGAAGACGAACCGGTTTGCTTTAGAACCAATTCAGCTAATTCCCGAACCGTAAATTCGCCGTCGTTTCCGAGATTGACCGGACCGGAAAAATTTTCGGTATTCATCATTCTAACGATGCCGTCCACAAGATCGTCCACGTAACAGAAGGAGCGAGTTTGTTCTCCGTCTCCGTAAAGGGTTATGTCTTCTTTTTTCAAAGCCTGAACGATGAAATTGCTTACCACGCGGCCGTCGTCCGGAAGCATATTAGGACCGTACGTATTAAAGATCCGTATCACCCTGATATCCACTTGGTGATTTCTTTGATAATCGAAGCAAAGGGTTTCCGCGACCCGCTTTCCTTCGTCGTAACAGCTTCTGATGCCGATAGGATTCACGTTCCCCCAATACGTTTCCTTTTGAGGATGTTCCAAAGGATTACCGTAAACCTCGCTCGTCGATGCTTGCAGAATTCTTGCGTTTACGCGTTTCGCAAGTCCGAGCATGTTCATCATTCCAAGAACGTTCGTTTTGATCGTCTTGATGGAATTGGATTGATAATGAATGGGACTTGCCGGACAAGCCATGTTGTAGATTTGATCCACTTCCAACTTGATGGGATCGGTGATGTCGTGACGGATGAATTCGAAGCGGGCATCGTCCAGAAGAGTTTCAATGTTTTTTTTTCTTCCTGTATGAAGATTATCCAAACAGATGACTTCGTTTCCTTCCTTCAAAAGTCGGGAACATAAATGTGATCCGATAAATCCGGCTCCGCCTGTGACTAAAATTCTTCGTTTGCTCATGATTCTTCTTTTTCCAAAAATTCCGCCGGCAGGGGTTTTCCGTTTAAGTCCAAACCTTTACTGAAAAACCATTCCATCACTTCCGGAGTTACGTCCCCCGGAAACGGCGCCTCCAAACTTGTATTATATGGATCGAGAAAAGGATTTTCTTCCGTGGAAAATTCTTCTCGAGGCGCGGGTTGAAAGATCTTTTTGACGGATATAAATATGATGGATAAGCTAAAAAAAGACCAGAGAAGGGCAATCAAATATCCCAAGACGATCACGGATTTTGGAACGTTCTTAGAGGCGTTCGCTCCCGTGATCCACGCTGCCATGATACCGGCGTCGGTATGAACGATGTTGCCCGTAAAATCGAGAAGATCGTATAATCCGTAAAGAGTGATGCTCGTTCCCATAAATACGAGCACGAAAGGATTGAATTTCAAATTCAAAAATCCTAAAAGAACAAAACCCAACCCCCAGAGAATGCCAGTGTATTGCGCAAGATTTCCGGGCTTGGAATACGAGACGGTCATGAGCAAAAGAATCGCTCCGAAGGAAATCAAAGTCGGCCGGATCATTTTTCCGGAAAATCCGCGGTTGAGAAGAAATCCTCCGATTAGACAAGAACCCAAATAGCCGGCGGAAACCACGAAGATAAACGAACCGCTTCCCGAATTCGGAATCGCGATCGTTTCTCCGGATTCGTTTCCATGGAGTTCGATCGTATGTACGGAACCTCCGGTCAACAAGGCGGCGATCGCGTGCCCCAGTTCGTGAACGAATACGATAAAATCCTTTAGATAACTTACGAGATGATGATCCCAAAAGGAAAAAAGCGTGATCGCTATGGATATAAAAATCGTAAGCCTGAGAAATCGATTCTCCATCGATTTAAATATCGGCAGAATTCAAAACCGGAAGAAGCAAATTGACGTTGGGCGAAAGTGGAATTCCTCGTTTAAAACGATTAGATCGTCCTAAAATGTTCCAAAATTTCCTTTAGTTTAGCGGCCTTTTGAACCGACTCGTCCACCGTCTGTTTGATTTCCCCCGAAGTTTTCGCAATCGATTCCGAATTTTCGGCGATGTTCAACATCGAATTGGAAATCTCTTCGGATGCCGTCTTCTGAAAGTTAGACGATTCTGTAACCGTTTCTCCGAGACGATTGACTTGAACTGTGTTCTTGCGGATTTCATTCAACTTCTCTGCCTGAGCCGCAAGCGAAGCAGTTACGATCGTTGCGGAGGAATTGACTTCCGAGATGTAATCCGTAAGTTCCTTAACGATCGAAAGGGATTCCTGAAATTTCTCCGCGCCGAAATCCACCGCTTTCGTCGTATCGCCGATTAAGTTCACGATATCTTTGATGGAATTTCTGGTTTGGTCCGCAAGTTTGGAAATTTCTTCCGCTACGACGCTGAATCCTTTACCGGCTTCCCCCGCTCTTGCGGATTCGATCGACGCGTTAAGCGCGAGAAGATTCGTTTTTTCGGAAATGGAAGTGATCATATTGATGATTTTGGAAATCCCGCTGGAGTATTCCTTGATTTGATCCATCGCGAGGATCGCGCGTCCGAACGTTTCCTCGCTTTGAGAGGCCTTGGTTTTAACGGAAGCCGTTTGATTGGAAAGATTTTCCATCGACTTGGAAACGTTGTGGATCGAATCGTTCACCTTGCCGATGCCCTCGTTGATGGCGCCCAAACCGGTTGATTGTAAATGAATCGAATTTACGATTTCCTCCAGAGTCGAGGAAAGTTCCTGCGAAGCGGAAGCGGTTTCTTCCACGGAAGCCGCCTGTGCGTGCGTATGTCCCTGGAATTGTTCCGTGGATTCGGATAAATACGCGTACAACTTGTCGTTCTTTTCGAAGTTCTCCTTTATCTGAACGAGCAAACCCCAAACACTGATTACTAACACGCGTAAGCTGGAGTATATTTCGGAAACTTCCGTGTATTCCTGTCGTGCGGGAATTTCCTTGATGAAGTTTCCGGAAACTATTTCCTTTTGGATCGATATGATTTCGTGGATCCGTTTTCGGTAATTCAGAATGGTTAAGATCAAAAGAGAAAGACCCGAAGTCCCGCAGACGATTCCCAGAATCGGAAGAAAAATCATACCTTGTTTGAGCCATTCGAAATTGGCGAACAGAAGAGGAACGAAAACGAGCAGACTGTATGTGAGAATTTTTCCGGCCAATCCGAGCTTTTTCAAAAGGGCGCGGAATCGGGTTTTGATTTTCCAAGAGAAAGATTCCGTATTTTTTAGTTCACCGAATAGGATCTCCGCTTGTTCGATCTGCTTTCGAGTCGCTTTCTTTCGAACGGACATATAACCGGACACGACCCCGTCCTTCATCACCGGGGTAATCGTCGCATCGACCCAATAATGATCGCCGGACTTCGCCCTGTTTTTGACGACTCCGTTCCAAGGATTTCCTCCTTGAATCGTATCCCACATATCCTGATAGACGTACGGAGGAACGTCCGGATGACGAATTAGATTATGCGGTTCTCCGATCATTTCTTTTTCGGAGAAGCCGCTGATGTCCGCAAAATCCTGACTTACGTAAGAGATTCTTCCTTTCGTATCGGTCCTGGAAATGAGAACCGCATTCGCGGGAATCGGAAGTTCTCGATTGGTAACCGGAAGATTTTTTCTCATACGTTTCCTCTCTTTTACATCGCATAAAAGTCGTTACATACTTTAAAGAAGAATTTTGAAACCGATCGGAAAAGAATTCCGTCGCCTATCCGAAAAAAACGATGAGACAAAATAATAAAAACAATGATTTCATAATATGTTTTTGAAACAGAAAGTCGAATTTCGTTATTTTCGGTTTTTATAGACTAGTTTCGATCGCGTATCGATTGCGCTTTATACACTTTCGTGAAAAATAGGTTCGTGGATCTGCGATTTTGTTTTTTAATTTCGGGTTTATTTCATGTTCTCATCCTGATCGGTTACGGTTTTTTTTTCCGTAAAGCAGAATCAACTACGGATATTCGGATCTTTTTAAAAAAGGGCGCGGACCTGAATTTCGTTCTGGACTTTAATCGTGACGGCTCAGGAAAAAATGCGGAATCCGAACGTAAGAGTCCTTCCGATCCCCGAGGGACTCTTGAAAAAGAGATCCGGCGTTTTCAAAACGAAATACACTTTCCGGAAAGGGCGCTGGAACAAAGACTGGAATCGGATTGTTCCTGGGAGGTAAGGATAAAATCTGGCGGAAAGGGAGAAATTCTCCGGACGATACAACCATGCGCTTATTCGATTTTCGAGAACGAATTTCGAAGAGCTCTGAAAACTTGGAAATTCGAACTGGAAGAAGATACGAATATAATCATTCCGGTTTCTTTTAAGATAGATGAACGAGAACTCTGAAATCGACGAATGGTACGCTCTTTACACAAATCCGAGAGCGGAAAAAAAACTCAGACATTTACTGATACAAAACAGGCTGGAGTGTTTTCTGCCTTTGCTTTCCAAAAAGAAAAAATGGTCCGACCGTTGGAAAGTAATCGAAGAACCTTTGTATCCTTCCTATATTTTCGTAAAAATTCAATTCTATCGGGACCGGGTCAAAGTGCTTCAATTACCCGGCGCTCACCATTTCGTTTTTTATGCGGGGAAACCGTATGCGATTCCGGATGAGGACCTGAATTTGGTTCGTATTTTTCTGGAATCCTTTCCGAATAAGATAGAAATTCAGATCCAGGAAAAATTGCTTCCCGGTAAAAAAGTCAAAGTTCGGGAAGGGCCGTTCGCCGGTTACAATGCGGAAGTCGTTCGCAAAAAAAACGAAGAGCAAATTATAGTCAAATTTCCCGGAATGAATTTAATGACTTCGGTGACCTTGGACATAGGAACGCTGAAACTGGAGGAAACCATTGAGTCAGATTTTTGAAAAGATAGAAAAAGCGATCGATATAGAGATAGAATCCATTCTCCATTTTAGAAAGAATTTGGATCCCTCCATTCAAAAAGGAATCGAATTGATTCTAAACTCCAAAGGAAAATTGATCGTAACCGGAGTCGGCAAATCGGGAGACATCGGTAAAAAAATTTCCTCGACCCTATGTTCCACGGGAACTCCTTCCGTTTTTCTCCATCCCGCCGACGCAGCGCATGGAGACGCGGGTATTATCGCTCATGACGACGTCGTAATCGCGATCGGTAAATCCGGAGAGAGCGAAGAGTTGTTGAACTTGATTCCCACGATCAAAAACATCGGAGCCAAATTGATAGCGATGACGGCTAACGCAGACTCGAAACTGGCAAAAGAATCCGATGTTTTACTTTTAACTCCGGTTCTAAAAGAAGCGTGTCCTCTCGAACTTGCGCCGACTTCGAGTACGACCATCGCCCTGATTTTAGGAGATGCGATCGCGATGTGTTTGATGGAAATCAAGGATTTTAAACGTGAAGACTTCGCGTTGTATCACCCCGCCGGGAGGCTCGGTAAACGCCTAAGTCTTAAGATCGACGACGTTATGCGCAAAGGATCCGACCTTGCAAAAGTTTCGCCTGAATCGACTTTGGAAGACGTATTAACGGAAATTACCGTTAAGCGACAAGGCGCGACGGGTGTAGTTGAATCCTCGGGTAAACTTTCAGGAATCATCACCGATTTCGACATTCGCAAAAAATTAAAGGAAGGAAAATTGGTTTCTTCGATTGAAGCAAAAGACCTTATGAATTCGAATCCGACGGTATTTTCATCCGGAACGAACGCCTACGAGGTTTTGCAAAGTATGGAATCGAGGCCGAATCCAATTTCCGTTGCGCCGATCGTGGACGAATCGAAAAATCTCATCGGGATCGTATCGATTCACGACCTTTTGCAAAAAGGACTTTGAAGGTGTCACGTTTCGCCGACGTAGAAGTGGTTCTTACCGTAAGCGAAGAGGAATTCTTTTCCTTAAACGAACTTCCTCTTTGCGATCGTATAGAAATTCGTTTGGATCTTTTTTCACCGTCGAAGATTAAAATCGATTTAACCGAACAAATCCGACGACTCGACGCCCGTTGTATTTTTACGTATCGGCAGGCGGGTGATACGGATCAGATCGCGTCTTCTTCGGAAAAGGATATCGATTTTAAAACCTTGGCGGAAACCCTCGATCCCGAAAGACACTACTTGGATCTTGAATTAAACCGCACCAACGATCTTTTGGAACCCTTTTCCGAACGAGGTTTCGGTTTAGTGCGTTCCGTGCATAAATTTGACGGGATTTTAAATCGTACCGAAATCGAAAATTGGATCACGAACGATTCTTTTTTCAACGGCAGCAAAAAATATTTCGGAACTTTTCCTTTGGTGTATAAGTTTGCAGTCTTTCCGCAAACGGTTTCCGAGACGGCGGATTTTCTTTTTTCTATCGGACAAATTGCGAATAAATTCAAAAGATATAATATACTTCTTACCGGAATTTGTATGGGACCGATGGGAATAGTTTCCAGGATTTTTCCGGAACGTTTCGGTTCCTATTTTACGTATTGTTGTTTAGCGGAACCGAAAGCCCCGGGTCAGGTCGATATAAAATCCTGGAACCGACTACGCAGCGCGGTTTCGAATTAGGTTTTATTCGAACTTTGGGAATCCGGCTCTTTGTCCCTTTCCCCGCCCTTTGACTCCAGAAAATTTTTAAAAGACGACCTTTCCTTAAAACGATCGAATTCCTTTTCTTCGGCGGCTGCGGCCCAGATCGAAGGCTTCATATCGGCGGCTTTGCGGATATAATCCATCGTCTTTTCAAGATCGTCCTTATTCGCATAACATTTCGCTAATAGATAATAAGCTCCTGAAGAACCGCCCACTTTTTCCAGAAGTAAAATCGCCTGGTCGAATTTTCCGGTATAATAATAAGCCTTTCCGAGATAAAAACGATATTCTCTCTGTTCTTCTTCGGAGGATTTTACTCCGTGAAAATAACGAAGAGCCTTTTCGTATTCTCCGCGGTTGGTATAATAACGCGCTAATTTTAGAATTCCGTCGTTATAAACGTCCGGCAGATCCTTAAAATCCGGATTTTCCTTTTCCAGAGCGGCCGCTATTTCCTTAAGAATCGAATAACCTTCCGTTTCTTCCTTATTTTGTATCTTACACAACGCGAGATACATCCTAATTTCTCTGGTACGCTCGCCGAACTCCAAAGCCCTTTCGGCGGTTTTGATCGCGTTTTCGCAATCTTTGACCTCGTATTTGAGTTTTGTCAAACCAACCAGAGGTTGAACCGTGGCATTGGCCGCGTATGATTTCCTATAATACTTTGCAGCGTCCTCGTATTTTTTCATCTTATGATACGCGACTGCCTGATTTAAATTTGCATAATATAACATTTTTGTACTATTATTTCCGATTTTCGTCTCAAGTTTATCCAGAATCGGAAGCGCTTCGGCGTATTTTTCGTTACGAATCAGAGTGACTCCGTATTTGTAGAGATAATCCTCTTTTTCCGGAAAATCCTTCACTAAACCTTCCAAAATTCCCTCGGCTTTTTGAAACTCCTTTTGATTGGCGTAAACGAGAGAGAGGTTCCAGCGGGCGGATTCGTTACTGGGATCTTTTTTCAGAATTTTGAGAAAATCCTCTTCCGATTGTTGCGAAGAAGTTTCTGATTCTTCCGAGATAGGACGTTTCGGTTTATGAACGACGTGATGTCCCGTGGAAAGTCTCTCCTCCGCCGTCGATCTGATTTTTTGAATATGGGTAAGATCCGGATCGATCCTAAGTAAACGGTTGGAATACGAGATCACTTCATGATAATCCCGCTGATAGTTGAAGTATAGGATGATTTTTTGATAACAGTTTACGAGATCTTTTTTCGGTAGATTCAAACCCACCGCTTTTTTGAAACTTTGGATCGATTTAGGATAGTCTCTTCTGTATTCGTAGATGTAACCCATATACATCCACGCTTCTCCGGAAGAAGGATTGGCTTCGTTGAATTTCTGGAACTCGTCCATGGCCTTGGAAAAGTCCTTTCTCGCATACGCCTTCTTCCCTTCCTTTAAATCCGCAAACAAGGATCCGCACAAAAGAAAGGAAAAAAAGACGAGGAAAAAAATCCGAAGCATAGGACCAGTTTGGAAAAGGAAGACTTTTTTAAAAGTGAATTTGCGTCCCCCTTTCGTACCGGTTTATAATAAATTTCCTAATTTTTCCCCTTTTTTAGAAGCCAATCCCTCTGTTGCACGAAGCGCAAAACTCATCGTAGTGATTTGCGGATTTACGGACAAACCCGTAGGATAAACGGATGCGTCGATGACGAAGATGTTTTTATGTCCGTACAATTCAAGATTCGGATCGACGGCCCCTCTTTCCGGAGAATCTGCGGCTTGAATCGAACCGTGCGGATGAGCCGAACCGACCGACAAACTTCCCGGGTTGAATTTTTTATCAAGGACCCAATCGAATTTAGAGTTTCGATCCACGGAAATCGGTCCTTCCAAATCCATAAACGGAAAGATCAATTGTTTTGCACCGGCTGCGACTTGAACCTCGGCCAACATCTTCAATCCGCGAAGCATATTCTTTCCGTCCCCCGGTGTCAGTTCGAAATAAACTTTTCTGGAACCTAAGGACCATTTTACGGAAGCGTTCGCTTCTCCGTCGGCGCCGTCACGAACAAGCACGATACCCGCGCTCATGTTCGGATATTTTTGAATCATCTCGAACTGTTGTTTCCCGTAAAACGGAATCAAAGAAGCAACTAACGTAGGTCGAAACGGAGCGACTTCCAGCCAAAAGCCGTAACCGGTATTATTCTGATTATGACCGTCTTTGATTACGGCGGATTGAGGCGGACCGGAAAACATGTTGATCGTTTCGTCGAAAACGGCGAAGATCGTACTCGTAGGGTGAACTTTTAAATTCCTTCCCACCCAATCGTTCCCCAATCCGGATCTTTGCAGCAACGCAGGGCCTTCGATCGCACCCGCGCTGACTATAACGACCGGTGCGGAAATCTTGATTTTGTCGATGACCGTATCCGGCGCTTTTTCGTACGGATCCGGAGTGAATTCCGCAACGACCGTTTTTATCGCTCCGTCATGGATCACCTGGGCTTTCATATTTGCGATCACGAGAGCGCCCGCTTCGATCGCATCGGGAATATACGTTAAAAACATCGACTGTTTGGCGTTAATCGGACAACCCAAACCGCATCTTCCCAAACCGATACAACCTCGATTGTTGTTGTTCAGAACTTCCGGATGAAGACCGAGTGCTTTTCCGCCTTTCATCAAAGTATTGTTATTCGCATTGATCAGATTTTCGGGAACTGGATGTACGCCCAATCTTTCGTGCACGGAAGAAACGTACGGATCCATATCCTTTCTGGAATAACCTTTTAAACCGAATCTTTGATCCCATTCGGAGGTAACGTAATCCGGAGGATAGAGGGAAGTCTGCCAGTTTACGGTTGTTGAACCTCCGACGGTTCTTCCTTGGAGAATACTCAGCGTTTGTTCTTCCGAGACGATAAAACCAGCGTCTCTGTACAATCTCGCGGAGGATAAAAATTCCTCTCCGTTAAATTGAGCCGGAGTAAAGTAAGAGCCTTCCTCGATGAGGATCACGTTCCATCCCTTTTTGGCCAAGGTTGCGGCGGCGACCGCTCCTCCGGCACCGGAACCGATTACAACCGCTTCCGCTTTGAGTTCCCAGACTCCGTTTTTGATATTCTCGCGTTCTATGATTTCCTTATGATGTTTAGGAACGATAATTTTAGAATTTGCCGCCGGAATTCCGCCCATAGTTAAACCTCGTATCCCGCTAATTTTTGAATTCGTTTGTCTTTCGAAACCAGAAAGAACGCGATCTGCCGCATGATGGAATAAGCGCCCCGTTTGAGATTGAGAGAGGAATTTTTCCAAGAAAGAAGACGTTTTTCCCGATCTTCCACGCTCAAACCGATCATCGGAGTAAACGAAAAATCGAGCGCGAGCGAAGCCAATCGCGAAGAAGGAATCATTCCCAACAAAAGCAAAACGTCTTCGGTATCGATCGGGGTCGGATGCCCGTATATGTAATCGTCCATCGCCACTCCGAGATCGAAATCGGAGATGGGATTTCCCTGTAAAAAAACTTCTCCCAAAGATTTATAAGAAAGATATTGATCCTCTTTCAAACCTCTAAGACGCGGAATCGACCCTCCACAAGCGTTCATTCCGGGTAGAACGAACGCAGTGATCGCGAGAAATTTCAAACCGAGTTTAAGAAAACGATTCCGAGAAATCGGTTCTTGCAGAAACAGCTCCAAGTTCACCTCCCGCCGCCGCAAAGCAGACCGCGGTTTTTTATATAACAACCGTTCCACAGTGGTATACGAAAGGAATTTCTTTGTCTATACTTTCTTTTGGAATTTTTTCATTTTCACGTAGATCTTGATCTCCTCGTAATCGATACGATCCAACTCCACTTCCACCCTATCTCCGAGCGTATAAATTTTGGTAAACTTCTTGGAATAAAAGGAGAAGTCAGTGTCCATTCTGATTTCTCCTTCATCGGTGAATTCGGACGCGAGAAGACAAGCGTCCACCGCGGGATTTTCCAAATCTACGAAAATCAAAAACGGCTTACAACCGATGATCGTTGCCGAGAATTCCTTAATTCCCGTTTTTTCCAGATAACGACACGCCTTAAGTTTGTAGTAATCCCTTTCGGAATCGGTCGCCTTTCTTTCCTGATGAGAACAATGTAATCCTGCGGATATCATATCTTCCGGAGTATAAGCGGGTTTTTTTTCCAAAAGAATATTCTGAAGCGCACGATGACAGATCAAATCCGGATAGCGACGAATGGGGGAAGTGAAATGACAATAATCCTCGAAACCTAATCCCCAGTGGCCCAGATGTTCTCCCGAATAATACGCCTGCATAAACGTCCTAAGCAAAAACATATTGAATAGACGTTCCGCAGGTTTCCCTTCGAGGTTTTTCAAAACGGCACGAATCGATTCGTAACTCGAATCCTTAAGCAAAGTTTTAATTCCGTTTAACTTTAAAAACGCGTTGAGGGATTCCAACTTTTCCTCATCCATCGCTTCGTGCACCCGATACAAAGTAGGTTGTTTCTTTTTTCGGAGAAACTCCGCGACTTTAATATTGGCGGAAAGCATAAACTCTTCGATGAGAATATGCGCCTGCAGACGTTCCTGAACGGAAATTTCGATCACGTTGTGATCGGAATCCGTGACTACCTTATTTTCCTTTAAATTGAGATCCACTCTGCCGTTCGCGATCCGGTTTTCGCGGAGCGCCTTGGCGAATTCGTTCATTCTAAAGATCCAATTTTTCGCGTCTCCTGAAAGAATTTCTGCCTCGGCTCGATTGTATGTATAACGTTCCGCAACTCGTATTACACTTTTATAATATTTTGCATGCGTGATTTTTCCCTTCCGATCGGCCTCCATTTCCACCGTGAAAGCCAAACGATTTTTATTGGCGACCAAAGAACATAAATTTTCGGAAAGTTCAGGAGGAAGCATAGGCACGACACGACTTCCCAGATAAACGGAAGTGGCTCTGTTATAAGCCTCTTCGTCCAAGGGAGTTCCTGGTCTTACGTAATACGAAACGTCCGCGATATGAACGTAAAATCGGATCCGATTTTTCTCCTCCACGAAACTGATCGCGTCGTCGAAGTCTTTCGAGTATTCTCCGTCGATCGTGATACATTTCAGATTCCGAAGATCCACCCTCGAATTCCAATCATCCACTGTGCTTTCGTCCACTTCGTCCGGAAAATCTAGTCGAATCGTTTCGGGATAGAGAATATCGTAATTGTACTTCATCAACATTCTCATAAGATCAAGATCCTCTTTCGTATCGGATTCGAAACGGAGGAATTGGACTTCGTAAAGATTTCTTTCGTGTTCCGTGTCTTCCTTCAACCTAACGATCAGGACGTCGTCCGATCTGATCTCATCCTGAAGATCCGTTAGGATCGTCTTTCGAAGAATGTAACCTTCCTTTTCTTCCCCGTCTATATCCAACAATTTGCCGAATATGAACTTGGGATCCTTTTCGGTTACGATCATCCGATATAGATCGCGGCCTCGACGAAGGATTTCCGTGACTTCTCCCTCTAATCTTCCTTTTTTACCTATTCCATACGGATGGATTTCCACTAGATCGCCTTGAATCGCGGATTGTGCGAATTGACCGGGAACGAAAATTTCCGTGCCGGAAGGAAGTTTAACGAAACCGTCGCCGCGTTTGCTGATCGAAATCGTTCCTTGCAACGTTTGATTCGGAAAGACGAATATATTCTTTTTTTCTAATTCTATCAATCCTTCCGACTCGAGCAGTTTCAGAATTTCGGAAATCTCCCGTTCCTTTTCCTCAAATTGCCATTTTTCCCTTTTTTTTCCGTAGGAATTCTGATTCTCTTCCCGAAGAATTTTGGCGGATAGATCCCGGTTGGTAATCACGGAACCGGCTCTGGACTGAAGATATTTGAGGATCTTCTTTCCTAATTCGTTTTCTTTAAAACCTTCTCCTCTTCCCGGATTTTTATCCGAACGACGATTGTTAAACGAAGTTGTGGTTTTCTTTTTCGGGAACGACTTGGATGAACCCTTTTGTTTGATTTGTTTTTTATTTTGTTTCATGATTGTTATGTTGTCGATCTGTCATCGACGTACGTTCCTCGAACGTAGTTGGGAACCAGTTTCCAATACGGAAAGCGGTGCGGTAGTTCGAGGGCCTCTCTAACCACCGAAATATTCTCCTGAAGTATCGCGGAGCCAGACGGTAAGTTTTCCAAGATAGAAACTCCTTCGAAAAAATCCGGACGATCCGAATATTTTTGCGAAGTCAGAAAAGCCTGCAGCCTGTCTTCGGGAATCCTTTCGAGGATCTCATCCGGTTTGACGTCCATCGAACCGAAGAATCCGCGACGATCCTCCATTCCGAAATAAATTTTTTTCTGTTTGGCTTCGATCGCGACGACGACCGGGTCGCCCGCTTCCCGAAAATAGTAGGACGTATAAACGTTCAAACTATCGAAACCCAAAGCGGGAATCGACCAGAGTTGTGCAAGGTTGCGCGCCGTGGCGACGGCGATCCGTAACCCGGTAAACGATCCCGGACCGAGCGCCGCCGCGATCAGATCCGGTTTAGTCCAATCGGAAGTTATTAGAACGTTACGCAACTCTTGAATCAGTAATTTCGAGGATTCTTTGGGATGAATTCCGGAATAGAACGACTTTCGTTCCACCGTTTCGTCTTCGTGAAAAAGAAACGTTTCGGCCAAAATCCACTGATTGGTTGCATCGAAGAATAGAATCTTTTTCATAGAAGAAGTTTCTCCGAATCGCTCCAAAGTCGATTCAAGTCCGGAAAGGAAAGTATATCATAACTTTTGAATGTAATCGTCCTTTCTTCTTCAGATTCGAACTTAAATCCCGCCTCGATTTTTAAAGGAAGAATTTCTATATCGGCACACGCGACCTGCCACCACTCGATGATCGAAATTCCGGTTTTCCCCCAAATTTCGTCGAAACCCAAATCCTCCAAATCAAGGGGAGATCTTAAACGATAGAGATCGAAATGATAGAATTTTTCCTCGCTTTCAGGAATCGGATATTCGTTGTAAAGCGTATACGTGGGCGAATTGACGTTTGCGTTCGGTGAAATTTTTTTTACCAGTTTAGATGTGAAAGTCGTTTTACCAGATCCCATCGATCCGGTAAACAGAAAAACAGGATGAAGATTTCGGTCGATGGATGCGCGGATTAAGGACGCTATAAATTCTGCAGGTTTATCTAATGCTTCTAATTTTAGATTACGAAATACCGTTTCCAATTCATCCTCAAAACAATTCACTTACCTTTTCTCTTTCGAAACGATATACGGAAGTACAGAATTCGCATGTAACTTCGATCAAACCGATCTCGTCAACGATCTGCATCGCTTCTTCCTTTCCCAACGTCTGGATCAATTCGCGAATTTTATTCTCGGAACAATCGCAACGAAACTCCGGTTGCCCTTCCTCCAAAATCTGGACCGCGGATCGACTGACTTCCCCGATTTTATTCAGGCAATTATAGATGTTCTTTCCTAAAAACCCGTGCGGATCCGAATTTATTTTTTCCCAAAGACTTTCAATTTTTTGAATATCTTCTTCCTTCGCTTCCGGAAGGGACTGAAACAACAATCCGCGAATATCCCAATGAAGGTCGTTTTTTTCGATCCACAAAACGACGAAACACGTGATCTGTTCCGAGCTATTGAGATAATTCTGAAAGTTCTCCTCGAAACTTTTATTCTGATACGGAACCACGGATTGATAGATACAAGCTCCGTCTTTCCAGCGAAAGACCTTTAAAACTCCGCGATAATCCTCCGAAACGGGAGAAGGTTCGACGTCCTCTTCCGGTCTCGCCCTTAAAACAGCCTTCATTCTACCTTTTCGATCGCTGTAAGCGAGCACGGAATGAATCGGTGAATCTTCGTTAAACTGAATCTGAAGGCTGACTTTCGTATCTTCTTTTACTTGGTCCGCGAGAAAGAACGCGCCCAACATGGCCCTCGCCAACAACTGCGTATCGGAATCATCCAGATTATGCAAATTGGAAGCGGCAGTAACGGCGTATGAAATTTCTGTGGCGGAATAACGGAAGTGAATATCGGGTAAAATTCCGTAGATCAGGGAATCTTGATTTTGCATGAAATCCTTTTTGACGGCGGGATGGCTGGAGAGGGGTCGTTCGATACGATTCCGCCTCGATCGTATCCTCTCAGACTTTCCCGGGAAAAGACAGTATTTTTTCTATTAGACATACCGGATTTGCGCTTTTCTTTCTTTTCAGAATGGAACCCTTCGATGAAATCTCTTTGCGGAACAAAAGGAGAATGGAATGATTTTCGGAGCCGATTATTACCCGGAACAATGGACCCCAAAAGATTGGGAAGAAGACATCCGAATTATGAAAGAGATGGGCTTACGTTCGGTTCGTCTCGCGGAATTCTCCTGGGCTCTGATGGAACCGAAGGAAGGAAAATTCGACTTTTCCTTTTACGATCGGATTCTGGACCTACTTCAAAAAAACGGAATGACCGCGATTTTAGGAACCCCCACCGCGACCTTTCCTCCCTGGCTTGTCAAAAAATTTCCGGACATAATTCAGGAAAGGGACGGAATCAAAAGAACGATTGGAACACGAAGACAAGCCTGTTTCTCTTCGCCTAATTATAAAAAGGCGACGACGAAAATCGTGACCGCCATGGCTAAACATTTCGGAAATCATCCCATCGTAATAGGTTGGCAAATCGACAACGAGATCGGCCACGAAGGATCCGATATCGATCATTCTCCGACTTCCTTAAAGGCGTTCCGTGAATGGCTGAAGCGAAAATATAAAACGATCAAAACGTTAAACGAAGTCTGGGGAAACGTATTTTGGGGAGTAGTCTACGATTCTTTCGATCAGATTCCGGCGCCCGGTCCGCACGTAGCGAGCAATTTTAATCCTTCGATGATTCAGGATTTTTACAGGTTTCATTCCGACACGATCGTAGAATTCGTAAGATTGCAGACCCAGATTTTGAGGAAATTTTCCGTAGGACGTCCTTTGACTACGAACTTATATCCTTCTCCGTTTCTGCCGATCATCGACATGGCCGAATTGTCCTCCTATCTGGATTACGTTTCCTGGGATCACTATCCCACTTGGGGAGAACAAGAAGAACCGTTCCCGCATCCGTTTATCTCCGCAATGTTGCAATACAGTCGAGGTTTGAAAAATCTTCCCTTTACCGTGATGGAGCAGATTTCCGGATTTCAAGGACACGACTTACTCGGTTATCTTCCGGCTCCCGGACAAATCAAACTTTGGACGAAACATTCTATCGTTCACGGATCCAACGCGATTTATTATTTCAGATATCGAACCGCGCGTTTCGGGCAGGAACAACTTTGTTACGGAATTTTGGATCACGACAAAGAGAAGACCGATCGTTATTTCGAACTACAGAAAGGAATCGAGGAAATCTCGGAATACGCGGATGACTTTACGGAGGAATTATTTCCCGCGGAAGTCGCCGTGGTTCACGACATAGAAAACGCACGCAACTGGAAACACCAACCGATTTCCTCCGGTTTGAAGTTTTCCCCCGTACCTTGGTCGCAGGTCGGTTACGATATAGAAATGGCGACGTGGTTTGCGGGGATGAACGTTCTCAACGTGAATACCCATTTTCGTCCTGCTTCGAAGATCGATTTCAAAGATTATAAAATTATAATACTTCCGATGTATACGATGGTAAACGATACGGTTTTCGAAAAGCTGGAGACGTTCGTTCGGGAAGGCGGAATTTTGATTCTCGGGTTTAGGACCGGCGCAAAAGACCTAAACGGCTGGATGAACGACTCACAAATACCCGGTCCGTTTGCGGAAATGGCCGGGGTACGAGTCCGCAAATTCGAGGCCGTGGGAAATCAAAAGGTAAAATTCCGATTCCGCGTTTTTCCGGGAGTTTGTACAAAGATCTGCGAAATTCTGGAGCCCACAACGGCCGAAGTCTGGGCGCGTTATACGGACAAGCGGAAATTCTACAAAGGCCAACCGGTCATCACGGCCAATTCCTACCATAAAGGAAAGGTGATTTACGTAGGCGCATCCCTCGAACCTCTCGGCTTTATGCTTTTATATCGTAGGGTTCTTAGAGAAGCCAAGTTGCCTTTTACTTTTTACGGACCCAATGTGGAAAAAGTAATCCGTAAGGGAAGGAAGAATGATTACGAAATTCTAATAAATCATTCCGGAAAAAAAGCCCCGGCCGGATTTCGTATTTTGAATCCTTACGAAGTGCGGATTCAAACCGTTTCAAGGAAAAAGTAGGATCGTTTGTCGGTTTTTCATAGTATATTTCCGAAGCACAATTCGGTTTCGTCGATTGTTGTCGTTTAACAAAATAGAAAGGTATTGAATTTTTGGAACTCAATCAAATCGAAGAACTGAATCGTATCCTTTCGTCGGTCACGGGGAAAAATCGTCCGAATGAAATTTTCGTCGATAACCTGCATACGCCGTTTCTCAGATTCGAGGAAAGTTTTATTTTACCGCCGACGTCGATTTACGGCGTCGAATTTTCCGCGGCAAAGGAATTTCTTCTACAAGCCGAACAACTCGTGCCGGAATTGATCGCCGGTTGTCACGTGCTTCCGATTTCGAAACCGAAGAAAAATTCCAACCAGCTTTATCTCGTAAAACCGTTTCCTGACGAATCAGCGGAGAGCGGTGGATTCATCTTCGTGGTGAGTTTTATTCTTTCCTATTTGGGCGGAGCGTCTCGAGAATCGATCGTCAAGCAGGCACAACAAGGACAAACCGCTTCCGTGAGAACGCGGCAAATCTATTATCTCGCGAGAATTCTTCCTTTGGAATCCTTGGAGTTGATACAGGGACAAATCGTGGACTTTCTGCCTCGCAAATACAAAGAGACGGAATTTATGGTCGAAGTGGACGACGAACATGTATCGAACAAGATTCAACAGACCTATTCGGAACTCTTCGACGATATAGACTATTCCAAACAGATCTCCATGATTCATTCCATCTTGGACATTCGTAAGGAAATATGGGAACCGGGTAAGGTTTTCGAACCGATCGACGTCGAACTTCATACGATCAGTTCCCGTTTTTTGGACGATTCTCAGGAAAGAATTTTCCGGAGATTTGATACCTTCCGGCATTTGATTGATCTTTTATTGTCGCCGGAAAGCATGACTATAGATTCAGTAAAACGGGAACCACTGCACGACTGGCTCCGTTCCTTCGGAACGGAAAGGGACGTAACTCCCTCCGGTAATATGCTTTGGAAAATCCTAAATCGAAAGTAATCTTTTTTGAAGAGAAGCCCATGGACCAACCACTTGCCCCTCCCATTGATTTTCCTTTAGAGGAAGTCAAACGCAGGATCAAATCCGTTCAATCCGTTTCCGGGATTTTTATCGAATCCGCGCTGAAACTTCAAAAGGATCTCAAAGCGTTCGCTTTTTCAACCGAGGCCGAAGAGAAGGATCAGATCCACAAGGCCGACGAGATGATGGGCAAGTTCATCGTGGAATATCTCAGACAAAATTTTCCGTCCGATTCCATCCTTTCCGAAGACAACTACAGATACGAGGGAAACAATTCCTTTCGTTGGGTTTTGGATCCAATCGACGGATCGATGAATTTCGTTCGAGGAATTCCTCTTTATTGTGTATCGATCGGACTCGAACACAGAGAATCCCCCGTTGCGGGCGTGGTTTTCGTTCCGGGATTGAATACGAAATACTCGGCGATTCTTTCGCAAGGCGCTTTTAAAAACGGACTTCGAATCGACGTCTCCAACACGGAATCTTTGGCGCGTGCCATGCTGGTTCCGAGTTTTCCCACGAATAGAAAGGAAATATTAAACGAAGTCATTTCCGATATCACCGCTTTCATCAGTTGCGGCCGATCGATGAGACGAACGGGCTCGTTCGTTCTCGATACATGTTGGGTTGCGGAAGGTTTGCTCGACGGAATCTGGGAGAAGGGAGTCAAACTGTGGGACACGGCTGCGAGCTCCGTAATACTCACCGAGGCCGGAGGAAAACTAACGGACTTCGGCGGTAAACGCTTTCTTTCCGGAAATTCGGAAGTGGTAGTTTCCAACGGCAGGATTCATTCGCAAATCGTGGATATCATGAGAAATGTCCGCGACTCGATCGGCAGAAATTAAGAATTCTCTTGATAATCCGTTTCAGGATTCGTGGCGAGTTCCCGCAGCCGCGGGAAACGCGCTGCTCCGGGTTCGCTGTCCGCTCATCTCTCCGCTCGTCTTGTAGAAAAAACGCGAGAACATTCGAAAAACGCGCTTCGAGACAAGCCCTACGCATCCCTCTCGCAAAGATCGTAAATGCAGAACATTCAAAAAATCGAATCTATTTTTCGAAAACGAAGGATAGAGGATTCATCGTCTAATAAACGTATTGAAAACGACCTTTCGGCTGGAAAAAACATTAGGGATATTCAAAATCCCTAATGTTTTTGTTCGATCAAGGAGAATTTAAAAACGCTTCGATACTTTTGATTTGATCGTCGTTCAGAGGAAGACGGGTCATGACTTGGCTTTGTCGTTTTGGCGTATATCCCGGCGGATAAGTACCGCTTACGATTCTTGCCTTCAATAATTCGAAATTAGAACCCTTAACCGCCGGACCGACCGCGCCGTCGAGGGCGGGATTTTGGTTGTGGCAAGCGGAACAGTTCGTAACATACAAACCCTTTCCCTGGGAAATCAGTTTTTGTTCGGGTGAAAGATTCTCTTCTTCTTTGCAATTCGCAATAAGAAGAATTAAGGAAAAAGAAACAAGTAAGAGGCGGGAGAACCCGCCTCGATTTTCAGTGATCTGCATCGATTAGAGAATCGCCTCAAGGATTACGTAAATGATCAAGGTAAGAACGAAACCGGAAGTGATGACTCCCTTAACGGTTTTGATCGGCTTGAACGTCGCGCTTTCCGGTGTTGCGGTTAACGCGTTGATTTCGACCAGGGCTAAAATCGCCAGAATGACTCCTAAGAAAGTGTGCGCTTCGGATCCGCTTACATCGAAAGAAATCGGAAGGTTTCTTGCGGCTCCCATCAAAAACAGCATAGGAATCGAAAGAAGCGTATTCGTTCTGGAAGCGAGAAGTCCGCGAGCCGCTCTTGGAGCGGGATTTTCAGCGGTTTCACCTTTTGCGGCCGCGATGACCACTTTTTGAGCGGGCCAAATCACGAACCAAACGTTAAACCACATCAAAGAACCCAAAAGAGCTCCGCCTAAAATCACGGCAAGCCATTGTCCGGAAGAAAGAGTTGTTCCGTTATAAAGGGAAATTCCGATCATCGTCCAACCGCTTAAGAACGTAAACATCGCTCCCCAACGGAACCACCAAAGAACTCTTGGAACGAGTTGTTGAGTGGCTTTCTTTTTCGTATCGGCGTCCGTCTCGGCGAAGAACGAACCTTGAACGAAATTGATATACCATAACAAACCGATCCAAGCGACACCTGCGAGGAAGTGTATCCATTTAAAGACGAAATAAAAGCCCTGATTCGTGAAAAGAGCGATTCCTTCCATAATACCTCCAATTCATCGAGAGAATTTGATTTTTCAACGCCGAAGAATTCGAACGTTGGAACTAAAAATAAAATCCGGAAATTAGACGCACAGTCAAGCACTTTAGAAAGATTCTAATTTCTAAAGAAAAATAAAATCCACTCTCAAAGTAGAAGTTAAAGTACACTTTAACTTAAATCTTCTATTAAAATCTTTTCCAAAACTTCCCAAAAGGAAGGCCGATCCTCCGTGGTCTCGCCGGATCGAAAGGGAGAAAATCTTTCTCTGAAAATTTCCGCTTCCGAATTTAAGATGACTTTCATCGTATTACCGGTTTTTACGGATTCGGTTCGAAATCTGCTTCCTCCCTTTCCGTCCGAACCTTGCACAAGAAGCGAAAAGTATCGATCGAAATATTCATCCATATTTCCGGGTATGAACCAATCCACCACTCCAGGAGGGAAAATCCTGAGAAAACGTCCGCTGATTTTTCGTTCGGGTATTCGCGAAAACTCTCCGATAATTTTTTCCCGGTTTTTAGATGAGAAAAACGAGAGTCTATATCCTAAATTTCTAATGTCGATCTTCAGACCGTAGGCCTCTATGAATAAGGAAATTCTAATATGCAGGATTTTTGGATTAGCCCAATAACCAGATTCGGTGTCCGGGATTTTTAAGAATGTTTTTTCCTTTTCGTTGTAAAGTTCGATTCCGTTTAGAAATTCTCCGGATTTAAAAATCGTGATTTTATACGAAATTTGATTTAGAAGTTTGTAAAACCTTTTGTAGAAGTTGGGAAATTCCTCCCGTGTATCATCGTTCAATGTGTACGAAAGTAGGGAAGAACTTTCGGACCTCGTACAATCGCATCGACTGACCGTACACAAATATCGATGTGCCGCGGAGATCGACGCCAGTTTTGCGGAATCCGCGGATTCTTTTTTCAGAAAATTCTGAAACCGATCTGCGTGTCTGAAAAAATCCGCATAACTGTAAGCGGGTAAAACGGAGACGGTTTTTCGTTTGAGTTTGTATGTCTTTACGTCCTGAAACGAAGAAGGTAAATATTCCGCATGAATCTTATAAGGCGCATCGTCAGGAATCGGATCCCCCGTTAAAACGGGTTGAAAACCTCGTTCCGTTTTTTGGAGATACAAATTCAGAAAAAGAATTCCGTTTTCGTTCTTCAAGAGAGGTTCGTCTTCCGAAGTCAAATTTCCGAAAAGGGCGTTTCTGATTCCTCCTGTGGGATATTCTTTTTGAACGGATTTTTGATATTCGAGATATCGTTTCCAATAATCGGCTTGTGTAGGTTTTTTTTGAACGCAGGAAAACAAGGGAAGAAACGCCGAAATACAAAGGAGAAACAGGATTTTATTTTTTTTGTCTGCGAATGATTTCATAAAGGGAATCTACGGTGCGATCATCTACTTCCGAATAATACGATTCGTAAAGGAGCCGTTTGTTCCGAGAAAAAATACGCAACCAGGAAAAACCGGAACGAACACCCGAAGATAAGACTCCTTTTTCGTCCAAATAGATGGATTCGTAATTTTTATTTCGCTCTTTTTCGATGTAGGAAAAAACTTCTTTCGGTGCTCCCCGAAAATCCAGAAAAGCGACGAAAACCGTCGTATCTTCGGCTTCCTCCAGAAGATTCTGCATTCTCCAGTATATCTTTCTTCCGTGTTTACGACAAAGTACAACGTCTTTAAAATTACAACCTAACAAGAATAAGGTTTTTCCTTTAAAACTTCTCGAATCGATCGTAACTCCGCGTTGGTCTTTCAGTCGAAAAAACGGAGCTTCCTCCGCCGTGAGTGAAGTTAAGATCGAAAGATAAATCAAGATTACGATCGTTAAAGTTCGGATCGTTTGCGGGACTAAAAAATAGGTTTTCGCGAGACCAGGCGATTTCGTCTCGGACAAGTTGAATGAAATTTCCTCTTGGATCGTCGTGTTCATAAAAATATAAAGTCGGATTCAACTTAAAACCGTAAACGAGATCCGATTTTTTCGGGAAGGTTGAATGAAGTAGAACGTGCTTTTTCTCGTGAATCGCAAAACTGAATCGTTAAGTCTATCCTCTTAAATGATTTTCGTGTCAACGGAGGATGGTTGTCTTACTTGAACTAAGACGAAAGAAAATTTTTCCGAATAGAAAACTCGGATCACATAACGAGTTCGTCTTCTCCGGCGCGAGCCACGACGATTTCCCCCGCGTCTTCGAGTTTACGGATGATGTTTACGATTTTTTGCTGCGCGTCTTCCACGTCTTTTATCCGAATCGGACCCATGAAGTCCATGTCTTCCCGAAGTAGGTTTGCGGCCCGTTTGGACATGTTCTTGAAGATTTTTTCCTGAACTTCGGTATCCACCGATTTCAACGCTTTTGCGAGATCCGAGTTGTCCACTTCCCGCATCACTTTCTGAATCGCTCGGTCATCCAAAAGAACGATATCTTCGAAGACGAACATCCGTTTTTTTATCTCTTCCGCAAGTTCCGGATCTTCTTCTTCCAGAGCTTCTATGATTGTCTTTTCCGTTCCCCGGTCCACCAGGTTGAGAATTTCCACCACGGAATCGATACCACCGGCAGAGGTATAATCTTCGGAAGCCAGGGTGGAAAGTTTTCGCTCCAGGACTCGTTCCACTTCGCGAAGTACGTCCGGACTTACCCGGTCCATCGTAGCGATTCGTTTCGCTACTTCCGCCTGAATGGTATGCGGTAAATTGGAGAGGATATTGGACGCTTTTTGCGGATCTAAGTACGATAAAATGAGAGCGATCGTTTGCGGGTGTTCGTTCTGGATAAAGTTCAATAAGTGCTGCGGATCCGTTCTTCGAATGAAGTCGAACGGTCTGACCTGTAACGAAGACGTAAGTCGATTGATGATGTCGATCGCCTTCTGGTTTCCGAGAGCCTTTTCCAAAAGCCCTCTTGCGAAGTCGATCCCGCCGTTGGAGATAAACTCTTGAGCCATCATGAGCTCGTTGAATTCTACTAAGACCTTTTCCTTGTCTTCCGGAGTAATCTTGTCCAAACGAGCGATTTCGAAAGTGATCTGCTCGATCTCGTCCTCTCGAAGATGTTTGAAAATCTCGGAAGAAACCTCGCTCCCGACCGCAATGAGAAAAATCGCGGCCTTTTGTCTTCCGGTCAGATTGGTCTTTTTATTCAACACGTTCCGAGTCTGCCTGTATGAATCCTATCGGTCGAAAGAAGCAATTTCAACGAAAAGATTTTCGAGACGGGGGAAGAAAATTCCAGGATCAAAAATCCGGAGTTCCGACCACACTCGAAACATAGGATTCGAAAACGGACCGAAAATTACGGTTCGAATCCTGAGATAGCTCCGTAAGCGTCCTTCCAAAACTACGATCTTTTCGTAAATTCGGCGTCGGAAAACTTGACCCGAAAGATCCGCGTAAAAGCATCGAAATCGGGGAATACGTCTTTGAAACTGAAAGTATATCAATACCAAAATTGCGGAACTTGCAGAAAGGCTCTTAAATTTTTAGCCGGAAAAAAAGTGGAGTTGGAAGTTCTTCCGATTCGGGAAACTCCTCCCAAAAAAGCGGAACTAAAAACCATGTTGAAGTATCTTGGAAACGATTCCAAAAAGCTCTTCAACACCTCCGGCGGGGATTATAAAGAAATGGGGCTAAAAGACAAACTTCCTTTTTTGTCTCTCGACGAACAATTGGAACTTCTTTCCAAACATGGGAACCTCGTCAAACGACCTTTTGTTCTCGGCGAAGATTTCGGTTTCGCGGGTTTTAAAGAAGAGGAATGGAAAAAGCGATTCCGCTAAATCATAAATCCAAGGATTGACCGAACGCACCGGTCCCGTCCGGATCCGTGAACGTTTGGGGTGCGCTCGTATAACCGCCGACTCCGTCCGAGAAATACAAATAAACTCTTCCGGCATTCGTTGCGGAACCGCCGACTGAACTAGGTGCTCCGATCATTAGATCGCTGAAACCGTCTCCGTCGATATCGGCTGAAGCGACGGACATTCCCATTTGCCCTTCCGTTACCGGAGAGGTTAGAAAATTCAATGCGGTAGGCGAGAAGCCGAACAGATCTCCTGCATACAAAAAAGTCGCGCCGGATCCTTGGTTTAAATTCGTATCGGTATAGGTATAACCGCCTCCAAGAACATCGAAAAAGCCGTCTCCGTTGACATCTCCGGAAGTCACCGAAGTGCCGTTAGCCGATCCGGCAAGTCCGATCACGGGACTGTTGAGCACGCTTACCACGGACGATCCGTTGGAATTGTAGATATAAATACTTCCTCCGTTTTCCTGATAAGCCCCTACGATCATATCCGTAAAACCGTCCCGATTGATATCGGACGCGTAAATCGAATTCGCATACCAGTTCGGAGAACCGGAAATGGTTTGGGAGGGAGCTCCTCCGTACGTTCCGAAAGTTTGTGCGAGATATATGTATGAGGATCCGTTTTGACTCGAACCTACCGACGCAATCATCGCATCGGCTTTGCCGTCTCCGTTAACGTCGCCCAGCGCAACACCGTAACCGAAAAACGAAATTCCTCCGGGGTGGGCTATGTTTTGACTGTATGTAACACCCTGGCCTACGATCCCGTTGGAAGTATAAACGTAAATCCCTCCCGCATTTCCGGCATCGTAACAAGCTCCCAACAAAAGATCCGTAAAACCGTCCCCGTTTGTATCACCTAACGCGACGTTGACGATCCCGCCGGTTCCGGCCGTAAAAGAAGTAACCGCGGCATTGGAAAGTCCGCCGGAAGTTCCTAAGGACAAATAAACGGAAACACCGTTATCAGCGGCATCTCCGACGACCCCGTCCGCGTATCCGTCTCCGTCAACGTCGCCTAATTTTACAGAATATCCGAATCCGCCGCCGCCTCCATTGATGACCGAAACGGGGGAAGAGCTGATACCCTTCGTTTTTCCGAGCGAGTAATAAACGCGAACACTGTTGGAAACTTGAGAACCGATCAACACGTCGGGGTATCCGTCTCCGTTAATGTCACGATTGATTCCTTGTTGAACTCGAATCGTCTCCGTTAAGGAAAGTTGTCCGGAAGCGTTCCTCGATCGAACTGAAATCGTGTGAAAACTCCATTCTTTCCAAACACCCGTTACTGGAATTGTGGTCGGAACCCCGGCCGCAGGAAGTTGAAACTTCCATTGATTTCCGGAAAGAGCGGCGGAAACAAAAGGACCTGAATCCAACGAAACTTGAATTTCGGAAACATCCGAATCGAAATCACCCGTTAAAAATCCGCTGTTTAAAATCCGATTCTCACCCGCGTTTAAAATCCGGGGAGGCGCACCGCTCGGTAATCGTTCGTCCAGTCCGCAGCTGGAAATTTTTCCGGCATTGACGATATAACTGAGTAGGAGGTTCTTATAAAAAAGCGACCCGGAAACGTCGCAAACGTTCTCCATCGACTTTAGGCTACAGGAAGCGCAAGCGGATATGATGAATAGGATCGATGAGAAACGTTTCATTTCGTGAAATTTCGGGTAAAGATTTCGATAAACTTCGGAAAGCGCAATTCAGTAGACGAATTTTCGAAATAATTTTCAAAACACAGTCGGCAGTTTTCGGAAGAGGTGAGTAGAAATCGAAATAATTTTTATACAAAGGAACTGCATTTTAAAAGCGATTTTTTTAAAGCGACATACGAAAGCGAACAAAAGTCACAATAACTCGGCGCCTTTACCTTCACGAACGACCACGATCTCGTCTCCTGTAACGTCCAAAATCGTCGAAAGTTCTACTTCAACGATACCGCCGTCCACGATTCCCTCGACTCGGCTTCCGTAGATTTCCTCCAGAGAATCCACTTCGATGATAAACTCGTCTCCGGCGAAAACGGAAGTGGTCGTCAAAGGATTCGGATGAAGTTTCATCAATTCCTGCAGATAAACCGAATCCGGAATTCGAATTCCGATCTGCTTTTCCTTCTGATTGGAAAACGAAACTCTCGGAAGATGTTTGTTGGCTTTTGCTATAAATGTGAACGGGCCCGGAGTAATTCGTTTCATCAGACGAAAGGCTTCGTTGGGAAGCGATTCCATATAATTGGATGCGACAGAAATATTCGGACAAACCAAGGATAAGGGTTGGTTTTTAGGAATGTTTTTCAGTTCATACAGACGTTCGACGCCCGCTTTCGATTGGGAATCCGCAACCAAAGCATAGACGGTATCCGTAGGAAAGATATAAACCTTCCCTTCCAACAATCGATCCGAGATCTGTTGGAGTTTTCGTTTTTCCGGATTGATCGGATGTAAAGAAACAATCATCTAACGTTAGACGAATCAAAGACCCGCCGTTATACCGCCGTCCACAACGATCGTTTGTCCCGTAACGTACGAAGAAGCCTCGCTCGCCAGAAAAATCGCGGCGCCTACGAGATCCTCCGGTTTTCCCAATCTTCCCATCGGAATAGCCTTCAGCATATGTTCCATAACTTCCGGTTTTTCTTTAATCATATCGGTCATATCGGTATCGATAAAACCTGGACAAATCGCGTTCACACGATAACCGGAACCCATCCATTCTACGGCCAAAGCTCGGGTCATATTGATTATGGCGCCTTTGGTTCCGGAATAAACGGACGCGAATTTCGTTCCCCTCATCCCCAAAATAGATGCAATATTTATAATATTTCCGCCTTTCTTTTTATGGATTTTATAATAAGACGCACACGTGCGAAAAACGCCCGTAAAGTTCGTCTGTATGATCGATTCGATTTCGTCTTCCTTCAAAAAAGCGGCGGGTTTGTTGGAGGCAATTCCTGCGTTATTGACGAGAACGTCCAATCTTCCGTGCTCCTTTACGATATTTTCTATGATGGAAGTCATGACGTCCGGTTGACGGATGTCCGCTGCATAACCTTTGATCCCTGTCCCCTCGAATTTTTTAATCGATTCCTCGGAGGAGCCGGTTCCGTAGACGACGGCGCCCGCTTTTAAGAAACCTTCCGCAAAATACTTTCCGATTCCTCTCGTGGATCCCGTAACAAGGACGGTTTTATTTTTTACGTTGAATAAATCGTTCAATTTCGTTCACTCCTTTTCGTAGTTCGGTTTAACGGGATAACAGGGACGAATATCCTCGATCGATTCCGAACCGTCTCCGATTTGCGGTTTTTTTCCGCGTTCGGTATCGAAGGTTCGGATCAATTTTTTAGAATCGATCCGGATATTTTTTCCGAAGTCGGAATTAGTATCTCTCGTTTTTTCCTTCTTCGGTCTTTTTTCGGAATAAGGATCGAAAATTTCCGACTCACGATCCCCCTTTTCTACGGTGAGGTCGTCTACCAGGACGTCCCTGTTGATATAATGGGAACCGTCGCTCTCGTACATGTTGTGCAAAGGGTCGCAGTCGAACATGTCGATTTTGGTTACGATCTTATCGCAAAAAAGCAGATATTCCTTACAAAGATATTGGAAACCGGATTCCTTTACACGATCGAAACTTCCCCTTCTGCAGGAAGGTAAAACTCCGATACAAAAAACGAGGACCGAGAGCCGGAAAATTCGCGTCAAAGTCGTAATTATATTCGTTTTTTTGAATGCTTTCATTTCGGTTTAGCGGAATTATCCGGCGCGGGAGGGGGCGCTTTGGAATCCGATTCCTTTTGAAGTTTTCCGGCGGAAATACCGAGACGCCATTCGTATGTTTTGAGCGTTTTGATTCTTTCCTTTTTGCGTTCTTCTTCCGCTTCGGAATGGATACGATCGTTCGTATCGTCCCAGTAAACCAATTCTTCCGGCTTCAGATAATCGGTTTCGAGAATCCTGTTTTTGGAAATCCGATCCGAAAGAGTGAGATCCTCGTTTTTTCCCAGAAGAATTTTTATCTGATATAAGGAAAACAACGACTGTTTCTGAAAGTAAAACGCGGAGGTTCGATCTCCTTTTTCCAATTCGTTTACGGCGGCTTTAGAGGATTCTCCGGAGCGAATATAAAATTTTTCTAATACCGGTAAAATGGAACGGAGTTTATTTTTTTCATCCAGGCGGATGGAAACCACGATCGGAGCGATTTCTTGGCCGAGTTGTATCGTTTTCGACTCGTAGTCCTTTCGGATCGAATCTTCCAAAGGAGTGATCGATTTAAAAATCCGTTCAAAGGAATTCGTCGCGGAAGAATACTCGGCTCTTAGATATTGAGTTTCGGCTTGGCCGTATTCGGTCGTAAATTTTTCCAGCTCCTGCTTTTTGCCGAAGTTCAAAAGAGAAACACGAATTCCTTTTAAGGCCGTAAACGCACGTCTACGCACCGATTCCAGTTTTCCGGTTTCGATCAATTCCCGCGAAGATTCGGGTTTTTGAGATTCCTTCTCCGTTTTTTTATCTTCCGTAAAAAGGGGACTTACGGTACAGAAAAGAGACCATAAAACGATACATATACCGATAACTCGGGGTCGCCGATTCTTCATCATCATTGTCTATATCGACCGGAAAACGGGTGCAAAGCAACGCTTTTCTCAAACCTTGGATTTTATGATCGTCTTAAGATCCAGATCTCCTCGGAGAAAACAGGTGTTGGAAACTCTGGATTTGGATTTTAGGATCGAACCCGAAGACGTGGACGAACGATCCCTTACGAAAGAAAGCCCGCTCGAATACCTTAGGAGGATCACGCTCGCCAAACTTGGAACGAGAACTCACGGAGAATTTTTGATTTCTTGTGATACAATCGTCGTTCAGGGAACTTCGATTCTCCAAAAGCCGGAGAACGTCGCGGAAGCGTTGAAAATGTTACGAAGTCTTTCCGGAAAAGCGCATCTCGTTTATTCCGGTTTGGGACTTTACCGCGACGGGTTGGAACAGTTCGCGTTCGATTCTTCGCGAGTTTATTTTCATTCTTGGGAGGAGCCGCGAATCCTCAAATACATCGAACAATACAAACCCTTTGATAAAGCGGGGAGTTACGGAATCCAAGATAAAAACGGACCGGTCCGTCATTACGAAGGTTCGTACACGAACATACTCGGATTCCCGATCCGGATGTTCTATCAATATCATGGGATGTGGAAGGAATATTTAAAAGGAAATCAAGCGTAAAAATCGATCAATCTTCCTCTGGTTTCTGGAAGTGATTCTTTCGGGATCGATGCGAAATTTTTTCCGGGAAAACTTCGATCGGGAGAGAAATCCTCTCGGCGAACGGGTTCCACTGCTTGAACCTTTCCTCCGAGTCGAACCGGACTCACATACGCCAAACTTTCTCCCGGAAAAGAAATCCTCTGGACTCCGGAACTGATATTCATATTTTATTCTTCGGAGAATCCGTTGCCCAGCTTAAGCGATTCCGTTTTTTTTACGCGCAGTTTGAGATGAGAATTTTATGAAAGCAAACGCTTCCAAAACGAAAGAATACAAAAACTCGATCGAATTCCTATCAGATTTCGGCAAAGAACTTCCTCCCGTAGTTTTCGTTGCGGCGAAAGAATCCTACGAATTCGAAATTCTCGCCGAACGATACAAGGAAGCGATTCGAAAATCCGGAGATGCGTTTGAAATCGTCGTTTTCGTTTCGGAGCCGGGCGACTTCGAACGATTCCAATCGGAAGCCTTCAACCTGGACATGTTCTCCGCTAGAAAGTTGTTCATCATCAAATCCGGTTTGGATTTTTTTAAACCGATTTCCGGCGGAAAAGGAAAAAACAACGACTCGATTCAAAAACGATTTTCGGATTTTCCGGAAAACCTACAACTTTTGGTCCATTACAATCATTGGGAAGTTCCGATCAAAGTTCTTCAGATTTTCGGCGGAAAAGCGAAATTGATCAAAACGAAGAATTTTTATCCCAACGAAACAAGAGCGGGACTCATGCAGGCTTGCAAAGAGGTAGGCGTGCAACTGGAAGAGGACGCGGCCGACGAGTTCATACACAAAATTCCTCCGTCTATGGGCGCTTATCTACAATCCCTTTCCAAACTCAAATTGTATCTGCACAAAAAAACGTTCGGAAGACAGGACGTCGAGGACGTTCTGTTGTTCAATTCCGAACTCAACTCATCGTCGCTCGTCGATTTTTTTATGGAATCGGATCGGATCCGTTTTTTTAAGGAACTCGGTAAATTCCAAACCGGGAAGGATTCTTTTTTATTGTTTTTCACGATTTTAAAGGAGAGGATCGACCAGTTACGGAAATATAAAATCCTTTCCCGCAAATACGAAAGTTCCTTATCCGACGAGGAATTTTACGAATACCTGGACATACAATCCTACAGTCCCGCACGGAAGAATTTCGTCAGAAACCGTTTGAAACGGGAAGCCTCCTTTTTTTCCGACAAAATCATTTTAGAACTTTATGATTTTATGATAGATATGAACGTACGAATCAAAACGGGTTCCGAAAAGGAAGGCGCGGAGTTTTATTTCAATCGTCGGATGGAGGATTTTTTCCTTCAGCTTCGCCGGAAAGACCGAATTCTATGATTTTTCTATAGATCGTCCGTTCGGAAATTCCCAATAATTTTGCGGCCTTTTCCCTGTTTCCGTTCACCAAAATCAGGTTTTTTCGGATGATTTCCTTTTCGTAATCTCTGAGAGGAATGCCCGTCTTCACCTCGATAAATTCCGCATAAACGTACGAACTTTCGAACATCTGCGGAGGAAGATGTTTTATATCGAGAATTTTTGCGGGAAATAAAGAAACCATACTTTCCAAAAGATTTTTCAGTTGGCGTATGTTTCCCGGAAAATCGTAGTTTAGCAAAAAATGATAGAGCCGTTCGCTGAGACGCACTTCCTTTCGATTGTATTTTTGGGAAAGTACTTCCAGAAAGTGTCGGATAAAAAGAGGAATGTCTTCTTTTCTTTCGCGTAGATCGGGAAGGTCGATTCGGAAATTCGAGATTTCGAAATACAAAGATTCCAAAATCGAACCGGTGTCGAGTTTACGCTTCCATTCCTTACCCGACAAAAAAACGAATCGATGGTCCGGTTTTTTTTCGCGAATTCGTTTAAGCAGATTCGCTTGGAGTTCCTTCGGAAAATCCGCGATCTCCTTAAAGACGAAGTATCCAACTTCCTCCGTTTGCAAAGAAGATTCGAGGGCCGCTTCGGAGTCGAACAAATCCGATTCTATGACGCGAACCCGATTTTTCTCCGCGGAAAGTTCCGCTAAAAAACGGGAGACGAACGTTTTTCCGGAGCCGGGACCGCCGGTCACGAACAAAGGCATTCTATTTTCCGAAAACGCTTTGAGCCTGTTCAGGATTTTCGCCGAGCTCGATGCGTTACCGATAAAAAGAAATTCTCCGGAATTCAAACGGAAATCCTCATTAGAAGTTTATAATCCTTTGACCTCGAGAACCTGACCGCGGACGATACAATCGAAGGAACTTTTATTCGTATTTTGGAAATAATTCCTGACTTGCGTCGGAGTACATTCCAACAATTGCGAAGGTGATTGTGCGTATCGTTCCGTCCAGTCCGGAAGATTGACGACTCCGTCTATCGAGGACGTTGATGGAACATAAGTCGTCTGATATGCGATCTTCTCTTCGATTGCAGGAGGTTGAATTCCCTTAGGAAGAGAAATCCAAAACGCCTTTTCCCCCGACTTGATCAGGACCTCGATTCCTTCCGGTCGATTTTGATCCTTAAGTAGGGTTTGCGAGAGGAGATACGAGAGATTGTTCTGCAACGGTTCCGCACCGAGAATTTTTTCCCCCGTAAGTTCGGAATAAATTTCGGTGAAGTTCAGCGGGTTGATCGATTCCGATTCCGTATATTTTCCTGCATACGAAACTTTATTAAGCGAAGTCTCTGATAAATTTTCCGACGGAGTCACTGAGGAATGTGTAAAGTAAATTTGTCTACCTCGAAATACGATCGTCTTCGAATCCTTATCCGTACTTACACGCCGGAAGTAGGAAATTTCGAAGAGAGAATTTTTCGGAAGAATTCCCTTGTAAAATTGAATTTGCGAATTGGAAAAATAAGGAGCCGTAAAAAGAGAAAGTCGATATCCGGAGGATTGTAAATCCTGAAACGCGGAGGACAAAGTCGGATTAGGAATCTTTCCCTTTGCATTCGTCAAAAGGATTATTTCCTGATCTATGGATCGATTTCCGCTTTGAAACAGGGTTCTTTTTACGCGAAAGAGAGCTTCTGAAACGTCGTCCAAGCTCGATTTCCCCGAGGATTTCAAACTTCCTAATTGGGAGCGGAATTCCGACATAGACTTGGGTTTTGGAAAAATCGAAACCTTTCCTTCGGCAAAAGATACGAGCCGAATCCCCGTTCTGCCACCCCAAGATGAGTTCGAAACAAACGTACTCCATTCCTCACGTTCCCTCTGAAAGGAAGGAGACAAATCCACGATAAAAATCAATTCTCTCGGTTTGGATAGTAAGTTTGAATGCGCGTTTTGTCTACGTTTACTCGGCAAAAAAGGGAACGACTTTTCCGTCACGGAACGCATCAGAAAAAAAGGATCCGAAACATCCGAAAGATGAATCTCTTCCAATCTTTTTTGAACGCAGTTATAAACGGTCCGATCCAAAGAGATTTTATTTTGAAAACTCAGCTCGTCTCTTACAAGATATTCCGCTGTTGAATCTGCGCAAACTTTTGCGAAATCCTCTATGGAAAACCGGGTACCTCGGAACTTATCGAAAAGTTCCCTGTCTCTCAATCTTTCCGTCGTTTCCGCTTTCGTTCTTATAAGTAGATTCGCATAAAAAGCTCCGAACTTGGAAATTTCTTGAGAACGGTCATGAACACGTTCCAAGGAACTCGGAAGATTACCTTCCGCTCTTCCTGGGAGAAATAATATCCCCGCAGAAAGCAACGGATGTGTTATAAAAAGTAAGGAAAAAAATAAATTTTTGATCATCGGGATTTAGTGCGACGCAAATCGGTTTTGAAAGTTAATCCATCGAAATACACGATTCAAAAGCAACCTATTAAAAAATGAGTTGCATAAACTTAGTGAAGTATTAGTTTTTTTCATTTAGTAGATCAAGGAGAAAATAATGATCAATAGACTTATCGCTCTATCTGTAGCAACGATGATTTTCGCAGCTTGCTCCAGCACCGACACCGGACAAAAGGACGCAACGACTGTTGGAGACGGCGGCTGGACTTTTGAAGGATGGGGTGGACCTCCAGAACAAAGAAACGACGGAAAAACACCAAGAGATACGAATCCTAAAGACTGGTACTATATTAAATTTTCTTCCAGAGCTTCCGCTAAAGCAGTGGCAAAGAAGAGCCAGGCAATGATGCAATCTACTTGCCGTGAGGCTTCCAGACTTCAAGGAGCTTCCGACGTAGTTAAGAAAATGGTTGGTGAAACAGTGGAAGCTGCATCCGGAGTATCCGACGGTGAAGCGACCGCATCCGTAATCGTTTCTCAGTCTCAAGGTGTTGTAAAAGGAGTCGGTGTTTACGAGTGTAAAGCAACCGGATCCGGTTCCGATCCTAAAGATGTTTCTAAGGACAACTGGGAAGAATGTCAGTGTGTAATTTACGCTAAGTTCCCAGGCGGAAAAGACGCTCTTGTAGCAAAAGCGCAAGAAGTTTCCAACAAACAATAAACGAAAGATTTATCTTACGTTGTTTTGTTACAAAACCCCGCTTAACGGCGGGGTTTTTTTATTTATAATCTTTCTTATTTGAAACTCGATCCACCGAATTCAGTACAGAACTCTGTTTCGCTCATTGAAATGGAATTTAGACCGGTGAATTTGAAAGACGGGACGAAACATCCAACCCATCCGGTGCTTTCGACCTAAGACTAAGACCGCTCAAGCAAAGTATCACAAAACGAAAAGGGCCTCAAACCGAAAGACGGTCGAAGCCCTTTTTTCGTATGGGAAAATCGGAACGTTCTTTATTCGAGAGTAATTCCGAATTTACTCGCAAGATTGTTGATGTCAGCTATAAACTCGTCTTGTTTCGCCGCGGCTTTCTTTAAGGACTCCGTTGCTATTTGCAAAATCTTGGTTTTTTCCTCTTCAGATGCGTTGTTGAATTTAACCAATTCTTGGCTGGACTTTTTGAGAAGTTTTACGGTTTCCCCTAACAAAGCGTCCTTACTCAGAGAAGTAGACGCCGTTTTGATCCAAACGTCGTAGTAGTTTGTCAGTTTATCTTCCGTAAGAATGGAATCGTAACAAGTTACCTTGGAGAATTCTCCGATCACTTCCTGTTCCAGACAATACATACCTCGTTTTAATTTTCCTTTCGTGTTGGCGGTAATCGTAGGTTTTACGAAAGCGTCCTCCGAATCGTTTAACACGAAATAGACGTTTTCCGAAAAATTCTTTGCGGGAGCGTACCCTTCCTTATTTTCCACGGTTCTTACTTTGATAAAAGTAACGGCGGTATTCCCTTTTTTGGAAGCGACTTCGGCATCGACCGTTTCCAAACCGGTAACTTCTTCCATCCCGTAAACAAGACTTACTTGGTCCTCTTTTTTATCGGAACCTGGATTCTTGTAAATCCACTGATCGAAATTCGCGAATCTGGTCCCCAGAATTTGAACTTCTTTTTTTTCTTCCTTTTTACACGCGATCGATATCGTCAACGCGACGAAAAGGAATAAGAATAACTTTATCTGTTTCATATAGTAGAGATTTCTCCGTTTCACGAAGTTTTTAAGTTCGTTCCCGAAAATAGTCAAGGAAAATGTTTTTCACGTTCTAAGGAAGCGATTTCGATTTATAGTCGTACACGAATCAACCGAGTCGTACGTTCCAACGAGGGAAGGTTTTGAATTAAACGAGAACCGCTTGGGTCTTTTCTTTATCGGAAAAAATCAAATCTTCAAAGCGATTCCATTCTCGGATTTCCAAAAGCTCCGATTTCCATCGAGGATCGAATTCCAAACCGGAGAGATATTTAACGAGATGTTTCCGAAATAGAACCAGACCGAATTCTTCGCCGAACTCTTCGGTCATCCAGAGCGCGTGTTGCAACAACACCTCTCGAATTTCCTCCCAACTCAATTCTCGTTTTAGAATCGGAGAAAAAATCCACGGATTTCCGATCGCGTTTCTTCCGATTAAAACCCCGTCCAAAGCATAAGTTCGTAATTTCTGATTCGCTTCTTGGAAACTCGAGATATCTCCGTTGCCGAAAATCGGTATTTTCGCTTTGGCTTTCACCTCGCCGATCGCTTCCCAATCCGCCAAACCCGTATACGCCATTTCTTTGGTTCTACCGTGAACGGTAATGGCCTGCGCACCCGATTCTTCCAAAATATGCGCGACTTCCAAATAGTTTTTGCTTTGAGAATCCCAACCGATACGAATTTTCGCGGTAACCGGAACGGAAACGCGCTTTTTGATCGCCTCTATGATTTTGCCTGCGTAGGTCGGTCTTCTCAAAAGACCGGCTCCCGCTCCCCGCAAAGAAACCTTCCGAGTGGAACAACCCATATTCAAATCGATGATATCGGGCTTTAGCTCTTGAATGATTTCCGCGGCTTGTGCGATGTTCTCCAATCTGTTTCCGAATATTTGAAACGTAATCGGTCTTTCATCGGGTTCGTAATGAAATAATTTCATCGCCTTCGGAGCGCGGTGAACCAATTCATCGGTGTTGACGAACTCGGTGAACGAAAAGGCTGCTCCGAATTTCCGGCAAATTCTACGAGTGGGAGAATCGGAGATACCCGCCATAGGAGAAAGCGAAATTCTCCCGGGTATCACTACATTTCCGATCCGTATCATTGAATTAATTTTCGCCGAGTACGGTGAAATCCTGAACCTTGTCGTTGTCTTTCAGATCCACAAGACGAACTCCGACCGCTGTCCGACCTAATTTAGAAATATCGAATGCGTTTATCCGAATCGTCATTCCCTGTTGTGTGATAAGAATGATTTCATCTTCGTTACCGACGGATCCGGTTCCGATGGAGAATCCGTTCTTATCCGTAACTTTCAGATACGCCATTCCCTTTCCTCCCCGACCTTTGGCTGCGAATTCTTCGAACCCGAGGCGTTTACCGTAACCTTCTTCGGAGACGACGAAAATGTCCTCTCCTTCCTTGTATTTACTCAAACCCACGATCGCGTCGTCGTCGGCCAATCGCATTCCGGTCACGCCGCTCGCGGTCCTTCCTTGTGCTCGGATGATGTTTCCTTCGATTCGCAGCGCCAAACCTTTTCTGGAGAAAATGATGACCTCGTCTTTGTCGGCGATCGCTTCCACTTTGATTAGGTCGTCGCCGTCCCTAAGACCGATCGCGATGATGCCTGATTTTTTTACGTTGGAAAATTCCTTTAATTGAATTCGTTTAATAAAACCTCTTCGTGTAACAAGAAGGAGGTCCTTATCCATATCCTCTTCACGGAAAGCGAATACGGAAGAGATATATTCGTCTTCCCTTAAGTTGATGATCGCCTTTAGGGATTTTCCTCGCGCTTCTTTGGATGCGATCGGAAGTTCGTACGCCTTCATGACGTACACTTTACCGATATTGGAGAAAAACATGATACTATCGTGCGTCATCGCCGCTTTCATGATTTTGATCACGTCGTCTCGTTTTTGGGAAAGGCCTTGTATTCCCTTACCTCCGCGTTTCTGACGTTTGAATGTGTCGATCGGAAGTCGTTTTACGAACTGATCGTACGTAATCTGAATTACGATTTCCTCGTCGGCGATCAAATCCTCCGCATTGAAAGAGGAGCTTTCGATACTTTCGATGGAAATATCCGTTTTTCTTGAGTTACCGTATTTATCTCCGACCTCCTGAAGTTCGGTGCATACGATATCGTTAACGCGGGATGGTTTTGCAAGAATGTCCTTTAAATCCAAAATCAACTTGCGAACCTCCTCGAGTTCGTCGATGATCTTTTGAACTTCCAAAGAGGTCAGCCTTTGTAGTCTCATCTCTAAAATCGCATCGGTTTGAACGTCGGAAAGACTAAAACGCGCCATCAGTTGTTCTTTGGCTTCCGGAGGATTTTTAGAGGCTCGAATGACTTTGATCACTTCTTCGATATTTTCGAGAGCGATCTTCAAACCTTCCAAAATGTGCGCGCGCTTTTCCGCTTTGTCCAGATCGAACTGCGTTCTGCGTACTATAACTTCTCGTCTGTGCGCGGAATAGGCAGTTAAAATTTCCTTAATATTAAAGATTTTAGGTTTATTATCGAGAATCGCGAGCATCGTGATTCCGTAACTCACCTGTAACTGCGTCATCTTGTACAATTGATTGAGGATGACCTGAGCGTTTGCGTCTTTTTTAATATGAATTTCGACGCGGATTCCTTTTCGATCCGATAAGTCCAGAATTTCGGAAATTCCTTCGATCTGCTTATCGTTTACGAGTTCGCCGATCTTCTCTAAGAGAACCTTTTTATTGACTTGATACGGAATTTCGGAAACTACGATGACTTCTCTTCCGTTTTTCTTTTCTTCGATCTCTACTTTGGAACGAATACGAATCGAACCTTTTCCGGTCGAATACGCGGAAATCAGACCTTCTCCGCCTATGATAATTCCACCGGTAGGAAAATCGGGACCGGGAACGATTTTTAGGATTTCCGGAATCGTAATTTCCGGATTTCGAATCACCGCGATGACGGCCTCGATCGTTTCCTTTAAATTGTGTGGAGGAATATTCGTCGCCATTCCCACCGCGATTCCGGAAGAACCGTTGACTAAAAGGTTTGGGAAATTTGCGGGAAGAACATCGGGTTGTTGTTTCGTATCATCGTAATTCGGCGAAAAACTTACCGTTTCCTTTTCGATGTCGCGTAACAATTCTTCCGCGACCTTTTCGAGCCGCGCTTCCGTGTATCGGTACGCCGCGGGATTGTCTCCGTCTACGGAACCGAAATTTCCTTGTCCGTCGATCAAAGGAACACGAAGAGAAAAATCCTGAACCATTCGCACAAGGGCCTCGTAAACGGAGGCGTCTCCGTGCGGATGATAATTACCGATCACTTCCCCCACGATCTTAGCGCACTTAACGTAAGGGCGATCGCTTCTCCAAGCTCGTTCGTTCATCGCGTGCAGAATCCGTCTGTGAACAGGCTTTAATCCGTCTCTCACATCAGGCAAAGCACGACCAACGATTACGGACATCGCGTAGCCTAAATAGGCTTCCTTCATTTGATCTTCGATTTCTACGGGAATTACACGTACGCCGTTTTTAATCGCTTCGCCTATATCGGGTCTTCCGGCGATATTATAGCTGAGGACTTTTGTTTCGTTTTCCATCTCTTGACTCATTTCTATTTACCTTAGGATCAAAGATCCAAGTTTGCGACCTTAGCCGCGTTGACTTCGATGAACTGTTTTCTAGGTTGAACCTCGTCGCCCATCAGAATGTTGAAAGTCTCTTCCGCTTCGACGAAGTCGTCCAACTTGACCTTCAACACGACTCGGTTGGCAGGGTCCATCGTTGTTTCCCAAAGTTGTTCAGGGTTCATTTCTCCGAGACCTTTGTATCTTTGGATCACCACTTTAGAATCGCTTCCGAGCGATTTTAGGAGATCTTCCTTTTCTTTGTCCGAATAAACGTACGTGGAATTTTTTCCGTGTTTGATCAGATACAAAGGAGGTTGTGCGACGTATAAATATCCTCTTTCAATGACGGGTCTCATGTATCGGAAGAAAAACGTAAGCAACAATGTGCGGATGTGCGAACCGTCGATGTCCGCGTCTGTCATAATCATAATCTTATGATATCGGATCTTATCGACGTTGAATTCATCCTCCCCGATTCCGGTGCCGAGCGCGGAAACCAAAACGCGGATTTCTTCGCTGGAGAGAATTTTATCCAGACGCGCCTTTTCCACGTTGAGAATTTTTCCTTTTAAGGGAAGAATAGCCTGTGTATTTCTATCCCTACCTTGTTTCGCGGAACCTCCGGCAGAATCACCCTCGACGATATAAATTTCGGATAAGGCCGGATCTTTTTCGGAACAATCCGCAAGTTTACCGGGAAGGCCACCGCCTTCAAGAACGGTCTTTCTTCTCGTAAGATCGCGCGCCTTTCGAGCCGCTTCCCGAGCTTTTGCCGAAAGAATACATTTTTCTAATATCTTTTTCGTGATATTCGGATTCTCTTCGAAAAAAAGCGTTAAACCTTCGCCGGTCAAGGTTTGCATAATACCCTTAATCTCTGCGTTTACCAGTTTCTCTTTGGTCTGGGAATTGAATTGCGGTTGGGGAATTTTGATCGAAATCACGGCCGTCAAACCTTCCTTAACGTCTTCTCCCGAAAGACCCGTCGGATGTTTTTTGGAAAGAGTGCCATCCTTTTTCAGATAATCGTTTAAGGTTCTGGTAAGCGCCGCTCGAAAACCTTCCAAGTGGGTTCCACCGAGATTGTTGTTGATGTTGTTCGTAAAACAGAAGATGTTTTCCGTGTAGGTTTCCGAGTATTGAATCGAAATTTCCGCAAGGACGTCGTCCTTATTTCTTTCGAAATGGATCACCTTGTGCATCGGATGTTTGTTTTCGTTGATATGCTCCACGAAAGAGACGATTCCGCCGGAAAACTGAAATTCGTTTCGTAATAGATTCTCCGCTTCGGAACCTTTTCTTCGATCTTCGACGATCAGTATCAGACCTTTATTCAAAAAAGCTAATTCTCGGAAACGCGCGGACAATACGTCGAACTGAAAATCGACCGTAGTAAAAATACCGGAATCGGGTTTAAAACGAACGATGGTTCCCCGCTCTTGCGTATCCCCCACGGTTTCGACGGGAGAAACGGGAATCCCTTTTTCGTACTTCTGCGTATATATTTTTCCTCTTTGATGAACTTCGACGACCAACCATTCGGAAAGCGCATTGACGACCGAAACCCCGACCCCGTGCAAACCTCCGGAAACCTTGTAAGCGTCGTTTTCGAATTTTCCTCCCGCGTGAAGAATGGTCATAACCACTTCGATGGTGGAAATTTTTTTATCGGGATGAATGTCCACCGGGATACCGCGACCGTTGTCTCGAACTTCGATTATATTGTCGGGGAGAATGCTGATTTTGATTTCGGTGCAATGTCCGGCCATTGCTTCGTCTACGGAATTATCGACGACCTCGTAGACCATTTTGTGAAGTCCGGTTTCGTCCTGAGTGCCTATGTACATTCCAGGACGTTTTCTAACAGCTTCCAGACCTTCTAAAATCTTAATCTGACCGGCGCTGTAGCTTGCTTCTTCTTGACTCATTTTTTCCAGACCTCAGGAATAGTTTTCCTGAAAACCGTAAGGAGGCAAGGAAATTCAGTTTTCGATCAGATATATTGAAGAATCTCGAGGTATCGTTTTTTGATTTCCGGATCGGTTTCTTTTTCAAGAATCGCGATCAAATCTTCTTTACCTTCTAAACCTTTTTTTTCGTTCGTTTCCGGTTTCGGGGAAGGATAGGAAGAGGTCAATTTTCCGACGGAAATTTCGATGGAACGAACGGAACCCTTCCCTAAATACTGGGCCGATTGTCTCAGGATTCGGTTTTGTAGAAAAAGCAGTTCTTGTTTGTAAGCGTTGTGAGAAACGACGATCCGTAACTTTCCGAGTTGAAGCGAAACGACTTCGGAATGAGGAGCGAACATCGGGCCGACGACTTCCTTCCAACGGTTTCTTAACGTATGAAGGGAAATTTTCTCCCGCAAACTTTCCTCCGTAATTCCTAATTGCTGAAGAATAGATCGAAATTCGGAAGTATCGATCTTTTTGGAAGAAATCGGATCTTCGTTCATTTTGAAGGACTTACGACTCCGTTTTTGATCAGAAAAATCTGTTTTTGATCTTCTAATTTTCCGACATAATCCTGAATTCCCTCGAGGTCCGTTGTCGTAAAAAAAGCCTGACCGGCATTGACCACGAGATCAACGAAATATTCCCTTCGTTTTACGTCCAATTCACGAATCACATCGTCGATCAAAAGGACCGGGGTCGTATCTAAAACCTGTTTGTAATAATTGAACGTCGCGGCTTTTAACGCGATTACGGTGCTTCTTTTTTGTCCTTGCGATCCGAATTCGGTGATGTCCCTGGAATCCGCTCCGATAAAAAGGTCGTCTCTGTGAATCCCGACGGACGTATACCCTAAACGCAGATCTCTTCCTAAATTACGTTGCAACTTTTCGGAGAATTCGGCCTCGTCGTCTACGTCGGGGTCATAGGAAAGATTCAGAGCGTCCTTTCCTCCGCTGAGTTTTTCCAGATTCGATCGATAATACGAGTTCAACTCTGAAACGACGGATTTTCTTTTTTCCAAAATGATCGAACCTTTTTCGATCAGACGTTTATCCCAGATCGACAACAGGGAGGAATCGACGTTACCGCTTTTTAAAAGTGCGTTTCTATGTTTAAGAATTTTATTATATTCTAACAAACAATCCAAATAAAACGGATCGAATGAGGAAAGAAAAGCGTCTAAAAATTTTCTCCTTTCGGACGGTCCACCTTCGATGATTTTAAGATCCATCGGGGTTAATAGAACGGTGATGAACTTTCCGATCAGATCTGTCCTTTTTTTCACCTCTTCCTGATTGAGTTTCAATTTCCGTTTAACGGTCGGTTTAGAGGAATAACCGATTTCCAAAACGAAATCTTTGCGGTTATCCCTTACTTTTCCTCGGAGAAAGTAATTGGATGCTCCCCATCGAATTAAATTGGAATCCTCCGATTCGCGGAAACTTTTCAACCAGGAAAGCATACAAACCGCTTCAAGAAGGTTCGTTTTCCCTTCTCCGTTATCACCCACGAAAAAAATGAGCCTGGAATCGAAATCCAGGCTCAACTCTTCGTGACTTCTGAAATTTTGAAGTGAAAGATGCGTTAAAAACATTACGACGTTCCGCAAAAATGGAGGAATTCAGTTTCGATCACGTTCGTATGTTCCCTGGAATAAAACTCCTACAACTTCATCGGCATAATCACGGAAATAAATTCCGGATCGGAAGGATCTTTGAAGATCACCGGAGAACTGGAATCGGAGAATTCGATACGAACTTCATTGTCGTCAATCGAACGGAAAATATCCATCAGGTATTCGCCTTTAAACGCGATCGTAACTTCTTCTCCGGAGTATTCGATCGGTTTGTTGATGCTCGCTTCCGATGCGCCTAACGTTTGAGCGAAGAAGTTCAGATTATTTTTTCCGAAAGTCAAACGTACCTGTCTGGAAGGTTCTTCGGCTGCGGTCATAACCTGACGCAAGGCCACTTGGAATTCGTCCTTGGAAATGCCCGTGGAGAATTTCGTACTTTTAGGAATAACTTGTTCGTAATTCGGAAAATTTCCTTCGATCAACTTACATAACAATTCTATGTTATTTGCGGACGCATAAATTTGACCTTCCACCAATCCAATATTCCCCGTTTCGGAAGTGGCGATCATTTTGGAAATTTCACGGATGGCTTTTGCTGGTACGATTATGGATTCCTTAAACTGAAGCGGAGAAGGAAGAGTTCTTTCTATTTTACAAAGTCTACGTCCGTCCGTTCCCACAAAGATCAGTTTATCCCCGTTGGGAATCATATAAAGACCGTTAAAGATAAATCTCTGATCCTCGTGTGCGATCGCGTACGAAGTTTTGCGAATCATATCGTTTATCAGAGTGCTTGGAAAGGAAGAAACTTGAGAAGCCGATACTTTAGAAATCGTTTTGATTTCCTCCGCATCCATTCCGCTGATTTTGGATTTATAATCATTCTTTCCTGAAGAATCCGTGATATATGCGATGGATGAATCTCCGTCCGACTCTTCCAAAGATAAGGTAGTCTCTTCGAAGTTGATCGTTTTAAAAAAACTGGAAAGTTGTTTAGCGGGTAAGGATATATTTCCCGGCTGAATCACTTCCGCAGGTAAGGACGTTTTGATTGAAATTTCAAGATCCGTAGCGGAAAGAAAAACCTCTTTTCCTTCGGCTTCTATTTTAAGATTTGATAATACTGATTTTATCTCTCTTGCGGAGATTACACCTTCCACAGCGTGAATCGCTTTAAGGAATTCGGATGTATTTACTTTGATTTTCAATTTAGTTCTCCTAAGGTATTTCTTTATTAAATAAATTCTTATTATTGTACAGTTGTAGAAGTAGTACCTGTAAATATGTGTATAAAAACGTATTCTTGTGGAATACTGAAATATGTCTCATTTTTTTTGAAAAGAGAATTTTCGTTTCCGACATAATTCTTAAGTAAATTTCCCAATGAAAGCGACAGTAATTTTGTATTATGTCTTATTTACAGAAATGCGATACGTTATTACTAATTTTTTTATGGTTTATTTACAGTTTATTTACAGTGTTTTTTTCTTCCGAAACAACTGCAGTATCACTGCAATTTATACTTGGAGCCGATTTTCTCGATTAAAAAACGAAGTTCTTTATTCGAAGAGAGAAGTTCTTCCGCTTTTCTAACACCGTGAATTACCGTAGTGTGTTGCGTTTGGAATAATCTTCCCACCTGCGATTTATTCACTTTAAACACGGTATGAAGCAGATAAAAGCAGATATGACGCGGTATGATGAGTTCTTTTTTTCTACTTTTTCCCATGATCTCGGAAGCGTTCAAATTGAATTCTTTTGCGACGGATTCTATGATACGATCGTGGGAAAACTCCACGTTCTTTTTTCGATAAAGACGGTTTTTGACGATTTCCTTAACTTTTTCAAGATTCAGAAATAATAAAGAATACGATTTTTTATAAAGATATATGTCGTTCAACGCTCCCAAAAGAAGCCTTGTATCTTCTTCTATTTGATCCGCGAGAAAATCGAGAATATCTTCGCTTAATCCCAAATCCATAATTTTGGAATGGTGAGCAACAATCCCTTTCCGAATATCGCGATCCGGATATTGGATGTCCGCTTGTACTCCGGTGACGAATCTAGATTTCAAACGATCGTGGATGGCGAGTTCGGAGCTTGGACGATCAGAAGCGATGACGATCTGTCTCTTTCTTTCAAAGAGAAAGTTGAACAACGCGAAAAATTCGTCCTGCGTTTTTTCCGCGTTCGTGGATAAGAGCTGAATGTCATCCACCAGAAGACAATTGTAGGACTGATACTTGATCTTAAAACTTTCGATCAACTCTCTTGATTGAAGTGCGAAACGAAACTCGTTCATAAACGAGGATATATCCACGTAACAAACCGTTTTCCAAGGATCCTTTTTAAGGAGTTCGGATCCGATCGCGTGCAACAAATGAGTTTTACCGACGCCAACGTTTCCGAATAAATACAAAGGATTTATATCCGCGGGTTTACGGACGCATTCTTTGGCCGCAGTAAAGGCGACTCGGTTGGAATCTCCCACCACAAAGGATTCGAAAGAATAATCCGGATTGAATTGAAATTCTTTTTGATCGAACGACTTTTCTAAAATCGAGTGAAGAGGAGCGGCCGTTTTACTTTCGATCAGAATTTCCACGGGAATTTTATCACCGTAGGTTTCTAAAATCGCGGTTTCAATCAATCTTTGATACTTTCGTTCGACGTGTGTTTTGATCGTGGCCGAAGGCGCTAAAAGTATACATTTTTCCGCGTTGAGAGTTTCTAATTTTAGGGTATCGATGAACCTTTCATAGTATTGAGGAGAGATTTTTTTTGATACTTCCTCTAAAATTTTATTCCAAGCTAGGTTCAACGGTTCCTCCGAAAAAAATAAAACGAAAAATCCCGAAGAACGGGATCATTTTGGATATCGGTTCGGAAATTTATTTCCAAACCGGTCGAATAAGACGGCTTTTCACTTCGTTTCCGGAGACCCAAAAACGTACGAATGAGAATACAGTATTTTTGAAAGAAGTCTTGTACTCAAATGAAAATTCCCGAATCCTAAATTTCTCCGAAAAAAAGAACGGGTTTATGTTTGGGATAATAAATTATGTCTCAAACGGAGAATTCTGAAATTTTAGTCTCGTTTCGACTAACGTGTGTTAAATATCGAACGCGGAATACATTCAATATTTGGAATGTTTTTAGAGTGACAATTGAAAAAACAATCTCGCCAGAGCGAACGTTTCCAGACCTGTGATTCGTTTGTGGACGGTTTCCTTAAATTGAAAGACGGATTCTATTTTTGCGAGGTTGTTTTCGTAGTCTTTTCTCGTGTATTCATAGATAAGGACGAGACTTACGAGCTCCAAAAATTCTTTGTATGAAAAATTTTCTTTCCATTCAGGATGTTCGTCTTTGTAAGTCGAAATCCACGACTCAAGATTGAGAAGATCCAACTGAGTTTCCAAACGATCCTTGATTTTTTCCTGAACCAATTGAATGACTTCTCGAGGACATTCCGAAAAAGCGAGACTTCCTCCCTGAAACGGAAGGATAGGAAGACCGATTTGCGAATGAATATTAGAAAGTTCTTTTTGACTTAGATAACGAAACGGAACACAAATGGCGCGACTGACGATCGTTTCTTTGAGTTTGTCCAGGTTATCCACGATAAAAATAAATCTGGAAAACGGAGGAGCTTCTTCCAAAGATTTTAACAAAGCGGTTTCGGCTTCGTGCCCGATTAAGGAAGCGTCCGGGAACACGATAAAGCGCACCTTGGAGAGATGCGGTCTATAATTCAAACGGGATCGTATCAACCAACGGATCGAAAACTCTTCGGGGTTATCCTCGTTTCCGATGGGAATTTGTTTTCCGGATTCTTCGGGAAATCGAACGTAATCCGGGTGAGAGTTGTTTCGAAACGCTTTGCAGGAAGCGCATACGCCGCAAGAGGTTCCTTCTAAACACAATATGTTTTTGATAAAACGTTCGGATGCGGATTCTTTCCCTGTCCCTTGCGGTCCGTGAAAGATCAATAAGGGCGGAATCGTTTCCGGTTTTGATACGTAACGTTTCAAAAAGGTCAGAGCGTTTTCTTGACCTACGATTTCGTCCAATTGAAACGCGGGGGAATTCATTTTTCCTAATATACCGGTGTGAGCCAGTGTTTGTATTTTTCGTCCCTGTTGACGACCAAGTTGAAAAACTGACTTTGAATTTTTTTAGTGATCGGCCCCATCTCCGAATTCCCCACTTTTCTGTGATCGATCTCGGAAACCCACGCGATTTGAACTCCCGTTCCGGAAAAGAAAACCTCGTCCGCGATATACAACTCGCTTCGAGAAACATCGCGCTCGATCACTTCGATCCCGTTATCTTTTGCGATTTGAATCACGCTTCTTCTCGTGATCCCTTCCAATAAGGAAGCGTTGATTCCGGGCGTTATGATTTTTCCATCGCGGACAAGAAAGATATTTTCTGCGGATCCTTCGCTTACGAAACCGCGCGCGTCCAAAAAGATAGCTTCGTCAAAACCGTTTTGTACCGCTTCGGATTTCGCGAGCGCAGAGTTTACGTAACCGCCGGAAACTTTGGACAAGGTCGGTATAACCGCGTCGTCGAATCTTCTCCAACTGGAAACCATGGTTCTTAGTCCGCGTTTCGTATCGAGGTAATCGTCGAGTTGAAGTATGTAAATCGCAAGTTGTGTCGCAACGTCGTGAAATCGGGGAGACAACTGAAGCGCGGAAGTATAAACGAAAGGTCGAAGATATATATTCTCCTTATAACCGCATTGACGAATCAGATCGACGGTTATGTCACGCAATTCTTCTTTCGTCTTATCCAACTTCAACTGCATGATACGGGTCGAGTTGATCAGTCTTTGATAGTGGTCCAAGATACGAAACAGATAAACGTTGTCCGTATCTTTGTCATAATAACCGCGAAGACCTCCGAAGACGGTTGTTCCATATTGGAGAGCGTGCGTTTGTATGCTGATTTTAGCTTCGGATTCGGGAAGGATTTTTCCTTCGAAATAGGATAGTTTCTTGATGGATTCTGCCATGGAACAGGAACCTGATAAGTGATATAATTCCATGAATCAATATGTCTGGTCTCCTGTCGATTCATCTTGCACGGAGACTTTCGCTACTTTTAAAATACTCCTTTTTACGTTGAATAATCTTTTTTCAGGAAGTTGCTCTCGATGATCGAATCCAAAACCCATTCTTTTTTTCCGAATCGTTTCGATTGTGTCGTCGTCGGCGCGGGTCACGCGGGTTCCGAAGCCTCGTATATCGCGTCACGCGGGGGAGCAAAAACTCTCTTGATCACGATGAACTTGGATACGATCGGACAAATGTCCTGCAACCCTGCGATCGGTGGAATCGCAAAAGGCCATATGGTGCGTGAAGTGGATGCGCTCGGAGGTTTGATGGGAAGGGTCATCGATCAAACCGGAATTCAATTTAAGATGTTGAATACATCCAAGGGTCCAAGCGTTTGGGCTCCGCGCGCTCAAGCAGAAAAAAAAGAATATCAACTCAAAGTGAAACACACTCTCGAAGCGGAAAAAAATCTTTCGATTCGACAAGATACGGTGGAGGAACTTCTCATTGAGAACGATCAAGTGGTAGGAGTTAAGACGGGTCGAGGTTTCGAGATTTATACGAATCATGTTATCTTAACTACGGGGACATTTCTTTCTTCTCTCGTTCATATCGGAACGTATCAAAACGAAAACGGAAGAATGTGCGAACCGACCGTGAAGGGATTGTCCAAGTCCCTCGCTAAGTACGATTTAAAATTAGGACGACTGAAAACCGGAACTCCTCCCAGGATCCATAAAAACTCCGTGGACTTTAGCGAACTTGCGATTCAGGAAGGGGATCCTCATCCTTCTCCGTTTTCTTTTTCAACGAAGGAGATCACTCGTACACAAATTCCTTGTTATATCACGTATACGAATTCGGAAACACACAGACTCATTCATGAGAATCTGAGTTTATCTCCGATGTATTCTGGACAAATCAAAAGTACAGGTCCGAGGTATTGTCCTTCGATCGAAGATAAGGTGGTTCGTTTTGCAGATCGAGAACGCCATCAGGTTTTTTTGGAACCGGAGGGATATGAAACCTCGGAGATTTATCTCAATGGAGTTTCGACCAGTCTTCCCGAAGAAGTCCAATGGAGATTGGTGCGTTCTTTGAAAGGATTGGAAAACGCGGAAATCGTTCGTCCCGGTTATGCGATCGAATACGATTACGTGGATCCGACGGAACTCAAACCTACTTTGGAAACGAAGAAGATTCGCGGTCTTTATCATGCGGGTCAGATCAACGGAACCACGGGTTACGAAGAGGCGGCCGCTCAAGGTTTGGTCGCCGCTTATAGTGTGCTTCGTTCGTTAAAGAATCTTTCTCCTCTTTTATTCAAAAGAAGCGAATCGTATATCGGAGTTTTGATCGACGATCTCGTTCACAAAGGTGTGGAGGATCCGTATAGAATGTTTACGTCTCGTGCGGAACACCGTCTTCTTCTAAGACAAGACAATGCAGATCTACGATTGATGAAATACGGATACGAACTCGGACTTGTCGATCAAGAAAGTTACGAACGGATGAATGATAAATATTCGCGGGTCAACGAGGTTCGTGAGAAAATTTATAGGATTCCCTTAAAACCTTCCGATGGATTTCAAACACTCTTGGATCGAAAGGGTATTTCGAATTACAAGTTCGGAATGAAATTGGATTCTTTTTTAAAACGTCCCGAGATTAAGATCGCCGATGTGGAATTTATGATTCCCGAGGTTGAATCTTGGTCGGAGCTCGATAAGAACATTCTCGAAATGGAAATCAAATACGAAGGATATATCAAACGCGAGTTGGAAACAATTCAATGGAAGAATAAGTATTTGGATCTGAGTATTCCGGATGATTTGAATTACGATTCGATTCCAGGTTTAAAGAAGGAAGCGATTCAAAAATTAAAATCACATAAGCCGATGACCTTGGAAAAAGCGTCGCAGATTTCCGGCGTGGATCCGAGCGATATCGATCTCATTTTGTATCATATCAAAGGCAGAAAGAAACAAGAAGTCTGAATTTTTCTTTTAGATTGTGGTCGGAACTCCGAACTTTTGTACGGAGTTCCGACCTTTTGAATTTCCTGCTAAAGTTTCCGCATCCAACTCGCCTACCCCGCTTCCATTTTTTTTGTTTCACGTGAAACGAATTCGGCTTTCACGATTTCATTTCTCGTGGAACGTCCAGATTGATCTTCTTTCAATCTGTCGTAATTCCGACATCTTTCTATTTCTCGATTTGAAATGGTCGTAGGAATTCCTAAATTCGAGCGGAAGAATCTGCTCGTTAAAAAAATTATACGATGCAGACGATGTCGCAGATTTAAAAAAACAAAGTCCGTTATATATCTAATTTAGTAGGAATTCCTACCGCCTCTAAAATCAAAACGACGGTATTCCGAAAGCCAACCTCAAAGCAAAAAGCTGTTTCAACGTTCGACAAAGGTTGGGAAAATGTTCGATGCATCCGGTTACGCTACGAACAAGCTAACCGGATGAAACTGGCCGGGTTATTTATAGAGAAGTTCGTGAGTTTTGAGTAATTCCCACTTATTGTTCTGTTTCACGTGAAACGTAAAACTCTGAAGTCGATTATCCGACCCGTAATTCATTAGATTTTTTCTTTCTTGTTCTCCTTGTACGTTAATCCTAGAAAGCAACCTTCCCGTTTCATCATATTCGAACTTAGTCGAAGCGATCTGCTTCTTTTCTTCGTTATAAATATTCTGAATCAATGCTTTGGGATTTTTTTCATCTGAATTCAAGGTGAACATTTCGACTTCTTTAGAGTTTGCCCAAGTCGTTTGTCCCGATTTTACGAATTCCTTATCCCAAGCGCTGACGCTGGATTTAAGTATGGGTTTATTTTCACGATCAAAAACTTCGATGAGATCGATCTGTCCTTTAGAATTATATCGGAATAATCTAGTTTCGATTAAAATCGAATCTTTGTCGAAGAGTTCTTCCCGAACCACTTTGCCGTCTTTGTATTGGAAGAGGGTGGCCCCGTCCGGTTTTCCGTCTTCGGTCCAATAAGATTCTTTGATCAATTTTCCGAAGGAGTCGTATTCGTAACCGGCACTGTAGATGACTTTGCCGTTTGCATTCTTAACGATCTCTTTGACGGGACCGTTTGAATAATTTCCTAAAACATATTTATCGATGTGCGACCACTTTCCCGGGGTCACAGCAAGTATGATTTCCGGCAAAAGCAGGAGTAAAAACAATCCTCGTTTCATTTTCAACCTCTACGTTTCAATCATCGGATATCTTATGAAAAGGTTAACCGGCAAATCCAGGTTCCGCCGTTAAAAAAGACGCCGATCTTCGGTTGTAAATGCCTTGAAAGGAAAGAGGGACACGTTAATCTCACCCGCACTGAGGAGATGGAAGATGAATTGGAAGAAAATAGCTTTGGGTTTTCTCGGAGCTTTGACTTTGTTTTTGTTATATACGATTTTTTTTACGGAGAAAGGAATTCAGTCCATTCCTCCTAAAACAAAATTCGAAACGAAAGACTACGCGAAAATTTCGGAGGAAGCCGCCAAAGATCTTCAGAGTTATCTGAGAATCAAAACGGTTCGCGGTAACGAAAAACAAGCCGCTCTGTTTTTGAAAAGCCTCTTTGACAAACGCGGAATTACGACAACTATCATAGAGGTTCCCGGAAAACCGGATCGAGCGAGCATTTACGCCGAGATCAAAGGAACGGATCCGGAAGGAGGTTTGATTCTTACGAATCATATCGATGTTGTCGAAGCCGATCCAAAGGATTGGAATGAGGATCCTTTTTCCGGAATAAGAAAAGGAGACCGTATTTTTGGACGCGGCGCAGTCGATGTGAAGGGTCTCGGAATCATGCAGTTGTATGCGTTCTTTTTAATTCACGACTCGGGAATTAAATTGAAAAAGAATCTGATGTATCTCGCTGTCTCCGACGAAGAAAGCCGTTCCGAATTCGGAATGAGATTTTTAATCGCCAAACACCGAGAAATTTTCAACGGATACGAATTCGTTCATAATGAAGGCGGCGTCGGAACCAAAGACGTGGTCATCAAAGGAAGTAAGATCTTTAACATTCAGCACGCGGAAAGAGGCGCAGTATGGTTGGATCTCGTAGCCGAGGATATTCCCGGTCACGGAAGTACGCCGCCGATTCGTTATTCCGCACTGAACCTCATCGACTTTCTATACGAACTCAAAAAAATGAACGAGGTTACGATCATTAAGGATGAGACCGCTTCTTTCTTTTATCAAATGGGTGTCGTAAGTCCCTTTCCGAATTCGTTCATACTCAAAAGATCGAGAAATCCTCTTTTAGGAACCGTTCTCAAAGGTGTGATTCAGACGAACAAACATCTTCGAGCAATGACAAGTAACTCGGTGAGTATTACGGGAGTTGATACGCACTACGCGGGAATTAACGTGATAACTTCTAAAGTAAACGGAAGCGTGGACATTCGAATCCTTCCCGGTTTCAACGAGAACGAGATTTACGAAAAGGTAAAACAGCTCGGTGAAAAATACAACGTACAGGTGACTGCGAGGCATTTGGAACCGGGGACAACTTCTCCCGTCGATTCCAAATACTTTAAAATTCTTTCGGGTGTGGTGCAGGAAGTAGTACCGGGTTCGGTGGTCACTCCGTTTTTGTCGCCGGGAACTACCGACTCATCGTATCTACGTTTACTTGGATATAAGTGTTACGGTTTGATTCCGGCTCTATTGACTTCCGAAGAGATAGACGGAATTCACGGCAAAAACGAAAGCACTACCGTGGAACATTTAAAAACGGGAATCGAAATTCTTCATAAGTCGGTTATCGAATTCAATAACTACGAAGAATGATTCTTTTCTAAAAGAAGAGTCCCCGAAACCGGAACGGAGAACGTCGATTTAGTCGGCCTTCTCCGTTTTTAGTTTTGGATTCCCTCCGGAGGAGAATTAAAATCTCCGAATACGATTCGCAACTCCTTCAACAAGTCCAACAGAGTTTGTTTTTTTCTTTCCGAAAAATCATTTAACAAGGTTTCAAAGTGGGAAAGTATTTTTTTCGGAAGAATTTTTTCATACGACTTTCCTGTTTTCGTAAGGGTGATCAAGGTCGCTCTTTTGTCTTCTTTCGAGGTTTCGCTTTTTACGAGATCTTTTTGAACCATCCTCGCAATCATTCGAGAAGCGGAAGGTGCGTCCTGCAAAGTTATATGTATGATTTCTTTCTGAGTCAGGGATTCTTTTTCCCAAAGAGCGGCTAACACCTGCCATTGTTCCGGAGTAAGGTTGTAATCACGAAGACAGCGGGAAAGTTCTCTTCGAAACAAAAGCGCCACACGATGTAAGTTGAATCCGAGTTGTTTGTCTAAAACGAACATACGGGAAGAATTTCGTTTTATATCGATTCGTCCATTTATTTGTTTAAACAAGTAATCGATTCAAAATCCGATTTCTTTCTTTTATCCGAAACGGTTCCGATTGGAATCGAACCCGTCGTAAGGTTTTAGGAATAAAAATGTCGGTGAATCTTCTTTCGTAGGATTCATCGGTCTGGACAAGTTCGAAGCAAATTCTAAGTTAGCAACATGAAAGATCCGGAACAGTTTACGAACTCATCGATTTGGGAACGGTTGCGGGAACGTTTTCCGAACGAAGCGGATTCGATTCTTCCTCGTTTCGACTGGGACCTCATCACGGATTTCACCAACTTCCTTCGGGCAAAAAACGAAGAGGGAGGTTTTTTTTCAAAAAGAGACGGAGAGGAAATTTTAGATCGGCACGTTTTAGAATCCGTTTATCATGTTTTTAAAATCGACGAAACGATTTCTTCTTGGAAAGGAATTCGATTGGGCGACGCGGGGACCGGTCCGGGAATTCCGGGATTTTTCTTTCGTTGTTTGCTGGAACATCCAATCGTATTTCTTCTCGATTCGCAAAAAAGAAAGTTAGCTCATACGGAAAACTTTGTTAAAAAAAACCGAATTTCCGATGTTCAGTTTCATTATCTGAGAACGGAAGAATCGAAATTTTCCCTTGATTATGTCGTATCGCGTGGATTTATCCCGTATCCGTTTAGCGTAGAAGCGGTCTGTAATCTCATAAAGGTCGGCGGAACTTATGTCCCATTTTTAGCAAAACATGATATTGATATAAAATTAGAAGAACGTACGCTTTCGAATTGCGGCTTCGTTCTAAATTCTTCTTTGAATTTGCCCTCGCTTGACTTTTTAGGCATGCGACATATTAAATTCTTGAAAAAGGTTTCTAGCCCAAGGCATGGTTATCCAAGAGCTTGGAAGGATATCAGCAAGGAGAGTAAGGGCGGCAATGGGAAAGATCGTATCCATTAGTAATCAAAAAGGCGGCGTCGGAAAAACGACGACATCCATCAATCTTGCGGCCAATCTCGCTTCGATCGGGAAAAAAGTTTTGATCATCGATATGGATCCTCAGGGAAATTCGGGTTCCGGACTCGGCATTGAAATCAACACTCTCGGCAAAACTTCGTATGAACTTCTGTTAGGTGAATCTTCGGCGGTGGAGTGTATTCAGCACACGAACGTTCCCAATCTGCAGATCATTCCTTCCAACATCAACCTAAGCGGCGCGGAAGCGGATTTACTCGCCGAAGAACAAAGAGAATACCGCCTGAAAAACGCGGTTTCCGGTCTTCGAACGGAATACGATTATATTCTGATCGATTGTCCTCCTTCGTTGGGGATTTTGACGATCAACGCGCTTTGTGCTGCGGACAGCGTGATGATTACCTTACAAACGGAGTACTTCGCTTTGGAAGGATTAACCCAGCTGATGAAGATCATTTCTCTCGTTCAAAACCAACTCAATCCTTCCCTTGAGTTGGAAGGTGTTCTTCTGACGATGTTCGATAAAAGAACGAACCTCGCCAATCAGGTTGCAGAAGACGTAAAATCGTATTTTAAAGATAAAGTATATACCACGATCATCCCTAGAAACGTTAAATTGAGCGAAGCTCCTTCTTTCGGTCAAACGATCATGAGTTACGATCCGGATGGAGTCGGCGCTCAGAGTTATAGAAGTTTAGCTCTGGAAGTTGCAGGGAAAAATTAAGAATGGCGATTAAACCCAAAGCTCTGGGAAGAGGTCTTGGAAACTTAATCCCGGTGAACGAAAATAAGTCGCCGATGGACTCTTCTTCCGATGGCGCACTTAGGGAAATCAAGATCGTAGAAATTCGACCGAATCCCGGCCAACCGAGAAAAACCTTTTCCGAGGAATCTCTGAAAGAACTTTCCGAAACGATCAAAGCACACGGAGTCATTCAACCGATCGTTGTCAAACAAACCGAGTCAGGATACGAAATCATTTCGGGAGAACGAAGATATCGTGCCTGCAAACTCGCCGGGTTCGTTAAAATTCCGGCGATCGTAAAAACCGTTTCCGAAAATCAATCCATGGAAATGGCGATCATCGAAAATATCCAAAGAGAGGATTTGAATCCGATCGAGGAAGCGATCGCATACAAAACACTTTCCGAAAAATTAAATCTTAAGATAACCGATATTTCTTCTCGTGTCGGTAAAAATCGTTCGACGATTTCCAACTTGATCCGCCTTTTGCAACTACCGGATTCCGTTCAGGACTTGATAAAAAACGGAAGGATTTCCGAAGGTCACGCACGGCCTCTGCTTTCTTTGGCCGATCGCAAAAAGATCGAACAAATCGCGTATCAGATCGCGGAAAAAGGATTAACCGCAAGGCAGGTGGAAGAACTGGTTTCCAATCTTACGGAAGAACGTTCTCCGGTTTCCGAAAAAAAGAAATCCAGAAAAGACGTGAATATCGTAGAGTTGGAAAATAAATTCCGTAGAAAGTATTCCATGAAAATCGAAATCGGCCACAACCAAAGTTCCGGAAAAGGAAAGATGACCATTGCCTATCCGAATTTGGAAGCGATGGAAAAAATTCTAAACGCATTGGGTCTTTGAGCTTTCAAATCCTCCGAACTTCTTCGAATTGAGTGGCGAAACCGAAGAAAGAAATCAAACGTTTTGTAATCGCAAGAACGGAGATCGCATAACGCTAGGGGATCAAAAACAAACAATGTAGGAGGGAGATTCTTAAGAAATACCGACTAATCTTTGTTTGCCGGAATGAGCCGATAATATCCTAGATTCTTGTTCGACCCATTCCGCCGGTATTGTTTAAAAGTTACGCGTTACTTCTTCTTTTTTAAAGCCCACCCGTTACCGGAAACGGTTTTAATCCCGACGACTCCGGCGTTTTGCCCGGTACTTGTGTTGATAAATTGTATCCTAAGATCTCCGAAACCTTCGACCAAAACGGTATCTCCGCCGGCTACTTTGGTTATTTTCTTGAGCGAGTTGGTGATGCGTAATTTACGACTGTTTTCGAATTCCACATCATCTTTGGCTTCGCGTACGATACAAGGATAATAAAGAGGTGTGAAAGCCCAAATTCCTAAAGTGATCCAGTTGATGGGAACTTGCAAATGGCAATAGGTGTTTTTCCAAGACTCTTCCTCCAGATAATCGTAAAACCAGAATATATAACTTCCTTGGTCGTAGTCCGAATGGACCGTTCCTAATACTTCCCATTTTTTTTCGTCAACTCGCAGAGTGTGTCCGTCCCAGTTGATTCCCGGCGGGAATTCGATTACATATGCGTTTACGTTTGTAACGTCTTCCTGTTTTAGTTTACGGGCTTCCTCGGTTAAATGGGCCGTATCGACGACTTGACCTTTTTTTTCGAACCTAGCGATGTAATTTAAGCGTGCGCACGCGAAAAATGAGCCGCTTAAAAACGACAATACAAGCAATATTAGAAATCTTTTAAGTGATTTCCGTAATTTTTCTCCATTGCGAAACGAACGGATGATTGAATTCATCTGATATCCTCATGTTATTTGAACTAGCGGGAAATATAATCCCTCGGTATGAAATAACAGACAGGAGAATGTCTAATCTCTAAACAGGAACGAAGACACGTATATGGGGAATGAACTGCAAGCCGAAACGTTGATGAAAATCGTTTTTTCGAAACGCGGCACTGGAGCGGCAGGGTCGTGATTTTCCTCGAGTTCGAAAGAGTAAAAAAAAGGAATGTTGGTGATACATTCCGAATACGATCCGGGTTACGTTGAAAACGCGCCTGGGTGGGATCCTCTTTTCTAACGTTCGGAAACTGGGAAATTCGGTTACTCTTGAATATCCAACAGTAAACCGCGGATGTCGGTAAGAGACTTCAACAGCTTAAAAGCGGAATTTCCTTCGTTCATGATCAATTCAGCCAAAACCTGGATTTTTTCGTCGATGATTTTGACGACGTGATAAATCTTTTTTGTTTCACCTTTCATTCTTCTCGCGAGAGTTTCCACTTTCATATTCTGATCGATGACCGTTTTCGTGATCGCTTGAACGTGTTTTTGATAGGCTTCTAAATTTTCGATGGAAGGAAGATCTAAGAATCTTTTTTCGATTTCGGGAAGTTCTCTCCAGAGTGCGTTGAGATCTTTTGTAATTTCCGATCCGGAAGGAACGATTTCCTCTAAAATATCCAAAAAAGAAGACGGAGCGTTTTCGATCGGTGTCGTCGAATTCGAAGCACTTCCTCCGTTTAAAGAGGAAATTCCATTCTTCTTGGTTTTGGAAGCGTTTTTGGTTTCTGTTTCTTTTCGAGGAGGTTGATAAGGAGGTATGAGTACTTTCAATTTGCGACTGGGTTGATCTTACAATTGCCTTCGAATTGTACCCCTTCTTCCATGACGATCCTAGGAGATACGATGTCTCCTTTCATTCTACAGGAAGCCAGTAAAGTAACTCGTTCGCTCGCGTAAATATTCCCGTTGATTTCACCGCCAGCGACGACAATTCGGGCTCTGATATCCGTATCGACGATTCCGGACTTACCGATTAGGACTTTTCCGTCGGTTTTTATCGAACCTCTAAAAATTCCGTCGATGCGTAAAAGACCGGAAAGTTTGAATTCGCCGCTGAACTCGGCGCCTTCGCCGATGATACTATTTACGATTAAGTGTTCTTCTGTTGTCGCCATTCAGTCCTGAATTTGATTGAGGAAAGCGAACGGATTGATCGCTCTTGTTCCAACGTGGATTTCATAATGAAGCATATAATTGGGAGAAGATTCCGTTTTTCCCACAAATCCGATGACCTCGGATTTGGAAACTTGTTGGCCTTGTTTTACTTTGAGCCGATCCATATTCGAATAAATCGTTTTCCAACCGTATTTGTGACCGACTTTTACGAAATATCCGGTGTTTCTCGTATAACCGATTTCATACACGGTCCCCGGAGCGGTCGCCATTACTTCCGAACCTGCAAACGATCCTATGTCCACTCCGTTGTTGTATTCTCTTCTTCCCGAAATCGGATTGAAATAGGAACCATGTGGATAAAGTACGTAACCCTTAACCGGCCAAATCGAGGGCGTTTGTTTTAGGATGTTTTTTCTTTTTTTCAGAATCGAGATGATTTCCTGAGTGAGCTCGTTGCTGATCTTGAGATTGTGAACGTCTTCCTTTAAACGGAAAACCGCCGCACCTTCGGGAAGATCGTTTGCAGATAAGGGGTTCGTGTTTGTTTTCGGTTCTATCACGGAAGGTGGTTGGGTCGTTAGTTGCTCCGCTCCACCGATCCCTTTGGAAACTTTTGCAGGATCGCCGCCGAGACGAACGTAAAGTCTCGCCAATCTTCCGTAATAATATTCCACATACTCGTGAAGCGAATTGATCTCTTCCTTCATCTTCGCCGATTGACGGATAAAGTCCTTGTTGGAAAGATTCAGCTCGGTGAGTTGATGGACGGAGCCGCTATGACTCAAAACGTTGATGGAGCTGATGATAAGAAGAATAAAAACGGTACCTATGAAGATGGAAATCGCCCGGTAAGAAATGTGAAAGTTGATGGTCTTTTGTTCCGAGTGCGGAATGACCATAACGGTGAGTCTTTCTCTTCCCTTTCTGTTGAGTTCGGAAAGTTTCAGATCCAGTTTGAGCTTGTACTCTTGATACTTATACCGAAGTCTGTAATATAGTAATGCACTCGATGCTTTTATATCCACGGTTTATGTCCCGAAACTTGGTTTTTAGCCGATCGCTTTCACCTGTCTGAAGAGATCTTAAAAAATCTCTTTTCAGTCAATCGAATTCACAAAAAGTGACTCACTAAAACCGGTTTTCTATGGTTTCCATCGCCGACACACATTGCCATCTTGATATCATTCAATCTCAGGGTCTAGATATCGCCGATTCCCTCAAAAATGCGGTACAATCCGGCGTTAAAAAGATCGTTCAAATCGGAATCGATTTGGAGAGTTCTATACGCGCCCGTTCGATAGCGAACGAATATTCGGATGATTCGTTGGAGATTCGTTATAGTATCGGTTGTCATCCGACCGAAACGCACGAATTTCCCAACAAAGACGAAATTCTCAAACTCGTATATCAGAGTTTAGGCGATCCGAAGTTATCCGCCATAGGCGAGATCGGTTTGGATTACTATCATACAGCCGATACCAAAAAACAACAGGAAGAAATATTGGAATCCTTTCTTGAGTGTTCCGCAGAAACGAAACTTCCTGTGGTGATTCATTCTCGGGACGCGAAAGAAGATACGGTTTCCATTCTTAAGAATTTTAGAGACAGGGCTTTCGGTGTGATTCATTGTTTTACGTACGATTACCCGACCGCAAAAGCGTTAGTCGATATCGGTTATTATATTTCCTTTTCGGGGATCGTCGCTTTTAAGAACGCGACGGACATCCAGGAAGCCGCACAAAAACTTCCTCTCGAATCGATGTTGATCGAAACGGATGCCCCTTTTTTGGCACCTCCTCCTTTTCGCGGAAAAAGAAACGAACCTTCGTATATGAAATTCATTTTGGATAAGATGTTTTCTCTTCGTCATGAATCGAATTCCGAAGTGGAACGTCGTCTTTTCGAAAACAGTATCAAATTTATGAATCGTAAGGCGTATCATCACAATGCTTGATCTTCGTTACATCACCGAAAACACGGAAGACCTCAAAAAGGTTTTGGAGCTCAGAGGATTTAAGGAAATCGGAATCATCGACCGTCTAACGGAGATTATCCGAAAAAAAAGGGAGTTTCAAAAGGAAGCCGATCAACTGAGAGAGGAGCGCAACCGAGTCAGTAAAGAAGTCGGTAAAATCAAACAGGCGGGCGGCGATATAACGGAAATATCCGCTTCGGTGAAATTGGTCGGCGAAAAGATCAAAGAAATCGAAACCAAACTCGAAGAAGAGGAAAAATCCCTAATCGAAATTAATTTAGGACTTCCTAATGTTTTAGACCCGAAGGTTCCGGAAGGAAAATCGGAACATGACAACGTAGTACAATACGAAGTCGGTACGATTCCGAAATTCTCCTTTGTTCCGAAACCTCATTTTGAAATCGGAGAATCGCTGGAATGGATCAACTTCGAAAAGGGAGTTAAACTTTCCGGAGGTCGAGCGTATACGTATTGGAAGGAAGGCGCCAAGCTGGAGCGGGCCCTGATGAACTTCATGCTCGAAACACATACCAAAGAACACGGTTATACGGAAGTTTGGGTCCCCATGATGGTAAACGACGAATCCATGACCGCGACCGGTCAATATCCGAAGTTCAAGGACGAATTTTATAGAATCGAAAAAGACGAACTCAATCTGATTCCCACCGCGGAAGTTCCTCTTACGAATTTATACAGGGACGAAATCATTCCCGAAGAACAGTTGCCTATCTCGGTTACCGCACACACTTCCTGTTTCAGAAGAGAAGCGGGATCGTACGGTAAGGACACGCGCGGATTGGTTCGTGTACATCAGTTTCAAAAAGTGGAACTCGTAAAATTCTGCAAACCCGAGGAATCCGAGGAGCAACATAAACTGATGCTCGCACACGCCGAGAACATTCTAAAAAAACTAGAACTTCCTTATCGCGTGATTATACTTTGTAGCGGAGATATATCCGCGAACTCTTCGATCACATACGATATCGAAGTTTGGATGCCGGGTTTGAACCGTTATATGGAAATTTCTTCCGTTTCGAATTTTCGCGATTTTCAAGCGCGAAGAGGAAAGATTCGTTATAAATCCAAGGATGGAAAAAATCAACTCGTTCATACGATCAACGGATCCGGTTTGGCTTTGGGCAGAACGTATGCCGCGATTTTGGAAAACTTCCAAAACGAAGACGGGACGGTTCGTATTCCGAAGATTTTAAAACCTTATTTCTAGGCGGCTTTTCCGTTTTAAACAAATCGTCAATTTTCAAAAATAGAAACGGAAATTATTCCGTTTTCGCAAAGTTTTCACTCACGTTTTTTTAAAAAGAAAGGATAATAAACTAGGATCTTTCCGATCTTGGAGTTGTTATGTTTTCGTCTTCTTTGTCAAATCGTATTTTCTTTAAGGCTGCAATTGTCTCGGTTTTATTCTTTCGTATTTTTTCTTTGAATTCTCAAGAAAACGAAATACGTTCCGCAGCGCAGACAAAACCGATAAAACTAACCGGCGGAATCAATACCGGTCTGAACGAATTCGGAATCAGTTTAACCGACGACGGTAACGTCCTTTACTTTTATTCGAAACGAGAAAACTCGAATTACACCGATCTTTATCGGTCAGTACGGAACGGAAACGAATGGAAACAAGGCGAAGAGATCGAAGTATTAAATTCGAATTTCGACGATCAAAGTCCGTTTATCCTCAATAAGGAAGAAGGAATATTATTTTCCTCTAATAGAGACGGAGCGATAGAGTTTCAACTTTCGAACGGAAAAATCGGTGTTTCCCGGGACATTTATTTTTCCAAAAAGAAAGGATCCGATTGGGCCGCTCCTGCCGCTTTACCCAGGACCGTAAATACGGAATCGATCGAAGAAAATCCGTTTCTTTTCAACGACCGTCTTTATTTTACGAGATATCCGTTCGGAAAAGTCTCAGAAGCGGATATATTCGTTTCAATGTACAGGAATAAAACGTGGGACAAGGCCCTGAGTCTTCCCGCACCGATTAACACCGATTATTCGGAGATCGCCGCGACGATCTCTAAAAACGGTAAAACGATCTTCTTTTCCTCCAATCGTCCCGGAGGTTTCGGCGGTTACGATATTTATAAATCCGAATTGTTAAACGACGGAAACTATTCCGAACCGATCAATTTAGGTCCGGATATTAATACTGCCGGAGACGAAGCGTTTTATCTCGAATCCGGGGACGGCACTACGTTTTATTTTTGTAGAAGAACGGGAAAGGATTACGATATCTTTTCCAACGTCGCCGATCCGTTTTCGGATTTGGAAAAAGGAAAGGCGGTTTCGTTGGATAACATTCATTTTGCGTTAGGATCCTATGAAATTTTGGAGAATTCGTTTCCTATTTTAGAGAATTTGAATTCTTTTCTCGTTCGAAATCCGAGTGTACGATTAAAGATCATCGGTCATACGGATTTAAACGGAGATAAAAAAGAAAATCTAATCCTAAGTAAGAATAGGGCTGAAGCGGTTAAGGACTTTCTATTAAAGAAAGGAATCGATCCGAACCGTATCGTAACCGAAGGAAAAGGAAGTTCGGAACCGATTATACCTGAAAAAAATCCTGAAACCGATTACAAGAATCGCAGAACCGAGTTTCGGATCGTTTCACAGTAGAAATTCTTTCCTCCGATCAAAATGCTCTGGCAAAATTCGGGCTTGCGTGCATTCTTTGTTTCATGTTAGCGAAAAGAATCCTTCTTTCATTTTGGATTTTTTTAATTCCGGTCGCGGTATTTCCGCAATCCGAATATTCCGGATCGAGGCTGGAGAAAATTTTTTCTAAAAAAGAACTCGTAGTCGGAGTCAATAAACAGTACGAACCGTTTTATATCGAAAATCCGAAAGACGGTTATCCGGGTATCGACGCGGAACTCGCTAAGTTATACGCGGATTATTTGGGAGTTTCCCTTAAATTGGTTCCGTTAAAAACCTTTCGTCAATTTTCGGACGATATCAAAGCGGGTAAAATAGATCTTGCGTTTGCGGGTATGTCCACCGATTTGAATCGCGGAAAACAAGTCACTTTTTCGGATCCGTATCTCGTCACGACTCCGGCCGGATTGGTCAGCAAAAAAATTCTTCCTCCAGAACCGGAAGGAAACATTGTGACTTCGAGACGATTCATCAGCTTGAACGATCTTTCCACGTTGAGCGGTCTTGTCAGCTTTTCGGTGCGTTCCAATACGACCAATCACTTGTATCTTCAAAAGAAATTTTCTAAACTCCCTATCTACAGTTACCTTTCGGACTCGATCGCCGTTGATAACTTAGTGAGCAATAACGTGACTTGTTTCGTTGCGGACAGTTTTTTTATACTGACACTGCTGCAAAAAAATCCTTCTTTGCGTGCCAATTATCTTCCACTTTTAGGTTCGGTTCAGGAGGAGAATATAAGCGCGGCTCTTCCTCAAAACGATCTTATTTTCGCCGATAATTTGAACTTCTTTATCAAGGAATTAAAACGGACCGGTGTTTTGGACGACCTAAGAAACCGATATTTTAATCAGAATAACTGGGTAAAATGATCCGTGTACATCGACCTTTTGAAAAAGGCTATTCGGCTTTTTTGCCCAATCCTGCTATTGATTCCGTTCGCCTTGTTTTCCCAAGAGATCGAAGAAAAAACCAAACTCGATTTTCAGGGGAATTACCGGGTTCGTGGTTTTAATCTCGGCAGAGATATTTATACGTTTCGTCAAACACCCGCCACTCCGTACGATCGAAATACCTTCAAAACGGAAGAACAACAGGCAAATCAAAAAATTCTGGATAACGAGATTTCCGAACGTTTAAAAGGAAATCCCAGCACGCTTTCTCCGCAGAAAGAGGACATTTCGTATTTCGATACGAGGATGACCGTGAATATGAACTTCAATACTTCGAAATACTTGGAAGCGCTTTGGGGAGTTCAAGTAGGCGACATTACCTTTGGAGGAAAAGGTTTCGGTCAAAATTCCACGACCGGTCCCGGTCAAGGTGGAGAAGCCGGTTTTACTTCTCCCGTAAACATTCAGACCACGTTTTTATATCTGAATTTTAAACTTCCCGAAGACGCGTTTAGTCTTCGCGTTGGGCAACAACTTTTTTCCTCACCTCGAGGAAGAGTCGTATTCACGCCCGGAACGGGAATTACCTTGAATAAGGATTTTCGTCTCTGGAACACGACTATCGAAGCGGGTTGGTTTGTCGCGAGACAAAACGCACAACTGGATTTGGATAAGAATACATACGCCGATAAGAATTATTTGGGGACGAATATATATTTTTACGAAATCAAAACCAGTTTTTTCAACAACGTCAAAAACGAATTGTATTCCTACTTTCTGGACGATACGATCAATTCGATCGAAAAAACAACCAACGCAAAAGGAAACGTGATCGCACTCGATAGCGAAGTCGGTCAGTTGTTCTGGCACGGCTTGATGACGGAAATCAATTTGTCCAATTTCGGCTTCGTCATACACGGAATTTACAACCATGGAAAAGTGCAGTCGCTTGCTCCGTATCGAGACGCGGCGGGAAACGTCTTATACAATCGATACGATAGACATACCATATCGGGCGGAATGGCGGATCTTCAGTTTTCGTACCGTTACAGCGAGAATTTAACCTTCAATCTTGTCGGAGTGGGAAGCACGGGAAGACCCGGATACGACAAGGACGGAACGAAAGCGAATCTACGCGGCGGTGGTTATAAAACTTTGTTACCCGGTTATTCGGTTTCGAATATCGCGAACGACTTCACCGGGGGATATGCCCTTTTTTCCGCAAAAGATTCAAGCGGTCTTTACGAGTACGGGATTAACGGCGACTTCGTTGTTTACGGTCCTTTGCTTTTGACCTTGGGTTACTATCGTTTGTACGGAACTAAATCGCCTTATATCGAAAACAACCGATACTTTAACGCGGAAAACGGATATAAAACTAGCGCGTTTTTCGGACACGAGATCAACATCAATTTACGTTGGAATGCGTTTCGAGATATGCAGATACTGATGCGTTCCGGTTATTTCGTGGCGGGAGACGGATTGAGGGCGTACCTAGATACCACCCATGGAAAAATTCTGCGGGAATTTTTCATAACCGCGGAACATAGATTTTAGAATTTGATTATAGACGTAAACGCGAACGGATCGCCCTACCGAGAGTATATTGATCCGAAAGTTCGATCGATCCGCCCACTGTGATTCCGTATGCAATTCTTGTAACGTTAACCGAAAGAGGTTTCAGTTGGTTGGCGAGATAATCGGCGGTCGCATCCCCTTCTAAAGTAGGGTTGGTGGCGATCAAAACTTCTTGAACCTGTTCGGGTTCGATCCTTTCGAGTAGTTCCTTAATTCTCAGATCTCTCGGACCGATTCCTTCCAAAGGAGAAATCACTCCGTTGAGAACGTGATATTTCCCTTGGAATTCTTTCGTATTTTCGATGAAAAAAATATCTTCCGGCTGTTCCACTACACAAAACGTATGTGAATCGCGTTTTTCAGAAGTGCAAATGTCGCAGATCTCCGTTTCGGAATAAGATCCGCATCGTTTACAAAATTGGATTCTACTTTTAGTTTCGGTAAGCTGACGTATGAATTGATGGAAAAGACCTTGTTCCAATCGCAAAAGATGAAAACTGATTCGGAAGGCGCTTTTTCTTCCGATTCCCGGAAGAGAAGACAACGCGTCTACCATCTCTTCGAGAAGATGATTAGCCAAGATTACCGCCGAATAATTTTGATATTTCGGAGAAATCCATACCGCCCGAAGCGGATTGAAATTCGTATGCGGTCGCTTCTTTCGCCTTTTTTAAGGCGTCGTTCGTCGCGGCCAGGACGAGGTCTTCCAACATCTTATTGTCGTCGGCGTCAAACAGCTGTTTGTTGATCGTTACGTTCGTGATCAAACCTTCGCCCGTAGCGGTAACCGTAACCATTCCGGCACCGGCGTCGCCCATAACACGTATCGCCGAGATCCGCTTTTTGACTTCTTCCATCTTTTCGCGGAACGCTCCCATGTTGGAAAGAATTTCGGAAAAATTTTTGATCTTGTCGAACATAATCGTTTACGAATCCAATTTTGGTGTTTTGGTCCTATCTACTTCGGTTCCCAAAAACTTCTTTTTGATTTCGGTGGTAGGATCGAATTTCGATGCGGTTTCCGAAATCTTTTTTTCTTCCGGTGACGAAGTTGAAATCATCGGGTCCTGAAAGTTAGACTCGATCTGCTTTTCAAAGACATTCATTAGGGATTCATTTTTTTTTTCGACGGGCTCGGTCGTAGGTTGCGGCTTGAACGCTTTTTCGATGCGTTCTTCGGATAAGGTCGCGGAGGATTCGGTTCTTACGTGTTTCGGATTTTGAACCATCAAAATCAGATGATTGATTCGATCCACCAAACCGGCCAAACTCGGATAGGTAAGTTCTTCGACCAGTTTTTTGATTTGAATTTCCGTGAAAACCTTGATCTCGAATGAATTGCGTAAACGGATCGTTTTGATCCTTTCGTAGATTTCGAAAAGTTTTCCGGATAAAAAATTCAATTTTGCCGAATCGACTGCCTCGAAATCGGAGCGCATCTTAGCTAAATCCTCTTTGGGGAAATTGACCGATTCCGGATCGGCTAGGGAATCGCGGATCAGATTGAGAGTATGTGTAAACTCGATTGAATCCCAAAGAAATTTATAGATGTCCTGACCTTCCTGATAAAGACTTTCCAAAATTTCGAGAGCTTTGGAATGATTGTCCGGATCGACCAGACTTTTGATAAACGAAGTCAAAAATTCTATTCCGTGATAACCGATCATCTTCCGGATTCCAGCTCCTAAAAGTTTGGAATCGGTGAATACGATCGCTTGTTCCATAAAGGAAAGCATATCCCGGACGGAACCGTCGCCCTTTTTTGCCACCCAGAAAAGACCCTCTTGATCGTAATGAACGTTTTCGATCTTACAAAGTTTTTCGGAATAATCCTGAAGTACGGAAAGAGGAACCTTTTTGAAAATAAAATCCTGACATCTTGAAAGAATGGTTTCGGGAATTTTATGGAATTCGGTGGTAGCCAGTACGAAAACGATATGGGACGGAGGTTCCTCCAACGTCTTTAATAAGGCGTTGAAGGATTGATCAGTCAACATATGAACTTCGTCTATTATATAAACCTTATATTTCCCGCCCATAGGAGCGAACTTTACGTTGTCCCGCAGCTCGCGTATGTTTTCGATTCCGCGGTTACTTGCGGCGTCGATCTCTAAAACGTCGCTCGAAATACCCCGCGTGATTTCCGTGCAGGAATTACATTCGTTACAAGGTTCGTTGTCGATCGGATTTTGACAGTTGAGACGTTTGGCGAGAATTCTCGCGATCGTAGTTTTACCTACGCCTCGAGGACCGAAAAAGATATATGCGTGACCGATTTTTCCGGATTTAAGAGCGTTTTGAAGAGCGCCTATGGCGAGATCTTGATGGATTACGTCCCTGAATTTTTGCGGGCGATACTTCCGGGAAAGGACTTCGTGAGTTCCTGCCATATAACGGAGTCGGAGAAGCCGGGATTCGAACCCGGGGTGCTTTTGGCACACATGCTTTCCAAGCATGCACAATAGACCACTCTGACACTTCTCCTGTTGCTTTCAGGAATTCCGCTTAACGGTTATACGTCAATTGATTTCTTTCTTCGGGCCTTGAAAAACGACTTAAACGCGTTTTTGGAAACTTCGGTCGGAATACATACCAGCTCGGGGAAAAAATTTCTGGAATAGATGGTTTCCACACTGAGGGAAGAAATTCCTTCCCCTTGTTTTGCGGGAAGCAGATAAACGACTTTAGGGATTCTGGAAAGTAAAATCGTTCCCGTACACATCAAACAGGGTTCCAACGAAGTGACGAGCATACATCCGCTTAGATATTTGGTTTTCAATTTTTCTTTCGCATTTCGAATGCATAAAATTTCGCTATGAAACGAAGCGTCCGTGTTCTCTTCCACTTGATTGGAACTTTCCGATAGAAGACGATCTCCTCGGTAGATCCGCGTAAAACTGGGAATTTCCTTTCCATCCGGAGAAAAGAGATTTTTCATCGAATCTAAAAAATCCGTAAGGATCGTTTTCATAAGATCGCTTTCGGATTCTAACTGCGAAGTTTCCGCTTTCTCGTTTTTTTGCAATTTTGCGATTCGGTTCTTATGATTCAGGAATCGGTCCATCTTTCTCTTCCACAAATTCTACTTGATCGGGCCTTCGGTAAATGGTTTTTTCAACGGAATGATTCTCTCCGCTAAGTTTTTACACAACGCAGCCTCGGAAAACAGAAACAATACGATTCTTGTTCGTTTGAATTCTCCAACCGGAGCTTCGAACCCGGATCGAAGACCGATCGTTTTAGGTTTGGCGATCGATCGAAGCTGGTCGATGAAGGGGGAGAAAATGGAAGCGGTGATCCAAGCGGCTTCCTCGTTGGTCAATTGGCTTACCAGAAGGGATTATCTTTCGGTTACGGCGTATGCGGAGGACATTCACGTCATTCAACCGATCATTCAACTTGTGGAAAAATCCACTATCATCAATCGGATTCATACCATAGTTCCCGGGACTTCCACCAATCTTTCCGGGGGTTGGTTGAACGCGCTTCGAGGTTTGGAACTTTTTTCGGATTCCACCGTTTACAAACGCGCTATTCTTTTGACGGACGGAAATCCTACGCAGGGAATCACCGATCCTTTGGACCTGATTCAGATCGCGGCCGATCATTACAAAAAAGGAATATCGACGACGGTCATAGGATTCGGAGACGACTTCAACGAAATTCTTTTGAAGGACATAGCGGATGCGGGCGGTGGAAATTTTTATTATATAGAAAGTCCGGAAGGAACGGGTGATATTTTTTTCCGCGAGTTCGGCGACATCGGTTCGCTCTACGCGCAATCCATCGAAACCAGGTTGGAATTCGCAAAGGACGTCGAGTTTGTGGAATTGATGAGCGATCTTCCGTTTTATACCGAAATGGATCCGAAAGAACCGAGTAGGATCCGTTCCGTCGTTCTACAGTGCGGAGATATGCGCGCGGACGACATACGGAATATCGTGCTTCGTGTCAAAACGCATCCAGAACGATTGATTCATAATTCGGAAAACCAATCGGGTGTTTCGATCACAAGTTCCTTCTATAATCTTTCCGAAAAAATGAAATTAGAAACGATCGTTTCTAAATTGGAACCCGATTGGAAATCCGTTTCCGCAAAACAAGACGCCGACGTCATCGTGGAATCGATCGTTGCCAAATCCGGTAAAACTCTGAAGAAGGCGAGCGCTTTGATGAAGGAAGGTTCCTTGGAGGAAGCGTCCAAATTTCTTTCGACTTTGATCCAGGATGTCGAGGATCGTATCGAACTTGCGCCCGAAGTGATGGGATCCTTAAAGTCGAGATTGGAAACGTTGGAATCCAAGATCAGAGAGAACTCAAAAACCGCCGGAAAACATCTGATGGCGGGCGCGTCGGAAATTCTTTATAGAAGTGCCGATCCTATTTCGGAGGACGTGGAGTATCACGACGAGATTTTCGTTTATCAATCCGCGGGTGATATCGATTTGTATAAATGTCCCGAGTTAAAAAGTGCGATTCAGGAAAAGATGCGGGAAGGATTCCGATTTATGATCATCAACCTGAACTCGTCCTCGTACATAGATTCCTCCGCAATCGGAACGCTTATCCAAATATCGGGATGGTTAAAACGTAGAGGCGGGGAATTGATCGTTTCCGATCTGCGCGACTCCGTGAAAAAAGTTTTTTCCATTACGAGATTGGAAAGTCATATTCGCGTGGCGGACACGGTGGAGGCGGGACGATTTATCCTTCGAGAAATGATTCAGGAGCGCAACGCCTAACCTCCGTTAGGTTTCATAAGGAACGTTTTACTTCGTCTTCCGCTTCCAAAACCGCGGCCTTGACCTCATCGTAAAGTTCGGGAGGAATCGCGATCCCTTTTTGAGTGGGTTTTTTTTCGCCGTCCTTATCCGTGTACCATACTCTGAGATTGAGATATTTGGTTCCTTTGTATTCGGATACTTCCACGCGGATCACTTCTCCACGTCCTTTGTCCACATCGCGGATAACGCCCATTTCCGATTCTCCTAACGAATTTTAGACCAATATAAAACGATCGTATAAATTTCATCGATCGTTTTTAAAAATCGAACCCGTAAACGAAAACAAAAAAAGACCGGAAGGAAACGGATTTCCCTCCGGTCTTCGTTCGAAATCGAAAAAAGATTTTAGTAGGTTTCTACAAACAATTGATGAGCGCCTTCCAAGTGATGTTTGAAGTCTTCATAAGTTCCCGTATCACCGGCGATTTTTTGAATCTCTTCGATGACTCCCTTTTCCATTCCTTTGGGGCCGCCGCAGATGTAAAAACGACCGCCGCCGTTCAGGATTTTTTTCACCGCATCCGCGTTTTCCCTGACTCGATGCGAGATGTACATTCTCCCTCCGTCGAAAGGATTTTTTTCCTCTCTGGAAATTGCCGTAACAAGTTTGAAATTCTTAAACTTGGATTCCAAAGCTCTGAGATAATCCATCATCACGAGTTCGTCGGAATAGGGAGCGCCGTAAACGAGGGTGATACTTCCTGTGAAGTTGATCAACTTGTGTTCCAAGAGCTCTTCGCTCATTCCGATAAAAGGGGCGATTCCCGTTCCGGTGGCGAGGAACATAATGTCACCGGAAAAATCCGTGTTCGGCAAAAGGAATTTTTTACCGGAAGGGCCCGTCATCACAACTTCTTCGCCGGGTTTTAGATCGCACATATAATTCGAACAAACGCCTTTGAATTGAACGTTTCCGTTTTCGTCGTAAACGTTATCGCGTTTGATGATGAACTCGATCGTGTCCTCTTTCATTCCGAAGGAGTAACTAGGAGACGCGATGGAATAAAGTCTTACCGTGTAACCTACGTCCGCCAAACCTTTGGCCTTTTTCTCGGGATCTTCTCCGGGAGGAATTACGCCGCCGCTTTGTCCGATCACATACGGATACGCGGAATGATCGATGGCAAGAACGATTCTGTGAACCAGGGCTTCTCCTTCTTTTTTGGGTCTTTTTCCGGCTCCTGCCGCCGGAGTCAGTAATTCGTTACTGATTACCTTCGCTTTGTAAGGTGAGGATTTTTTAAAGATATTAATTTGAGGTTCTCTGATCGGTTTCATAGGGGCGAATCGGTTCCTAAAAATGGGGAATTTTACAAATTTTGCTACATGGTTTTATGCGAAGTCATTTCGTCAAACTGGATATTTATGCCCGAATCGCCGAGAAACTTCGGGATTTTATAATTCAATACGTTCTGTTCGTTCCGATTTCGTTTTTTTGAGTGACCGCTTCCTTCCCTTAATTCTCCGTGTATGCAAATCGGAAATTACAGAGGAACCATGTCTCAAAGAACGCTTTCGGATTTAGCTAAGAAGGTAAACGGATCGAAGATCGTCAATTCGAGCGCTCCGGAATCAGTTTATATCGATAAAGTGGCCCCCATTCGCCCGGGCGCGGATCTCGCCGTGAGTTTTCTTTCGAACAAGAAGCTCCTCTCCGAAGCGATACAGACGAAATCCAGCGTCATTTTGACGACGGAGGAATTGGCGAAAGAAATTTCCCTACCGTGTTTGGTCGTACCGAATCCGGAATTGAGTTTAGCGGAAGCTCTTGATTTTTTCTATCCGCCTTATGTCGCTCCCGGAAAAATTTCCTCTTCCGCGATCATTCATCCGACCGCGAAATTAGGGGAAGGAGTTACGGTCGGCGATTTCGTCACGATCGGAGAAAATTCCGTGATCGGGTCCGGCACGATTTTAGAAGACGGTGTAAAAATTTCGAGAGACGTTACGATCGGAGAAAATTGCAAGATCGGTTTTAATTCCTGTATTCAGCACGGAGTTGTCATCGGGAAAAGATTTATCTGCTCGGGAAATTGTTCTATCGGCGGCGACGGATTCAAATTCGTCTTTGCAAACGGAAAACACAACAAAATTCCGCAAGTCGGGATCGTTCGTATCGGAGACGATGTAGAGATCGGTTCGTTGTGTGCAATCGATCGGGGCGGATTGGAAGACACGATCATTGGAAACGGATGCAAATTCGATAATATGGTTCATGTAGCGCATAATTGTGTTTTAGGAAAAAACATCATCATTGCCGGTCAAAGCGGTGTTGCGGGAAGTACGATCATCGAAGACGATGTGATCATCGGCGGGGCTTGCGCGGTTTCCGATCACTTGCACGTTCCGTCCGGAACGATCCTTGCCGGCGGGACTTCCTTGAGAACTTCTCCGAAAAAAAAGGACGTTTTCGTCGGATGGGACTATGGTCTCACTTTCCCTGAATTCCAAAAGTTACGCGTAAATATCCACAATCTCGTCAATTTTCAGAAATGGGCCAAAAGGATCAAAACCCTGGAAAAACAGACAGGAATTCAAACGGAAGAATAGAATCAGCTTGACTCGCGCCGAAATCAGGTTCAGGCTTTCTTGCACACCCTTTTGGAGGATTCCCGTGTATTCCCGAGCGAACGAAGATCAACCGGAAAAAGATCCGGACAAAATCTCCCGTAAGCCGGACCTTTCCCAGAGCAAAAAAATCGGAAGGTTGTTGGAAACCCTCGCTGATAGCATGTTGGAAAACGATTCCACAAATATAGTTTTCCTGAACGAGATCGAAAGCCGTAGATCGGAAACTTCCTTTCACGGATGAATTAGAACTTTTAAATCGGTTCCTTTGCGAAAAGAAAGGATCCGATTTTTCGTTCACGCTTACCTTAGGAACAAAAATTAGATCCTTCATTTAAAAACGACGATAGTTTTCGTTTCGGCCGTCACTAAGAATTTTAAACGATTCGAATTTACTTCTATAAGTCGTCTGCAGAATTTTTTCCGGCAGGTTTTCTGATACCCACCAACAGACTCGAAAATTCTTTCGCCTTCCAAACTCCTTTCGAATTTCGTTTTAACGTTACCGGTCTTTCCGAGTCCGCGCCGGAAGACGGAACAAAAAGTTTGCGTTCACCGGATTCTACGCTTCCTCCGAATCGATTGGAATTCAGCGAGAACGTATAAGGAGGCTGACTCGGCTGATATCCGTTTGATAAAGAGGAACCTGGCAAATAAGAAGAGATTAAATACGGATGTTGCTCGATTTGACGTTTAACGAGATCGATAAGGTTTCGGTTTAAGGAAAATCCTTTGTATCCTTTCGAATCCTCGTTTAGATGAGAGGAATCGACGACGAGAATCAGCGCTTTGATTCCGTCTTCCTTATTTTTCGAATACAAATCAAGAGCAGCAATTAAGGAAAGAAGCGCTCCTTCCGGAGTCGTAGAACGTTCGTTTCGAAACGAATCAAACGAACTGAGATCGGTAGGCCAGGACGGAACTTCGACCGAAACGTTTTCCGCGTTCGTATCGGTATGGAATATCAGTAAAACTACGATGACAAAGGCGAGTGAAAATTTTCGAAATTTCATAAGACCTCCAAGCAGAGGCTATAAATTATTGAATACCGAGGGATTGTCGAGTGAAAAGAGGAAAGATTTGCGGGCAGAGGGACTCGCCCTCTTTGCAGTCTCGCTTCGTGCTCGACTTGGCTCCGAGGCGTCTCGTTCGGACTCGGTGCATCCTTGCACCTCGACGCTCGAATTTCGCTCCCTATGGGTCGCTCTTCGAGCTTATCCGAACTCGCGTTCGAGTCGTTTGTTTTTGAATGAGGGATTATTTTTGCAAGAGGAAAGATTTGCGGGCAGAGGGACTCGAACCCTCACTGGAAGCTTGGAAGGCTACAGTGCTAGCCATTACACCATGCCCGCTAATCGTGCAAAAATCATTCTTTTGCGGGTAGGGTACTTGTCAATCTAAAAGAGGATTTTTTACTATCCATTGAGATGAAAGAATACGAGAACCTCTTCTCCGATTCGATTCGGAACGAGTTAAAATTTTTTTCGGAATACAGAGCCGCGTATCGTGAAATTTGGACGCTCAGAAATATACTAAGCGTACTTCATTGGGATTCGGAAATTACACTTCCGGAAGAAGGAAGAGCGGAGCGGGGAAATCAGATCGGTCTTCTCTCCGGTTTGATTCATTCGAAGTATGCGGGCGAAAATTTCTATCGTCTCGCTCAAGAGGCGAGAGACGAGAACGAGAAAAAAAATCTCCCCGGCCAATCGGAGCGAAGGATCGAACTTCAAAAACTTTTTCAAGATTTGGATCGTTCCCGTCGTCTCTCACAAGAACTGGTGGAGGAATTTTCCGTAACCACGAGTAAGGCCCATGCGATCTGGGCAAAAGCGAGAAAGGAAAATAATTACGCGGATTTCGCGCCCATTCTAAATCGAATCGTGGATCTTTCCAAAAAACAAGCGGACTCCTACGGGTTCGAAACGGAACCTTACGACGCTTTGTTGGAAAGTTACGAGCCGGGAGAACGGGCCGCCAACCTGGAATCCCTATTTCATAGTCTGAAAAATTCCCTCAAACCTTTGGTCGCTCGAGGAAAACGTATTCGAAATCCTTTTCCAAAAGAGATTCCAATTTCTTTACAAAAAAAATTGGGAGAAAAACTACCCTCATTACTGGGCTTGTCTTCGAAAGTCTCCCGATTGGATGCAAGTGAACATCCTTTTTCCACTTCCTTGGGACCGAAGGATAAACGGATTACGACCCGTTACGATGTCAAGGATCCTCTTTCTACAATATTCAGTATTTTGCATGAAACCGGCCATTCTCTGTACGAAGCGGGTATTTCCGAAATCGAGGGCGGCCCTTCTCCTTTACACGATTCCGTATCTTTAGGCATTCACGAATCCCAGAGTCGTCTTTGGGAAAATCAAGTCGGTAGATCCCGTCCGTTTTGGGAAATGTATTACCCTATTCTAATAAACGCTCTCGAGCTAAAGGAATCGGAATTAAATTTTCCGGATTTGTTCGCGTACGTCAATCAATCGGGTCCTTCTTTAATCCGAGTGGAAGCGGATCAAATTACGTATAATCTTCATATCATTCTTCGTTTCGAGATGGAAAGGTCCTTGATCAACGGACAAATCGGTGTTGCCCAACTACCGGAACTTTGGGATTCTAAGATGAAAGAACTATTCGATATCGAAGTTCCTTCGGATCGAGAAGGCGTTTTGCAGGACGTCCATTGGAGCGGCGGCGCGTTCGGTTACTTCCCTACGTATACTTTGGGGAACATCTACTCAGCGCAACTTTTCGAAGCGTTCAACAAAGAGAATCCGCATTTCGGGGATCAAGTCGTTTCTAAAAAGGATTTCTCTTCCCTATTAAATTGGCTTAGAAAAAACGTTCATTGGAGAGGAAAATACGATTCCGCGGAAGATCTGGTTCGTAACGCTACCGGCTCCGATCCGGATTCCTCGTTTTTAGTGCGTTATCTGGAAAATAAACTCAACGAATTGGAATCGATCGGTCATGGAAGATAAAGAACAGCTTACTGTAAAATCATTCGGGGAATTTTCCTACTTCGATAATCTGGCGCTCTATTATCTTTGTAATGAAACCCCTCCGCAAACCCTCGCACTCGCATTTTTGATCGGCGACGAAAAAGTATGCGGCTCGATGTTGGGGGTTTTGGAAGGGAAACGAAGGGAATACGTTCACGCGCTTATGGTTCAGCAAAAAGAAGTCGAATTACCTAAAAAAGAAGCAGCCGTACAGGGTTTATTGATCATCGCGGAAGGTTTGATCACGAGAAACTTAATCGAAAAAAAAGGGCAGTTCTACTTCGGCACAAAACGTTAGTCGCTCTTTGCGGCAAAAGGCGACCAAGCCAAAAACAGCCAAGCCAGCAAAAACGAAATCCCTCCGATCGGAGTGATTGCACCGAGTATTCGTATTTCGGTTAATGCAAGAAGATATAAAGAACCGGAAAAAATCAGAATTCCCGTTAAAAATAAAATCGAAGAAACCCATGCGGACCGCGCAGAATTTACGTAACCGGTCAAGGCTAAAACCATGGGGGGCACGCTGTGGATCAAGTGATATCGGTTTCCGGTTTCGTAAATCTCGAGCATTCGCGGGCTTATCGTTGATTCAAGCGCATGAGCGCCAAACGCACCTAAGGCGACCCCTAAAAACCCGGAAAGGGATGAGAGAAATAAAATCGTTTTTTGTTTTCCGGTCATAATGATTTCAAAATGGAAGGTTCAAAATTCCTGAATAGCATAACTTTTAAAACGAATACATTTTTTTCGAATCAACCAAAAGAAATAAGCCGTTTCTTCGACGTCCAGTTTAGAATCGAAAAGAGCTTTGATCCTATGTTTTTCCATTTCCTGCTTTAACTCTTCGTAAAAACCTTTTTTTCCGAAAACGAAAGAGACCGGAACAAAGGCTTCCTGTTCTCCTTGCCGCAACGGTAGAATCAACGTTATTCCCCTTTGACAACCTTGACTTTCTCCTTCGAATCGAATAATCCTGTGTTTGGACCAATCCCAATCGTCCATTGATCCATGAAACATGTCTTTATGAGGAAGTGACGACGTGGAATGGACGAGACCGTCGAAACCGAACAACTTCAACCTTGTGGAAGCGTTTCCGTAATGGATGGAAGGGTCTCTGAAATAAGTTCCGTATATGGAAACGCGGTTTTCGGGTGATAAAAATGAATCGGTCGGATAAGGCATAGGATTTCTTCTAACGAGCGTTCGGCGGCTTCCTAAAGGAAGAGCGCAGTCGAAACAGAACGACATCGATAAAAAAAGAAAACAGAGAAATCGAAAATGTCGCATATCGAGTCGATTTATTTCATCAATCTCTGCGGAAGTTTGACTCCGATTCCGCTAACGCGCGTACACTTGTGGAAGTAAAGGTTAAAGAGAAAAGACTTAACGTAATAATCGGTTTGAACGTCGAAAAGAAGGTCCGCCTTGTCTTGGATCGCATTCTGAACTGCGGCTTCGTAACTTTCGTCTCCGGTATAAACCATCCAAAACCAACCTTCACCGCAGGCTTGTCCGGATAATTTTCCCACTGGTTCCATTCCTCGTACATCGGAGTAACTTTGAGAATAGAACCAGCCGGGCGTTTTTACGTTTGTGTAAAGACATCCCGTAATAAATGTAACGGAAATGCCCGAACAGACTTTGATCCATAAATTCTTCATTAAAAGCACCCGGTATTCTAAACTTATCGAAGGATGAATTCCGAAAATGAGAAGTCAAGGGAAAAGAACCGGAGTCCTTTTTAAAATTTCCTTGTAGAGGTTCGGTCCCGATCTACCAGTGGGACTATGTCCAACGGAAGAGATTCATTCTATTACATTCAGCTAGAAAAAAAATACGGAGCATTCAACTACGAACCCTTACCGGTGGTTCTCGATCGAGGCGAAGGAATCTATCTCTTCGACGTCGAGGGAAAAAGGTATTTCGATTTTTTATCCGCATATTCCGCGGTAAACCAAGGACATTGCCATCCTAAGCTGGTTCGTTCCTTGGCCGAACAGGCCGCAAAACTCACTCTAACCTCGCGTGCTTTCCACAATTCAATGTTAGGCGAATACGAGGAATACGTTACTCGCCTTTTGGGCTATGATCGTGTTCTTCCGATGAACACAGGAGTTGAGGCTTCCGAAACATCCGTGAAACTTTGTAGGAAATGGGGATATCAAGTGAAAGGAATCCCGGAAAACAAGGCCAAAATCCTGTTCGCTTCCGGAAACTTTTGGGGAAGAAGTTTAGGCGCCATTTCCGCATCTACGGATCCGTTGAGTAGAAACGAATTCGGCCCCTTTGTTCCCGGCTTCGAAATTATTCCGTTTAACGACGTTAAGGCGTTGGAGAAAGCTCTTCAGGATCCCAACGTGGCAGGTTTTATGGTGGAGCCTATCCAAGGAGAAGCAGGAGTAATCGTTCCCGACGAAGGATATCTTTCCGCTTGCAAGGATCTTTGCGGAAGCGCTAAAGCGCTTCTGATTTTTGACGAAGTTCAAACTGGTTTGGGAAGAACGGGCAGACTATTGGCCGGAGATTACGAATCCGTAAAACCGGACATTCTCGTTTTGGGAAAAGCCTTGTCCGGCGGAACGATTCCCGTATCGGCCGTGTTAGCCGACGACGAGGTGATGTTGACTTTGAAACCGGGGGAACACGGCTCGACTTACGGAGGAAATCCCCTCGCCTGCGCAGTCGCCAAACGTGCGTTAGAGATTTTAACGGAGGAGAATATGATCGAAAATTCTTTCTTACAGGGAAACGTCTTCAGAGATAGAATGGATCGGCTTTGTTCGAAATACGATGAGATCGAAATGGTCCGCGGTAAGGGACTTTTGAACGCCGTCGAATTTACCGTGAAAAACGGAAAATCCATCGCAAAGGAAGTATGCAAAAAACTGATGGATCTCGGGGTTCTTTGTAAAACGACCCACGATCATACGATCCGATTCGCGCCTCCTTTGATCATCGGCAGAAAGGAAATCGACGAGGTTTGCGATCGAATTGAAACCGCTGTCGAGTTTTGTGTTGACTCCGTAAAAAAATAAAATATCCAGAGAATCCCATGTCAACCGAAGAAAAGAAATTCATCCGTGTTTGGACAAAGTTGAGCGTATCCGAGGTTTCTTCGCAGCTTATGTTGATCGACGATTTATACGGAACTTGCGGAAATTGCAAACATCTCGGACTCAATTACATCAAGGATAAGACCTGTCCTCAATGCGGAGTTCGGTTTAAATATTTGGCGACCAATTCCAAATCCCAGACGGATGTCGCTAAAATTCTCAATCGTATCGAAAAGGAAGGGTTGGATCTGATTCTCGTCGATCGAGAGGATTTCAATCAATCCAAGGCGAAAGACGCCGTTAAAGATCTTTTTAAACCCACGGAATAAGTCCTTTACTCTTGAGATTTCGAATCGAGAATCCGCTTTAATCCCGAAACGGTAAGTTCCAATTCCTGCAAACTCTTTTTAAGAACGTTGCGGTCCAAGATCGGATCCGATCCCGACTTCGAAAGTTCGCGGTGACCTTCCGCCATCAATTCGTGAAACGTCTTTTGTATATTCAATAAGCCCTGTTCCAAGGTTTTCGGATCTAAGGCGTTTTTTCTTTTGTAAGATCGGATCGCGATTCCTATTATAAAACGCAAAAGAAAAGTTGAATATGCCGGAAGCAGCAGATAGAATGCGCCTAAGGAAACGGGACCGACGTTCCAAGTTTGGGAGACCGCGTTGTGAAAAAAGGATCTTCCTAGGGAGACGAGTAAAACCCCCAGCGTATAATTGATTCGTGTCGTGTTCGGTGAAATCGTATTAAAAAGAAATACAAGGAATAAAGAAAATACGAGAACCAGAAAAAGATCCAAAGGTACGATGGAAAAAAGAATCTTTAAAAAAGAAGTAATTACCGAGATCGTATCCAGAAATGATTGGATGGACTGAGATAGGTCGTCAAAACTCGTCTTTAAATCCGTAAAAAAACCGGTAAACTGATTCATGAAACTACTCCGAAAAATTCCAGGTTGGGAGAAACTCCAATCCTCCCTTGTGAAACTGCAAGAACTTTCCTTTTTAAGAAAACTTTACCTCGTTTATTCGATCGTAGGAATTTGCTTTTTATACATTCATGAAAATCATCTACCGTTTCTCTTTATTCTGATGTTGGTCGCTGGGGCGTTTGCGGTCGCTACGTTGCTTTTCTTTCTAATCTCGTACGCATTCGGAAAACTTCAGAAAGAAAAGATTCGGAAAAAATATCAGATAGGTCCGGATTCTGCGGAAGCGTACGACACGAAAACGATCGTACTCAATCCGATCGTAGAAATCGGAATCTTTCTTATTTGTATCGGGTTGTTGTTTTTTACGGATTTCTACTCCAATCGTTCCGGGATTTTTTTCGTGAGCGTTTATTGTGGGGTGGGAATCGCGCTTCGCTTTTTGGAAAGCGACGTTTTTTACAGAATTTCCCTATTGGGTTTGATGGTGTTGACCGCCGGTTTGTTCAGTTTTAAGGTTTTACAACACGCTGAAATCCTTACGGCATATATTCTTTTTAAACCGAACTGGGAACAGAAGGAACTCACCGACTGGACTTACGATTCGCAAACAAGAATTCTCTCCAATGCAGATCTGCATGCTCGATTGACTTTACCGGAGGATTATTACTTTCATAATCCGAAAAATCTTTCCTTAAAGGATCAAACCGGAACGGGACAAATCGCAGGGATCGTTTCTTCCAGTGAAACGGATCCGAATCGTTATCCTTCCGTTCGGATTTTTTATTTTCCTGAGCCGTTTTTGGAATTGGATAAAATCAAACCGGAGTTTCAAAAATTTTTGGATTTGGCGATCAATCAAGGAGATATGACGGAAGTTCACGAACTCGGAGAGGAAAATTTCGAAAAGAAAATGGACGGTGTGTTCTGGACCTACTACGACAATCTTCGTCCTCGTTACGCGAAAACCGGTTTTTTTATCGTATCCGGTGAAAAACTGCCGGATTCGTTTTTGTTACACGTCTCGGAAAATCTTGTCAAAGGACGATCGCACGAGGAAGTCGTGGAAAAAATTCTTCAAAGTTTTAAAAGAGAATGAAAACGGTTCGTTTGTGAATTCCGTTACGATCCGATTTACGGCGAAGGTATGGGTTTATCCCGGAAAAGGAGGATGGCATTTTTTGACCTTGTCTTCGGCGGCCTCCAAACAAGTTCGCTCCTTCGTCTCGAAATCCTCCTCTTGGGGAATGGTTTCCGTTGTCGCTCGAATCGGTGATACAGTCTGGCAGACGTCGATCTTTCCCGAAAAAAATTCGCCTCAGTACGTTCTTCCTTTGAAGGCGGACGTTCGCAAAAAGGAAAAAATTCTTCCGGAACAAAAAGTCACGGCTTCGATTACGATCGATTTTTAATCTTGAATAGCGGTCTTTTTGCTTTCTACGTTAGACGAAATTTCGCCGAAAATTTTTAAACCCACCACGGACAAAGGATCGACCATCGTTCCTCGGACTCTGAGACCGAGATGTAAGTGCGGTCCGGTGGACATTCCAGTGGAGCCGATTTTTCCGATCGGATCCCCTTTTTTCACTTTGTCGCCCGCTTTAACGCCCAATTCGGATTGGTGCATATACAAAGAATACATCTCCAAGCCGTGATCGATCACGGTAAAATTTCCTTCGTAATACATGGGTCTCGCCAATACGACGGTTCCGTCGTTGATCGCGAAAATCTGCGTGCCTGTTCCGCCTTTAAAATCGACGCCTCCGTGAGCTTTTCCTTTGATCTTATTGTAGACTCTGCGTTTATAAAACGGACTTGTAAAGTGGACCTCCCGAACGGGGTAAACGAAGTCTGTCCAAACTTGGAGATCGGTTTTGGATTGAAAGGCCTCCGACTTCGCCCTTGAACATTCGGCGATAAAATCCAACGTCTCTTTGGGAAGTTCCTGAGAAGTGTATTTTTTATCCATCGTCAACGAAGATACTTTCGTTTCCGAGAAGTTGGTTTTTTGAATCGGAATTTCGTACTCCTTAAAATCGTTTTTCCGAAAAAGATTTTTGTCCTGAATTTCGAGCACGCCGCTTTTTTTTTCGAACTCGGGTGAAACAGGAATCCACGCGTGAAAGACGGAATCCTTCATCGTATAAGGAACTTCTTTTTTTTCCCAAAGAATTTTGATTCGATCCAATTTGGAGAGGATCGTTTTTTCCGGAATCAGTCTCAGAAATAAAACTTCTCCCTGAGCGAATCGACGAGCCTGAATCGAAAAAGAGAATAAGGGTTCTTTTTTACGGATGAATTCCGTTTGTGTTTCGTTTTTTCGATCCTGCTTTTTCGACTGAGAGGGAACGTGTTTTTCCTTTTTAGAAACATCGGTCGTCGAAACGATTTTCGTTTCTTTAGGGCCGGCTTTTTCTTTGGAATACAACGTGTTCGTTTCGAACGAAAGAAAAAGGAAGAACGTCAATAACGGGAAAATAAGATTTAAAAACATCGGATTCTACTAAATTTCAAAAATTGCTTCCGCTCACAGCGAAAAGAAACGGAAATAATTTATAAACGACTCCCGTTTTCAAAAAAATAACAACAGAATCGCGTAAATCGGACCTTTTTTTTGGAAAATTTTTATGTCGCTTCCTTTTTTCCGCTTTTCAAAATCCATCTGCACCTTTCGAAAAACCTCGAACGAATTACGGAAGTAATTTTACGAAAGGGGACGATTCTTCCGTTTTATTCCGAAAAGTGCCTAAGCAAATTTCGAATTCTACCGATTCTTCTTAGCAGGGATCGGATATAACAAATGAAACAAGAGGAATGGTTGGAACAACTCACGAAACTCTTCCAGGACGAGATCAATCTCTATTCGGACGTGCTGGAATTGGAAACGCAGAAATCGACAGCAGTGGTTCAAGCCGACGGGAAATCCCTCGAGGCCATCACAAAAAGGACGTACGAACTTCTCGTAATGGCGGCTGAGATCGAAAGAATTCGTATGAAATCGATCGAAGAAGTATATCGTTCCAAAAATTTCGCTCTTCCTGATTCGGGTGTTCCGAATTTATCCGATTTTTTAAACCGACTGGATCGCGATTCAAATTTCCGTTTAAAAGAATACGGATCCTCTTTAAAATCCGTACTTCATCGTTTGAAGGAAAAGATCAAATCGAACGAAAAACTGATAAACACTCGTCAGGAACTTCTTTCTAAAACGATCGACGCGATGAAGGAAAAGGCTCTTGAATCAGGAGTCAGCACATACGGTTCCGGAAAGGATCCGGAAAGAAAACAAGCCAAACGCCCGGCTTTGATGTTAAACGCTTCGGCGTAAATCGATCGAATATTTTCGAATAGGAGGATGCCATGGGTTCCACGTTTTCAGGACTTGAAATAGGAAAAAGAGGATTAACCGCTCACCAACAGGCGCTTCAAACCACAGGTCATAATATTTCCAACGCGGATAACAAACATTATGCGAGACAAAGAGTGACGATGTCCGCAATGGATCCGTTATACGATCCTTCGTTAAACCGCGCCAACGTTCCGGGACAAATCGGTCAGGGCGTGGAGATCGCGTCCATCGAAAGAGTGCGCGATAACTTCATCGACGATCGTATCATCGAAACTTCCGGAACGAAGGATTACTGGGCGGCCAAAAACGAATATCTCTATCAACTCGAGACGATCTTCAACGAACCGAACGGAACCACACTGCGAACTTTGATGGATAAGTTCTGGTCTTCTTGGGAAGATCTCGCCAATTATCCCGAGGATAACGCGCATAGATCCGTAGTCTTGGAAAGGGCGAACGGTTTGGGAAGCAGAACCGAGGACGTTTATAGAAAACTCGCTCAGCTCAAGGATCAAGCCAATCGTGAAATCGAAACCAAAGCGTATCACATGAATACGATCGCGGAGAACATTCGTACTTTGAACGAAAGAATCGGTAAATCGGAAGCGTTAGGCGATCGCCCCAACGATCTTTACGATAAGCGCGACGCGCTTCTGCAGGAATTATCTTCGCTCGTTGACATTACCATCGGTCGTTCCGACGAGGACGAGTTGATGGTTTTCATAGGTCAGCAGATTTTAGTTCAAGGGAATAAGGCGAACAAAATCGATATCCTCGGAAATCCTTCCAAGGACGGTCTTTTGGATTTATATTGGTCGGCTACGGGAGACCCTGTTCTTCTACGAAAAGGAAGAATGCAGGGTTTGATCGAGGTTCGGGATCAGATTCTGCGCGAAAAAATCGATCAAGTGGATGCGTTATCCATCAACGTTATGGACGCCGTCAACGAAATTCACAAAGACGGTTTCGGAATTAACGGAAATACTAATCAATCATTTTTTAATATACGTTCCTTGTCGATCAATACGTTCGGAGAATACGATTCAAACGGAGACGGTCAAAACGATATCACGGCTATCTTTCGCGTTACGGGAAGAAATACCATCGATCCGGATCGTCCGATAGGAATCAACGGTACGATCAGTTTTAACCGTTCCGACGCGAAAGAAGCTCCCGTTTTGATCCCTTATTCTTCCAACGATACGATGAACGGAATCATAAAACGGATCAACGCCTCGAAGTCCGGCGTGGTCGCTTATATGAATCATGACAATCAACTCGCGTTAAAGGCGACGGTCGCCGAAGATCATCCGAATAAGAACTTCATCCTTAGACATATCGAGGATTCGGGAGATCTTTTGGTAGGTATGTCCGGAATTCTGATGGCATCCGGTCCGTCCGGTGCATTCGATTATAAACGTCTCGGAGAAATCAACAAACTTCAATCACGTCCGGAGGACGTAACTTTGACGCCGCATTTTCATCCTGCTTCCCATTTCAGGATCGCGGAATCGATTTCGAATAACGTTGCTAACATAGCAGCGGCGCGCGGAAAAGACGTCGGTGGTACGGGCGACTATAATTCTCCCGGAGGACACAAAGACGGACGTAACGCTTTGATGGTGGCCTCGGCGCTAAGAAACAATCCCGTGATGGTGGACTACTCCAAAACGACCGACGATTTTTACAACACTCTGATTTCCAAACTCGGAACCGAAGCCCGGGAAGCGAAACAGGAATTCGGAATTCAGAACGATCTAATGACCGAGTTGGAAAACATGAGACAATCCGTCATGGGAGTCAACCTCGACGAGGAGATGGCCAATATGGTTCAGTTTCAACATTCTTATAACGCGTCCGCTAAAATGATCAATACGATGAACGAGATTCTGGATACGATCATCAATCGTTTAGGCGCTTGATCTTTCCGAAGGAATCGGATAAGTAAGGAGACAATCTTATGATGCGCATTACCAACATGATGCAGAACAATAGTCTGGTTAAAAATTTAAACCGACATCAACTACTGATGGACGAAACCCAGAATCAACTTTCTACGGGACAGAGAATTCGTCTTCCCTCCGACGAACCGGGACGAGCGACCAATCAAATGTTCTTCCGTTCCCGTTTGAACGAACTGGACACCTTCCAAAAGAATATCGACGACGGAAATTCGCGTCTGCAACAGATCGACGGTGAACTGGATCGGATCGGTTCTTTGTTCCAAAGAGCAAGGGTTTTAGCGGTCCAGGCTTCCAACGGAATTTATCAGGGAGATAAAGGATTCGAACTCGAAGTCGCGATCGGAAAGGAGATCGACGAAATTCTGAGAGCGTTAGTTGACATCGCGAATACAAGAGACGCGACTGGAAGACCTTTGTTCGGAGGTCACGTGATCGAGCGACCGCCTTTCGAACCGATCGAATCCAAGATAAAAGGCCTCCAAGGTATCGAACTAAAGAATCAATATATCGGCGTCGAGTATCGCGGAGACATCGGCGAACAGCTTAGGGAAATCGAAAAAGGGGAATACATACCGGTTACGATTCCGGGAAACAAGGTTTTCTGGGGAACGAACATGAGCATCACTAGCAAGGTGGATAACTCCGGTTATGTGGCTTCTTCGGATCAGAAATTCAAAATCGACGGAGTGGAGATTCATATTTCCGCGGGAGATACGATCGACGACGTCATAGACAAGATCAACAATTCTCCTTTGGAAGTTAAGGCGAATAAACTCGCACAGGATAATATCAGTCTTAGTTCGACCGCGCCGCATCAGATTTGGATGGAGGATATGGAAGGAGGAACGATTCTCCGCGATATAGGTCTGATAGATTCCGCCGCTTCCGAACCGCCTAACAACTATTCCAAGTCGGCCACGGTTACGGGACTTTCCGTTTTCGACGTGATGATCCAATTCAGAAACGACCTCATCCAAAAGGATCAGGAAAGGATCTCGGGAAGGGACCTCCAAGATCTGGATTTAGCGATGGAAAACGTCCTTCGCTATCGCGCGATCGTAGGCGCTCGTATGAATCGTATGGAAGAGCACGCGCAACGAGTCGATTTCGATAAGTCGTATATGACGGAATTACTTTCCAAAAATGAAGGAGTGGATTTTCCCGAGACAATCATGAACATGAAGTGGCTTGAGACGGTTCACCAATATGCCCTCAATGTCGGATCCAAGATCATTAAACCGACTTTGATGGATTTTCTAAGATAACAAGGATAAAATCCTGTAAAGGGAAAGTTTTCGGAGTGGATATTTAAATGGGAATCGAGATTCAAACAAAGCCGTTCGGGAAGATAAAAATTTCGGAAAAACAGATATTGGCGTTTCCGGAAGGTCTGCTCGGATTCGAGGATTACAAAAAATTCGCTTTGATAGAAGAGGAAGAAGAATCCGTATTCAAATGGCTTCAATCGATTGAAGAAGTCGATCTCGCTTTCGTCGTGATACCTCCGAGTTTGTTTAAGAAGGAATACAAACCTCTGATTCCCGAACAGGAATTGCAAAGCATAGGAATCGGGGAAATCAAAGAGAGTCTAACGTTGGTTATCGTTACGATTCCGGGTGAAGATCCTGCGCTGATGACCGCTAACATGCAGGGGCCGATCCTGATCAATAAGGACACACTTTTGGGAAAACAGTTCATATCGAGAAACGAGGCGCATTCGGTTCGTGAAAAAATACTCGAATCAGCCGCGGTGGAGATGAATTAAGTGCTCGTTTTAGCAAGACGTACGAACGAGTCTATCATGATCGGAGACGATATAGAAATCGTGATCGTCGATATCAAAGGCGATCAGGTAAAAATCGGAGTGAAGGCTCCTCGTAACGTTTCCGTACATAGAGCAGAAGTTTATAAAGATATTCAGGAAGAGAATAAAAAAGCGGCGGGAACCAAAATCAAGCCGGAGGATCTCGGTAAGATCGGAAACATTCTTAAGAAGAAGGACTCGAATAAAAAAGAGTAATCTTCTTGCTTATCTTACGAAGACCTTCAGTCTAAAGAGGCTTCATGAACCGTATTCGTTTTTTTTTATTCGTATCCGTTCCGATAGCGGCCGCTTGTTTGTCGCCGGGAATTCGCAAAGAGCTTAGATATTCCTCCGATGCAATCGCATTTTATTCCCTGGCGGTTTCTTCGGAATTCCCGTCTTGGTTGGATCAAAATGCGATCGCGATTGAACCTGAACCGAAACTGATTTCTCTCTTAGAGGAATCCCTTTATCTCCTCGGCAATAAAAACGGTTCCTTAACCAAGGATTCGGCCGTAAGAATTTTTTCCAAGGAGATGAGTAAGGAAATTTCCTCCCGTGTTTACGAAAGTCTTAAAGAACGAAAGGATTTTCCTTATCAGTTGTGGATTCTAAAAAAGGAGGATCCGATCAATCCGGGGAGAAGGATTAGAAGAACGGTATTCGTGTTATATCCGACGATCGATTCTTTTCACATAGTATTTCTTGAGCTGGATCAGTTCATAGATTTTCAAACTCCGTATTCGTTTCAGGATTGGTCGAATTTTTCGCTTTCCGATTCCGAACCTAACCCTTCTCTGGAAATTTTTATTCCCGATTCGGCGATAGGAAAATCCGTTTATTTTCGGGGAACGAATTCAATCGAATTACAAAAATATCATATTTTAATTCCTTATAAAGAATCCGTTTCTCGGAACAAAAACACGGATGCCGGTTCCGAAAGAAAGAATAAAAACTTTGAGGAAAGGTTGATCGAGTTAAAGCGGCTCTATGAAAAAAATCTAATATCGGAAGAAGAATACCGTAAAAAAAGGACGGAAATATTGGATTCCCTCTGATTGATTCCATTGCTTTCTGAGCGTTCCGAATTATAATCCGCGGTCCGTGCAATATATAAAATCGGGAATTTAGACTTTTTGTTTCGGGCGAAATAGAATTTAGAAAACGGATCGTTTTTCGAATCCTACTTTTCAAAAAATCGGAGCGGCTCGTAAAGAGCCACTCCGGAGAGAATAGTGAAGAGAATTGGATTCTCCCGTTTCGAACTCTATGGGAAGTCTAAACGGGAAAGTTTCCTATAATGAACATATCCGGTAGGCCGAATCTGAAGGACAGAGAAAAACGATTTCACTAAGCATATTTTTGCTCGAATTCGAATTCGATTCCACACATGGTAATAAATTATTGAATAAGTTGCGTTCGATTTGATGTTTTTTTTATCAAATCGCCGAATTGTAGATCTCGTCACAAAAACCGATTTTTTAACCGGCGGCTTTTCCTTCTTTCTCCTGTCGATCCGCTTCGAAGGCGGCTTCTAACTGACGCATTGCGTTTTTGGAAAAGTTGATGAATTCCTTTTCGTCGTTCCGTATCTGATACTGGCCTTTGAGAGTTAGCTCGTCATGAGCCCGGAATTTTCTCACCTTCTGTTCCACTTCCGAATCCATAAATCCGAGATGGCTCAATGTTTCGCCCGCGAGTTCTAAAGCGGAAGCAAAAGTGTCTCTTCTTATGATTTTAACTCCCGCTTCCATGAGTTTAAAAACGTGCTCGCGATTTCTAGCACGTGCGATGACGGTGAGATTCGGAAAATGTTTTTTGATCAGCTCGGCTACTTTTACGGAAACATCTATATCTTGGATCGCTAATACGAATAAGTCTGCGTGTTCCGCACCGGCCGACCTCAACAAGGAAAGTTTACTCGCGTCTCCATAGTATATCTTATAACCGAATCTTCTGGCGAGATTGACCTGCTCTGGATTTCCTTCCAAAGCCGTGAAACCGATCTTATGCACAAAAAGCATACGTGCTATGATTTGACCGAATCTTCCGAAACCTGCGATGATGACTCGATTTTGTTCTTCGATGGAATCCGCCGTCTGTTCGGTTCGTCGTTTAAAAAACGATTCCACGAATTTATCTTTGACGATGGATAGGATCGGAGTAAGACCCATGGATAAAGTAACCACTGCTATGACGAGATCCGCTCGTTCGCGAGGGAGAATAGAAAGGGAAACACCTACTCCCAAAATGACGAATGCGAATTCGCCTCCTTGCGATATGGTTACGGCTAAATTCAGAGATGATTCCTCGGAATGTTTCGAGATTCTGCCTAACGCGTATAGTACGAGCGACTTAACGATCATCAAACCCAGAGCAAACAATATCACTAAAATCGGATCCTTAAGCACTTCACCCAAATTGATCGACATTCCAACAGCCAAAAAGAAAAGACCTAAAAGAAGCCCCTTAAACGGCTCCAAGTTGGATTCCAACTCGTGTCTATATTCCGAATCCGCAAGAATTACTCCTCCCAAAAAGGAACCCAATGCCATAGAAAGGCCGACTTGATCCATCAGAAGCGAAACTCCGACGACGATTAACAAGGATAAGGCGGTAAAGATTTCGTGATTTCCGGTGGAAGCCACCAGACGAAAAAGCGGTCTTGCCAAAAACCTTCCCGCTAAAACGACTCCTACGATACTTCCGATGGCGGGGAACATTTTCTGGGAAAAACCTTGAGCCCCTTCCGTTTCCAACGAAGCTCCCAAAAAAGGAAGGATCGCCATGATCGGTATCACCGCCAGATCTTGGAACAATAACACGGCGAAGGCGCTTCTTCCGTGAGCCGTATTCAATTCGTTTTTTTCGCCTAAAACCTGTAATGCGAACGCCGTTGAAGATAAGGAAATGCTAATGCTTATTACGATCGTTTGGGATCGTTCTAAACCGATTAAAGAAAGGATACCGAAAAAAATCAGAGCGGAAAGAACGACCTGTAGGCCACCGAGACCGAAGACGGGTCTGCGTAGTACCCAGAGTCTTTGGGGTTTTAATTCCAGACCGATCAGAAAAAGAAGCAATACGACTCCGAATTCGGAGAGATGAAGTATATTTTCGACGTCCGTTACGAGACCGATTCCCCATGGTCCGATTACGGCTCCACCGATGAGATAACCGACTACGGATCCCAATCCGATTTTTTTGAAAAGCGGAACCGAAATTACGGCCGCAGAAAGGAATACGATAAGGGTTATGAGTAGACTGTGATCCTGCATTTTTTTCCCGGATAAATTAAACGATATAAATTGATTTAAGAAATTCTAAAATAGATTCGCGAACGAATTTGTAAAGGAATACGCGTCACCCGGCCACCGAGCCGAAACGTAATTTCCGTCCACGACCACATGGCCTCGCTTTAATTTTTTATGATTGTCTCTGAATATCGGTTTGGGTCCGAAAAAAAAATCACCCGGATCTTTCAGAGCCGACTTCACTTCGTCCTCCACTGTCTGAGGATACGTGCGATAATAGTCGCCGAGCCAGAATCTGGTCAGATTCCAGGCTGCAAGTTCCTGACTTTTAAGGAGCGCTGTGGTTTTTTTTCCGTGTAAAATTGAAAGTCCGGTATCCGGTTGTTTGCTACGGGCCGCTAAAACAACCCCGTGACAGATCGCGCCGAGTGGTTTGCCTGTGGAAAAAAAAGCGCCTACGAATTCCTGAAGGGAGTTTGATTCTAAATACTCCTTCATACCCGGTGCGTGGCCCCCGGGAAGAATTACGCCGGAAAATTCCTCGGGTGTTAGATCACGATACGGAATAGGATTTAAAAATCGAGTGTCGTTTATCATTTTTTGATAAGCGACACGAGCGTTCTTATGTGCCATCAAAATCGGTTTCCAAATTCCCAATCCTTTGCCCACCAGCATTCTCTCGTCTGCTTGTCCCGGTTTGCCATCCGGAGTCGAGAAAAAAACGTCGAAATTCCTTTCGGTCAAAATTTGCCAAGGAACGGCGCTTTCGGTTGGATCAAAATCCGTAGAGGGAAGAGGGATCAAAATTTTGAATCGGAAGCTCATCGTTTTATTTTATGTTTTTCCCGAAAAAATCAACTTTTTCTTACCAGCTTTGTCTCCTGAAAAACGTACTGCAATGTTGCGAAAGAAATCCGACGTTTTCGATTTGAGTATAAAAAGGACGAGTTGAAGAATAATACGCGGGTTTCCACGGAAAAATTTTCTTGACTTTCGAGCAAAATATGATTTTTTAAAATTAAATTGTGCACAATCTAAATGGAGATCTAAATGAATCAGACATTATACGATTTAACGGCTACGCTAAACAACGGAACGGATAAAAAGTTGAGCGATTATAAAGGGAAAGTTCTTTTGATCGTAAACACGGCTAGTCAGTGCGGTTTTACCCCTCAATACGAAGGTCTTCAAGCCCTGTATGATAAATACAAATCCCAAGGTCTCGAAGTACTGGGCTTTCCTTGCGACCAATTCAAACATCAGGAACCGGGAACCGACGAGCAAATCGCGAGTTTTTGTAAAAGAAATTACGGCGTCGAGTTTCCTATATTCAAAAAAATAGAAGTAAACGGGGATAATACGCATCCTATCTTCAATTATCTCAAAAATAAAGCCTCCGGATTTTTCGGTAGTTCGATTAAATGGAATTTTACTAAATTTCTCATCGATAAGGAAGGAAACGTCATCAAACGTTATGCGCCCGTTACCACTCCCGAAAAAATCGAAAAGGAAATCCAGACGCTCCTGGAAAAATAATCCGAATCGTTAGAACAAAGGTCATGACGGCTGCAAAGGATTTATATCTGGAAAACCAGATTTGTTTTCCCTTATATGCTTGTTCTCGGGCCGTGACCGCCTTATATCGTCCTTTACTCGAAGAAATCGGATTAACCTACCCTCAATATTTGGTGCTCCTTGTTCTTTGGAAAGAGGACGGTTTGAGCGTAAAGGAAATCGGTAGGAATTTATATCTCGATTCGGGAACGTTAACTCCCTTGTTAAAACGAATGGAAGACGCCGAATTGTTGATTAGGAAACGCTCATCGGAAGACGAGCGTTCGGTTCTAATTTTTCTTACTTCGAAAGGAAAACGCCTGAAGGAGAAGGCGCTTTGTGTTCCCGGAAAACTTCTCGAAACTTTGGATCTGGATAAAAAAGAATTGATCAATTTGAAAAACGACCTGGACAAACTGCTTCTCCTTTTATCGGATCACGCCGAATTATAGATTTCTCCCGTTCTTCGTATCGATAGTCCGAATTCCCTCTTCGAAATTCGTTTTAAATTGAAAACCCAATTCTTTTTGGATTTTTTGCGAATCGATAACGGACGATTCCTGAATGTATTCCACGCTTAGTCTTTTTTTTAGGAATTTTCCGGAAAAAAAATTCAATATATTAAAAATAACTAATGTTATTCCGGAAAAACCGATTTTTACGTACGGCTTTTTCGGATCGGATTCCGTAAATAGAATTTCTATTTCGGAGGTGGAAAGGGGCTCCGGATAGGCTACGTTGTACGTGTTGCCCGTTGCTTTTTTCCATTTTTTTAAAACGATTAGAACGGAAGCGACTACGTCCGAAGAATGTACGAGCGATTTACGGAAATCGGGATTTCCCGAACACAAAAGAACACCGAATTTGAATATTCTCAATAACTTATTTAGAAAGCTCTTATTCGTAGGCCCGTACACGGAGGAGACGCGAAGAATAACGAACGGATGTTTCGAACTTCGTATCATTGATTCGCATTCTATTTTCGAAATCGCATACGGTGTGTTTCCGTTTAGAGGAGAAGTTTCCCGCATCGGCCTTTCGGAGAAGCCGTAGACTGAAGTGGAGCTGGTGAATAGGATTCCAGTTTTCCGATTTTTGGACGCGATCTTTAGAACGTTCCTCGTGGAAGTTTCGTTGGCTCGTCTATAATCCTCCAAGGAGACACCTTCGCCGCTGACCTTGCCGGCCATATGAAGGATGAACTCGGGGGTTTCCGGAATTAGGATTTTTTCATCACGCTCAAGATCCGCTTCGTAAAAAACGAAATTGGGATGAAAGCGGACTGCGTCCGAAAAAGACGAAAGTTTACGTCCTATACATACGGTTCTATATTCCTTCAAAAGCTCGGGAAGTAAAACAGCGCCTAAAGATCCGCTTCCACCCGTAACCAAAATCGTCTTTGCGGCGACGCTACGTTCTTTCATTCGTCCATACTGCGTTTTAATAATAATCTAAGAAGAAATTTTTGACATTAAGGTGGATTTTTCATCTGGACAGCGTTCAAACGGAGGCCATAGTTGTAGTTCGAAAATTCACGAAAGAGAAGTAGTAAAATGAAACCATTATTTTCAACGCTGGCGATTCTCGTTCTTTTTACGATGAACGCTTGTAGTTCCGAGGAAAAAAAACAACCGGTAAAACAGGAATTTCAACATAACTCGGACATCAGAACTTTCGAAGTAGGTATGGTCAAAGAAGGGGATAAGCGTCTGAAGGCGGAGGCGGTATTAGGAACGCCTACGGTTGAGCTGAACACACAGGACGGTTCCGTGTTGGAGTGGTATTTAGTTTCAACCGATTATCAGAAAAATTCCTATAAAACCTTGGCTGAAAAACCCGCTTCGATTTCGGAAGATACCAAATTCATCAAATTGACCGTGGATAAAAAAGGGATTATTAGAAAAATGGAATATAAGTTGTAACCGTCGGTTTATTCCGCGGTATCGTCCTCCAATAAATCCAATCCCGCAAGACCTAGGATAAAATCGATAAGTTCTGCGGGGTTGATGCCCACTCTTATCCCGACGTACAAACCAAGATAAACCTCTATCTGATACAGGAAACTTTTCGGATAACCGTCTTTTCGTTTATTAAGAGCTTGTAATGCGCTTTGAATTTGAGGATCGTTGCGATCGAAGTTTTGCCGTTCGATGAACTGACGATAAAATTCCTCTTTTTTTCTTTTTCTCCTTTCCGCAACGGGAATATTATAAAAGGAAAGATAACGAAGTTTGTGGCTTTTAATATTGTATCGTTCATTTTGAAATTCGGGAACTTTGTCGCCGGGAATCTTACTCGTTTGCAAATTTTTTAATTCTTCCTTTAACTCCGGGGAAACTTCTTCTTCCAACGCTTCCGCGGTAGTCTGAGCATCCAAAGGAAAAAAAGTGTCTCCTCCTAAGATACCGAAAATCAGTTGTTGCGATCGATACGAACCGAAGTAACCTCCGCGTAATCCGTATCCTTTTCCCAAATCGCGTTGTCCCGGAGAAGATTCTCCGCCTTGAAATACGAATCCCGCAGCGAGAGGTCCGATCCTAAGTCCGGCTCCGTACCCCGGTGATTCCAAACCCGCCGTGAAAATATCCTTAAAATCGTTTTTTCGATTTTGCAAGTATGAGGCGCAATTGGAGAGAAGTAGGATTACGAATAAGGAAAATAATTTCGAAAGTAAGAATTTATTTCGTTTTGAATTTTGATCCGATAAAATCACAAACCCACTCTCCTCGATTCGGCTTGTTAGGCAACCCGGAAAAGAAGTCGTACAAGATCGTTTTCTGATTGTTATTACGAGGATCCTAAGTTCAATAGAATCAAGAATGGAAGAATTAAAATCGTCCGAAAGAGTTTCCGCCAACGTCGCCGTCTTGGGCGGAGGACCGATGGGGGTTTTTCTCTCGTCTTATCTCGCTCCGAAAACCGAAAAACTCTTTCTTTGGTATGATGATAGAAAGAAAGCGGATAAGATACAAAAGGAGAGGATCGCAACTTTGTTAGAGGATACGATCACCCTTTCCGAAAACGTATATGTTGAGGGAGAATTGGATTTTCTTAAAAAAGGATCCTGGACTTTGATCATTGCGGTTCCTTCCCGTTTGATGGAAGGGGTTCTGGAGGAATTGACCAGACTTCTCGATCCAGAATTGTCCCACTATATATTCACTTTTACGAAAGGACTTCTTTCGGCCTCGACGAGAAAAAAAACGAACTGTATTACATATTCTGAATATATTTCCAAACTTGCCGTCTCGGTCGGTTTCGGAGATCTACAATATACGGCCGTTAACGGTCCAAATCTTCTCGGAGAACTGAAACGGAATCATCATAGTTTTTATTGTTTGGCTTCCTCCGGAAATAAATCGGTGGACGTATTCGAAACTCTGTTTAACGGTCCCAAACACCATAAAAAAACCTACGACGATCTTGTCGGAATGGAGATTTTTGGGGTAATGAAAAATCCGATCGCGATCGCTTGCGGAATCGCTTCCGGAATTCCAGAGTGCGGAAGCAATTTCGAGGGAGAATTGATAAGCCTCGGTTATTCGGAAATTCTTTCGTTTTTGGAAGGACTACAAATTTCCACCGAACAGGTTCGGGAATACGGCCTTGCCGATTTGATCGCTTCCTGCACTTCCCGCTTCGGAAGGAATAAGGCGTACGGTCATCGATTCGTCCGTAAGTTGATTTCAGGCGAGGACCAACCCAACCTCATCGAAAGAATCGAATTGTTCTTTAATCCGGCGGAATTCATCCAAAAAGAAGTGAGTCAAAGCGAAAGTCACGTCGAAGGCGCGTTTTCACTTGCTTCGATCGTCGCTTTGGCGGAAGAAAAGAATATTCAGATTCCCTTATATAATACCTTATTCGAAATTCTTACCAGAAGGGTTTCCCCCACGGAACTGATCCGTTTCGTTTCCAAATCCACGTCGGACGAGGTCAGACACATTTCCAAAATCGCCACGAAACGCTCCGGATTGGGAATGGCCTCGGGAAAAAAATTCAAGGAAGCGCTGAGAAAGAACGTTCTGAGACATATCAACGGCCAACCGGGTATGACGGACCGTGTGGTCAAACAATCCTCTCTCATTTTAAAATCCCTCGAAAAACGACTTCAAGAAGCGAAAGAATCCGGGGATGTTACGGATCTTCTTCAGATACCCAAAGAGATTGTGTTCTGGAACGAGATTGAGGAGAATTTTCGGGAACGAGGCAGTAAGGATCTTTCTAAAATATTAGATTTTTATGTTACGGAAATCGCCGATGATTACAAACCGTTTTTACGCGATACTCTGATCCATTTAATCGCGCCTACACGTTTCGTTTTCAGCGGTTTTAAACCGGGCGCAGGTTTGCCGAAAATCGGCGGATGTATCAAAGAGGTTAAGGCTTTGGCTTCCAGATACGATATACTCTATACTCCTACCCACAGATCCCACCTGGATTCTATCGAAGTCGCTTTCGGGTTAAAATGGCTCGGCCTTCCCGTTCCGAGATACGCCGCAGATAAAAAGGTTATGGCAACTCCCGGGCTTGCGAGCGTGCTGAAATCTTTAGGAGCTTATATGGTGGATCGTAAACGGAATCGTAATATTCTATATTTGGAATGTTTAACGCAATATTCGACGATGATGCTCGAAGCCGGTATTCCCACTCTCGTTTATCCGGAAGGAACGCGTTCCAGAACCGGCGGAATCATTCCGATCAAAACCGGAATTTTATCGACTTCCGTGGACGCATACAAACATACCGGTTCGGAAGTGATCGTGGTTCCGATCGCTTTGTCGTACGAAAACGTTCCCGAAGACGAGGAATTCTGCGGAAGCGATAAAAAGCCCGGTTTTAAGGATTTTTTCTATAAAAGAACCGAAGTTTATATGGACCTTTGCGATCCGATCCCGGTTTCGCGTTATATCCACGAAGAGGATCCGACCGGGTCGATAGGTTTTGAAATCACACAAGGCTGGAAAAAATACAGAAGGGTTCTTCCCAACCATCTCGTTGCGAGATTGATGTCGGAGTTCGGAGACGTCGTTCCCGTATCCGAACTGAAAAGTCTGATTCAGGAGACAATCTTAACAAAAAAGGAGAATTTTCTTCTAACGGATTCCGACGAAATATTGAGCCGCGGCGTCCGGGTTCTGAAACAAAGAAAAATAATAGATTCAGAAAACGGAATATTAAAAATATTGAATCCGAACTTGATCCGATACTACGCTAATATGTGCGGAGAGGAATCCGCCTAATTCGCTTTGATTTTGGAAGCGAGTAACACTGCTCGTTTGCGAAGTGAGGATATTTCCTCGTTTTTACCCGAATACGCGAGCGCTACTCCCATCCTTCTGTAGGGCCGTGTCACCGGCTTTCCGAAAATTCGAAAATCCGACTCGGGCATTCCCGCGGCCACGTCCAAACCCGTAACTTCCGGAATTTTTCCGTCCGTCGATGAAAGAATAACTGCGCTTGCACCTTTGCGCTCCAACGTAATTTCTGGAATCGGTATTCCTAAAATAGCCCGAAGATGAAGTTCGAATTCGTTGAAGTTTTGTGTTCCGGCTAACGTGACCATTCCGGTGTCGTGCGGTCTCGGGGAAAGCTCCGAAAAATAAACCTTGTCCGTACAGAGAAAAAATTCCACTCCCCAGATTCCGGCTCCGGTGAGTTCGCGCGTTACGGCTTCGGCCATACTTTGAGCTTCTTTTAACTGGGTTTCGGAAATATCGGTAGGTTGCCAACTTTCCTGATAATCTCCTCGTTCTTGCCTATGGCCGATCGGCGGACAAAAAAGAACCTTTCCGTTTTTCTGAGTTACGGTCAAAAGAGTGATTTCGGATTCGAAACGGATGAATTCCTCGACGATCACTTCCGCACCGCTCGCGCGTCCTTTGGTTTGCGACGCTTCCCAGGCTTTCGAAATATCATCCTCGTTTTTGATTACGGATTGTCCTTTGCCGGAAGAGGACATGAGTGGTTTGACCACACACGGAAAACCCAATTCCCGAACGGCTTTCTTTAATTCTTCCTCGGAAGAAGCGTACAGATATTTCGCCGTAGGAAGTCCCAATTGTTTTGAGGCGAGATCGCGGATGGATTTCCGGTTCATCGTAAAGTTTGCTGCCTTTGCGGAAGGCACGACTTGAAACCCTTGTTTTTCGTATTCGTAAAAACGTTCGGTTCGAATGGCTTCGATTTCGGGAACGATCAAATCCGGTTTATGTTTTGCTACGACCTGATCCAGAAGATCTCCGTCGAGCATATTGATGATTTCTTTTTCTTGTGCGACTTGCATCGCGGGAGCGTCGTCATACGAATCAACGGCGATCACGTGTTGGCCGAGTCTTTGCGCGGCGATTACGAATTCTTTACCGAGTTCCCCGGAACCGAGGAGAAGGATTTTCTTTTTCATGTTCTTGCAGACAGACTGAAAAATCGGTTTCCGGAGATCAAAGTAAAAACGGTTTCTTAACGGTAAAATCCGTTCGAATTATTTCGCTTTCGTTTTAATTTCGAAAGTCTGGTAATCCACGTATTCCACATCCTTTTTATTCAGGCGAACCACTCCGGAAGGAGTATGTACGATCAGCTTATCGCCTATCTGAGTCACGATGGCTCCCGACATTTTTTTTCCGTCGGATTGAACGATGATTTCTAGGACGTTATAGTATTCCCGGATTTTCGTCTCACTCTTTAGTTCGTTCGCCTCGGCGTTCGATTCGATCCGATCCAAAGCCAGATCCAACTTTGAGGAATGATCCTTTTCGATTTCCGAGGAAATATCGGAAGTCTCGCCCGCTTTCAAGTTTTCGGATCCGTTTTTATCCACGGCCTGTTTCACTAAATCGTTGTTAGCCGCTACGAGAGTCTCCAATTCGGCATCCTCTTGCGGAGTATTTTCGAAGTTTCGCTTTCCGAAATCCTCCTTTTCGGCCTTTTTGAGGGTTTCGAATTCTTTGGAAATGTCCTTATTCTCTTCGATTCTGGTGATCACGAGTTGGATCATTTCGTCGAGGCTAGGTTTAACGTAGGATTCCTCCCCGTTTTCCAAAACCACTTCGTTTGATTCAAGGAATGTTACGAATTCCTTATATAATTCCTTGTCCATCGCTTTGCTGTTTTCGATAATTTCCTTGGGAATTCGGAAGGAAATGGCGACCGCGCCCTCGTAAACTTTCACCTTCGGAGGTTGACCGTCCGTTAATTCGAAAGCGAACGTAGTTCCGCGGACTCCGGCCACCGCGGTCGGAGTGGAGATCGAGAAAGAACTTTCGGACTTCAACTTATTCGTCTTTATCAATAAGGAACCGGCTTGTGTATATAAGTTCACGTCCGGTTTTGCGCCGGTGAGAATACTTTTGATCGTTACTTTACTGAAGGATTTGATCCGCACCACGTCTCCCGAAGAGGTTTGAACGTCGAGGGAACCCGAACGGGTGGTGATCACGTCGTTTTGTTTTAAGACCAACCCGGGTTTACTTTGAATCTTTTTATCTTCTCGAAGAATTTCGATTTCACCGTTTTGAAAGATGACTACGACACCCGGGGGAGTCTGATTTTCCTGGTTTAGAAACGAGGAGATAAAACGACAAGAATTGCTGGTCAAAACGATAAACGTTAAGCAGATAAAGAAATTGCGTCTCATTTTTTTTTCCGGGTAGTGATATAGAAATTGAGAAGATGTTTAATCCAATAACAAATTAGAAAGGAAAATTTTTCCGTTTGTATATATTTTATTTACGAAAAAGAAAACTTACACGGAAAATTCCCTCTTGGTCGCGTTCGAAAATTTGTTCCCCGATCGATTTCGGTATTCCTTCCGCAATTTAACGTTCGCCGAATGCGCTTTCACTTTTTGTCTTTTTTCTTCTGAACGCGTTCGGATTGGTTCCGGTGATTTTTTTGAATTCCATATAAAACGAGGATTTGGAACTGAATCCCGCTCTTCCGCCGATTTCCGCGGTCGTTTCCTCCGGATGATCGAGGAGAAGTTTTTTCGCTTCTTCGATCCTGTACTGATTGATAAGGGAAGGAAAGTTGCTGCCGAATTCGACGTTGATGATTTCGGAAAGTTGATGAAGACTCAACCCCAGTTCCTTTGCTACGTTTTCTTCCTTAAGGGATTTTTGCAGATATACCTTGTTCTTCTCCAATAAATTCTTAATATTTTGTACGATCTCCGAAACGTTCAAGGAACCGATCGTGGATTTTCGCGTTTGTGAAGCGGCTTCTTTTTCTTCCGTTTCCTGTATTTTCCTTTTACCGAAAAACTCGTTCAGGGAAAAGCTCGTTAGAATCGAATGAAACGGTAAAAAAAGAACGACTCCGAAAACGGAGAACGCGTTGAACGGATAAAAATCGAAATGAAAGATGGTTTTGTATATATCTAAAAACAAAAACGCCGTCCAAGAAGCGGTATAAATCAGACCGATCGGCGAGTTAGGACCGAAAAGTTGATAATGAACTCGCACGAAAAAATAAAGGGAAACTCCGACCGTCGCGACTAAAAGAAGGATTCTGTGTTCGTACCAGGAAGGAACAAGCGGAATCAAAGCGTAAAGGACTCCGATGGCCGCTGCGATCCAGAAGAACATAGAGCGATAAATCCTTTTTTGATTGGCCTTATCCACGGTAAATAGATAAAGAAAATAGAATATATGCGAGATCGATAGGAATAAAAAATAACTATGACGGAAAAGATTGTTCGTGTTGCCTGCGATTTCGGCGAAGGTTTTTCCGTGGAGAAAATAAAACGTCATTAACATAGATATTAGGTAAGCGGGGAAAGCGAAAAAGACGGAACTATTAAATCGATAATAACCGAAAAACGAATAAAAAACCGCGATGGAAACCAATCCTATAATCGAATACGGGATAATCGATCGGAGGCGTTTGTGCCGTTCGTATTCCTCCGTTCCCATAATTTGAATTCTATAATTTATGTCCTCGTTGGAAACGACGAAAAGATAGTAGATTCTATTTTCCTTGGCTTCTAAATCGATTTTAAAATGAGGAAGAGACGTTAGAATTTTTTCCTCCCCGGATGCGTTCGAATAACCGGAATTTTCGGAAACGAACTTCCCTCGTTTATCGAAAAAACAAAGTTGTGTATCGGGCACGTTCAACCAACCGAGCAAAAGAATTCTGCTTTGAGCGCTTTCCTGGGAATTTCGAACGCTAAAACGAAGCCAATTTCCGAATGGAGTCCTTTTTACCCGAAGAATACTACCGGAAGTGGGATGCCATTCCAAATCCTCCAAACCTGCAATGTGCTCCGGGGAGCAACCGGCGAATTGTTGTCCTCGATATCGATACTCGATCAAAGAACTGATATTTTGCGTTGAAGTGTCGCGATCGATGAGAACCGAATCGGGATGAGAAAAAACGGATGAAAACGAACCCAAAAATCCGAAGATAATCAGAAACGAGTTAGCGGAGAAAATTAGTTTTTGTCTCATTTCGCTTTTTCTTCCTTTTTCTTTTTAGGGAACGTTCTGTGAGCTTTTAGAATCGAAATCATCTTTGTTTTGCGACAATGATTTTATCCCCGCCTCGAAAGCAAATTTAGTTTTTTACGTTCGGATTCGGCTAAAAATCTAAACTCCTTTTTGGAGAAAGCACAAGCGATTTTATTTTTCCAATTTTATAAAGTTAGACACTTGAAACCTCTGAATCACCACCGTGACGATTTCGAAAAACCCCGCTTTTTCCGGTTTAGATCGTAGGCAATTCTTTCAATAAATACGATAATCATAGAGAATTTAAGCATTTGCGGAAAAATGAAAACGCAGTTCTTTCACCCTTTCCTCGGAATCTTATGTCCCTCCGATTCCGATTTAGGATCGAAACGTAAAATCTCGAGAAAGAGCAGTTTTTCGAAAAATGGTTGTCCAATTTTATAATCCTGGAAAGTCTATTCCCTCAGTAGGGGATTCACTGAATAGGTTTCAAAGTTCTTTCATTCCTTTACAAATTTAGATTCGCGGGATTCGTCATAACCTTTCAGGCGAATTCGAAATCTCCGAATCGTGGAGTCAGCTACTATGGATTTGCACGCAATTTTAGAGAATGTGCTAAACCCCCCGGTGCTCTTTTTCTTTTTGGGAATGGGAGTCGTTTTCTTCAAATCGGATCTGGTAATCCCGGAATCGTTGTCCAAATTCTTTTCGATGTATCTGCTTTTTGCAATCGGCTTCAAAGGCGGGCACGAATTGTCTCGGACCGCGTTCAGCCAAGAACACCTTTTTACTTTGATCGCGTGTTCGATCATGGCGTTTATCGTTCCGATTTACGCGTATTTCGTACTAAAGATCAAATTGGACAAACACAACGCCGCGGCGTTGGCGGGTTCTTTCGGTTCGATCAGCGCGGTTACGTTTGTGACTGCGGGCGCCTTTCTCCATAATCTCGGTATCGAATACGGAGGTTTTATCGTAGCCGGTATGGCTTTGATGGAATCTCCCGCGATCGTAATTGCCGTAATCTTGGATCGTTTAAACAAGAACAAGGCGAACGGCGGCGGTGCGATCAATTGGAAGGCCTTATTTCATGAAGCGCTTTTCGGTTCGTCCATTTACCTTTTGGTCGGCGCCCTGCTTGTGGGTTATATTACGGGCGACTCCGGTTGGAAGGCGGAAAAGGTTTTCGCCGACGACCTATTTAAGGGAATTTTAACGTTCTTCCTTTTAGATATGGGGATTTCTGCAGCGCGGCGTTTTAAAGAACTGACTCACGTCGGATTTTTTCTCATTGCCGCCTCCATAGGCCTTATGATCTTAAACGCCGGTATCGGTTTGGCTCTTACGAAAATCATAGGAATGCCGGTCGGTGACGCCCTGATGTTCGTCGTTCTCTGCGCTTCCGCTTCCTACATCGCCGTTCCGGCGGCAATGAAAGATATGATTCCCGAGGCGAATCCAAGCGTTTATCTGACCGTGGCGCTTTCGATCGTGTTTCCGATCAATATCGTAGCGGGAATTCCGCTTTACTATTACTTAGTAACCGTTTTCTAAAAAGTTTTTCCGGACGTTTCGTTTTTCCGATTCGGCCGGAGAAAAGTTTACGGAAAGGATTTTCGAACTCATCAAGAATTTTTTTCTAAAAAAACGACTCGGATTTCGAAAGTTCGGATATTATCTTTTTTAAATATAAAGAAAGAGTAAACTTGTATGACCTCTACCAATAAACAACTTATAAAAATAGCTTTCATTCTGTTCGTTTTCTTTTCCTCCTTCGGCCTTGTCGCCCAGACACAAATGGAAACCAAATCCGGCGTTACGGAAGTTTCACCTTCTTCCGCAAAAACGAAACCCGCATCTGCCACCGAAACGCAGACGGCTACATCGGAATCCAAACCGGAAGATTTGGACAATTACGTTTCCCCTATGAAAAAGGGAGGAATAAACCCCGAATTCAATCGACACATGTTCATCGAACCCGAACTTTCGAAAACGGTGAATCGGTATTCGAATAAACTTTGGGTCAACGATTGGATCAAACTCGGGTTCTATTTACGACCTAGATACGAATCCAGAAACAACCTGAATTTCGACTCCTCCAACCACGCATATACGGACCGCGTGATGCAGACTTCCGCGTTTTACTTTTTGATCGATCCGAGTCCGTACGTAACGTTTAAGGTTACGGTTCAGGATACGAGGGTTTGGGGTGGGGAATCGCCCGCGAATGTCGGGGATATCCGTTCCGGTTTTTTCAGTAATACTCCGACCTTGAGTTCCGATCCGAATACTCCGGGAAAACAGACTAATTCGATCGCGCCGAACAACACGAGCATACGCGAAGCCTTCGTGATGATCAAAAAACTTCCGCTGGACGCTAAGGTTCAGATCGGTAGACAGATTTGGGCATACGGGGATCAAAGGATGCTAGGCGGAGCAAATTGGACCATCAACGGCCTTTCCTACGACGGTGCGCGTTTGATGTTCGACTTCGATAAATTCAGTTCTCACTTTTTTGCGGCGAGGCCGTATTGGACTCAAAGCGGAGTCAACGGCGTTTTATCGGCTAACGACCCTAAGGTGAATTCCACTCCGGGGAATACGAATCCTTCCGCTTCACAATCGGATACTACGTTATTCGGTACTTATAATTCGTTTAATATTTTGAACGAAGTTACGCTCGACGTTTATAACATCGATGTAGTGAAGAAATGGATTCCCAATTCGACTCCGATCAGCACCGCGGACGACGTTCTTGCGACTCATCGTAAACGTCAGAACGACGAACTTTACACCAACGGATTTCGTTTAACAAATCGGACTAACAAAAACAATCTTCCCGAAGGTAAGGCTTGGGATTGGACGATCGAAAGCGCGTGGCAAAACGGTTATACCGGACAGAGAATTCATAAAACGTTTCTGGGAAGCGACGTGCCGGGAACGATCGACGGCATAAAACTCGCCGATACGAGAACGGAAAGGGTTAAGTATTCGGGACGGTTCCACGTCGTTCAGACGGGTTATACGTTCGCCGAAAAACTTCGAATCGGCGCACAATATACCTATTCTTCCGGCGATAACAATCGTGCGGACGGTAGTTCCTCGACGTTTCAAACTCTCGTAAATCCGCGTTTCGGTGTGATTCCTTATTGGAACAACGTGGCCGGTCTTTCCGAAAATATCGATACCAAAAACCTCAGCTCTTGGAACGCGAACATCACGTATAAAAGCGGTAAATGGGGTACGTTTCAAATCGCTTATATCATCAACGACAAAGCGCAGAAAAACGACGCTTGGTATGCTATCAACGGGGGAGCGAATTCTTTAGCGGGTTCCGCGTTGTCTTCTCCGGTCGCGACTTCCGTCAACGCCGCGAATCAGACGGTCGCTTCGGGTTCGAGCGAAAATTATTCGGGTAACGCGTTCACTCAACCGTATTCTTTGGGAAGAAATATCTACAACGAATTGGATCTGACTTGGATGTTTCAGATCAACGAAAACGTTTCTGTTTGGACCGGTGCGGGATTTCTTGTGGCGGGAAACTCCGTTCGAAATTATCGGAACAGCCCGTTACTTTACGACGCAACGAAACATCAATTCGAGTTGAATCCGGCAGCGTTTATGAAACAACACACTTCCGCAAATAACGCGAGCGTATTCTTTCTTCAAGTGAATGCCGCTTTATAAAACAAAGGAGGCTTGATCGGCCGATGATCATTCTATCGTATTTGATAGTAGCAATATCCCTTATCGCACCTTTCTTAGCTGCAAAGGTGCTCGGTAAGAATTTTTTCGGACAGGATTCGGCCGTATTCATCGGTCTTACCTTACAAGCCGTCTTGGGAACCGTCATCGCGATTTACGTTTACGGTTACGAACATCGTAAGAAAGCCACGGTGCTTTTGGGATACTCGGTTTTTTTCCTGAGCACCGGACTTTGTTATTTGGTGGGGAAGACTTTATGGCTCATTCTGTTTTGGGAATTATCCACGGTAAGCGCTTTTCTTTTGTATCAAGGAGGAAAGTGGACTCCGAACTCGATCAGAAGTTTTATCGCTTTGGTCGTTGCGGGCGGAGTCGGCGCTTTTTGTTTTACCTATTGGATTTATTCTCCGGAAGGTGAATTCGGAAATTACTTTCTAGTCGCGGGGCTTTTGGTGAAAGCCGCGTTTTTCGGATTTCATTTTTGGCTTCCCGAGGCGCATTCCGGATCTCCGGCGCACGCTTCCGCGGCTTATTCGGGAATATTGGTCAACTTACCCTTGATTCTTTTTCATCAACTGGTGGCGCCTTGGTTAGGAGAAACAGTATATATTAAAATTCTAATACCAATGGCTGGCTTCGGAGTTCTTTGGGCGGGGCTTTCTTCTTTGTTTTCCAGGGATGCAAAAAAGGCGATCGCTTACAGCACCGTGGAAAATATGAATTTTCTTTTTCTTTGTATTCTGCTTTCCGCGTTGTGGAAGGATCACGAATCGGAAAGCCTCCGCGTTTTAAGCCGATCGTTTTCCTTTCTTTTCTTTCTTTCTCTGATCCATCACAGTGTGAGCAAAACGTTCCAATTTTTGTCCATCGGATATCTTACCAAATTGTCCGGTTCATCCAACGTGGATCAAAACACCGGAGTTGGAAGGATTTCCGGAATTCCGACCTCCTTGTTGAGTTTAGGAACGATCAGCTTTCTCGCGATTCCGGGTACGACCGGATTCATCTCGGAAGCCACCTTTGTCAAGTTAGTCGCCGGTGTTCTGGAAATTCCGGGACAAAGCGCGATTCTCATTTTACCGCTTTTGATCCTGGTTTCTTCCGGATTGGTGCTCGGTGCCGCGGGACATTTGCGGATTTTTCTCGGGATGGTTCTATCCAGGCCGAGGATTGATTGGCCAGAAAATAAAGCACCTCGTTCCGTCTATTACGCGTTAGCCGCTTGTGGAATTTTGATCTTTCTTATCTCTTTAGGAATTTCCGCATATACGCTCTACTATTCCCCGAAAAAGGAATGGTTGGATGAAAATTGGTATAAAGGACTTGCGATCGTAAATTTCGTCGGTTTGGGAATGGCCGTTCTTGTAGGGGCACTCGGATTAAGAACGAAAATTTCCAAACGAAAACTATGGGATTGCGGAGGAAACTACGGCGGCGCCGACGCCGCGATTCCTTCCGACGGAATATCCGATCCTCTCTTTCCCTCTTTGGGAAGGTATTTCACCGATTCACACGGTAATTCCCGATTGGACGAAGGAATACTTAAGAGTATTATAAAATTATTGGATACTTTCAAAACGAGCGTCAACGAATCGGACGAGGATACGATTTCCATCAATCTCGCCTTCTCCTCGGTTACGGTCGTGATTCTTTTGTTCGTGATTATCGGTCTGAAATTGGCAGAAGGAGATTTATGGAAATTATTCTTAAATACATTGACCCAGTGATACGGATTGTTTCATTCTTGCTGCTTCCGTTTTTATGCGGAGGTTTGGTTCAAAAGATACGATCTTACGCCCAAGGAAGAGTCGGTGCGCCCGTTTTACAGATCCTCTACGATACTTGGAGAATGATCCGGAAAAAACCTGTGGACGGACCTTTTTCGGGATTTTTCACCGAAGCGTCGCCGTTGATTGCGTGTTTGGCGGGAGTCGTAGTTTGGAGTCTGGCGAGTTTCGAATGGGGATCTTTTCTTCTCATACCTTTTTTGATCGGAATCATGAGATTCGCGCTGTTGGCTTACTCCGTGGAAAACGGAACCTCCTTTGCGGGAATGGGTGCGGCGCGGGAAGTTATTCTTTACGTGTTTTGCGAGCCGATCATGATCTTGGTTCTTGTGGTTTTCGAATCGCATCTCGTATTTAACGCCAATTTTGCGAGCCTTGCTTTCGGAGGACTTTTTCTACTGGGAACTTCGCTCGTAATTCTCGCCGAACTCGCCAAACCGCCGTTTGACGATCCGAGAACCCACCTCGAACTGACTATGGTCCACGAAGCCATGCTTTTGGAGGCATCGGGAAGCAGAAGAGCCCTTTTCGAATTGGCGCAACAGCTCAAGACGAGCTCGTTGTTCCTTTTCGTCGCAAAAATGGGAGTGTATCACGGTGAATTTTTTCTGAGCAGATCCATTCCTCACTACTGGCTCGACATCGTTTCCGTCTTAGGCGCGTTATTCGTCTCGGTTTGTGTCGGATATATCGAAGCGAACAGCACGCGTAGGAAATGGCTTTGGGTTCCAGAGTTGCTCGGTTTGAACTTCATCTTCATGCTCTTTCTGGGTATTCTTCTCAAATTGGGTTGATCCCGAGGAAAATTTATGGGAACAGAATTCAGTTATCTAATTCTTCTTTTAATCGGAGTCGTGATTCTCTTGGAAAACAGACTCAAACGACTCGTGTTACTTCTTGCGTTTCAAAGCGGTTTTCTGCTCGTTCCTTTGTTCGAAGACGGAGGTTACGGAACGCACAGTCTCTTTTTGGCGGGTATGATCGTTCTTTTTAAGGTCTTACTCACTCCTTGGATCCTTTTTTGGACGGCACGGAGGACGAACTCTGTGGAATCAACGTTTCCGCGCGTGGGTTATATCCCCACTTTCGCGTTGTTGATCATCGGCGGAATCGTAGGTTTTATTATATTAGGATTTACTAAATTTCGTTTTGGTGAAGTGAATCAAATGTCTTTCCTTTACACCTTTCTTCTGTTATATGTCGGAATGGTCGGCTTCGTGGTCCGAAGACATTGGGTCGGGGTCATTTCTTCGTTTGCGGTATTCGAAAACGGGACGTTTTTACTGACGCAGATTTTGAGAACCGAACTTCCTTTGGGAATAGAATTCGGATCCTTTTTGGACGCAGTTTTCATCATCGGTGCCGCCGCGACTCTTAGGATAAGCATGGAAGGTTCTTCCGAAAACGAAAAAGAGGAGGCCTCCGCGTGAATCTTCTCGTATTAAACGGAATCGGAGCGGCTGTTATGTTTCTGATTCTTCTCGCATACATACTCGCCCCTACAAAAGGTCAAAAGCAGATCGCGATGTGGTCGGTGATGATGATCGTTTTCACCTTGTTGACTTTTTCGGCTTGGAACCTGGACGGTTTCGGTCTTCAATGGGTCCTTATCGAAGCGACGACGTTTACCGGTGCGTTACTCGTTTCTTCCAGTAAAACGTCGAAGTCGTTTCCGATCGCATGGAAATTTCTTTTGATTAATTCCTTCGGACTCGGAATCGCGTTTTTGGGAATCGTCATCGTCACCGCCACGTTACACGGCATCGATCATCCGGTCGAGGTTTTGGCCGGTAAGTTGTCCGAACATCCGGAAAATCTATGGATCGAAATCGGGCTCTGGCTTGCGATTTTCGGATATTCAGCGAAGTTGGGACTTTTTCCGAATCACGTCTGGGTGGTGGATACCTATGGAGAAAGTCCGAGTCAAATCTCCGCGTTGATTGCCGCCTTTGTTCCGGTCGCGGTAAGTTATGCGCTTCGTCCATTCATACATATGGATCATCAGTTGTATCCCACTACTTTCAGCGCGGCCGATGGATTGTTGATCTTAGGAATCGTGACGATGCTTCAAAGTATCGTCGCCCTTTATCAAAGAAACGATTTGAGAATGATGACGGCAAAGGTCGCGTTGTTTCATAGCGGCGCGATCGGTATTTTTCTTTGGATGGATCTTCCGGATTCGGTCTTCAATTTCGTAATGGCCGGCAATATAGTGTTGAAATCGGTTCTGTTTCTTTCCATGGGAATCGTAAGGATGGACGCCGGCAAACGAGAGTTAAGTAAAATTTTCCTTTCGGATTCGATCAATAAAAAAGCGCTGTCTCTTTATACCGCATCGTTATTTCTCGCTTTCGTTCTTCCGGGTTCTCCCATTTTCGTGAACGACTTATTGTTGTTAAAGATGGGTTGGAATCAAGGACAATGGTTCGTAATCGTGGTTCCCATTTTAGGACTTTTGTTTTTCAGCGTGCTTCTTTACAAGACGGTTCCTCTTTTCAATCTGCAGGATCGTCCGTTTTCGAAGGAGTTCGCCGCAACGTTGCAAATACGACTTACCAACTCACTTTTACTTTTTTTGTTGGTTTTGGGTTTAGGAATATGGGGTTTTTATCATATGCTTCAAGGAGAATTTTGAATGCGTAGCGTAACGGGTTTGTATCCGAGAAAGGGTAAAAAAGGCTACCACCGGTTTTGGCTTTCGAACGACGGAGTCGAACGGGAAGTCGTGGAATATTCCGAAAAGGATGCGTATGAAGATACCGCCAATCCAATCTGGATTTTGAGGCATTCCCTCGGATCGGATCAGGGCGAAGAGGATTACTCGTCCTACGATTTCGAAAAATATATCACCGCCGACCGCAAAACCGATCTCGAAAAATTCGTAACCAAAAAAGGCATTAAGGATTTAGTATATAAGGGATTAAAGGTACCGATTCCTGCAAGTCACTATTCGCACGCCGTCGGTCCGATTCATGCGGGTGTAATCGAGCCGGGTCATTTCCGTTTTATAGTGAAGGGTGAGGAGATCCGAAATTTGGACATCAGACTAGGATTTCAAAAACGAGGATTGATCGATCTTATCAAAGGAAAAGGTGCGGACGAATCTCTTCCGTATGCTGAGGCGATCTCAGGAGATAGTACGGTCGCTTACGGAATCGTTTTCTCAAGAATTTTTGAAGAAGCCCACGGGATAGAAATTCCGCAAGAATTGGATTTCGCAAGACTTGTGTTGCTTGAGTTGGAAAGGATCGCGACACATATCGGCGATATGGGAGCGATCGCCGGAGATATCGGATATTATCCGTTGCAGGGCGTGTGTTCGCTGCAAAGAGGGGTTCCCCTCGGCGTGATGGAAACATTGACCGGAAATCGTTTCGGGCGCGGAGCCTTACTTCCCGGAAAGGTTTTTTTACGTAAGAACCTAAATTCCGAAAAACTAATGGAGCTTTCCGAAAGAATCCGATCAGTCGTTGAGGACGTCGTTTCTCATTTCGAACGAGCGGCAAACACTTCAACGAATCGGGAAAGACTTCAGTCTTGCGGCGTGATTCGTCAAAGACAGGTTCGTCATTTGGGATTCGTCGGAATGGCTGAAAAGTGTACTGGCCTCAATCGTGACCTACGTAATTTAGAAAAATCTTATGCGTTTTCTTCTCCGATTTCCCTCGAATTAAACCGCGATCAGATGCGGGGGGACGCGTGGGCGAGGTTTTATCTTCGTTACGAAGAATTAAAAAGAAGCGGTAAGTGGTTGTTGGAGGCGATTCCGAAATTGGAAGCCGCGCTTCATCCCAAATTACGAAAATCGCCCGCAAAATCATCCGTAAAAAAAGGGACGTATTATTCGGCGGTCGAGGGATGGAGAGGACCGGTTTTGGTTTCTCTCGATTTGGATTCGGAAGGTTCGATCGAAGAGGCCTATATCAGAGATCCCTCCGTTCTTAACTGGCACGCGCTCGAGCTGGCGGTTCGGGGAGAATATATTGGAGATTTTCCTTTGAACAATAAATCCTTCAACCTAAGTTACGTAGGAGTGGATCTATGAAAATGATATATGAAATTTTGAATATACTTCGTCCCGCAAAAACGATGAACTACCGGAAAATTTCCTTCGTAAATCCGAACGCACGGGGAATTCCCGTCCCGGTGGTGGCTTCGGACGAATCCTGCCTTTCCTGCAAATCTTGCGAACAGATTTGTCCCACGCATTCTTTGAAAGTTCTTTCTAAAGATAAGATGAGTTTCGATTACGGAGCCTGTCTTCAGTGCGGAAAGTGTTCGGAGATATGTTCGGATGGAAAGATAGTCGATTCCGGCTTTGTCCACGTTTATTCCACGGATCGCGACACGTTACGCGTAACGTATACCTCGGGAATTCCGGACGAAAGAACGGAACCGATTACCGATGAGGTAAAACTCTTTAGAGACGTTACCCGAAATACCGGGTTTCAATTTCGGGAAGTCGCGGCTAGCGGAAACAATACGACCGAGGCTGAAATCAACGCGAGCTTCAACGCTTTATTCGACAGTGAGGCGAGCGGAATTCGGGTGGTGGCTTCTCCGAAACACGCGGACGCGCTCGTTTATTCCGGACCGGTCGGTCCGAATATGGAAGGGCCTTTGGATACCGCTTGGGAAACGATACCTTCTCCCAAAGCGCTTGTAGCCTGCGGCTCGGAAGCGATTTCAGGAGGGCTTTTTAAACTCGGAAAATTACCTAAAGAACCCGATCTTTTCATAGGAGGAGATCCTCCGCGTCCCGATGTGATTGTTTCGGCGTTCCGTTATCTGATGGGAATCGGTGAGTTTTCCTTTCGCGCCGAATTATCCAAGTTTGTTCAGAATATTAGAAAAAAATAAAATTGTTTTAGACTATGAACCCTTCCTATTCGAAAGAAGAATCGAAAAATAGGAAGGGGATTACTAACGAAGGATCCCGATTTTCGTTTAGGAAAAATTTTTATTTCTTAAAAGTATTAAGTGAATATAAAAAATTCTTCAGATTAAATCTGTAAAACTAATTAAATAGCGAATATTCTTTTTCTTTTTTTAAATTTGATAATCTATCAGAAGCAATTTTATAAAATTTTTTTTCCGACTCGATACCTATATATTTTCTATTCAATAAGTTTGCGGCTACGCAGGTAGTTCCACTACCTGCGAACGGATCTAAGACTAATTGGTTTTCCTTAGTTGTTAGTTCGATTAAGAATTGCATTAGCTTTAACGGTTTTTGAGCAGGATGTAAACCTATATCTGTATTAGTAGAGCTGATATTAACAATATTATCCGGTGTTAATTTATACTTTGAAATCGCTTTTTCATTAAAAGCGCCCACTCCATTATTTAAAACATTATCTGCAATAGTTCCTCCTATCTTGTAAGGTTTTGAAAACCAAAGTATGGGTTCGAAAATCGGACGAAGATTTCCAACTTTCCATCCATCCCATGATTTGGCAGCACGCTTATCTCCTCTTTTATCGTATATAATACTTAATCTCTGTGCTCGGTGCGGGGCCTTTTCCTTATTCCAACTTAACATATCCTTGTACGTAAACCCGGAATCTTCAAGTGCAGATATTGCGCGATGAGCCAATCTTCTACCTGCAAATATGATAGCTGAACCACCCGGCTTTAGAATATCATACCATGTCGGCGCCCATTTTAGACACCACTGATAATATTGGATCGGGATTTGACGGTCGGCTTCCGACCATCCATTTAAAGGTTTTCCTCTTTTTTTGAATATTGCACCGGCTTTTTCTTGGGCGGGACTGGAGCCTAAATAAGCAGAATTAGTGTTGTTGTGTAAGACATCCCAATCTTCGAAACCGATTCCATAAGGGATATCACTAAGAATTAAATGAATTGAATTCTTTGGAAATGACTTAAGAAAATTGATCGAATCCCCTAAGTGTATTTTATTTATGAAATCTTCCATTTAATTAAACCAAGGAATCGATATATTTTTTTATAGATGAGATTTTCTCATAAATTTTCATAGAGGAAATTAATTCCGAAATCGCTTTTTCTTTACTGTAATTTTTGATTTTTTCAATTCGTTTCTCCCAAAATGTTATTCCTTCTTGGCCCCTCTCTACAATTAGTTTCTTATTTTTTTCTAAAGAATTTAGAAGCTGGTCTATGGATTTTCCTATAGTTTTACAAATAATTTCATTTCCTTTGGTGTGGAAATTCATGTTTTTATCTTTGTTTTTGACTGTGACCATTGAAGCCAAAGTGTCGCTAAAATTCCAAATGTTTGCTAGATTTAGGTCTTTAGATTCTTTAATTTCATGCTCCATCAAGAAAGCTAAATGCTCCCAACTTAACAAGCAAACATTTCCATCAAGGGCCTGTCCATATATTTGGCTATTTGATTTAGGATATTGGTAATAAGGACATACTAGGATAGCATAATCGCAATCGCCTTTCCAGTCGGCCATCGATTTTACCTTAAAATCCTTTGGATTTTTTGCTGTACGGCTTAATCGAAAAGATTTAGCGTCTGCTACGTAACTATATTGATGATATAGGCTTTTACCAAAAATATCTGCATTGTTTGACCGTTCTTTGTTGATCATAGCTGTGAGACCTAGTTCTTGGAAAGTTTTAGAAAGAACGATATCTGTACATTTCGAATATAATTTTTCCTCCGAAGAGTCATGGTCTATGTTTTCTGGGATAGTACCGATTGCTTTTAAGATAGGTAAAAATTCTTTCTTATTGATATCATAAATAGTTTTTTGCATCACAATACTATTTTCTTCAAAAGTTGATTTTTGAGACGCGGAGAGTTTTTTAATTAATGCGGTTAGTCCTAAGAAATTCATTCGATAAATTTTATTTATTTAGAGGGAGCTTATGTCAATTCGATATTTTTTTGGTATATCGAGAGTAGGACTTTCACATTTAAATTATCGCCGCCGTCGAATCCGTTAAAATTCCTTCCCCATTCTTTCCGTGGCGTATAACGCTTCTCTCGACTTTAAGCCCATACTCGAAAACAGTATGTCCGAGTTTATACCTTCCAGAATATCCACGGGATATGCGATCCTTGCGTCCTTTTTCGTATGGATCGGATAAAAACGTTTCTGATCCCGATACGAATAGGTCGTAAGAACGACCGTTTTCGTATCCTGAAAAACCTCGTCTAGGTTCCTCAGCAACGTGTTCGTCTTAGATGCGATGTTCTCGTTGATGTCCTCCCACGAGGATAATTCCCCCGAGATCTCCACGTTTAGGTGAACTAGGATCGGACCCGTTTCCGAAAGTTTTTGTCGATTTTTTTCCAAAACTTTTTTCGCCACTTTTAAAGCGTCGGTATCGTTTCCTCTTCCGGTTTTTACGAGAATGGCTTTGTTTCTCTGCAAAAGTTCGAAGCCGTCCCCGTAGCAGATCAATTCCTCCGCATGATCGAGAATTTTCCATCGTTCGGATTCGGTGAGTCGTTCCAGTTTTTGTCTATGATATAATGAATATGTAATATTCCAAAGCGTTTGATACGATAAAGCGGGGATAAGGAGCGGCGGTAAATCCCGTATCGAAAAAAGTTTTCGGACGATCGCTTGGAAAAGATCCTGTCGAAATATTTTTTGTGATCCGAAATCGTCGGATACGATCACCGATGAGATTTCCCGGAGAAGATAAGACTTCATACAAAGTGCGGTTTGAAAATCGTTGAAAAAAGGAAGAGAAGGTTCTTTCAAAAGTTCTTCGGGAGTTTTAAAACCCACGAATCTTGCGGTCGAAGGATCTTTGATCGGATGGCGGAGAAAGTCGTCATGAAAAACTTCGGAAGGGTGTAAAAATCCGAATTCGTTTATCAATTTCGCGGAATCAAGTCGATTGCCGTCCTCGAATATAAGAATTTCCGCCATCGTATCGGTGTTAGTGATTCCCTCCATGACGTACAATCGGTCCTTTCTAAACATTTTGCGAACCGCCTCGGTTTGTTCCCGAATCGCTTTTTGCGCGGCCTGATCGTCGTGGTTATGAGCGGCACAACCCAAACCGGGAAGATCGGAACGGTGCATATAAGCGATAAAAAGTGCCGGAGTGTTTGGGGTATTACAAATCGCGTCGTTTATCAATCGATCGATACGGTTCCAAAACCAGAAATTATTCAGATTGGTGGAGACGATATTTCCGTCTGTTCGTCCGAAACGGATCGTGGTTACCGGATATCCTTTCAGTTTGCTTCCGTGAACCCGTCCGTCGATACATTTTGTGACGAGAACCTTGGGGGCGCGGACGCTGAATTCGCGGATGACGTGTCTCATCCGGAGGATGGTTTCCGATTGTAGAATATTCTCTTTTAGATAAAGATCCAAATAGCCGTCAACGTCCCGCATCGTTTCTCCTAACCGAAAATAAAACGCGAGCTACTTCGCTTAACAAACGAAACACACACGTCTCAAGTCGGGTTCAAATCCAATTGTAAACCGGGAAATTAAATTGTAAAATTCAATTAGTAGAGCGCGGTAAAATCGGGAATTCGTCGCCTCCCGAAAGCGTCTAAATTTCCCGTTTCAGAATCCCATTCTCCAATACGCGATTCCCTTGATTCCGAACGTTTCGGAAAGTCGTTTATATTTTTCTAATGTTTCCAAATCGGCGATGTAACCGATTCCGGATTCGTTATGAAACGAGATATATCCGTCCGAATTCCGCATAAAATTTTCGCGATCCGCTTTTTTGCGGAAGAAGTCTTGTGTTAAAACGGAAACCTTGCCGTTCGTTTTCCAAAAATAACCGTAAAGCGGAAGACCGAGCCAGATTTTGGAAGGAGGGATTCTTTCGGATAGAAATCTAAGATTTTTTTCTGTCCAAGAAAGAGACGTCACCGGACCGGAAACGGTTTTCGGCGAATGTAAATCGTAACTCATCAAAACGAATTCGTCGATCCAATCCTGATCGAGCAGCGAGGAATGAAGACGAAAGTTCGGATTCGGAAATTCGATCTGCGGAAATACGGCGACCGTAAGAGTTTTATCCTTCGGAAGTTTGGATTTTAAATTTTTGAGAAAGCGAATGTAGTTCGGCAAAAAGGATTTAGGAATCGTTTCGATATCGAAATGAAGTCCGTCGAAACTCGGATTTCGATCTAATAACAATATCAAGTTATCAATCGCTATCTTTATTCCTTTTTCGGATTCTAAAAAATGAGCGTGTTTGTCGGAACGATTCGTAATCAATGGCAGAAGTCGAATTCCTTCGGAACGAGCAAAATGTTTCCAATCCTCCGAAAGGGAAACAGAGCGGATCGTACCGTCGGAAAGAATATAATTTCCCGTAAAACAAAGCGTATGCGATCGAGAAAGAGTCTTACGTATATGTATATCGGGCGGTTTTGTTACGGATGTATCGATTGCGTAATACCAGAGGGCGCTGTTCGATTCCGCATCGAGGACATGTCCGACAAACAGAAGTGATACGGTAAGAATTCGGATAAGTAACACGTCTTAGAGACTGTTTACGGTCGGAATTTAAGACAAGCCGTAAATTTCAATCAATACGGGAACCTAATGGACCGATTTTTGAATCAGAGAATCGGTCCGAACTCGATTCGGGAGGAAACGAATTGGTCATCCGAGCCGGCTTAGAAGAGGCGATCTGCGACGCTTTGGAGGGACTGGGAATCTTACATCCCGGTTCTAAGCCGAAGGTTTCCCATCATTCCTCCAGTCTGAACGAAATCTATCACGTTTCTACTTCCAAGTATTCTTATGCGGTGAAAGTAATTTCCAACCGTGAGATGGCGGAAACCGAAAAGGAATCTCTAGAACATCTGTACAGGGTGGGGGTTCGTGTACCGGAATGTTACGGCGCGACACAATCCGGAAACGTTTGGTTTTTGGTGATGGATTTTGTGGAAGCCGGTTCTCCTTCGGGCGCGAGAGAGGATTTAATCCGAAGTCTGAAGTTATTGTATCGAAAGGAATCGAATTCCTGGGGTTGGAAACGGAACAATTTCATAGGAACGCTTTCTCAGAAGAACCGCTGGTATCAGACCTTCTCCGAATTTTTTTGGGCCTGTCGTCTCGAACCTCAGTTAGAGTTGGCGCTCCATCGTAAGTTGATCGGTCAGAAAGATTTCGAAAACGTCCGGGAAGTGTTCCGCAAATTTACGGAAGAATGGGCTTTGGATCGATCGAAGCCTAAATTGATTCACGGAGATCTTTGGTCGGGTAATATTCTTACTGGAAAAAACGGCTCTTCCTATCTGATTGATCCTTCGATCGCATACGCTCATCCCGAGCAGGACCTAGCGATGCTTCACCTTTTCGGAAGTTCGCTTAATCTCGAGGAAATGCAACAGATCCTTTCCTCGTCCGGAGTGGAAGACGCCAACAATCTTAAAGATAGAATTCCGTTCTGGCAAATTTATCCGATCTTGGTTCATATCAATCTTTTCGGTCCTTCGTATCTTTCCTCTTTGCGGCAAATCCTGCGTTATTACGGCAAAAGCTGATTCGATCCGTGAATTGCTTGATCGATCCGTTTCCTATCGAAAGATGAGCGGATATGAAACTTACCGGAAATACAGTACTGATCACCGGGGCCACTTCCGGAATCGGTCTCGAACTGACCGAACGATTGGCCGCTCTGGGAAACACGGTCCTTGCACTGGGAAGGAATAAAAACGCTCTTTCGAAGTTATCGGCGATCCCGAACGTTCAAACGATTCCCTGCGATCTTACGAAATCCTCCGACTTCGACAAATTGATATCCCTGATCCGAAAAAAATATACTTCCTTAAACGTCTTGATCAACAACGCGGCGATTCAGTATAACCCCGATTATACGAAGGATCCGGATCAGTCCGAAATGATCGAAGCGGAAATCAGGACGAATTTAACTGTTCCGATCCGATTGATCTCTCTGTTGATTCCGATTTTGAAGACACATCCACGATCGGCGATCGTAAACGTAACTTCCGGTCTGGCGTTGGTTCCTAAAAAGTCCGCGCCAGTTTACTGCGGAACCAAGGCGGGACTTCACCGTTTCACCGAAGCGCTTCGTTATCAATTAGAAAATACGAATATACTCGTGGTAGAAATGCTTCCTCCACAGGTGGATACGCCGATGACGGCAGGACGAGGAAAAAATAAAATGACAACGTCCGCTTTGGCCGACCAATTCCTCGCGGATTTGGAAAAGGATAGGGAATTTATCGGAATCGGCGTGGTTAAATACCTGAGTTTGGCGATGCGCATTTTTCCTTCGTTGATCCGTAGAATCGTGAAAAACACATAAAATTTTTTGAATATAATCTTGGTCGGAACTCCGGACACAAATCCATGAACCATACGATAACACGAAAAGAAAATACGTCGGGTCAAACCGTCGTCATAGACGTTCAGAACGTGATAAAACGTTTTAAAAACACCGTCGCCGTAAACGATCTAAGTCTCCGGATTTTGCAAGGGGAATTCGTAGCCTTATTGGGGCCGAACGGAGCCGGTAAGACAACGTTGATCGAAATGTTGGAAGGAATTCAAAAACCGGATTCCGGATCGATTTCGATTTTGGGAAGCGATTGGAAACGCAACGAAACCTTCCTTCGTTCCAAGATCGGATTGGCCTTACAGGAAACCCGTTTTATGGATAAGATCACCGTTCAGGAAACGATCGATCTTTTCGGAACCTTTTATAAAAGTACAAGACAAAGACTGAATGAAATCCTCGAGCTCGTCAACTTGGTGGAAAAAAAACAAACCTACGTAAACGATCTATCCGGGGGACAAAGACAAAGACTTGCGCTCGGAGTTTCTATCATCAACGAACCGGAGATCCTTTTTTTGGACGAACCTACTACGGGTTTGGATCCCGGTGCGAGGAGGGACGTATGGAAAATATTAGATCGTCTTCGCGAACGAAAAACAACGATGATTCTAACCACACATTACATGGAGGAAGCCGAAACTCTTTGTGAAAGGATTATCATCATGGATCGCGGAAAAATTTTGGATCAGGGAACCTTAACCGATTTACTCGGAAGAACCGCGGGAGGGGAGATCATACGATTTTCCATGGAAGACGGATCCGATCCGCAATCGTTGATTCCTGCGGAAGGTAAATATAAATTCCACTGGGACGAAGCCAAAACCGAAGCGAGAGTTTACGTATCCACGATCGCGGAATATCTTCCGCGTTTGATCCAATCGATCGAACGATCCGGAAAAAAGTTAAAGAGTTTGGAATGTCATAAAAAAACTTTGGACGATATTTTTCTGGGAATGACCGGGAGAGGGCTGGAAGAATGAAACAGATATATCATCTCGTGACGATTCAACTCAAGGAATTTTATCGTGAACCCGGAATCCTATTTTGGGCTTTTGTTTTTCCGATCGCAATGGCGGGAGTTTTAGGGTTGGCGTTTAAAAACCGAGGATCGGAAGAGGTAAGGATTGCAATATTAGATTCCTCTTATAAACTTGAGGAATTAAAAAAGGAATTCGAAAACGAAACAGCGCGGGAGCAGACCGCGGCATCGGTTCGTAAGGATCCCTTACCTTCGCTGAGAATTTTCGTCTTATCGAAATCGGAAGCGGTCCGAGAACTAAAACGCGGAAAGTTAAACCTGATCGTGGAAAGAACCGAACAGGGAAAAATTCTGTTCTCCTTTGATCCTGAAAATCCGAACGGACAAAGGGATTATCTTTTGATGATCGCGAAAATCCGTTCGAGTAAAATCGATTCTCAATACGAAGTCCGAAATTTGGATTCCAAGGGAACGAGATATATCGATTACCTGGTTCCGGGAATGTTGGCGATGGGTGTGATGAATTCCTGTCTTTGGGGAGTCGGTTGGAATCTGATCGAAATGCGTTTGAAAAAACTATTACGGAGAATGTCCGCGACTCCTATGAACAAATTCTATTTTCTACTATCCTTCTTTTTTACGCGACTCGTCGTAACGATCGTGGAATGTGCGATCCTTTTGTGTTTCACTTTATTCACGTTCGAAAATTCATTCGAAGGATCGATCTGGGCCGCGCTTTTGATTTTTTTAGCGGGCAACTTCGCCTTCTCTTGTATCGGAATGTTCGTGGGTTCGCGTGCGGCGAGTTCGCAAGTCGGAAACGGATTGGTGAACGCGGTTACGTTTCCTATGATGGTTTTGTCCGGAATTTTTTTCTCGTATCAAAACTTTCCTGAATTCGTACTTCCGATCATCCGGAATCTTCCTTTGACCTTGATGGCTGACTCTTTAAGAGCCGTGTTTATCGAAGGCGCCGGTCTAGTTTCGAGTCTTTCCGCGATCGTTTTATTGCTCGTTTACGGAACGGTGTTTCTTTTTGCCGGAAGCAGAATTTTTCGCTGGTCTTGAATTCCGTATAAAAAATAATTTCAGAGATGTCCTTATCCTCTTCTTTTCGTCAGGGAGTATATTCAACTTTTCTGAAACCTTTTTTCCTTTCTTTGGATCCGGAAACCGCACACGAACTCGCGAAATCGTTGTTAGGTATCAGCGGAAAAATACCCGGATCCGCTTCTCTGATCGAAGCAGCGACCTGTTACCGCGGAGATCGACTCAAAACGAAAGTTGCCGGAATCGAATTCGAAAATCCATTGGGAATGGGGGCGGGGTTCGATAAAACGGGGGAATTGTATCCGTTTTTAAGTAGGATGGGTTTCGGTCACGTGGAAGTCGGAACGATTACCGGCCAAGGACAACCCGGAAATCCCAAACCGAGAGTTTTCCGTTATCCGGAAGACCAGGCTTTGATCAATCGGATGGGGTTCAACAATCCCGGCGCCGATGTCGTTGAAACGACTCTGCGTTCGCAAAAAAAGGGAAAGGTCCGGGGAATCAACGCGGGAAAGACCAAACTCGTGTCCGAGGAAAACGCGGTGCACGACTACGTTTATACCCTGAAAAAACTTTCGCCTTACGCCGATTATGCGGTAATCAATATCAGTTCGCCCAATACTCCCGGGCTGAGAAATTTTCAAAAACAGGAGAATTTCGTAACGCTGATCGAGGGAATCCGTTCCGGACTCGGAGAAGGTTTTAAAATTCCGTTATTCGTGAAATTCGCTCCCGATATGGAATCTAAGGAATTGGAAGCCCTTTTGGAAACCGGTCAGAGTTTGCGGTTGGACGGAATAATTCTCACCAACACCACGATCGACAAATCCTCTCTAAGAAGATATCCGAACGTGGAAAAAGAAGGCGGGCTTTCCGGAAGACCGTTGAAAAACCGATCTACGGAAATGATTCGTGTCGCGTATAAAAAACTGCGCGGGAAAATTCCGATCATCGGGGTCGGAGGAATCGATTCCGGAGAAGCCGCTTTGGAAAAAATTCTCGCGGGAGCAGACTTAATTCAGGTATATACGGCATATATTTATCAAGGACCGTTTTTACCGGTTCGAATTTTGGAATTTTTGGATCGCTTCGTGAAAAAAGTAGGGTATAGTTCGATAGCCGATCTCGTAGGAAAAGAAAACGAGTTTCGGCAGGGTCCTTAATTTTGTGCGTCGGTTCCGAGTAGGAAAAAAATTCTTTCCCGTTGTCGATGAAAAGTCGGTCGTTTGGATCGACTCGTTTATGCGAATTTTATTAAATTCTAAAGGAAAATAACGTATGTTCCGTAAAACCGTAACTTTACTTTTTTTAGCAGCTTTCACGAGCTGGGGTTGTCCCGGCGATAAAGGAAGCGATTCAACCGCCACAAATCTGATGATCCTTTTCGGAATCTATTCTGCCAACGAAGCGCGTTATCGTTGCGAGCCCGAGGAGAACGTCCGGACTCAGGGAGCCGCTCCGAATTTCACTCTTTCCACTTCCACATTGAATCAAGTTTTGGTGGTGCAGGACGAAGTTTACGGAGACGGTGGAACCGCTTATCTGATCGGAACCGTCAATTTCTCCGGGCTCGGTAAGGACAATCCGATGGGAATCGTATATACGGAGCAGGACCACGGACTTGAATCGAATCCGTATCGTTTTATATATCCGCTTTGGGAAACCGCCTCCGGAGAATTGATCCAGGATTCCGGAAAAAGCGAAGCTCCCGGATCTCGTTCCACTACGACTGCGTTTCCGATCGGCGCTACCCCGAGTTATTTCGCTCCGAGTGCGGGTTACGATAATTTCGGAAGTAATCGTTTGGGGACGGATTTTATTCTGCCCGTGCCTCCGAGTCCTTCGATTCCGTTTCACCAAGTTACCAACAACACTCCTCAAACCTGTGAGGAATATAAATTTCGTCCGGACCAGAGCGGTATTTTCGGAAGCGCGCTATCGGGCTTGGGAAAGATTTGGCAGTCCCGCAAGAAGTTGAATATCAATCTGATTTTTATAGACGGAGTCGTTACCGATCAGAGTGCGGCTGGAATGGCGGACATGATCCAAGAGCTTAAAGATATCTATGCACAAGATACTGTTAAGATAGACGTAACCGTTACGACATCGGTCGTGAATTCGCCCGGCTTCGTAACGATCGCGGATTTATCGGACGATTTCGGAGACGTCGCCAATTCACTCGGCTCCTTATACCGTTCGAATCCCTCCGGAGCCCAGGACCCGAATTCGCTTAACATTTATATAACTAGAGACTATACCGTTTCGAGCGACGCACCCGCCGGTATTTTGGGGATCTCTGCCGGAATACCCGGGATACCGGTAGCAGGAACGCCTAAATCCGGAATGATCGTTTTCGTCGAAAATCACAGGAGCACAGGAGGAGCGGCTAACTGTGATTCGGTGGGCGAAGATTTATGCCAATCCGATCAGGTTTTTCTAGCTAAAACCATCGCGCACGAAGGGGCGCATTTTCTCGGTTTGTACCATCTTGTGGAAAAAGACGTCATCGACGGGACGTCGTTTACGGATCCGCTTCCCGAAACTCCGGAATGTAGGGATCAAAACGGAAACGATTTTATCGGCTTGGGGGAATGTTTAGGCGAAGGTTTTTTCAACAGCGGAGGTCTCAATCTTATGTTTTGGGCCGGAAATCCGGAGATGAACCAAACTCAAATCACGGGTGAACAAGGCTGGGTGCTTCGTTCTCATCCTTTGGTATATTAAGAATTATGAAATTAGGAAACGAACTTATGAAATTAATGCTGCGACTTTCCGTGTTTTCCGTTTTGCTTTCTTTCGGAATCGAGGCTCAATCCCTGGACCCGAATCGATATCAAAAAATAAAATCCGTCGTGACTCAGACCGGACATCTCCGGACCGAGAGTTTGGCGAGGGAAATTTACGAGATCACTCCCGAGCCATTGGACTATCTGCTTGCGATAGTAAAAGAACCCGGTTTGCGGATTTACGCGATTTCGCAGATCAACGATTTGATCGCCGATTTCGGAGGGAATTCCGCAAAGGAATATTTGGAATCCACCGTCGCCGACGAGCGCAAACATCCGAGCGTACGGAATGCGGCCGCTTTCAGTTACGGAAGAATTTTTTATCCTTCCGATAAAAGCGGCACGGAAAATTTTCTGCTGAAGTTTTCGGGTAACGAGCGCATCGGAGGATCCGTTCAAAACACTCTTCGTGAACTGCGGACGGGTAAATTAAAATCGGTACGTTTTTCCGATCGTATCAAAAAGGAAAACGTTAAAAAATTAAAATCCGAAACTTTAAAAAAACGTAATGTAAAATCGGATCGTTCTTAACGTAACGATACGCTGTCGGGTTTACGCTTTAGGGGGGAGGTTCGTAGGAATTTCCCCCCTGTCTACAAATTCCTTTTTCCTTCCATTCCAGCCGCCACTCGGAAGCGGAGGATTCTTCCTTAAAAAGGCGAACCACGAAATTATTGCAAATATAACGGATATTCCCGTCTAACACCTCGTAGTCGCCCGAATATCTGTACCACGGAACGTCCATATCGCTTCCGGATATCGGATCTCCTACGCGGAGGTTTTCCACCGTTTTACCTTTCCATCTTTCGGCTAACAGGCCTTCTTCGATTAAGTGTAACGCGATTTCCTTATCCGGAAATTCCTTTCCTGGATCGGTGATCACGATGTTTTTTCCGAAACCGAGTTCCGAAAAAAGCCATCCTTTGGTGCGAACGAAAACGTAATTCGCACCGACTTCCGTTTTAGTCACGCTTCCGTCTTTACGTTTTGCGGTTACTAAAAAGGGAAACTTGTACAAAACTTCTACTTTGGTTTTCGATTCTTCTTTTTCGATCAGTACCGGTTCGCCGTTGCTGGCGATCGATTGGATCTTATCTCCGGAATTCTTTTTCAACCAATGGACATATACGTCTTTTTTCGCTCTTTCCTCGTCGGGAGGGCCTGCCAATTGAGCGCTTACTAAAGCGGGCAATAAAATGAGCAAAGCGATTCCTGCTAACGCGAAAACCTTTTTCATAGCCGATAATTAAAGTCTTCTTTCAAGACTTGTCAATGAATTTAAAGTTGACCTCAGAACTCGAAAACGAGAGACAAAGTTCGTTGAAACAGATTCATTTGATACGACATGCAAAATCGGATTGGGAAAGCGAATTCCGCGCGGACCACGAGCGTCCTCTCTCCGAACGGGGAAAACAAAACGCTAAATCGTTGCGGAAATATCTGGAGAAACTCGAATTTCAATGCGATTTATTCCTGGTCTCGAACTCCAAAAGAACTTGCGATACTTATAGAATTATAAATCGTAAAGGAAATTTATCGAAAGAGGAGATCGTATCCGAGGAGTTATACGAATTCGACGCGGAGGAAATTCTTACTAAACTAAGAAACAGCGATTCCGAATTGGAAACGATCGCTTTGCTGGGACACAACCCTTGGATGGAAGAACTCGCCAATCGATTGATCCGAGGCAACGAAGACGTCTCTCAACTCGAATCTGTTTTTTTTAAATTCCCCACTTGCGGTTTTTTGAGTATACGAAACGAAATTTCCTCTTGGAACGAATTGGGATCGGTCCCTGGAAAAATAATAAGATTCTGGATACCTGGATGAATAAAACAACTGCGGATATTCTACATCCTCGTTTCACGAGGGAGGACATCTCCCGAAAGGTCAAGGAGTTGGCCGAAGAAATATCAAAAGATTATAAAAAACTAAATCCGGTTCTTGTCTGCGTTTTGAAAGGAGGAGTGTATTTTTTTACGGACTTGACCAAGGAGATTCCTTTTTCCGTGGAGATCGATTTCGTTCAGGCGAAGTCCTATGTCGGAACCGTCTCCACGGGGAAGATCGATTTGTTAAAGGACATCAACACCGATTTATCCGATCGTCATGTGATTCTTGTGGAAGACATTTTAGACACTGGGTTCACCCTGCAATATCTCGTTAGACATATTTTTACCCGTAATCCTGCCAGTCTGGAAATCGTAACTCTTCTTTTGAAGGAGCGTAAGAACATCCTGGAATTTCCCGTGAAATACGTAGGCTGGAGAATTCCGGACGAATTCGTCGTGGGATACGGGTTGGACTTCGACGGTAAATACAGGAATTTGCCGGATATACATCTCTTGGAACCCGGAGAGTATTCCGTTTAGAAATTTCTAAACTGTCGTTTATTTCAAAGATGTGATTTTTTTTTCTGCGAATCCGTCGGATTCATAGCGGACAGGTCCGGCGGTTTTTCCGTTTTCAAACTTCCATCCGATAGAAGTTTTTCGCCAGTTTTATAAAAAAATGTTTTTACTTCGTGCTTCCTTTCAAGTGTAGTAAGTAAACCTAACTTATAAAAAGAAATCAACGTTTAGGACGTTCTGCAACTATGGAGCATCATTCCCTTTCCCTTCTCAACGACATTGCGTTAAGTATTATCTTTGCGACCTTCTTTTCCCATATCGCCCGATTGACCAAACAGCCGTTGATTCTCGGTTATGTGGCGGGAGGACTTCTGCTCGGCCCCAATCTGGGATTTGGACTCGTGGTAAACAAGGAAAGCATAGAATTGATTTCCGAAATCGGTCTGATACTTTTGCTTTTTATCATCGGTCTTGAAATCGATCTTAAAGAATTGGCGCGTATGGGGAAATCCATGTTCGTTTTGGGAATCAGCCAATTCGTGTTTTGCGTATTGTTCGGGTTGGTTTTTTTCCAGAAGATTCTTCCTTCTTCCGGTAAGTTCGACCTTTTGTATTTTGCGATCGCGCTCGCGATCAGTTCCACGATGATCGTGGTGAAACTTTTGCACGATAAATTCGAAGTGAGTACGATCGCCGGACGACTTACCATCGGAGTTTTGGTTTTGCAGGACATATGGGCGATCATCTTTATGGGAGTACAACCCAATCTTCAGGATCCGCAGATACTCAAGATCGTAAGTTCGTTGGGCATCGGTTTGGTTCTCATCGGTGTTGCGTTTTTGATCAGCAGATTTTTTCTTTCGCGTTTGTTTCAAGCCGCTGCTTCCAAACCGGAATTAATTCTGATTACTTCGATCGCTTGGTGTTTTTTGCTTTGTGGTCTCGCGGAACGCGCCGGGCTTTCCAAAGAAATGGGAGCCTTGATTGCGGGAGTGAGCATCGCCGCGTTTCCGTACGGCGCGGATGTCATCGCAAAACTTTCCGGCATCAGGGATTTTTTCATCACATTGTTCTTCGTCGCTTTGGGAATGAAAATTCCGATTCCTTCGTTGCAAATCGTCACGATTTCATTGATCGCGGTCGCGTTCGTATTGGTGAGCAGGGTCGTAACGGTGGCCACTCCCGTCTTTCTTTCCGGTAAAGGTTTACGCGCAGGGATCGTAACGGGATTGAATCTTGCTCAGATCAGCGAGTTTTCTCTTGTGATCCTTTCTCTGGGAATGGGATACGGACATATCAGTCAGGAATTGGAATCCACCGTTTTGACATCCATGATTCTCGCTTCCGTAGTTTCCACATACGTAATCTTGTTTAACGATCCGATTTCGAGATTCATCGTAAGAACGTTAGGAACCATCGGAATCAAGGAAAGGGCCGAGCGTAAAACGGAATCCGATATTACCGGACAACCGAAACGAGATATAGTCATTCTCGGTTATTTTAGGATTGCACAAGGTTTGCTGGAAGGAATCGAACGTGAAAAGCCGGAATGGTTAAACCGGATTTTGATCGTGGATTTTAATCCGGTTTTCAGACAATCTCTGGAAGCGAAAGGAATCCGCTGGGCATACGGAGACCTCGCAAATCCGGAAACGTTGCATCATCTCGGAATAGAAGATGCACGATATATAATATGCACGATTTCTGATATGATTTTAAAAGGAACGACTAATCGGAGACTTCTAGAATCTTTAAAGGGAATCAGTCATCACGGACAACCTTCGATTATTCTTACTACGGACGACGCGAAAGAGGCGGACGTTCTCGTCGAAAGCGGTGCGGCTCACGTGATCGTTCCCGGTAGGATTAGCGGGATGTCGCTTTTCCGGGAAATGAAAACCATCGTGGACGTTTCTAAAAGCGGAGGATCCGAAACCCGTCCTTCGGAAAAAGCGGGTTCCGATCGAGATAAAAAGAAAAAGATTCCGCGTAAAAATACGACCGTCAAACCTAAATCCAAAGGAAAGTAGAATCGTGCGTTCTCCGTGCAATAAGATCTGTTCGATGGATTTCGAAACCGGTTATTGCCAAGGATGTTTGAGGACGCTCGATGAAATCGGTAATTGGTCTCGATACTCTGACGAGGAAAGGGAATCGGTTTATTCGCGAATAAAAAACAGAAAGAACGGAAAAATTTCCGAAAGCGGAGACGGAACCGAAATAACGGACGTCGTCGGATCAGGTTAGATAAATCTCCAATATTTCTTTTGCGGATTTTTTCCAGGAGAATCTGAGAACGTTCTTTTTTCCCTTTGAAATTAATTTCTTGAATTCGGAGTTCCGACCTTCGCTCGTTAATTTCCGCAACAACGTCTCCAGTTGATCGGTATGATCCGGAGAAAAATAGAAGGTGCTGTTTCCTAAAATTTCGGGCATAACGGTCGCGTTAGACGAAATTACGGGACAGCCGCAAGCCTGCGCCTCGAGAGGCGGAAATCCGAAACCTTCGTATTTAGAAGGAAAAACGAGCAGGCCGGCGCAGGAATAAAGACAACGCAACTCGTCGAGGTTCAGACGTGGCATGGGACGTATTTCCCCTTGAAAGTTCTCCGCGTCCTTGCGCAGATATTCCGGGATTTTTCCGGATGCTCCACCTAACACCCATTTTATGGAATTCTTCTTTCCCGCCGCGACGGAAGCGAGGGCTCGTAAAACCAGATTCAGATTTTTATGACCTTTTCCGATTCCGACGCTGAGAAGATATCCTTCTTGGAGTTTATACTTTTTTAAGAATTTTTTTTTCTCCGACGACGTAGCGGGATAAAAGACGGAATCGTCGATCGCATTGTGTACGACCCGGATTTTTTCTCCCGTAAAATCGAAAACGGTCTTAAGATCTTCGGCTGTAAATTCGGAAACGGAAACGATCTTCTTTGCGAAACGTCGGATCAATCGAAACACGACCTGCATATAAATCCTCTTGGAAACGGCGGAATGAAATTCCCTCATTCGAAACGGAATGATATCGTGAATCGTAACGATACATTTGGACAGATAGCGGAGCGGTGCGTTGAAATGCGGAATGTCCAAGAGATCCATTCGTTTCATCATAGGATGTCCTAAAAATTCCTTAGGAGAATAAATAGGGGTCGTGTAGGAAATCACTGGATACGAATATTCCTCCGTCTTTACGGAACGGCCTTTGGACTTCGTTTCGATTTCGGAAATTTCTTCAAAGCCGGAAAAGGGACGACAGGAAATTCCCTCGGCTTGAATGGTAGCGAGATCGCCGAAAAGATAAACGTATACGCCGTGTTTGGCGGCCTCTTGTCCGAGGAACTTTAAAATCCCCCGGATTCTCATTCCGATTCCGGAATGGGAGATCATACGGGCGTCCATTCCGATCCTCAGCGATTCGGTTTTTCGGGGTTTCGAATTCTGCGACGACATCGAAGACAATATTCCCCGGCTTAGGAAATCTGCAAGAAAATGAAAATCCGATGGATGATTCCGTAGCCTGTTTCGAAAATGGGAAGCAATCCCGTTCGGGTCCGGAAAAATAAGTCCGAATTCCCGTTCAAAAGAATCTAAATAGAAATCCTCGTAGCAGACTACGGAAAAAACGAATTGAAGAGAGTTTTATTTTGGAAGAAGAAATCGTTAAAATTTTAAAATCCATCGGCGAAGATCCCAATCGGGAAGGTCTTCTGAATACGCCGAGCCGAGTGAAAAAAGCGTATGATTTTTTAACCTCAGGGTATCGCGCCGATATCACCAAGATCGTCAACGGAGCCATTTTCGAAGAACCGACCGAAGGTATGGTTCTCGTGAGGGACATCGAAATGTATTCACTTTGCGAACATCATCTTTTACCGTTTTACGGAAAAGCGCACGTGGCCTATCTTCCCAACAAAAAAATCATCGGTATCAGTAAAATTCCGAGAATCGTGGACGTTTTCGCGAGAAGGCTTCAGGTTCAGGAGCGTCTCACCGAACAGATCGCATACGCGATTCAGGAAGTTTTGGATCCGCAAGGAGTTGCGGTCGTCATCAAAGCCAAACATCTTTGTATGATGATGCGCGGCGTGGAAAAACAGAACTCCGAACTTTTCACTTCCTGCATGTTGGGTGCGTTTAAGGAGAATATGGTTACGCGTTCGGAATTTTTGGATTTGATCCGTACTGGTTCCACCTAAGTAATTTTAATTCGTCCGTTTCGAACGTGTTCCTCCGCTGCTTCCTCCGATTTGAGTGGACATGAAAAAAAAACGATCCATTCTTTACCGAATGTGGGGGAGTTATGGCTAAAGAACGGATCGTATCCGCGTCCGCGGAGTTCAAAAAACAATCGAATATTAGTATAAAAGAATATAAGACCCTTTATAAAGAGTCCGTCGAAAATCCGAATAAATTCTGGGCTAGAGAAGCCGGCCGCCTTACCTGGTTCAAAAAGTGGACTAAGGTTCTTGATCACGATTTCAAAAACGCTAAAGTGGAATGGTTCAAAGGAGGGAAACTGAACGTTTCCTACAATTGCCTGGACCGTCATATTACAACCCCGCTCAAAAATAAGGCGGCCCTGATCTGGGAAGGCGATAACCCTTCGGAATCCAAGGTCCTGACGTATTACGATCTTTATCGGGAAGTCAATTTATTCGCGAACGTACTCAAAAAATACGGAATCAAAAAAGGGGATCGCGTGCTCGTGTATCTCCCGATGATTCCGGAATTGGCCATTACGATTCTTGCATGTACCCGGATCGGTGCGATTCATTCGGTCGTTTTCGGAGGTTTTTCTCCCGAGGCGCTTCAAAGTAGAATCGATGATTGTAAACCGAAGTTGATCGTCACCGCCGACGGCGGTTATCGGGGCGGAAAACCCATCGAACTAAAACGCAACGTGGACGTAGCGCTCGAAAGCGCTCAGGAAACCGTGAAGTCGGTGATCGTCGTTCGCCGTACGGGAAACGAGTCTTCTCTTATTTGGAAGGAGAAGCGAGACCACTGGTATCATTTTTTGATGAACGATCCGGATCTTCCCGCCTATTGCAAACCCGAATCGATGGACTCGGAGGATCCTTTGTTCATCCTTTATACCTCCGGCTCCACGGGAAAACCGAAAGGCGTATTGCATACGACGGCCGGATATCTTTTGGGAGTAAATTTAACCTTTCATTATGTATTCGATATTAAACCGGAGGATACGTATTGGTGTACGGCCGATATCGGTTGGGTAACCGGGCATTCTTATCTCGTTTACGGACCTTTGTCCAACGGAGCTTCTTCGGTGATGTTCGAAGGTGTTCCTTCGTATCCGGATGCGGGAAGATTTTGGGACGTCATCGATAAATACGGAGTCAACGTTTTCTACACGGCTCCTACCGCGATCCGTGCTTTGATGCGGGAAGGTTTGGAACATATCCGAAAACGCGATCTGAGTTCGTTGCGTCTTTTAGGATCGGTCGGAGAACCGATCAATCCCGAAGCCTGGGAATGGTATTTTAAGAATATCGGCAAAAACAAATGTCCGATCGTGGATACTTGGTGGCAGACCGAAACCGGATCGATTTTGATCAGCGCTTTGCCCGGAGCAATTCCGCAAAAACCGGGATCGGCGACACTTCCTTTTTTCGGCGTACAACCCGTGTTAGTCGATAACGAAGGAAACGAACTCAAGGACAAAGGGGAAACCAGCGGAAACTTATGCATCAAAGCTCCTTGGCCTTCGATGATGCGCGGAGTTTACGGAGATAAAAAACGTTTTTACGACACTTACTTTTCCCAGTTTCGGGGTTACTATTTCACCGGAGACGGGGCCCGAAAGGACAAGGACGGATATTTTTGGATTACGGGAAGAGTGGACGACGTTATCAACGTTTCCGGTCACCGGATCGGAAGCGCGGAAGTGGAAAGCGCGCTCGTAGAAAATACTTCGGTTGCGGAAGCGGCGGTCGTCGGATTTCCGCACGACATAAAAGGTCAGGGAATTTATGCGTATGTCACCGTGAAAGAAGGAATTACGACGAACGACGCGCTCAAAAAGGAATTGATTGCGACCGTGGAAAAAGTCATCGGAAAAATCGCAAGACCCGACGTGATTCATTGGGCGCCGGGACTTCCCAAAACGCGCTCCGGAAAAATTATGAGAAGAATTTTAAGAAAAATCGCCTGCGGAGAATTCGAAGGACTGGGAGACACTTCCACGTTGGCGGATCCTTCCGTGGTTCAGAAATTGATCGACGACAAGAAAAAATTCCATAGTTGATCGGGGAGAAATTAAGATCGGACCGCAACGAATCATTTGCCTTACCGAGGAAACCACCGAACTTCTTTATCTTTTGGGGGAAGAAGAACGGATCGTAGGAATATCCGCGTACACGGTGCGTCCTCCCAGGGCAAAAAAGGAAAAGCCGAGCGTCTCCGCGTTCATCAACGGAAACGTAAAGCGGATTCTGGAATTAAAGCCGGATCTTGTCGTCGGGTTTTCCGACATTCAAGCGGATTTAGCGAAACAATTGATTTCCGAAGGATTGAACGTTCTCGTTACGAATCAGAGAACCATTTCAGAAATATTAGAAACTTCTTATATGATAGGCGCTTTGATCGGTAAGACCGAAGCGGTTTCGGATCTGATACTAGGTTGGAAAAAAAAGTTGGATCGGATTCGACAGGAACGGAATTCCCCAGAACGCCCGAAAGTTTTTTTTCAGGAATGGGACGAGCCGATCATCACCGGGATTTCATGGGTTTCCGAGTTGATCGAAATCGCCGGCGGCAAGGATTGTTTCGCGGCTTTGCGGGGAAAATCGTTGGCGAAGGATCGGATCGTTTCGGCCAAAGACGTCGCCGATGCGGAACCCGACGTTTATATCGGATCCTGGTGCGGAAAACCGGTTCGTTTCGATTGGGTGAAAAAACATCCCGATTGGCAGGATACGAATGCGATTCGAAACGATCGAATCTACGAATTGGATCCGTCCGTCATTCTTCAACCCGGTCCCGCTTTGTTCGAGGAAGGGATCGATCGATTGGTCGAAACGATTCACTCAACAGAACGGGTTTAACGATCGAAACAGGTTCGTGTTTCGATGCTGATTTCCGTTTTTTGTCTTTAAAATTCGAAAAAAAATCGAAAACAGCAAGGATCGGGTTTTAAAAAAAGGATCGATTCGATATTCTTTTTATTATGGATCAATATCAAAAAATTGCGGAAGCGATCAAATTCATCCGCGAAAATTATGCGGCGCAACCCGAATTGGAACAAGTGGCGAAGTCGGTGCAACTGAGTCCGTTTCACTTTCAACGGCTGTTCACCGAATGGGCCGGAGTGAGTCCGAAACAATTTCTTCAGTATCTTACTTTACAAAACGCAAAATCCATACTTTCGAAACCGGAATCGACTTTGTTCGACGCCGCGTTCGAAACCGGTCTGTCCGGAACGAGCAGGTTACACGATCTTTTCGTAAAAATCGAAGGGATGACTCCTGGCGAATATAAGAACGGGGGAGAGAATCTGAAAATCCGCTACAGTTTTCAAAAAAGCAGATTCGGTCGATACGTGATCGCTTCCACTGTAAAAGGAATTTGTAATTTATATTTTTATGATGTATCGGAGAAAAAAATTCTGGAGGAGCTAAAGGAACAATGGGATAGGGCCGTCCTAAACGAAGAGACGGACGAAAATCAGGCCAAGGTCGTACGATTTTTCGACCGAACCGAAAACCAAAACGAACCAATTCCTTTACACCTAAAAGGTACCGACTTTCAGATCAAAGTTTGGGAGGCGCTGTTAAAAATCCCCGAAGGAAGATTGAGCTCGTATTCGGATGTCGCCAACGCGATCGATCAGCAAAACGCTTCCCGCGCGGTGGGAAGTGCGATCGGAAAAAATCCGATCGGTTATCTGATTCCCTGTCATCGTGTGATCAAAAATACGGGAGGAATCGGCGAATACCGCTGGGGCTCCGAAAGAAAAATGGCGATGATCGGTTGGGAAGGAGTTTCGTTGACCGAGACTTCGGTTTAAAAAAGAAAACGTATTTTTCTTGTGTTAAATTTTTCCCGATTTTCGAATTTGTAACGGTCCAAAGAACGTATTCGAGGGAGAGTTATTATGAAACGAACGGTTTCCGCAGTCTTCTTGTTTTTTCTGATTTTCTGTAAACCTCCTGCGGAAAGTGTCGAGGATCGGGTTTGGGAACCTCTCTTCGAAAGTCTGACTTTGCTTTCGTATCCGTATCTTATCAACACCTGCGCGGTATCGCCTACGTTTTACTACGGACCGGTTTCTCCGATTCAGGAAGGTTACGGATCCAGAGGAAGTCGATCGGTATCTTCGTTCGCGTTGCAGAATCCGAGCGCGCCCAGAAACGTATGCGTCTATTATCCTTCCGATGTCTCTTCGAAAGTCCCCGTATTATTTCTGATCCACGGGTTTAGTTCTCCTTCTGCGGAGGCTTATTATCCGTTGATCGATTTCTACGTTTCCAAAGGTTATGCGGTGGTATTTCCGATCTACATATCCGATCGAAGGGATCCGAATGAAAATTATAAAATTATGTTGGATGGAATCGATTACGCTGTCGGTCAATTCGACGGAATCATGGATACAACACGCGTGGGCTATTTGGGACATTCGTACGGCGGAGGAGCGACTCCTTATTTGGCACATCAAGGAATCATAATGAAGGGTTGGGGATCCAACGGTTCTTTCATTTTTTTATCGGCGCCTTGGTATTCCTTTGCCATCGATGATACACAATTGGGTCAATTCACGGATTCTACGAAACTAATCGTTCAGATTTACGATACGGACGACGTCGTTGACAATCGGATGGCGATCGATATCTTTACGAACATCGGAATCGGAGCTTCGGAAAAGAATTTCCAAATTCTAAATTCCCAAACGTATCAAGGATATCTTTTGAACGCAGATCATTATACTCCGATTAAGAATACAGTGATCGGTCTTGGAAATTTGGATGCGTTGGATTATCACGGAGTTTGGAAACAGCTCGAGGCTCTCGCGGAATATTCGTTCAACGGATCTTCTTCCGCAAAAAACATCGCCTTGGGTAACGGTTCGGCGGAACAAATTTATATGGGTGCCTATTCCGACGGCACACCGGTTCAATCGATGACGGTCACAAACACACCGACCCCGCTTCATCCTGAAAATTATTTCGAACAACCTTTTTCCGACTCTTTGAATCCAAGATTCTAACGGTTCCATTTAGTTTGTAGTTCATACTATTAATTTGAATTTATAACTAGTCAGTCTTTTGTCGGGTTCGTTTTTCAAATTGAATAGAATCTTTGCGGTTCGATTTTTCCGCTCCCAAGCGTAAAAATGTCTTTTTATAAGATGTTTACTCTGAAGGCCGGTCAGAAAACAGTTTTCGTTTACGAATAATAAATTCTGTTCATGGTTGGACTATGTCCAACCATTCCTCAAAAGAATCCATCGAATCCATCCGGAAGAAGGGAGAGGTATTAACGTATTATTCCCGGTTCGGGATCATGGTGTTGATGCTTTTGTCTTTAGCGTCGAGTTATAAAAATCTCCATCCCCAAATCAAAATCAACCATACGGCGATTGCGCTTTTTATGTGCGTGTATACGTTTATAGGGTTTTACGTTTACAAAAAATTCGAAGTAAAACCTTGGCTTCATAATCTTTTCATTCTTTTCGATAGCCTTCTATTGAGCGCGACGATCTTTTTGGACGGAATGGTCTCCGCAGAAATTGTCGCTCCCGTTTTGAAGAACGCGATTTTATATTCCGTATATTATTTTATCATCGTCGATTCCGGTTTATTGGGAAAACCGAAGTTCGTATTTTTCGTAGGGGTTTTTAGTGCGGTCGGTTATTCTGCGGGATTGGTCAACGCGATCCTGCACGGACTGCAATTTTCGGAAGACAATAAAATCAACATCGCTCCGGGATATTTAAAACTCAGCGCGGAGATAACGAAGATCATTTTTATGGTCGCGGTCAGTTATATATTGTACCGTTTGATGAACCTTTTCGACGATCTTTATCGGGAAGCGGCTTCCTACTATAAAGAGAATAAGGACTTTCTCACCAAACTTGAAAATAACAGAAAGGTGATCCATACCTCCGCGGAAACTTTGGAAACTTCGATCACGAACTTTTCGGAGTTCACCAGTTTGACGAGTTCTAAAATGGAATCGCAGGCGGCGTCCCTCGAAGAAGTGAATGCAGTCATCAACACGTTGTTGAAATCCTCGGAGAATAACACCGATTCCATCCGTATTCAAAACGAGAATCTGATCGAACTCAACCGTAAGTCGCAAACGCTTCTGGATCTTATCGCTAAAATTTCGGAATACTCCAAAGACTTGGAGGTCAACGCTAAGGAAAGCAACGAGGATATGCAGCACGTAAAAACCTCCGTGGAAAAGACGGATATGTTTTTGAAAAATATTTCCAACTCCTTTCACCGAGTGGATGAGATCAATCAAATCCTCGGAGAAATCGCGGATAAAACGAATCTGCTTTCCCTAAACGCATCGATCGAAGCGGCGAGAGCCGGAAGTGCGGGAAGAGGATTTTCAGTCGTAGCGCAGGAAGTCAGCAAACTCGCGGAGTTCACCGCTTCCAATGCGAAAAATATTTCCAAAGTGGTTCAGGAATCCCTCCAATTCATCGAAGAGGCAAACAGTTCTTCTCGGAATACGGGAGAATTAACGGAAAGTCAAAATTCCAAAATCGTAGGAACCGTTTCCAGGATCGAAGCGATGAATCGTCTCTATCTGGATGGAACCGCGATCGTTCAGGATTTCGTACGGAGTTTGAGCAAGGTCAAAACTCTTTCCGATGAACTTTTTTATTCCACGCAGGAACAAATGACCGGACAAGTCGAGATGATGAAAGCGATGATCGAACTGGAAAAGGAAATCAACGAAATCGCTCGGGAATCCGGAAAGATTCAGGACGGGGTTCTGCGGATCCGAACTCAGTCCAAGGATTTAAAGGCACTGAGCGTCGTTTAAAAGCGGCGTTCCGATGACGGAAGGCGGAATTCCGACCGAAGAATTTTCGTTTTTTAGACTTGCTGCACGTTTTTCCAAGATTCCGGGCGTCCCTCGTTGTATTCTATTCCTAAAAGGAGAAAGGGATGAACGTTCTGGATTTATTATCCCATAACGTACCGAGCGATATTTTTACGCTCAAGAAGAATTGTTCTTTGGTGGAACAGGCTCAGAATTTAATCGATCAGTGTCATCCGGGCGCGACCAACATGAAGCTGCTCGAAGTAAACGCGGAGGTTTCGGAAGCGGAAATTCCTTATGCACAAAAAAATCGGGCTCTACACGGTTTTATGCACGGAGGTTGTTTGTTCAGCGTGGGTGATACTATGACTTCGATCATGGCTTTTTTTCACATAGAAAACGAACGAGAGAGAACCTTTACCATGGACGCTTCCATTCGTTACTTGCGTCCCGTAAGAACGGATACGGTTCGAGTTAAGGCGAGACTGGTCTCTAAAGAGGGAAAATTACTCAAGTACGTTTGCGATTTTTTCAACGAAGAAAACAAACGCACCGCTCAGGCAAAGTATCGGTACGCGATCGCCGAACCCCGTTGATCGTAAGGTTCGTGACTTTTTAAGTTCGATCGTTTTTTGTTTCCGAGATTTGATTGCTAACCGTACCGTCAATACTACTTTAGAATCGTGAGCAACGTGATTTGTTCCTGGAAAGGAGCGGTTCTTTTCGTGGGAAAACTTCCGGATCTGGAATTTCATTCCACGGTTACTTCCGCGGTCGTGGTAGGTTTGGATTCCGATATTAAAAAACGTGTCCGCGGAAATTCCGATTGGATGCGCTCCCGTTGTTTCGTCTTCGACGGTAGGTTGAATCACGAAACGACTTGGAAAGGAAACGTAGGAATTTTATTCGCCGATCCGGGTAGTCCAATCGGCACTTTATTGTCGAACGAAGCGGGGCGCAAAGGACTTTCCTCCGATCCAGTCTGGACTTCAAAGCTGATCCGCAGTTGCGAGCAGGTTTTATACACTACGACTTATCCGAACTCCTTCGACGGACATTTTTTGCTCGGTGAAAAAAAAGTTTCCGAAACGAATTCGGGCTACGACGAACGACTAATCCGTGTTTTACGATGGATCGTACAAAATCCGGATGAAACGATTAACATTCAGAAACTTGCATATAAGGCCGGAATGTCTCCTTCCTGGCTTCAACACGAGTTTCGTAATACGATCGGCATTCCCATCCGGGCCTTCCGAAAATGGTTCCGCGTAAAACGTGCGGCTTTGGCTTTAAACGGAGGTTCTTCCTTCGTTGACGCAGCGTTAGGCGCGGGTTTTTACGATCAATCGCACTTTACGAACGTATTCCGCGAAATTTTCGGTATTTCTCCTTCGGCCGTCTTTTCCAAAAACGAACCTATTCGTTGGAACGTGATGGACGAACACTTGAGTATCGTAGATATCTATTAAATAATATTCGAATATTCGCGATCCGGCTTTGTGTCCGTTTGCAACAAAATTGAAATATTAAAAACTCATTTCGTAATCTGGAATCTGTTTGAAATAAAAAATTTCCTTCTTCCTATAGGACTATGAGTCAATCATCGCTTGAATTAATCCAAAACAACGGTGCCGTTTTGATCAATCGAATCCGTCTCGGTTTAGTGATTCTTTTTACCTTATCCATCCTTGGGGCATTGCGGGCATTCAATCCTACTCAGTTGATCATTCATTCCGCCGGAACTTTCGTAATGGGCGTTTACTGCGTCGCGATTTTTGTTTGGAACCGTTTCGGTCGCGTTCCGAAATCGATTCAAAAACTTTCCGTGGTTATGGATTCCTCCGTTTTAAGCTCGACCTTGATCTTCGATGCGATGATTTCTCCCGAAGTGGCTGCCGGAGTGATGAAGAACGTGATCTTATTCTTCATCTATTTTTACATCAATATATACGCGGGGTTGTTGGGCGAAAAACGTTTCGTGATTTTGATCGGTATTTTGGGTGCTCTCGGCGCCGCAACCGCGTTGACCGTAGGAGTTCGTTTCGGAGTAGTTCTTACGGAAGATCCGAGTCTCGGGGGAAAACCCGGAGTTCTGACTACGAGTGTAGAAATCATCAAAATCGTTTTCGTTTTTACGGCGGGTTTGATCCTCGCACAGCTAATGAATATGTTTACGAAGTTGTCCGAGGAAGCCGGAAAACTCGCCGAAGAAAGTAGAATCTTTCTTCAAAAATTAGAGACCAACCAAAAAGCGATTCACGTTTCCGCCGAAACTCTGGAAACTTCCATACAGAATTTCGCCGAGTTCATCAACAGTACCGGAGAAAAGATGGAATCGCAGGCGGCTTCTCTCGAACAAGTGAACGCAGTGATAGAGGAACTTTCCGCCGCCTCACAAAACACTGCGGCTTCCATAGAAACGCAAAACAGCAGTTTGGTGGACTTGGATCAAAAGGCCAAAAATCTCGGCGATATCGTGGAAAGCATCGCCCAGTTCTCGAAAGATCTCGGTTCCTACGCGAACGAGAATAAAAAGGACATGGAAAACGTGTCAGAAGCCGCCGGTAAAACCGATTTCTTTTTACAGAACATTTCCAATTCGTTTAACAAAGTGGACGAGATCAATCAGATCATGGGAGAGATCGCTGATAAAACCAATCTTCTCGCGCTCAACGCATCGATCGAAGCGGCAAGGGCGGGTGCCGCGGGACGGGGTTTCGCCGTTGTCGCCAACGAGGTGAGTAAACTCGCGGAATTCACCTCCGAAAACGCGAAAAACATCTCCGAGATCGTGAAGAAATCCAGAGAGTTTATCGGTGAAGCGAACAAGGCTTCCTTCGATACTGGCGATCTTACGGAACGTCAAAAAGGAAAAATTTCGGAGACGGTGAATCGTATCGAAGAGATGAGTAAACTTTATCAGGAGCAGAGAGCGATCATCCGGAATTTCACGTCTGAAGTGGAAAGGGTAAAACGACTTTCCGGAGAAATTTTCCAATCCACGAAGGAACAGATGGTCGGACAAGAAGAGATGGTAAAAACCATGACCCACCTTGAAAAAGAAATCAACCAGATCAATCAAGAGTCCGGCAAACTTCAATTCGAAGTGGAAAAAATCCGAGCGCAATCCTCCGAATTGAAAAATCTAAGCGTGGCTTAAATCCAGCGGTGCTCTCAAACACTTACGATTTACAATTTAGATCCACGTTCCAAAACTGACCGTGAAGAGAGGGTTCTTCATCTTTAGGAGCGTGGATTCATGTCTTATAACGTAAAAGCGGCGATTATCGGAGGAACGGGACTTTACAGTCTGGACGGAATGGAGTTGATCGAGGAAATCCATCCGGATACTCCTTGGGGAAAACCTTCCGATAAAATAAAAATCGGAAAATACAAAGGAAAGTTGATCGCATTTTTACCGAGACACGGAATCGGTCATTTTCTTTCACCTTCCGAAGTTCCGAATCACGCGAACATCTGCGCATTAAAGCAGCTCGGAGTCGAAGAGATAGTCGCCTTCAGTTCGGTCGGAAGTCTTCGCGAAGAGATCAGACCTTTGGATTTCGTTTTACCTTCGCAAGTGATCGATCGAACCAGAAGCAGAAACTCCACGTATTTCGGAAACGGAGTCGTAGTTCATGCGCCTTTTGCGGAACCCTTTTCCGCGAATTTGGCGAAACGAATCGAAGCGACCGCCAAAAAAATCGGATTGGGAATTCATACGGATAAAACGCTGATCTGTATGGAAGGGCCGTTGTTTTCCACCAAAGCAGAATCGCACCTTTATCGTTCCTGGGGAGCGGACGTCATCAATATGACCGTTTTTCCGGAAGCGAAGTTGGCGAGAGAAGCGGAGATCGCATATCAAATGATCTGTATGTCCACGGACTACGATTGTTGGAGAGAAGGCGAAGAATCCGTAACTTTGGAAATGGTCATCGCCAATCTCGGGAAGAACGCCGAAACCGCAAAGAAACTTCTTGCGGAATTGATTCACGTGATCGGAAACGGCGACGATCTTAGTCTGAAAAACAGCACGAAATATTCCATAGTAACCGCTCCGGAAAAAAGAAATCCGGAAACGGTGAAAAAGCTAAAATCGCTTTTTCCAGAATACTTTTAAATCCGAACCCTCGATTTAAACTTCATCGCCGGATTTCATCGAGGCTTTTTTTCAAAACCTTATGATATTCCGGAAACGAGGATAAGTCGTTGTGCGAGCCGCCCGGTATGACGTGTAACTCCGCGTTTCGATTTAGTTCTTTCAGTTTTTTGAATATGATTTCGGAATGTTCAAAAGGGATGACTTCGTCGTTCGTTCCGTGAAACAGGATCGTTTTCGATCGGATTTTCTTTAATTTTTCCAAATTTTGAAACCGGAACCTAAACATCCAATTCTTTAAAAAAGGATAATATACTTTTGCCAAGGACGGCAGATCGGTAAAAGGGGTTTCCAAAAACAGGACCATATCGGGATGTTTCGAAACCAATTCCGTCGCTATTCCGGTTCCGATCGAACGACCGTAAATTACGATTTCTGAATCTTTTATCTTTTTTTTATTCCTTAGATGATCGAGCCACAATTCGGCATCTGAATACATCGATGTTTCGGATAACGTTCCCGTGTTTTTTCCGTAACTCCTGTAATCGGTAACGAGAACGTTCCAACCTAAGGGAAGAAAATCCTCGGAAATTGCGCCCCATGTTCGGAGACTTCCCGCGTTTCCGTGAAAGTAAAGGATCGTTTTTTCGGATTCGTTGACTTCCGATCGAAAATAAACTCCGTAACTTTTTTCTCCGTCCGTTGTCGCTAAAACGATCTCTTCGAACGGATCCCGAAAGGAAAACGTAAAATTCTCGGGAAGTTTTTCCGGAAAAAAAATCAGTTTGTGCTGATGATTCCAACCGGTAAAAAAGATCGCGGCTCCGAAAAATAAGATCAAGATAAGCGCTACAGCCATAGGTCGTTTCATTCTAATATTTCGCCGAAATTTCCCGGTTCCAAAGTTCTTTACCGTTCACGTCGAAAATTTTCAAAAACAATTTTCTCTCTCCTTTTTTTCCGGCGACCGTGATCGTTCCGAAATTTCTACGATCCACAAGAGTTCCTTCTATACGCAGAGGGTTTTTTTCGGTGATCGGAGAATAATAACCCGACGTCAACGGCGAAACCGTAAAATCGTAGATCGGTTCGTTTCCTTCCTCCCATAAAAGATTCAATTCGGTATGATGCCTATCCCCGGTCAAAAAAACGACGTTCTTAAGTTTTAACTCGCGGATCGCGGAGAGGATTTTGGATTTTTCCTCTGGATACGTCGCGTAGTTTTCGAAGACGGCGTTCGGATTCAGAAATTGTCCTCCGACGGCGATGAACTTGAACGTGGCTTTCGAGAAAGCGAGGGAATTTACGAGCCAAAGAAACTGTTTTTCACCGAGAATTTGTCGCGGTCCTATCGCCTTATTGTTGTTAGCTGTTCGAAAACTCCGATTGTCCAAAAGAAAAAACTGAACGTCACCCCAAGTAAAGGAACCGTAAGTGCCTTCTTTGGAAAAGTTTTGATTTCCCCAGTGAAGTTTGAACATTTCCTCCGCCGTATCTTTCATCCAAAAAGAGGAATCGCCGTCGTTGGGACCGAAATCGTGATCGTCCCAAATCGCGTATTGATGAACCGATGCTAAAAGAGGAGCTAATTCCGGAATGCCTCTCTGATGTTTGTATCTGTGAAAAAAACCGGTTCTCGAATCCCAATCCGTTTCTCGGAGATAAATGTTGTCTCCGAGCCAAAGCATAAAATCCGGTTTTTTCGAAAGAATCGAACCGTAGATGAAATATTCGCCTCCGTAAGGTTTTCCAGGTACGTCGAATTCGGTTTCGTTGACGTACGCACAACTTCCCAATGCGAAGGTAAAATCGGGATGATTTTGACCGGCCGCAAAGAAGGACTGTGTTCGAAACGACTGTTCGTATTTCGCCTCCGTTTTTTTTCCGTCAATCACTATGTCGTAATTATAACGTTTACCCGGCTCCGTCTTATCGGCGATCAATTTCGCTATGAATCCCGATTCGGCCCTCGTCGTCACTTCTTGTGATCGAAAAACTTTTTTAGGATTTTGAACTTCATAATATACTAATGTAACTGAGGACTGTTTATCCGTTTGTACCCATACCATAACCTCTTTTAGAGTGGAATAGCCGAGCATCGGACCTGAAACGAGAACGGAAGGGTTTGCGTTTGCGGAGAACGATCCCGCGATCGAAAGATACAAGAATAAAAATCGAAACGAAAATTCGAAGCGAAATGGAATTTTAATGATCATAAAAATCGTTTCCCGAATAGAAGTATCGGTAGTGTGGCGGACGTTTTCAAAAATTCAAGATAAAGTCGGATTCGAAAAAAAATTCGTTTACCCTTATTCGATTTTAAATCCGTCCTTCAAAAATAAAGCCAATTCGTCCAAGGCCTTTTTCGCTTCGGGAATCATTCCCGCTAAATTAAAATAACCGTGAATTAAAGTTTCGTACCGGGTGAATCGGACGCTAACTCCAGCTTTTTGAAGCGAATCTATGAATTCCATTCCTTCGTCCTGTAACGGATCGAAACCCGCTAATTGAACGTAGGTCTTCGGAAAGTCACCGTATCTTTTATGAAATATCGGAGAAGCGACGGTTTCTTTTCCTTCGTCCCGAGAATTTAAGTAGTGTTTGTTGAAGTAATCGAGGAGTTCGTTCGTAAGTGCGTACCCGTTTCCGAATTCTTTCCGACTCGAATTCAGCCGAAAAAGATCGAGATACGGATAAACAAGAACTTGAAAGGAAGGCGATTTCGATCCTTTTTTTTTGGATAAGATGCAGACGTTTGCGGCGATGTTTCCTCCGGCGCTGTCCCCGCCCACGGCGATTTTCTTCGGATCGATGCCCAGTGCTTTCGCAAAAGAAACGATCCATAGATACGCGGCAAAACCGTCCGTTACCGCCGAGGGGTACTTATGTTCCGGTGCGAGTCTGTAATCGACTGAGATAATTATAATATTCGAAATTTTTGATATATATCGCAAAGAAGAATCGTGTGTTTCCAGGTCGCCTATCACAAAACCTCCCCCGTGGAAATATACCAACGCGGGAACCGGGTCTTCGGTTTCCGAAGGACGATAGAGTCTAACTCCGATTCTCCCGCTTTCGACCGGAATCGAAAAATTTTCGATTCGATACGTATTTTCCTTCGGAAGATCGAACATCCCTACGGATCGCCGGTAAAATTTCCTAGCTTCGGAAGGAAGTAAAGTTTCGATATTCGGTTTGGTTTTCGCCAAACACAAAGCCATCTGAAGTTTCGGATCCAGTGTCCTTCCCCGTTTTTGCCGAACCCCTCCCGATAATTTTCTTAGAATCGTTTCGGGAAGACGCAATATCCATCGTAAAAGAAAACTCTCAAATTTTTGCAAATGCGGCGGCCTTCTTTTTTGCTCCGTTCTTTGAAACTGCGGTTCCGTTTTTGGCAACGGGTTTGTGTTTTGCGATCGCCTCGACGTTCGGAATACTTCCGCTTTTCTTCGCTCGTTTGCTCCCTCTTTTGAATTCGGACTTCATATCGAATAAAAAATCCTCGAAATCGACCTGCATGGTATGTCTGGAAGATGTTACGTACCGTTTTTTCATCTTCGCTTCGTATTTTTCGATGGAACGGTTCATTTCTTCGACCGACGGCATTCGATAATTTCCTGTGAGATATTCGGCGATCCATTTTCCTTGGAATTCTGCCAAAGGCATAATGGCCCCTAACGGTTGATATAAACCTACGAAAAAAAGATTCTTAAATTCAGGTTTTATCATGCGATGAAATAAGGGAAGATGATTGTCCTTCGCGGAAATCAAACCTTCCCTAAAGAACGGAAATTTTACGTTATATCCCGTACAATATATTACGGCGTCGATTTCCTCTTCGGTTCCGTCCGTAAACTTCACCTTATTTCCGTTATACGATTCTATGTTCGGTTTCGGAATCACGTCTCCTCTTCCTAAACGAACCAAAATATCCTGCGAAATCGTAGGATGGGCGGCCCCCGGTTTATGATCCGGCTTTTGCAGACCGAAATCCTCCATTTTGCCGACTCCAAAACGAAGTACAAGACTCATGATAAAACTTTTTAACCAAAACGGCGTGTGAACCGGAATCAGCTCGGTGGATTTATCGAGCGGTTTTCCGAATAGATAATTAGGAATGACGTAAGCTCCTCTTCTTGCGGCTAGAAAAACCTTTGCAGCAACACCCGGTCTGCAAAGTTCCACCGCGATGTCCATGGCACTGTTTCCCATTCCTAAAACGACCACACGTTTGCCGGTAAGTTTGATCGGGTTTTCCGGATCCACATACGAATGAGAATGAATGATCTTACCCGTGAACTTACCCGGAAACGGAGGATCCGGCCATTTTTGCGACCAGTGATGTCCGTTGCATACCACGAGTGCGTCGTAGTATTTCCGTTTGCCGTCACCGGTTGTGATCAACCAGGTTCCGTCTTCTTGGTAATCCGCTTCAACGACCGGATTTTTAAAGTGAATTCTTTTACGAAATCCGAAATGATTCACGTAGTCGATGAAGTATTCCAGAATTTTCTTATGCCCTGGATAATCGGCGTAACTTTTCGGCATCGGATAATCCCTATATTCCATACGATCTCGATGCGTATTGATATGAAGAGATTTGTATATGTTGCTCATCTTGTTGTCGTTGCCGAATCGCCAATTTCCTCCGACTTCGCTTCCCGCCTCGTAACAATCGAATTCGATTCCTTTATCTTGTAAGGATTTACAGACGGTGATTCCGCTTGAACCGGCACCGATGACACAAACGCGGGGCAATGAGGACATATTCCGCTCCTTTATACAATTTAATCCGAAGTGAAAAGAACAGGCGTGAAACCTGCTGGTTCTTTGTGGATACGTTTCGATAATGATACGGCGTTAAAATCCCGAAGAGTCAATTAAAAAAAGTTTTGAATTTACTAAACCTTAAAATACTACTGAGATACTTATGGAACAAGAAAAAAGAACAAATGTTCACTATGATTACGATTTCATAATAATCGGAAGCGGTTTCGGCGGTAGTGTGTCGGCGATGCGCTTAAGTCAGAAGGGATATGACGTCGCCGTGATCGAATCTGGTAAACGTTGGAAACCTGAGGATTTTCCGAAATCGAACTGGTCGCTTAACAAATACCTTTGGATGCCCCGGATCGGTTTTTACGGAATCCAAAGATTGAATCTTTTGAAAGACTTTTTTCTTGTAAGCGGCGCCGGAGTAGGCGGAGGTAGCCTCGTATACGCCAATACGCTTTACGTTCCAGGTGATAAGGTTTTGAATTCTCCTACCTTCCGGAAGTTGGGCGGAAAGGAAGGGATTCTTCCGTTTTACTCGATCGCATCACGCATGTTAGGCGTTACCCGAAACCCGCAATTGTACGAATCCGATTTCGTATTAAAGGAAATCGCCGAAGAGATGGGTCGAGGCGATACGTTTCGTCCTACGCCGGTCGGGGTTTTCTTCGGAGACAAACCGGGGATGTTCGTAAAGGACCCTTATTTTCTGGGGGACGGTCCGGATCGAACTTCGTGCAATCATTGCGGCGGATGTATGGTAGGCTGCCGATTCGATTCGAAAAACACATTAGATAAAAATTATCTTTTCTTCGCTGAAAAGTTAGGAACGAAAATTTTTCCCGAAACAAAAGCGATTTCGTTGGTACCGTTGAACGTCCACGGAAGTCCGGATCCTTCGGCTAACGGAGAATTCGGTTATCAAATCCGAACCAGATCTACGACCGGATTTTTCGGTTTTCCGGGAAAAACATTATATGCGAAAAACGTAATTCTTTCGGCTGCGGTTATGGGAACGGTCGGTTTACTTTCCAAGATGAAGGAAAAAGGGAATTTGCCCCGCCTTTCTCCGCGTTTGGGCGACAACGTCCGAACGAACAGTGAAACGGTTCTTGCGATCACCGACTTCGGAAATTCGTCCGATTATTCCAAAGGAGTTGCAATTACTTCGTCGATTCATCCGGACGAAGACACACATATGGAGCCTGTACGTTATCCGAAAGGATCCGATTTTTTCGGAACGATCGCCTCGGTTCTCACCGATGGAGGCGGAAAAATTCCGAGACCTTTGAAGTATTTTATCACTCTTTTTACCGATCCGATCTATTTCTTAAAAGCGTCCTGGCCTTTCGGCTTCGCGAAAAATTCACTGATCCTTCTTGTGATGCAGACATTGGACAACCGGATCAAACTGGTTCGGAAACGAAGGTGGATTTGGCCTTTCGAAAAAACGATGAGTTCCACTTTGACCGAAGGCGAAAAAACCCCTTCTTATATTCCTATCGCCAACGACACCGCGCGCAAAATCGCTAAGAAGATAGGCGGAGTTCCGAGAAGTTCCATCAACGACGTTCTGTTAAACGCTCCGATTACCGGTCATATTATGGGCGGATGTATCATGGGAGATTCTCCGAAGGAAGGTGTGATCGATTTCGAAAATAGGGTTTTCGGTTATCGTAATTTAAGGGTTTGCGACAGTTCCATGATTACGGTAAACCTCGGGGTTAATCCGAGTCTTTCGATCACGGCTCTTACCGAAAGGGCGATGTCCTTGATTCCTCCCAAAGAAGGTGCACGAATCCGCCGGTTCGAGTTCGAAATGAAGTTCGGTATTTCACGCGTTTTATTCGGCAAAAAGGACAAGGAAATCGCTTCCCCGAAAAAGAAGGTCGTCGGGGATAAGGCTTCTCCTAAAACGAAAAAACGGTCGGGCAAGCGTTGAACATTAGAATTTTATAATTTATTCTGAACGAAGGGATAACGCGTCTTTCTCGAAAAACGCTCCTTAAAAAACGAAAGGTGTAAGTATTCTTCTTTTCTTTCCTCTTTTTACGGATAAAAAGGGAAACGAGGTTATGTTGTGGTTTTTGAATCGATAAATCGTAAGGAATTATGGAAACAACAAGCGTTTTTCTCGGGAGCTTGGAAGGACGCCGCATCGGGAAAAACGATTCAAGTAACGGATCCCGCTACCGGACAAATTTTAGGATCCGTTCCTGCGTTAGGAAAAGCGGAAACGTTTGATGCGATCGAAACCTCTAAAAAAGCGTTCGTCGATTGGTCCTCGAGACCGGCAAAGGAACGGTCTTTGTTGATCCGAAGTTGGTCCGATCTGATGCGAAAAAACCGCGAAGACCTGGCCGTGATTATGACTTTGGAACAGGGAAAACCTTTGAGTGAAGCACGAAGCGAAATCGATTACGCCTCCTCTTTTTTGGAATGGTTTGCGGAAGAAGGGAAACGCACTTACGGAGATATCGTTCCGAGTCATAGAAAGGATACGAAAATAGAAGTTCTCAAACATCCCGTCGGAGTTTGTGGAATCCTTACTCCTTGGAATTTTCCTTCATCGATGATCACCCGAAAAGCGGGCGCCGCTTTGGCTGCTGGTTGTACGGTCATCTCTAAACCTTCCGAGTTGACTCCGTTTTCCGCACTTGCGTTAGTCGCTCTTGCTCAGGAAGCGGGAATTCCGGACGGAGTTTTTCAGGTCCTTACGGGTTATCCGGAAGAGATCGCAAACGTTTTGATCGATCACAATGACGTAAAAAAGATAAGTTTTACCGGATCCACTCGCGTAGGAAAGTCGATCATGGAACGTTCTTCTAAAACCCTAAAACGTTTGTCTTTGGAGTTGGGAGGTAACGCTCCGTTTCTCGTATTCGACGACGCAGATCTGGAAGCCGCCGTCAAAGGAGCGATTCTTTCGAAGTTCCGAAACGCAGGACAAACCTGCGTTTGTGCGAATCGTTTCCTGGTGCAAGACGGGATCTACGAGGATTTTATAGGACTCTTTTCCGAATCCGTTTCCAAATTGAAAACGGGAAACGGTTTTGATCCGGATGTGACGATCGGCCCGTTGATAAACGAAGCGGCCATCGAAAAGATGGAAGGTTATGTAGAAGACGCGCTACAAAACGGAGGTCAACTTCTTCTCGGCGGAAAGCGCCTTCCAGAGAAGACATTATTTTTTTCTCCCACTTTGATTTCGAACGTTTCGGAGAATTCACTTTGTTTTCGAGAGGAAATTTTCGGACCGATCGCGCCCGTTTATCGTTTCGAATCCTTCGAAGAAGGAATACGAGCGGCAAATTCCACTCCTTCCGGGTTGGCGGCGTACGCGTACACCAACGATTATAAGAAAATGCGAATTCTTTCCGAAAGGATCGAATCGGGAATTTTAGGAATCAATGAAGGACTGATATCGAGCGAACAGGTTCCGTTCGGGGGGATTAAGGAATCCGGTTTCGGTCGGGAAGGATCGAAATACGGAATTCACGAATATCTTCAGGTCAAATATGTCTGTATCGGCGGATTTTAACCGTGAAACGATCGACGTTAGTTTCTTTCGATGGGATTCGAAACGGGATAACGTTTCGTTTTGTGCCCGTATCTGTTTTCGGATTAATTTTTAAGCCGTTTGCGACGGTTAGAAACGTATAACATTCACTCGAAATTCCTTTTTGCTTGACGACGTCGGTTTTAAGATGTTTGTAGAGTGCCTGCCATGGACTCAATCTATCTTAATTATTTTTCTTTGGCTTCGCTTGTCGGAGTTCTTTTTATCGGATTCACCGTATTCTTCTTTTTTTCCATTCAGGAAAAGGCATCGGGCACTTTGTATCTGTGTTTCGGTTTGCTTTGGCTCGGAATTTTTCATCTCGGATATATGGTCGGATTTCCTTTTTACGGACCTTGGTCCGTATTCCACAGATGGATTGTGATTCCTTCCCCGTTTTTGGGACTTCTTTTTTTGATCATGTTTTTCTTTCATTATCCCGAACCCGTTTCTAAAAAAGTGATTCGTACGGGATTTATCCTCGCTATTTCGGTGATTCTTGCGATGTGTGCTTGGTATTTTTACGAATCTTTTTCCGCCAAACGCGTGTTTTATTTTTCAGGTCACTATTGGGACTTTCAGATCAATCTTTTCTACAAGGTTTATTCCGCGATGGTTCTCGTTTATACCGGTTTCTTTATGGGAATCGGAATTTGGAGAATGATCAAGTTAAAGGCCAAAGATAGGATCATTACCGGAATCATTTTGATTCCTTTGTCGATCATCACTTTATTTCCGGGAGTATTGAACGCGATGAGTCGCGACGGAGCGGTTTCGCGTGAGTTGTATCAGACCGTTTTGGATATTTCACTCGTGATCGGTTTATTCGTGATTCTGGTCGGTTACATCAACTATACGAGCGAAAAGACTTCCATTCTCGCGAGAATTATAGGAATTACCTTAGCGACTTTTTTTCTCGTTTTGCAGATCGTAAGTTTGTTTATTTTCAACGAATACGAAACTTCGTACGATTTGATCAAAAGAAAAGAGGCGAGGCTTTCCGTATCCGGAACGGACGTTTCCAAGGACGTAGTCTACGTGTTTCGGTACGATCCGGAAAACGACACAGCCACTGAATTTCTGAATAACGTCGGCATTCAACCAAACGTAGACGTTCTGCGCGAGTTCCGTTTTTTTAAAATCTCGCATACGTTATTCGAGCTTCCCTCGCTTCCCAAAAAGGTTTTCTTAGAAAAAGCGGAAGGAATTTTGGCGAACTCTCCGCCGGATTACGAAGCGTATCGCGCGGGTCTGAAGGAATTTCTCGCGGATCGTAAGGAGGAGAATCTTTCCGGAACCGACGTCGAACTTTTTTTCGAAACCTTGGAAAAGAAACTGGTAGTGTTAAGAAATAAATTCTTTCATCTTCCGCCGAAGGAAAAAAACGATTCTTCCGCACTGGAAAAATTGTTCCATTCCGAAACGCCCGGTCTTTCCGGATTTTTGAAGGAACTTAAACGGAACGCGCTTCACTCGAGTGTTTCGGATACGACTCGTCGCGAAAAAATCATCCAATCGCTTTTGACTCAGGTCCGTAAACAGGATGAAAGAACCTATAAAGGGGAACGCATCTACGAATTGGGAGGAAAAATTCCGAAACATTTTATTTCCTATTTTTACGTTTCTCCCGACGGCAAAATTTACGACGTCGGATTTCGGTACGAGTCTTTGCGGGAATTCCTACATTCCACCGGAAAAATCCTATACGTTTCCGCGTTGTGTATACTTTTGCTGGTCCTTGTCGGTTTCCGTTTTTTCTTTCAAGGCGCGCTTTTGAATCCGTTGGAAGATGTCGTAATCGGTTTACGGGAGGCGAATTCCGGAAACCTGGAATACAGACTTCAGGTGAAGGTGGAGGATGAAATCGGTTTTATCGCGCGTTCGTTTAACAGAATGGCGAGATCGATTCAAGCGGCTAAAAAACGTCTTCAACAATACGCCGACGAGCTTGAGGAGAAAGTACAGGAACGTACGAAAGAACTACAACAAACTTTGGAGGAAGTGCGGGAACTCAAACAACAACAAGACGGCGATTACTTCCTCACTTCGCTTTTGATCAAACCATTGGGTTCCAACAAGGCTCGTCAGGAAAACGTTAAAGTCGATTTTTTGATCGAACAAAAGAAAAAATTCTCGTTCCGTCGTTTTAACGACGAAATCGGCGGAGACATCAACATTTCCAACTTCATCGAGTTACAAGACCGATATTATACGGTTTTTTTAAACGCGGATGCGATGGGAAAATCCATGCAAGGGGCCGGCGGCGCGTTGGTGTTAGGCGCCGTTTTCGAATCCATCATCGAAAGAACGAGAATGGCCGCGAATATGAAGGAACAATCTCCCGAACGATGGCTCAAAAACGCCTTTCTCGAACTGCATAAGGTTTTCGAAAGTTTCGACGGATCCATGCTCGTTTCTCTCGTTCTCGGAGTGGTGGACGACGACGCAGGTTTGCTTTACTTTATCAACGCGGAACATCCTTGGACGGTCTTATATCGGGACGGTATCGCGAGTTTTATCGAAGACGATTTGATGTTTCGAAAATTAGGAACCACCGGAATGGAAGGAACCGTTTTCATCAAAACGTTTCAGATGGAACCGGGAGATATCATCATTGCAGGGTCCGACGGTCGCGATGATCTGCTTGTCGGAACGGATCAGGAAGGCGGAAGGATCATCAACGACGATGAAAAACTTTTCCTTAGACAGGTTGAAGATGCCCGAGGAGAATTACAATCCATCTACGAAGGGTTAAAATCCCACGGTTCCCTCACGGACGATCTTTCTCTCGTACGGGTTTCGTTTAAGGAAAGTTTGAGCGAATCTAAAATCGCGCAGGCGCACGAACGGGAACAGATCCGAGAGTTGCTCAGAAAAGCGAAAGATGGCGCAAACAATAAGGAATTAGAGGAGGCCGTCTCGTATCTAGAACAAGCCGAGTCGCTTAACAATCAGATTCCCGAAGTGAAAAAACTTTTCGTAAGTCTTTTCTTAAAGAAAAAAGACTATCGAAACGCGGCTCTTTACGCGGAGGATTATCTCAATCTTAAACCCGTCGATAAGGAAATCCTTTATATCGCCTCGACCGCAGCGAGAAGGTCGGGAAGTTTTCAAAAAGCGTTGGACTTCGGGGAAAGACTTCGTTTACGGGAACCGACCCACCTTAAGAACATAATCAACCTTGCCCAAGTCTATATCGCTTTGAAAAACTACAAACGCGCTATGGAAATGGTGGACATCGCGCTTTCCATAGATCCGAATCACGAGGTTATACTCAAGATTCAAGACGTACTTCGAAGGTTTTCGCAAAACGTATCTTAGGCGGAAAACTAAAAAACGTAGTCCGCTTTTAAACGGATTGGATATGGATGTTTACCTCACTTCGGATGGAATTCGAAATGAAGCAGTTCCTGTGAGCTTTTTCGTGAAGTCCTTCTAAGGTTTCATGATCGGGAATTTTTTCCCCTTCGAATCGAACAACGGGATAGAGATCGACTTTCGTAACGACCATTTTTCCATCCTGGTTTTTTTCCAAAATAGCTATCGCGTTGTCTTCGTAAGAGGAGACAACGTATCGGCTTTTCGCCGCGACCGCCAAAAAGGTCAAAAAATGACAGCTACAAACGGCGGCGGCCAACATCTCCTCGGGATTGGCAAATTCGGCCTTTCCGTAGGTTTCCAAGGTGGAAGAACCACTTAACGTTTGTCCCCCCGCATAACGGACCGTATGCGTTCGATCGTACGATTCGTATTTGAATTCTTCGGGTCCTTTTTTCCAGGATAAACCGACTTTGTGTTCGGACATGTGATACACTCCTTTGAATCGAAAAACCGGAGCAATCCCTAAATCCGTCGGTAATTAGGGAAAGAGTAACAAGTTTTCCGTTTCGTAAAAATATTCTTTTTTAATCGCGGGTTCGACTTTATTTCGTTTCAGGAAAACGTTCCACCCGAGGAAAAGTAAACTCAAAAATCCGGTCGATTCGTAAAGGCGTCAACCTACGATTTCGCGGAATTCGTTTATTAAAAAATTTTCACAAAATTATTTCCAGCGCCGATATTTTTTCGTCTCTTTACGTTTAGATAAATCGAAAATCCGGATTTATGATAAAGCGTAAGTTCGCTTTTTGGAAAAACCATTGATTTTTGGCTTTTGATAGCCGTTCTTATTAACATGTCCCAGAAAATTGAACAACAAAGAAAAACCGACGAAGAGATAATCGCTTCCGGTCCGAGATACATCAACTGGATCCGTCTTGTACTCGTTTTCCTCTATTATTCATCGATAGCCATGGGTTGGAATCGGAGCAGCGCCGCTCAAGTCACCGTATATTTGGTGGGCGTAACTACGATGTTGGCGTATTGTATATATTGTTTTATTAGAATGAAAATTTCGGGGAACATCTCGCATACTCTGAGTAAGGTGTTTCTCACGGCTGATGCGCTCGTCTTTCTTTTGGCGATGGTCGGTGCGGCGATGGGGCATCCGAACCACACTACCGGAGTGATAAAAAACGCCTTCATTTTCGGAATCAGTTTTTTGAATATCATCGTATCCGGGTTGTTGTTGTCGCCGAATTTCATCCTTTTTATCGGGGTGTTTTCCGCGATCACTCAGGTGTTGATCGTAGTTACCTGCGTATCGTACGGATTGATTTTGGTCGAGGATCCTATTCTTTCCAGTTCTTTGGGTTACGCTTCCGTTTCGGAACAGGTAACCAAAATCATAGCCGTGTTCGCGTGTACGTTCATCGTTCGGACCTTGGTTAAACTTTTTATACGTCTGCGCGAAAATTCGGAGATGAGACAGAAGGAGTTAGAGGAATCCCATAAACTCATCAACGAAAGAAGCGATAAAATGAGGCAATCGGCGGATTCCTTAAGAGGTTCGTCGAAAAATCTCAAAGGATTTATGGAGGACTTTTCGTTGTTGGTTTCTTCCCATGCGTCCTCGTTCGAAGAGATCAGCTCTACGATGGAGGAATTTCAATCGCAAACGGAAAATTCTTCGGAAAGCGTTAAAAATCAATTCAGCAATATCGAAACTTTAATCGGACATAGTAGCAGTTTAAAATCGATCATAGATAAGATAGCGCAGTTCAACGAGACTTTGGATCTGAGTATGAATAAGGTCCGTAAATCAGGTTCGATGGTAACGGAGTTCGTCGAGGATCTTTCGAAATCACTTTCTTCTTTGGGAGATTCTTTCCGTAGCGTTGGAGAAGTGAATCGTATCATGTCGGAGGTTGCGGATCGTACGAATCTTCTTTCTTTGAACGCTTCGATCGAGGCGGCGCGTGCGGGTGATGCCGGTAAGGGATTTGCGGTAGTTGCGCAAGAGGTGTCGAAACTTGCTGAAAGCAGCGCCGGTAACGCTGATTTGATTTCGAAGATCATCCGTGATTCCTCCAATCACGTATCGACCGGTCAAAAATCCGCGGAGACTACCGCCGAACACGTAAAAGAACAGGACGTCCTATTCCGCGATCTATTTTCGAGGTTCGACGAATTCAGCAAACTGTTCGTTCAACAAAGACAGATTAATACTCAGTTCTTTTCAACCTTGGATAAACTCCGCGCACTTTCCGCGGAAATCGAAGTTGCCTCTTCGGAACAAAAAATCGGTCTTACCGGAATCGTGGAAGCGATTTCATCCCTCCAATCCTCCATGGATTCCTTGATGGAAAAGAGCGACACTCTCGCTGTAATCGTTCAGGAATTGGAAGCGCAATCGGATTCGTTGACTCGAATCGGAGAGTCGTAAACGCGGTCCCTGCGGCAAGGCTTTTATAATTCGATATATAAAGATAAGTTCATACTGCGAAAAATGATTTGAGAAACTGAGTAAAATCGATATTCCGGGTCGATGCAACAAGTCATCGACAATGAAATCAAACAATCCGATCAGGAAATTATCGCGTCCGGTTCGATCTATATCAACCATGTCCGTTTAATTTTAGTGTTTCTTTTCTATTTTGCCGAGGCCGTAAATTGGAAACAAAACAGTCCGGCGCAAAACGCTTCGTATCTGATAGGCATAACGACGATCTTCGTTTATGCTCTTTACGGATATTATAAAATCAAATATCAAAACGGCTTTACCGAAATTCAAAGTAAGGTTTTATTAGTCGCGGACGTTCTTATCTTTTTTTCCTCTATGGCCGTAGTCGCCGCGGATAAACCCGAACTTTCCGCGGGAGTGGTTCGTAACCAGGTTTTAACGGCGATCGGTTTCGTTTATATCATCTGTTCCACCCTATTACTTTCTCCCAATTTCGTTTTATTGATCGGTTTTATTTCCGCTTTAACTCAGTCGATCGTCATCTTGCTCGCGGGTTTAAACGGATTGAATTTCGTGATCGATCCGATACTTTCCACTTCGATCGGAAGCGCCTCCCCTTCGGAGCAGTTTTTAAAAATACTATTCATGTTCACTTCCTCTTTGATTTTGAGATTTCTCGTAACGCTTTTTTTAAAACTGAGGGACAATTCCAAAATAAGGGAAGGTAAATTAGAGGAATCGCATCGATCGATGAACGAAAAAACGAAACGTATGAACGAATCTGCCGTATATTTGAAAATGTCTTCGAAAAATCTAAAGGAATTTATGGATAATTTTTCGGTTTTGGTTTCGGATCACGCGTCCTCGTTCGAAGAGATCAGTTCTACGATGGAGGAATTTCAATCGCAAACGGAAAGTTCCGCAGATACGGTTCAGAAACAGTTTAAACAAATTGCAAGTCTTCTGGATCATACGGATAGTTTAAAATCGATCATAGATAAGATAGCGCAGTTCAACGAGACTTTGGATCTGAGTATGAATAAGGTCCGTAAATCAGGTTCGATGGTAACGGAGTTCGTCGAGGATCTTTCGAAATCACTTTCTTCTTTGGGAGATTCTTTCCGTAGCGTTGGAGAAGTGAATCGTATCATGTCGGAGGTTGCGGATCGTACGAATCTTCTTTCTTTGAACGCTTCGATCGAGGCAGCGCGTGCGGGTGATGCCGGTAAGGGATTTGCGGTAGTTGCGCAAGAGGTGTCGAAACTTGCTGAAAGCAGCGCCGGTAACGCTGATTTGATTTCGAAGATCATCCGCGATTCCTCCAATCACGTATCGACCGGCCGAAAATCCGCGGAGACTACCGCCGAACACGTAAAAGAACAGGACGTCCTATTTCAGGATTTGTTTTCCAGATTCAGCGAATTCTCGAAACTGTTCGAACAACAGAGAACGATCAACTCCCGTTTTTTTTCAGAGCTGGACCACTTGCGATCCTTGTCTTCGGAAATAGAACTCGCGTCCACGGAACAAAAAATCGGTCTTACTGGAATCGTAAATGCGATCGTTATGCTTCAGAATTCCATGGAATCGCTGACCGAAAAAAGTGAAAATCTCGCGAACATCATTCTCGAGTTGGATTCACAATCGAACACGTTGACCAAGGTCAACGCGGAATGAATCTTCGAGCCGGATCCCGATTTCAGCGCGCTTCCTATGATACATAATTTAAAAATTCGAAATTACGAATGAACTCTTCCTATGCGGGAGTTTTCATTCGGATCGGAGACGGAGAAACGCGGGACGACGAATACGAGATCCTTCAATCGTAAGCTCGTTTTTAACGATCGTAAAACGGACGAATTCCTCGCGTATCGAACTTCGTTATTTCAGTTGTCATTCTACCCTTTTTCAAATGTTTAGTAAAAAGGAAACACTCGAGGAAAGGGAAAATGGCAAATATCTATTACGACGCCGACTGCGATCTGAGTTCACTCAAAGGCAAAACCATCGCCGTGATCGGTTACGGTAGTCAAGGGCATGCACAAGCCCAAAATATGAAGGATTCCGGGCTTAAAGTGATCATCGGCCTGAAAGAAGGATCCAAGTCCGCACAAGACGCAAAGAACGCAGGTTTCGAAGTGTACAGCGTTGCGGAAGCCGCGCAAAAAGCGGACATCATTCAGATTCTCGCTCCGGATACGATTCAAGCCGATCTTTATAAAAAGGACATCGAGCCGAATCTGAAAAAAGGAGATGCGCTCGTATTCTCACACGGATTCAACATTCATTATGATTTTATTCAACCCCCTAAGGACGTGGACGTTTATATGGTCGCTCCGAAAGGTCCGGGTCATCTCGTTCGTCGGGTTTATACCGAAGGCGGCGGAGTTCCTTGTCTGATCGCGATTCACCAGGATTCCACCGGCGAAGCGAAAAAAAGAGCGCTCGCACATGCCGCGGGAGTTGGTGGAGGACGCGCCGGTATTTTGGAAACTTCTTTTCGCGAGGAAACCGAAACGGATCTTTTCGGAGAACAAGTCGTTCTCTGTGGAGGACTTTCCAATTTGATCATGGCGGGTTTCGAAACGTTAACCGAAGCGGGATACGATCCTGAAATCGCGTATTTCGAATGTCTCCATGAGGTGAAGTTGATCACCGATTTGATCTATGAAGGCGGTCTGGCAAGAATGAGGTTCTCCATTTCCGACACCGCGGAATACGGAGACTACGTTAGCGGTCCTCGCGTGATCGACGCAGGCGTTAAACAAAGAATGAAGGAAGTTTTGAACGACATTCAAAAAGATAAGGGAGCGAAATTCGCGACCAATTGGATGGCTGAAACGAAAGCGGGATATCCGAACTTCAAAAATATGAGAGAGAAAAATGCTGCTCATCCGATCGAATCGGTCGGTAAAAAATTGAGAAGTATGATGAAATGGCTTTCTAAATAAGAATCCGATTCATAACTTTTTCGTAGAAAAAACCCGGCGGAAGCGATTCCCCGGGTTTTTTATTTTTCGAGGAAGAGTTCCATTTCCAAATCGTATCGAAAAGAGAGTGACCGGAGTCCGATAACGAACCGATTATGAACACGAATTATAAGTTAATACTCGCAACCGTGATTCGAACGAAAATCAAACGAGAAGATCGTACTTTTTGGAGGAGCGGAATCCTAGTTTTATTCCGGAAAAATCTTTCCTAAATTCTCTTCTTACATTTCTTTCCCGAAAAAAATAATGACAAAAGGATTTCTTTTGCTACCCTGATTCCATTCTTGATCATTCTCAGGAGGCCAGGTTTGAAATCCAAGTTATCCGCAATCAGCGTCTGTTTGATTTTATTTTTTGCGACGGATGCGTTTGCACAGAAAAGATACGGGCTCATTTTCGGTTCCAATTATACCGGAAATAAAGCAGGAATTCCGGAATTAAATCTTTGCGAAGCGGATGCAAAGTATTTGAACGATGAAATTCGTAAGGTCGGAAACTTCGACGAAGTTAAGATCGTTCTCGGAAAAGAAGTAACGAAAGACAACATAGAAAAAGAGATCAAGGCTCTTGGGAAAAAGGCGGGATCCGACGACACCGTTTTACTTTATTTCTCCGGTCACGGGGCTTTTCAAAGAGACGCTTCCGCAAAAAACGGAATGAGGAATCTTATCATCTGTTACGATAGACCTCATCTTTCCGACGACGAATTGAATCAATATCTGGAAAAGATAAAATCTCCGAAAACGGTTTTTATTTTCGATTGTTGTTTTTCCGGTGGAATCGCTAAAAAAGGAAAGGCGACCCGTGGATCTGCGGACGTTCCGATTCCAGAAGGAAGCGCCGGAACCGTAAAACAGGATTCGGAAGATTTTTTCTTTCAGAACAAGGCGATCATTTCTTCCGCGGACGACAATCAGACCGCGATCGAAGTCGGAGGAAGTATCAATCACGGAATTTTTACGTATAACTTCGGACGAGCGTTGAGCACCGCCGATTTAAACAAAGACAACGTGGTTACGGCTTTTGAAGCCTTCTTTAAATCCAGGGACGAAACCGTTCAAATGGCGAAGAAGTTTCAACACGAACAAGTTCCCCAAGTTTCCGGAAACGCATCCGGGATTTTTCTCTCCGGAAAAAAAGCTCCCGAACCTCCCAAACCCGTGGATCCTCCTAAACCTCCCGCTCCGACCGTGGAACCCGAAGCCGATCCGATTAAACCAGATCCTGTTCAACCGGTCGTAACTCCGCAAGAGCCGCCCGTAGTTCCGACCAACGAACGTGGAGATCTGGTATTGAAGACTACGATCATTCAAGATCGGGCCTATGGACTTTCGGATTTACCGCCCGATATTCTGATCTTTGCGAAAAAGAAAAGGAAAGGAAATCGAAACGTAAAAGTATTCTTGGACGATCAGGAATTCGCATCCACGGTCAGCGCTTCGCCGTCCAACTATTGGGGCGCGGTAAAACGACAAGGACAGTTGATCCCCGGAAACGTATATACAATCACGTTGAACAAGGTTCCGGCCGGAGTTCATAAGATCACGATTAAGGCCGACGATTACCCTGAAATTCAGGAAACGTTCGCCGTTCTTCCGAATAAAAGAAACGAGTTGGCGATCAACGCTTCTATGAGCGGTTTCGGAGCGATTCGCGGAAAAGTATTCTACAAAACCCTGGACAATCCGGTGATCAATCAGCCGATTTTTATGCCTACGATTTCCAGCGTTTCCGGAATTCAAAAATTGAACACCGATTCCGAAGGGAATTTCTGGTTCACAAACTTGAAACCCGGCGAATACGAAATCAAGGCCTCGTTTGCGGAAGATCTCAATTTGAACAATTCGATGATCAACGTGAAGGAAGGGGAAGTTTCTTCCGTTGACGTGATCCTCAACGTGAAGATGCCTTCCACAAAGACGAAGTATTGATCGTTCGATCTCTTCTTAACGAAAAAGCCCGTCGTTTCGGCGGGCTTTTTTATTTCGGTAGTTTTAACCGTAACGGCATACTCTAACTACGATTTTGTGACGCGGAATTTCGGATTCGATTTTCCCGTTCGTCCGTTATTTTCCGTTGAAAATCCAAAAAGCACGGACCGAACTCGATTCGGAACGACTCGAATTCGAATGCCGACGTCTTGATAAACGGATTAATCCTTTAGGAAATTTTTCCATTCGTTCGAACGGAATCTACGTTTGCGGATTTCCTGTAGTTTTTTCATTTGTGCTGAATCGAGTAAATTCCCGGCCTTTAATCCGGATTGCGGAAGAATCGTGTTGTTTACGAGGTTTGCGGTGGTTTTGCCGATCGAAAGAAAGGAACTTTTGAGCTCGGGGTCCATTTCAGGATAGAACATTGTGCGCCTCCATGCGACTTCTGGTTCGGTGGAAATATTTTTTTATCCGGAATTCGGCCGCTCTCGTCCTTGAGAAAGGAATCGAATCCCTAAACTATCTATCGAAGAAATTGGAAAATCCTTGAGTATTTTTTTTCTTGTACGAATTTTCCCAAAACGGTAAAATTGCAAAAAAATGCAGATTCGGTTGATCAATAACACCGGTAAAAGAACTGGAAGATTCGTCGCGTACGAGTACGGCACGGATCTGTTCGGTTATGTCTACGTGGACAAGATCAAAGGGAAGGAACGGGGAAAGTTGGTTTCTCAGTGGGTGATGCCCGATTTGGGATCCATGGTTCGGTTGTTGGATTTCGAACTTTATAAACGCGAAAACGAACACTACGAAAATATCAATTCCCTTACAGGATGACATCCTCGCTTCGAATCGATCTGCTCAATCGCAGAAAAAACAAATTGGATCGTTATCACGATCGGATTTCCTCGCTTTTATCCAAACTTTCTGTCACTCGTCTCCTTTTTTTTACGGCGTTTCTTTCTTGGATTTCCGCCGTTTATTATCTTCGTTCGCAGGCAATTTATTATCTACCGTCTTTACTGTTGCTTCTTCTATTTTTCTTGTTCGTCGAAAGATACAAACGAACACACGTTACCCGCAATCGCGTTCGGCTTTGGCGCGACGTTTTGGAACGGGAAAGTGCCAGAATCGGAATTAAAGGATTCGGAAAAAAATACGGAACCAAATACGCACCGAAGACGCTTTCTCCTCTGGCTCGTGATCTAGACTTGTTTCGGGATACGGGTTTATTCTCCTGGTTGGATACAACCTTTACGCAGGAAGGGGAAAAAAAACTCGTGTCGTTTCTTGATGCGGATGATTTTTCCGATCAATTTCAAAGGGATCAAATTCTTCTCCGCCAGTCTCTCGTAAAATCGATTTCGGAAAAAACATTAGCGATTCCTAAAATGTTAAGGTTGGCTTCCTATCTTCGGGAAAGGGAGGATATCGGTAAGGATCGGCAAAAAGCGTCTCCTCATTCTATTCAATCGGATTCCACTTCGATACTTTGGCGGAAATATCCGTGGCTGGATAAGATTTATAAACCCGTGACCGTCGCCGTTCTGGCTTTTATACCGGCGAATATACTTTTGGGAATTCCGTTTCCCGCCTCGGTGTTTTTTCTGAATCTTATCCTATTCGCAATTTACCGTTCCACAAGTCTGGAAGTCTTTCGACAGTATTATTCCCTCGCAGGGAGCATTTCAGGATTTCAGAAAATTCTAATATACTTGAAAGGATTGAACATAAAGGATCTTAACGGAAGGTCCCTTTTGGCGGAAACTTCGAAGCAGGAGTTGCGTTCCGCATACGAGGAATTGGATCGGATCCTTAGGAGAGCGGCTCTGACGGAGGCGCCTTTACTTCATCTGATTCTGAATAACTTGTTTTTGTTTGATCTTTGGGTATTAAAAAGGATTTCCAGATGGCGGGAAAAACATTCGCTATTGTTGGAAAAATCCTTGGAAGACGGAGTATTGTTCGATTCTTTATTATCTTTATCTAATGTGCTTTGGATGTCGTCCGAATATAATTTTCCGGAAATTCTTCCCCAAGGGAAAAAATATTCCGTTTCGGGAACGGGACTTTTCCATCCTTTGATTCCTTCTTCGGCGCGGGTTTCCAACCCTGTCGATCGGACAGAAGAGGGAAGTGTGGTTTTGATTACCGGATCCAATATGTCCGGAAAAACGACGTATTTGCGCACGTTAGGCGTCGCTTCGATTCTCGCTTTGGCGGGCGGACCGGTTCCCGCTGAAAAGTTTTCTATTCCCGTTTTGAAAATTCATACGAGCATGAGAAACGAGGACGATCTGGAGGAGGGAATTTCCTTTTTTTATGCGGAAGTAAGAAGGTTATCCGAAATCGTAAAAAAGGTCCGTGGTTCCGAAACTCCTCATCTCGTTTTATTGGATGAGATATTAAAAGGAACGAATACAAGAGAACGTTCCTTGGCTTGTAAGGGAATTTTGAAGGAACTGAAAAAGAACCGTGCGATCGGTTTTGTTACGAGTCATGATTTGGAATTGGCGAAGGTTGACGGAGTAGTTTTGAAACATTTTCAAGAGGAAGTTCTCGACGGTGTGATGCATTTCGATTATAAAATTCGCAACGGTTTGGTGGAGACGAGTAACGCTCTTCGGATTTTGATTCAAGAGGGTATGGATCTTGATTTTTCGGAATGATCGTCCGGCCGACGCTCCAACTTGTTCGAGAAGGTTCGTAAAGTTTTTTTTTGCTTTTTTCTTGTCGTAATTACGACGCTATCGAAGTGCGTTTTTTAGTTTTCAAGATTAGAATTTTCTGATATAGACGGAATCTTCCGCCTAGTCCCGCTGACCCGCCTCCACCACCCGATCTGGGTGGGGCCGCGCTCGTATTACGGGCGAATTGTAGGAAGTACGACCAATTTTATCTGAAACAATTCGATGTTCGAATCTTCGTTACGAGCGGACTATTTTTTGGGTTTATTCTCTTTGGAAGAAAAAAGTCCCTTAAATCCTTCCCATGCATCTCGAACATATTCCGAAACGACCGAACCGGCAATTCCTCCTCCATAAGGTCCGCCCACAGGAGCGAAAAAAGGCGCGAGAATCGTACTTCCGGCAAATACGGAACCCAGCCAAATAGGATCTATATAAGGAATCGATTGTTTAAAAAGGCCTTTGTAAATGATGGGAATCTTTAGCGCCCTTCCGACGATATTACCGCCTAATCGAAGATTGATGAGAACGTCCACATTCTTATCGAACCCGATGTCGCCCTTTCCGTCCGCCTCTAATCCGTTCCCTTGAAGTTTAAGATTAATGAAATAGAATCTGTTGTTTGCGATTTTAAAATCCGATTTTAGAGAAGCGAATTCCACCTTCCTTCCGTCGATTCCGTTGAAGGATATGATTTTCCCCAGCGTATTCAAAACGGGAATCATAAAGTTTGCGTAACCGAAAAGTTCGCCGTTTAATATCTGAAAACTTCCTCCTCCTTCCATGTTCTTGAAAAAGTCGGAAAGGAAATCCTCGCTTCGGTCGTTGACCTCGGTCGTAAAGTTGAATTTACTGAACAGATTTCCGTTGAGAATCCTTTCGCTTACGTAAGGCATGATAATTCGATCGGAAAGAATCCTATAAACCTCGCCTTGTACCTCGAATTTGGAGCGAAACGGATTTATATTCGCTTTTCCTAATATTTCTCCGTTATAGATATATGCGTGAAAACTCGGGATTTGGATCCAAGGAAAAGAATATTTCATCTCCGCCTTTAATACGGGAAATCTGTGTTTTAAGGCGTATACGTTTTTCAAATCCGCACTGAAATAAAAAACCCCGTTCGGTCGGCGCGGGTCATCGAATTCCTTTGTAAGTTCGAAAAGCCTTCCTAATCTAAGGACACGATGATAATCCAGGTAATTGGCGCTGATTTGGAAGGAAGCGTTGGTCTTCTGATTCCAAAACACCGTTCCTTTTGCGGCGCCTTCCGCAACTCCGGGCCAAATCACAGTTATATAAGGAAATTCTAATTTTTTATTGGGTATGTCCAGTTTTAGTTCGAAATTCGTCCGCAAATTGCCGAAAGCGTTTCCACCCCTATATGCAAAGTTTTTAGCGTTAGCCGAAACGTTAAAACGGATCGGTTCGTTGATTCCTTTGTTGATTTTGATGGTTCCGCTGAAAATCGTTTTAGAAAAATCCGCGTTCGGGAAGATGAAAAGAAGATCCCGGAAGATAGAGAGCGAACAATGATCCAAGATGATCGTGGACTGGAATTGTATTTTTTCCAAAGAGGTCGGAAATTCCTCTAATCCCGCGCTTCCGTAAATTTGAAAACTTTGTTCGTCCAGCTTTCCTTGGAGAGATAGATCGAGCGAATTTCCGTAAAACGGAACGCTGAAAGAAGAATTCCACAGATAAATCCCGTATGTCCTTTGATGAGTGTCGTCCTGATAATTGACGAAGAAGTTTTCCACTTGGACGTTCTTTAAACCTATCTTTAGGACTTCCTTCGGGTTGAACGGAACTTTTAAATCTTCCGAAGGATCGAAGATGCGAATCGTATTCGTTTTCTTTGATGTTTTCGACTCTTCCTCATTCTTTTTGTCTTTCTGAAGGAACTCGATCAGATCGACGGAGCCGTCCTTTAGTTTATGAAGATTTATTTTTCCGCCAGATATGTAGATGTCTCGGATCTCCACCTTCTGACCCAATAATCCGAACCAGGAGATGTCCACTTTGATACGATCACTGATTCCGATTACGACCTCTCCTTTTCGAACCAATACGGAATTGAGTTCGATTCCCGGAAAAGGAAATAAGACCAAATCCGATTGATAAACCTGGATATCGAGTCCCGTCGCTTTTTCGATTTCGGAAAGGATGAATTCCTTATAAAAATCCTGGCGGGAGAGTATAGGAAGAACCGTAAATAGGAAAAGCGCTAAGATTTGAAAGAGAAGAATCGCAAGAAATTTGATACGATTTCTATATAAAAATTCCTTAATACGATTTAGAATTTTCATCGTTACGATTCCAAAGGAAAATGACAGAGAACCTTTCTGCTTTCGGAAAATTTTTTCCAGCTCGGTGATTCCGTTGCACAAATGTCCCGGGCAATCGGGCAACGCGTATGAAAATGACAACCGTGCGGTTTATCGACCGCGCTTGGAATTTCTCCTATCAGCGGCGTTCTTACTTTTTTTCTATCGTATACGTCGAACGTGGATTGAAACAGCGCTTTCGTATAAGGATGTGCGGGAGCGGATATGATGTTTTCCGTCCTACCCAGTTCCACGATTTTTCCCAAATACATGACTGCGATCCTATCCGATATCGATTTTACCACACCTAGGTCGTGCGAGATAAACAAATAAGAAAGGCCGAATTCTTTTTTTAATTCGACCAATAGTTTTAGAACTTGAGTGCCCGTTGATACGTCCAAAGCGGATACGGATTCGTCGCAGATGACGAATTTGGGTTTTAATACGAGTGCTCTTGCGATCGCGATGCGCTGTCTTTGTCCTCCGGAAAATTCGTGCGGAAATCGGGAAAGAATATCGTGTGAAAGATTGACACGTTCCAAAATTTCCTTGATCTTCGTTTCGGTTTCCTCTGGAGAAAGTTGTTCGTGGATTTCCAAACCTTCCGTTAGAATTTCCGAAATCGTCATTCTAGGATTGAGCGAAGAATAAGGATCCTGAAAGATGATCTGAATGTTTTTTCGGAACGGAAAAAAATCTGCCGTGGAAAGGGACGTTATCTCTTTGTCCTCGAAATAAATCCTTCCCGATTCCGGATCCAATAGTTTTACAAGGCCTCTTCCGAGCGTGGATTTGCCGCAACCCGATTCGCCTACCAATCCCAAAATTTCGTTCTTTTCGATTTCGAGACTGACTCCATCCACTGCGGCGATTCGATTTTTCTTAAAACCGAAACCGGATTTAGAATAAAAACTGATCGTTAAATCTTCAATGCGAATCATCTTATTTCGATTCCTATTTTTTGGAAAGAAAACATGCCGCGGCATGCGGTTCGCTTCCGGGGGTTAAGGGAAACAATTCCGGTTTGGATTCTTTGCAAGGTTGAAAGACCGATTTACATCTTGTGGAATAATGACAACCGTTCGGGTATTGATCGGGGGAAGGAACGATTCCGGAAATCGGCTGTAAATCATCTACCGATTTCGCCAAAGTGGGAATGGAATTCAGAAGATCGATCGTATACGGATGCACCGGCGTATCGATCACGGAATCCGTACCACCCAGTTCCGCGATTCTTCCCGCGTACATAACAGCGATTCGACGGGCAATGGTTCCTACGAGACCGAAATCGTGCGAGATGAAAAGAATGGACATTCCGTTCCGTTTCTGTAGTTCCGTAAGAAGTTCTACGAGTTGGGCTTGAATCGTCACGTCGATCGCGCTCGTCGGTTCGTCCGCGATCAAAAGAGCGGGATCGCACATCAACGCCATCGCGATTCCGATCCTTTGTAAAATTCCTCCGCTCATCTGATTGGGATAAGAATATAATCTTTGTTTAATGTCCGTAATTCCGACCGAGGCAAGCAGATGTTCCGCTTTTTCCAAAGCCTCTTTCCTATTTTCGGAAATGTGAAGAAGATATCCTTCGATCATCTGATCTCCGATTTTCATCAAAGGATTAAGCGCTGCGAACGGCTCCTGAAAAACGTACGCGATTTCCTTTCCGCGTATCCTATGCAATTCCTCCGAAGAAAGTTTCAGGAGATCCTTTCCTTGATATAGAATTTCTCCGGATACGACTCGGGAAATATTCGAAGGAATCAATCTGGTAATCGCCAACGAGGTCAAGGATTTACCGCAACCCGATTCGCCGATCAGGGAAAGTATTTCCCCTCTTTTTACGTCGAAGTCGAGATTCTGTAATACGGGAAGCCATCGGTTTTCGGATAAAAGATCCAGAGAAAAATTGCGCACTTCTAAGAGAGGAGAATTCATTCGTACACCGCCTTTTCTCTAGAGTCGAACGAATCGCGTAAACCTTCTCCGATGAACGAAGTCAAAAGGATCGTACTAAAAAGCGCCGCGGACGGAAACGTGATCAACCACCAGGAGCCGAGACGTTCTCTTCCTTGTCCGATCATTTCCCCCCAGGAAGGATTCGGTGCGGGAATACCGTATCCCAAAAAATCCAAAGCGCTCAAAATGGAAATCGAACCGATCAACGTGAACGGCAAAAAAGTCACCAAAGGTGTGATCGCGTTCGGAAGAATGTGACGCATCATGATTCGAAACGGATTCACTCCCAAAGCCTTGGCCGCTTCGACATACGTAAGTTGTTTTAGTTTGAGGAATTCTCCGCGCATGTAGTACGAAATTCCGATCCAACTCAAAGCACCGTAGGTGATCAATAAAACCGTGAACCCTCTTCCGAAAAACGCCCCTACGATCAGAATCAGATATAAAAACGGGATCGCGGAAAGGATTTCGATCAACCTTTGCATCAAGATGTCGAATTTTCCGCCGTAATATCCCTGCATCCCTCCTAGGAAAGTCCCCATAGCTAATTCAAGAAATACTAATATAAGGCCGAAGCTGAGTGCGTTTCTGTAACCGTAAAAAATTCTGGTAAACACGTCGCGTCCGCGGTCGTCCGTTCCGAGCCAATGTTTGGCGTTAGGCGGTGAAGGTGGAGTTTCGCCTTCGTCCAAACTTTCCAGATTGTCTTCGTTGAATCCGTACGGAATCGGGGCAAATAGAACCCAATTTTTTCCCGTTACAAAGTCCTCCCGTTTCGCAAGCCGTTTGTAATTTTGAGGAGTGAGATTTTCTCCTCCGAAACGTGACTCCGGATAAAACTTAAAGACCGGAAAGGACAATTGACCTTCGTAACTTACGATCAAAGGTTGGTTGGTCGCGATCAATGGCGCGAACAATGAAACGAAATAAGTGATCAAAAGTAAATTCAACGAATACCAAGCCCTTCGATTGGCGCGGAATTTGGAAAAACGTTTTTTTAGAATCGGGCTGATGATCATTCGAATTGAATCCTCGGATCGATCAGTACGTAACAGAAGTCGGACAATATATTTCCGAACAGGGAAAGCGCGCTTTGGACGAGCAAAAGACCCATCATCAAATCCGTATCCCGTTCCGTTACCGCTTGAAAACTCATCAATCCCATTCCGTCTATGTTGAATACGAGTTCGATCACGAGAGAACCCGCAAAAATAAGACCGAGATTGTTTCCGAATCCGGTGGCGATCGGTATCAACGAGTTGCGAAACGCGTGTTTAAAAATCGCTTCCTTAAAACCGAATCCTTTGGAAAGAGCGGTTCGAACGTATTCCTTGGAAATTTGATCCAGAAGGGAATTTTTCATCAGTAAAGTCAAAACCGCAAAGGATCCGGAAACGTAACAAAGTACGGGAAGAAACATATGTTCGATCCGATCTCCGATTTTTTCCCAAAAGTTCAAACTTTCGTATTCGTCAGAAACCTCGTGTCCAAGAGGAAACCAAGCGAATACTTCCCCCGAAGCGAACGTATAAAGTAAAAGTACGGATAACGCAAATACTGGAATCGAATACGCGATCAGGATGATTCCGCTGGTTGTAATATCGAAATTTTCTCCGTTGCGGAGTGCTTTAGAAATTCCTAATGGAATACAGATTAAGTAGGAAAGAAAAAATCCGGATAATCCGAACGTCAAAGAAACGGGAAGTTTTTCCAATATGAGATCGGTCACCTCACGAGTGTGAAGTCTGGATTCCCCTAAGTTGAACGTCAAAACTTCCTTCAGCCAATAAAGATATGCGACGACGAAAGGTTTATCCAAATGAAGTCTTTTTTTAATGATGTTGATTTCTTCTTCCGAGATCGTTTTTGCGCTTCCTCCTTGGGAACTCGCATACCCTCGAATTTTTGCGATCTCCGTTTCCAAAGGCCCCCCCGGTGCGAAGTGCGAAATCGTGAACACGATGAAGGTCATTCCCAACAATGTAGGGGCGATCAGAAGGAAACGTTTTAGGAAATATTTTTTCATCGGATTTCCGAGTCTCGGAAAAACAGTTTCAAGGATACGGATCCAATGACAAAGTCTTTTTCGGAAGACGAATCAATATTTCCTTTCGTTTAATCCCGATTTCCTTTTAATTCCAAATAACCGGTGCCTCGAACCGTTTTACCGGCCCTCGTTCCGAAAATTTTTACGGCTCCTTCCCAATAAGAAAAACCCGTCGTCGGTCTGGAATCGAATTCCTGATCTTCGAAAAAAGGTTCTATCTTCAGGTCGAATTCGGCTTCTTTTGAGGAGGGATGCGTTCGTAAATTCCAATACAAAGGATATCGTTTCCCGGTGCGTTCGCTTTTCCAAAACTTAGAATCGTGTAAAAAAGAAATTTCCTTTTCTTTTTCGAAACGGATTACGTTTCCGTTTTTCGATCGATAGGTTCCGAAACTTTCGGAAACGGATCGTTGTGATTCCCTAAAATTAAAGACCGTAAGCTCGGATCCGTCTTCGAAGAGAATACAAATCCAATCCCATGAGTTCGTTCGGTCGGATAATTTCGTCTTGATCTCGGAATCGAATGGGCTGCTCCATTCGTGGTCCATCCACGAATCGCCTTCCGTAACGGAAATTTTTTTCCCGCCTACGTTCAATTCCCCTTTGGTGGAAAGTCTAGGGATGCTATAGTAGTACGAATAATAATTCGGATTGTTTCTGCTCTTGAAAGATTTTCCCCGTTCGCCGTGAAGAAGGATTTCGGACGGATCCGTGTTTAACGTCAAATCCAAAGAAAACCCGGAAACGTTTTTCGGTTTTGCTACGATGTGAAAGGAGGATTTTCCTTTTATTTCGAATCGGAAGTCTCCGCTAAAAATTCCGTTTTTATCGTAACCAGCCATTCCGCCTAACGCTCGTTCGACGGTCTGCGCGGTTGTATGTTTTTTCGTTTCGAGATCGGAAATCGCAAAGTGAACGGGAAACACCTCCGTTTCCTTTCCGAAAATTCCCTTAAAAAAACTGAGCTCGTAACCGTAACGTTTTCCATCCGAGGAACGCAGAATTCCAACGAAATAACACCATTCCACTCCGTAGCCGGAATGGAAGGAATGATCTTTGGGAAAAACGAACGGACGACTTTCCGCGCCGAGGTCGAAAAAAAACGGAACCAAAAGACAGATTCGTATTAGACGATTGACTCCGCCTTTTAGGAAGTTGATATGATCGTTTCCGTTCCTTATGCGTTTTTTAAATTCGATTAAAAATTCCAAACTTCTGATCCTCGGACTTTATTTACCTCAGTTCGTTATTTTAGGAATCTATTTCCGTGATTTATATCTGAAATACTTTGAGTTTTGTCCCAATCGAGAATTTCTTACCTGGGATCCGGACGCGCGCCTAACGACTTCGATTCAAATCGCGGCGTCGATTCGTTCGTTCGATCTTTTCGAATTCTTAAGATTGATCTTAGATTCTCCGACTTGGCCGGTGTTGAGAAATCTTCCCGAAGCGATTTTGATCTTTCGTTTCGGACCAGGAGGTGTTCCCGTTTCATTGTTCACTTTTGTGGAATCGATTCTTGTGATCGCCGTCGTTCCTTGGATTTTGTTTCGATTTATGAGGAACGGAGACGGAGTTAAGAACGCGTTTCCGATTTTCACTATCGCGGCGTTTCTATTTCCGATCGTATGGGGAGGTTTATTGCTGAATCCGGGTTGGATGCATTATTCCTTTTCGGGAATGTTGGAAATTCAGGGCGGGCTTTTTTTTCTTTTTGTTTTGATTGCGTTTTGGGATTTACTCGATCGTGAAAACCTCAATCCGGAAAAGGATGGATCGCAATCTCCTTGGTTTCTTTTTACGAGCGTAAATTTATTATTTCATACGAAATATCCGTACGGTTATATTTTTCTTTTTTTCGGAGTTTTGTTCCTCTGCGTTTTTCGTTTTCGTGAAACCGGGGAATTGTTGCGGAAATTTTTTCTTTCTTTCGGTTTGGGAATAGGGTCCGAACGAAAACGGAGATTTCGTTTGATTCCTATAGGAGCCTCGTTTCTTTTGATCGCGATTTCGGTCCTTTTATCGGATAATATTTTAATCGGAAAGACGAAAGCCTATCTACGTTATGCGGCCGTGCTTTCGTTTTGGATCGTTTCGACCATTTCTCTTTGGAGAATTTTTTATCCGAAACGATCGGAAAAAAGTTCCGTGATCGTTACGGACGTTTCGGATAAAATGAACGGATTGAGCGCTTCTTTCGAAGAAGAATACGGAGCGGCTTCCGCAGGACTTTCGGTTTGGAAAATTTTCTGGACCTTCTGTATTTTGCCGATCGGCACCTGGGTTTTGTTGCACCCGGATCGTTTTTCGAGTTCGGGAAGTACGATTCGACATGCGCAAGGTGCGGGTTTGTTGCCCGGACAAGGGGACGATTCCCTGTTTAGTCTTACTTATGTGCGCGAGATTGCGGAAAATTCCCTCTATTCTCCGTTTGGAGGTTGGATCCTTTTATCCGTTTTCGTGTTGGGAATTTTTATTGGATTTCTCCGTTATCGAAAAGAAAAGACTCCGACGGCTTCGTTGTTCGTATTTTTGTCGGTTGCGGTTTCGATTCTGGGTTTAACATTGATGACTCCCAACCATCAGCCGCGTCACATTTATCATTTGTATCCGGCGCTATTTCTTGGCGTCTGCCTTTTTTTCAGAGAAAACTTCGCCGGAGTTTCCGGGACTTTTCGCAGTATTTCAGTATTTTATTATATTTTAATTATATTGTTTACTGCGGGTTATTTTATTCGAAACAAGGCTTCGGTTTGGGACCGGACGAATTTGTGTTTTTCGGGTACGGATCAAAGTCTCTTTTATTCCGCCTACGACGTTGAAGAAGTTCTTTCGAAAAATCTGAACAGAGATTCCGTTTTGTGGAATTTGTTACCTTTGGAACATCCGAATCGTCCCGACGTTACTCTTTCTTTTTTTAGAGCGGGTTGGTTTGCGGAAAAAAAGGTCAGAGAAAAAAAGAAACGGGAGCAGTTCGATCCCCAAAAACGGAATTCGTTTGCGGCGGCTTCTTATTCGAATCCGGATTGGTTTTTGATCGGTTCGTCGTGTGAAGAGACGATTCGTCGAGCGGGCTTTTCTAAGGAATCGTTTTCGGAATTCGCACGAAGTCCGAATACCAAGTTGCGGTCTTTTCCGATTCGCGGAGCTTGTGTGCTTCATTGGAAAAACGGTTCCGAGTTTTGATCGTTGT